>CAYUVW010000059.1:0-2038 GCA_964448405.1 uncultured Candidatus Peribacteria bacterium | reverse complement strand
GCGAGCAGGAACCGCAGAATTCTTTCACCAGCGGCCGATTTTTTCTCCACTTTTTTCTAAAAAAAGTGGAAAGAAGAAACTTCTACACCTTGATTGCCTTACCCTTCGCCAACGACTCATCCGCCAACGACAGAATCTTCACCATGTTCAGACCATCCACGCCGGTCACCAGCGGCTTTTCGGTACCGCGGATGCAAGCCAGGAAGTGCGAGGCTTCGGTTCCCAGTGCTTCGGTCATCGGCAGGGCCGGAATGAGCACGTCGCCGCTGCGGTACTTCGGGAAGAACGGATCGGGTTTGGTGTCGTCGCGCTCCACACCCTTGTCGTACAGACGCAGCTTCTCACTCGGCTCGGTGTCGTCGTACACGATCATCGCTTTGCGGCCGGCTACGAACGTCTTGCGAACCTTGAGCGGCGAGAGCCAGCTGGCGTGGATGTGTGCTGCAAATCCATTGTTGAATTTCAGGTGCAAATGTCCGTCTTCAATGTGTTTGCCATAGTGCGCGCTGCCGGTGGCGTAGACCTCGGTCACGGTCGAAAGATCGGCCACCGAAGCCAAAATCGTCAGGTCGTGGATAGCCAGGTCCCACAGGACGTTGCAGTCTTTCTGAATGATGCCCAGGTTGATGCGCGTGGAGTCGAAGTACAACAGGTCGCCCAGCTTCTTGGCCTGGACGATGTCGGCGATTTTGCGCACGGCCGACGTGTAGGCGAACGTGTGATCGACGAGCAGGTGCAGTTTTTTCTTCTTGGCCAGCTCCACCAGTTTTTCGGCTTCGGCGACGGTGCCGGTCATCGGCTTTTCCACCAGCACGTGCTTGCCGGCTTCCAGAGCGGCTTTGGCCAGCGGAAAGTGCGACGACGTGGGTGTGGCGATCACGATGGCATCCAGCGTTTTGTCGGCCAACAGGTCTTCGTACTTCTGCGTGAATTGCGTGGCCGGATACTGGCGACCGAACTTGGCCACGCGGTCTTTGGACAAATCGCAGCCCCAGCGCAGTTCACTGCCCTCGATGGCGGCGAAGTTGCGCAACCAGTTGGGACCCCAATAACCCAAGCCAACGATTCCGACGGAGACGTTCTTCATGAGTCAGATAGTACCAGACTAGGCCCGCCGTACACTCTCAATGGCGTTCTTCACGACCATTCTTACCGCATCGCCACCGAACAACGTCCAGGCTTTTGCGCGCGCGGCGAACGACATCACGTTGCGGCGGTCGACGCTCATCAGCATCTTTAAACCCTCCACATACCCTGCCGGCGTACGACACAGATACAAATGCTGTCCATGAACGAACGGATATCCGGCGGTCTTGGTGGTGAGTAGCGGCAGTCCGCGGCACAGCGGTTCAAAGACTTTTTGCTGCATGCCGGTGCCCGAAATCCATGGACAGAGCGCAATATCCATTGTCGCCAGGAATGCAGGTAAATCCTCAATGAACCCGGTCATTCGCACGTCGTCGGCCAGTAGCGGCTTGTACTGCTCGGGGAATTTCTTGCCCGTCAGATGGAACCGGAATTTGCCCGGCAGCTGCTTGCGCACCAGCGGGATGATTTTCGTGAGCAGGAAATCCAGTGCGTCTCGGTTGTGTCCCATGTTGTAGTTCGAGCTCAGGAACACCACATCGAGCACGTCTTTCTGCACATGTAATTTATCGACAAAACATTTCGACAATCCGCGCAGCGGCAACACACCGGTGCGTTTGGCGCCGAGGCCGGCGTAGAATTTTTCTTCATCCGGCGTGATTGCCAAGAGTAAATCGCTCTCTTTTGCGGCAATGCGTTCACCCGGCATTTTCGGCAGTGCCTTCAGGCGCGAGATCAGACTGCCGCCGTGTTCATCCATGCAGTTCTGCGGCTCGTTGAGCGATGATTTCATAATGGTCGGAATGCCGTATTTCTTCAGTAGTCGCAGCACCGGCCAGTGCGTGGTGTATTCCATCCACACCACATCGGGCTTCCAGGTTTCTACCGTTTCGGTGACCACGTGCTCGTAAACAGGGTCGGTGTATTCCAGTGCCGCGCCGTCCAGCAGCGC
>CAYUVW010000058.1:0-2294 GCA_964448405.1 uncultured Candidatus Peribacteria bacterium | reverse complement strand
ATTTGGGCTCTGCGCGCGAAGTGACGCTCAACAATATGTACGTGCAGGTCATCAAACCTGCAGACCTGCTGCCGCGCGGAACCAAGACGTGGGACAGTGTGGATTTCTCCAAGGCAAACGACAGCGTGCGTTCGGCAATCGTGGATTGGAAGGTCACCAAGCCCATGACGGTCTACGGACTTGCACTGTGGTGGGATGCGTTGCTTGCTCCCGGCGTGCACCTTTCCACGGCTCCCAACGCACCCGAAACGCACTGGCAGCAGATCTTCCTGCCGTTGTTGTCGCCCGTGCAATGCAAGAAAGGCGAGACGCTGCGGCTCAGCATTGAATCCGACACCAACTACGAAGTGCGCGTGAACCTGGTGTGGAACGTAAAACGCATGGACCGTACGGGCAATGTTCTCGATGAGCAGCAACTCGATATGCGCTCAGGTCATATCGATTAGTCCCTCTGCTCGCCGGTCATATCGAACGCGTACAAGTGCACCAGTTCGCGCTCGGTTTCGTCGTAGCGCTTGAGCGACGGCGCCAGCACGTCGGCGAATTCGCCCTGGTCCAGCACGCCGCCATACTGCCGGTAGAGGTGCTTCAGCTGATCGGCGGCGGTAATACTCACCGCCCTGCTGAAGCCGGCTTCGCGGATGCGCGCGAGACATTCTTCCAACAGCACGCGGCCGTATTGTGAGCTTTGGTGGTTCTCTGCCACTGCGAAGCTGCGGATGAGCGCAGTGTTCCAGTGGAATGGAAGCCTGGAGTAACAGATGGTGCCCACCGGTACGCCTTGATGCTCAAATACCAACGTGCTGTGCAGATCGGCCAAGATTTCCGGTCGCGTGCGGGTTTTCAAGAACGGAGTTCCCTTGGGCGTGGTGAATTTCTGTGCCTCTTGCAGCAGTTCCTCAATACTCTCCACATCTTCTTCAGTGGCGGTGTCGATCAGCACGCTCTGGAACCGCTCAATCATGGTGCCGCTGCCGGTGCGTGTGAGCACTTCGTCCAACAGCGCCGAGCCGTCGGCGCGCAGAATGTGCACTGCGCCCACATTGCGGCTGTCGATGGCCTTCTGCGCTGCACGCAACTTGGGGAACATGCCTTCGCCAATCACGAACTGCGCATCGCCGCTTTCACCGATAGTTTGCTTGCGCAACAGCGTGGCAAGGCGGTCGCTGTCCATGAAGCTGATCTTCTTTTTACCGCCGTTCCCTTTTTTGCCCGGCAGCTCCACGCCGTCCGTATTCGTGAGCAGGATCAATTTCCGCGCCGCGAGTTCAATGGCGGCTTCTGCCGCATTCTCGTCGGCGTTGGCGTTGACGTAGCGGCCTCCGTGATCGCGTCCACCGAATGGAATGATCGGCATTTTACCGCGAGCCAATGCCGCCGCGATCATCCGTTTGGAGACAGATTGCACGCGTCCGGTTTCGCCGTGTTGCAGGATTCTCTCGGCAGTGGTGACGCCGGGGTCCAGGATTTCGGCATGCACGCCGGCGTTGTTGCAGTGGGTCCAGATGCGTTCGGACAACTCCATCCGGGCCCGTTCTACGGTTTCAATCGCCGATGCCGGGGTAATGCGCAGCTGGGTGTCCGGATGCTTGGCCGACGAGCCGAGGATTTCATCCACCTGCACGCCGCCGCCGTGCACGAACACGCACGCGATGCCGTGGTCACGGAACTGGCCGATGCTCTGCATGATGCCCTGCAGCGTCACGGGATTATCGAGCGGCTTGCCGCCGACTTTAATGACGAACGTCTCGCCCTCGAATTGTTTCAAGTAGGCCTGAGCGGTGGTGGGGACGGTGGTGTTCATGGCTTGGGGAAAGGCAAAATACGATCAACGCCCGATTGCTCGGGCGGCTTGGTTCTCCGGGTGGTGTGCTTGGTGCTGATTCTGTTCAGCGCATCGCCACCTCAGAGAGAGGGTGCGGACGACGCAGCGCGCTTCGCAAGGAAGGGCAGAACATAGTGGGCAATTGTACGAACAGCGCGCATGAATGCAAGAAGATTGTCAGGTTGGTTGAGGCTGATGCTGCCAAGAATTTCCTTTCGATTCTTCCGTCCCTTTTTGTCCGAGCGACAAAAAGGAACCAAAAAGCGCGTGTGCGCTGAGCGCCCACGGCCGCTGCGGCGGCCAGACCGCAGACCCCCGCGCGCAGCGCACGCCACCCCTTTGGTGGCTTGAGAATCTCAGTCGGGGCACGTTACCCGCTCACGTCGTCTCAGGGCCCGTAGTACGGAAGAACCTTTGGCCGTTACAAAGAGCTGATTCCTCACGCACAAGAAGCAGCCAGACGACAACG
>CAYUVW010000057.1:0-2337 GCA_964448405.1 uncultured Candidatus Peribacteria bacterium | reverse complement strand
TCGATACCTACCTGGCCGATGACCTGATGCCCAAGGTGGATTTAGGCACCATGGCTTCCGGCTTGGAGGCACGCTCGCCGCTGCTGGATCATGAAGTATTGGAATTCACCGCGCGTATCCCGAGTTCGCTGAAATTGCGCCAGGGTAAAACCAAGTGGATCTTCCGACAGGTACTCAAAGATCTGGTACCGCCCGAAACGCTCCAGAAAAAGAAGACAGGTTTCCGGCTGCCGCTCAATCGCTGGTTCCGCACGGATCTTCAAGAGTTCGTGCACGACCGGCTGCTGGCCGCCGATTCGCCGCTGTACGCCCACATGCTCGACCGCGCCGCCATGGAGCGCTTCCTGAAGACGTATCACGATTCGGACGTTGATTACAGCGATCACATTTGGTCTCTGCTCTGGCTCGATGCCTGGCTTCGCCAGTACACTTAAGCCAATGCGCAGATCTTGGTTCGTTGCTGGCACCGTCTTGTACCTGTCGCTGTTGTTCATTGTGCTGCCGCTACTGATTCACGTGCCGTGGGAGATTTTCTTCCAGGGCGATGCGGCGGAGTACAGCGGAGCAGCCCTGCATATTCTGCGCGGCGGCTTCTATTCATTGGATGGCATTCATCCATTGGTGTTTCGCGAGCCGGGCATGAGCGCGTTCCTGGCGGCCATCTACTTCGTCTTCGGCGCACAAAACGGCCTGGCGGTGGTGGGCGTGCAGGCGCTTCTCTACTGGCTGTCGGCGTGGTTTTTCTGCACCCAGCTGGCGCGCAGCCAGAACGCGCGTGTGGCGGGCATCTGCTTCGTGTTGCTGTGTACGTCGGGCTCAGTGTTCCATTCCGTCATTTCGGCCTACCGCGAGTGCATGGCGCTTTCCATGCTCATGACGTTCTGCGGACTGCTGCTGTGGAACGGGCGTGAACTACGCTGGTGGCGGACCGCTGTCATGGGCGCACTGCTCGGCGGATTGATCCTGCTGTACTACACCTTTATTTTCCTGCCGCCGCTCTTGCTGCTCACGCTGTGGAAGAACAAGCCGCTGCTGCGACACGGCGCGGTGCTGGTGGTTGCCGGTTATCTGATCGTCGGCGCATGGGGACTCCGCAACGCGTCGTACGACGGCCAGTTCCGGGTCATCAATAGCCAGCGCACGGCGGTGATGTGGTACGTGCGCGGCGAACAAGCCGAGCGCGTCACCGGTTTCGAGCCGTTTCGGTGCCTGTGGTCCGAATACATTTCGCGCAACTGGACCGGCCGTTCTGACGCATGCAGCTTCAACGGGCTTATGCACCGGCGCTGGCCGCAGGGCGTGGACGACACGGCGAACGCCGCGGTGGCCAAGGCCGGACAGGCCAAAATTCTAGCCTATTTGCCGTCGTACTTGAATTTCTCGTTCTATGAGGTCCTGGAACTGCATCTTCCGTACGTCGGAGGCGGGTGGAGCACGGCGTTCAACGTATTTGCCGCATTGACCGCTTTGGTGCTCTACGTGGGCTTTGCCGTGGGTTTGACGGCGTTCTTCCGGCGCGAAAACATCCTCTGGATGACCATTATCGCCTACAACACGTTGGTCTTCGTTCTCACCGACGCCACGCCGCGATATCTCGTGCCGGTGCTATTTTGCTATGCAGTATTTTCCGCAATCGGCTACGATCGCCTCTTGCAACGCTTCTTCCGCGCTTCCGCATGACTCCGTACACCGTCATTCTCCCGGCATTCAACGAAGAAGCGGCCATTGCTCCGGTAATCGATTCCATTCGTGCTTTGCCCGGCAACCCGGAGGTCATCGTCGTCGATGATGGCTCCACCGACAAGACCGCTGAGATCGCCCGTCAGCATGGCGCCAACGTCGTGCGACACCCTGGCAATGCCGGCTACGGCAAGAGCGTGATGGACGGCATCGAGGTCGCCCGCAACGACATCATCGTCATTACCGACGCCGACGGGACGTATCCCATTGAGCGCATTCCGGAGTTCGTCGCCAAGATCGAGGAAGGTTTCGATATGGCCGTTGGTGCGCGCAGCGGCAAAGAGTATCGCGGTACGTTTTTCAAGATGCCCGCCCGTATCGCACTCAAAGCACTCGTTCAATTCGTCACCGGCAGGAACATCCCGGATATCAATTCCGGTTTACGTTCTTTTCGGAAGGGCATGGTGACGCCGTATTTTCCGCACCTGTGCCAAGGTTTCAGTTTCACCACGACCATCACGCTCATTTACATGTTGACCGGCAAAATGGTGACATACGTTCCTATTGCCTATCACAAGCGTGTTGGCAGCTCCAAAGTGCGGATTCTTCGTGATTCACTGCGTACATTGCAATACGTGACCGAGGTCGTTGCCACCT
>CAYUVW010000056.1:0-2823 GCA_964448405.1 uncultured Candidatus Peribacteria bacterium | reverse complement strand
CTGCTGCTTGAGACAATGGAGTGATGATGCAGTGGCCGATGCCGCACAGACCGGCACCATATAGGCGGGATTACAAAATAGAGCGCATGGGTTTCCGTGGCCGCAAGATGCTTCGCAAGTGGCGCCGCGTGGATCGGCCGTGCGGTGTGGAGTGGGATGTGCTGCGCTACACGGCACCGCCGGCTTGGTCTTTAGCCAGCAGGCTGCAGATATACGGGCAATCCAGATAAATGAGGGGCATATGCGTCTTGCAACCAAGCAGCGGGCAGTCGCGGTGTCGGGCGCATATCAAGCAGAAGACGGCAGGTGGTATATCGACATTGACGTTTTTAGTGAGGCCGGAACCTTTGCCTTCCGCATAACGCCAATTCAGGGTGCACGTATTGCGTCAGACATGCTCACGGCGTGGCGCGCATGGGAAACCGCGCAGAAAAACCCACGCAGCTTCTAACAAGATCGCGTCGAAGTAATAGCCGATCATAGACACGACAAGCGCCTCACGTCGATTTCTTAAGCATCCTGATCCGTCCAGATTCGCGCGTGACCTTGAGGCGTAGGGCCGTGGCATCACTTGACTTGCATAGCCACCACCAAGCGTCACATTACGAGGATGTCCTAGGACTCCGGAGCCTTTTCGACCATCAAGTTCTGCCTTTGTTTGCAACACAAGAACACCCAAGACGCACTGAAATATAACAACAATTATTGCCCTCCGGCCCGTTTACACCGAGGATGTCGGGAGTTCGACCCTCTCACCGCCCACCATTGATTTTACTGGCGTTTTAATCATGTTTTTCTGCGAGAGACCTGCGTATTTAGGTGCTTCCGGTGTCTGCCGTGACTTAATGGTGTTCATTTTGCGTCTCCAGATTGCAAATGATCAATCTGCAACCGATGCAAATCCTTGGCATCTGCAACCATGCCCTCAATGGTTTCTGCTACACCACGAAGCCCCCGCAGCAGCGTCTTGCGGTAGTGGGTGCGTGTGATACTTGGGTCGGAGTGCCCGGCCAGCTTGGATACCGCCTCCACGGGCACGCCAGCGTCGTCCAGCCAAGTTATGGCCGTGTGCCGCAGGACGTGTGGGGTAATGTGGCGAGGCAGGCCAGCACGGCGGACGGCGGCGTTAAAAGACTTGCGGATGCACATCACAGGCTTAAAGTCGAATTCAATCACATGGTTCGATTGCGCCTTGCGCTGAGCCTCCATCAGAAGCTGCTCAACCTCTTCCGTCATCGGGGCCTTGACACGGGCCTTCTGCGCTTCCTTGGACAGAGGGTTGGATGGCTGCATCTGCATACGAAAGTCGATTGACTTTTCTGCATAGTCCACCCGGTCCCACGTAAGCTCGAGGATTGCCCCGGACCTGGCCGTGGTGGTGATGGCCAGCATGCAGAACAATCGCGTGTGCGGCTCCCTGCACGCGTTAAGCAGCATCACAAATTCTTCTGGGGTCAAGACATGCTTGCGCGGTGGCGGCTTCTTCGGAATCCAGATGTGAGGGGCTGGGCCGTTGAGCCTGTTGCGGGTCGCCGCCCAGTTGATGCATGACCGCAATCGCAAAAGTTCGGTCCAGACCGTACCGACAGAGATTGGCACGCGCCGCTCGCTTCCGTCCTTTTTGCGGATGATGCGGCCAGCCTTCATGCGCATGTCACCGTAGTCGCGGCATACGTCGTCGGTGATGTCGCTCACCCGCATAGTGGCAAAGCGGCTCTTGAGTGCGCCCCAGCTTTCATGGAACGGGCGCATCTTCTTGCCGTCTTTGGCGCGGTCGGCCACGTACTCGTCCCAAATCTTCTGGACGGTCGGGCTCTCTAGTTCTTTGCTGATAGTGCGCTGGAGACTAACGAATTGATCAAGTTTCGCTCTGCCCTCTGCCTCAGAGAAGACACCAAGGAGCTTTCTTCTGGGGACTCCGGTTTCGTCGCGCCAGCGGATGACGGCTTCAGGTTGGCCGACCCGCTTATTGAAGAGCGTTCCGAGATGGTACGGTCCGACATTGTACGGGCGCCAAGCGCGTCCCATCGTTCAACCTCCGACTTGTGTATTCTTATGTGCTTGAATGCGCATTTTTGAAGCTGCCCATCGCGCACCATGCGGTAAATAGTGTCCCGGCTGAAGCCCCAGCGCTGGGCGAGTTCAGAGACCGTGAACATGATTTTCTCGGTCATAGCGACCTCTCGGCGTCGCATAACTCAGTGATGGCTGTGGACAGATCAAGGGTGAAGCAGAACCATTCGCCGCGGTAGTGGTGCCTTCGCGCAATTCGATGGATGGCTCTTTCTGTCAGAACGTCGCCGCGGATGTCTCCGATATGATCAATCTTGAATGGCGTGCTTGTCTGGATCGCTTCAAAGCGTCCCTCGACGCGCCTAGAAACGCCTATCTTCACGTAGTGTCCTGCGCTGATGAAATAGACGCGCGAATTGCTTGGCACGTCATCACGATCACCAATGGCGTCCAGCATTTTCTGGGCCAGCGGCGACATCTCAGCCCGTATGGCCTCCAAACGCTGGCGCCGGTTCACATAGGCGGCCAAGTCTCTCGGATCATAGAGCGGCTTCCGCCCGATCCGAACAACTGGGATGTTCAAGCGTCGCAAAGAGCGCTGCGACAACCGAAGCTCAATGGCGGCCTCAGCGCGTGTGAGCAAACGGACCATCCCTATCCCTCCCTCATCTTCGCCTGAAAACGCTGGAACATTTCTTCGTCGACTAGGATTTTTCCACGCACCACGTAGCAACAGCCTGAAGCTTTTAACGCGACCCTGAAGGTTTTGCGGTCCATCCATGCAGAGACGCGCTTGTAGTAGTTCTCGTA
>CAYUVW010000055.1:0-2842 GCA_964448405.1 uncultured Candidatus Peribacteria bacterium | reverse complement strand
GGATTGCCTGAAGCGCATTGGCGCTGTCCATTGCGTACTCCAAGTTGCCGTCGTACACCTTGGCCGTCATGGGGCTTGGGTCCGAACCGGCATGGCCGCGGTAATCAACGTGCAGCACGGCGAAACCGGCATTGGCCATGTAGTCCTGTTCACGTTTCAGCCCGCGCCCCTGCGTGTAGATCTTGGGGTCGATGTAGCCATGGTTGAAGACCAGCAGCGGGTGTGGCCCCGGCGTACTGGGAAGATTCAGGATTCCCGTGATCAAGAGGCCGTTGCTTCTATAAGTAATGTTGTAGCGCGAATACAACTTGGTCACACTCACCGGTTTGCCCAGCGTGAAGTCCGTGCCACTCAGTTTCATGGTCGAAAAGTAGGGGATGCTGAGTTCCGACGGCAGTTGTTCCAGTGGGCGCTCGGCCATGACGGAAGACGATGAAGACTCGGTCGTCGGTAGTGGCGGCAGTGTCGTCGTTTGCTTCTCACAGCCGCAGAGCAGCGCGGCGGTCATCAGCAATAATGGAGTGCGTCGCATGACCGGATGCTAGCATGAGTGCGCCCTGCTTTGACATAATACATAAAATGTAGTAAAACAAGTAACTATGTTCGGGAAAAAGACCCTCACGGAAGAACAAAAAGGTTTCGTACGCGAGTACGTGGCCGAAGCGGTCGAAGACGACGAACGCAAGCGCCGTCGCAAGGAAATGTCCGATGAGTTTGGCGTGAGCGTTATGACTATCGCAGCGATTACCGCGTGGACGACCATTCGCGCAAACCAAGTTGTAAAAAGCGGAATGCCGACTGACGGCAAGCTGGACGCGGGTGTGAATTTGGACGCCGTACTCAAAGAAGAATTGGGCCCAGACATCTACGAAGACCATTCCGAGAACGAGGAGTCGCCCGTGCTCAGCGGCGGCGAGCATTTCAACTTCAACAACGAGATCAAAAACTTGTGGCGCCTGCGCATGCGTGAGTTCATCGTCGGCAATACCAGTCGCCACGAGCGCTCGCGTATGAAGGCGCTCCTGTTGCCGGGCAAGGATTGCATCGAAGCCGAGATGTACCTGGATATGGGTTTCGAACCTGGCAACATCACAGGCGTGGAAGGCGGCGACAAGGAGGCGCGGCGCGTCTTCAAGAAGAATGCCGAACGGCTCGGCATCCGCCCGGTGCTCGGCCGACTGGAGAACGTCCTGGCGAACGACCCGACGTCCTACGGCACGGTGAGCCTGGATTTCCTGGGCCAGCTCTGTGTCGGTTACATCAAGATCCTGCGCAATCTCCGCTTAGACAAGCGCGCGCTGTTGCTGACGAACATGATGGGCCGCCGCGAAACACGCGAAATCCAGCGCCGCCTGGAGGGATTGGCGTTCGTCTCGAATCCGGCAAACAGAGAGAACATGCTGACCAAAGCCGTGAAATTCGGCGCCATCCGGATGGCGAAGGATGCCTATGCCGGATTGATAGGCACCGTCTGGCCCAAGCTTTCGCAGCTGCGCGATGAAAAAGCATGGATTGAAATGTACATGAACGCCGGTATCGACAGACTGGATAACAAGCCGTACCCCGAATTGCTGAGCGCCATCCCGACCCGCCCCCAGGATGGTTATACCCTCGGCGTATCCCGCGTCACGGCGGTCACCAATGCTGCGCCGAAAGCGTTGGAGCCCATTCATTTGCTGCTCAAAGAAACGTATCCGCAGTGGCAAAATCTCGAGCAACTTCCCATGAGTATGCTGCGTATGCTGGCTGTCGGCTTGGGTGGAACGCAGCTCGTGAAGCAACACCGCGGCTATAAATATTTCAGCCGCGCCGGAAAGGTGAGCATCCCGTATCTTTCGGATTTCATGGAAGTCGAGCGTCCCGAAGGCGTTGCCACTGACGTGCGCCAAACGGTGAAATTCCTACTGGAAAACATCGTGGATTACACCACGCGTGATCCGCAGTCCGAGGACAAATTCGAGCTCAGCATCCGCAGCAAGCACCGGGTGCCCTACGCAACGCCGCAGGTGGGTGCACCGCGCCGGAATGACATGTTGGTGGCTGAGCTGCATTCGGGCAAAACGGTCGATTTGAAAATGGGAAAGTTCATCGACGATCTCAGTACTTCGCTGGGGACTAGGGAGAGGAGCTTACTGATCGACATTCTTCAGGGGGCGGTGAAGGATGAGCGTGAACTCATCGACACGACCGCCGCCTGACGCGATTTGTTTTCATGCAAGCACCGCCTGGCCCTATACTCCGCGCAGCATGTCCTCGGCCACGCATACGTCCGGCAAACATGAACGCAGCCGCTCGCTGGAAGACGTGCATGGCAGTGTATCCGTCTCCAAGGTCGGCTTTTTCCGCAAAATGTTCGCCTTCGCCGGGCCTGCGTATTTAGTAAGCGTGGGCTACATGGACCCTGGCAACTGGGCCACCGACATCGCCGGTGGATCCTCGTTCGGGTACGAGCTGCTGTGGGTGTTGCTCATGTCCAACATCATGGCGCTCTTATTGCAGACGCTCTCCGCTCGACTCGGCATCGTCGCCGGTCTGGATTTAGCACAGGCCTGCCGCGTGCGGTACTCCAAGTTCGTGTCGTTCATGCTCTGGATTCTGTGCGAGATCGCCATTGCCGCCTGCGATTTGGCCGAAGTGGTCGGTACCGTCATCGGTTTACATCTGCTCTTCGGCATCCCGCTGCAGTACGGCGTACTCATCACCGTATTCGACACGTTCCTGCTGCTAGCCATTCAGAGGCTCGGCATGCGCAAAATGGAGGCATTCATCTTGGTGCTGGTGTTCACTATCGGCGCATGTTTCGTGTTGGAAATCTTCTGGGCTCAGCCCGAGTGGGGCGGCG
>CAYUVW010000054.1:0-2991 GCA_964448405.1 uncultured Candidatus Peribacteria bacterium | reverse complement strand
CAATCCGCTTGGCGCCGACTTCAGTGGCCTTTTGCACGACCCATTCCATGTTTTCGCGCTTCAGGACGGCACAGAATACCGTGACCTCACGCTCAGGCTCGGCGGCAACATGGCGTGGCGTGTCGAATTCCAAGGTCACTGTTTTCGCATCGATTTTGGCAATGCGCGCCTGCGCTTCCTTCCCCTTGCCGTCCACGACAATCACCGAGTCGCCTGCTGCAAGACGCAACACGCGGTGCATTTGGTGACAAACATCGGCGTCACCAACAGTCACAGGGGACCGTCCGAGGTCGATGGACAGGAAGAAACGGTGCAATCGCATAGTTCGCTCAGTATACCCGCGCTACCGCTTCTCGGTGCAATTCGGACACGAGAACGACGCAATCACATGCGCGTACGGACGCAGTCCGAGCAGCGTGCCGATACTCACGGTGTTGAAATTCCCCCACTCGCGACAGGCATCTGCCTCCGCATTGGTCTGGCAGCGAAAGCCGGCTTGCTCTAAATAGCGGCGCAGAATGGGCGTGGGCTGCGTCGTTAATTTCAGCGACGGAAACTGTCCTGAACGAGCCGTTTTGCCGCCGCCCGACACTTCGGACAAGCGCTTCTCGGTGCATTCTTCCGCGGTCAGCAATTCACCCAGGTATCCCAAGTGCTTGAATTCGGTACGAATGGGGTACTGCATTGAGCCGTCGCTGGCCGGTATGGGTTTGTCGGCGCATTCGTCGACGATTTCACGCCACGAAACGCGCCCCAGTGTTTCCAGATCGCGCATGGTGCTGTCGGGCGTGAGGTCGAAGCGGTAGAGCATTTCCACCATTTCGCCACGCGTAATGAGCTGATCGACTGAACGAATGGAAAGCGGCACAGCGCGGCGCAACGCCAGGTGATCGATATAGCGCTTGTACCAAGGCTTTCCCTCTTCATCGGCACCTAAGCTGCCGCCTTTGCCGGTCGCCACGTCCACAATGCTCATGATTTTGGCGGCCTCGGCAAAATTAATGGGGTGGTCGGGACGGAAGGTGCTGTCTTCGTACCCGTCAATCACGCCGTCATCGGTGGCGCGGCACAAGTACCGGATATACCAGACATCGGATGGAACGTCGGTATACGGCCACTGCGTGGTGCACTGCAACAACTGCACGCCATCGGCACCGTACTGATACCGCATGAGGATTTTCACGAATTCGGCGCGGTTGACCAAAATATCCGGCTGAAAGGAGCCGTCCGGATACCCCTGCACGATATTCATATGCGACACGTAGTTGACCGCATCGGCATAGCGATGCTCGTCGGGTACATCCCAAAAGGCACTTGCCGACACCGAGAGCGGCCATGCCAGGAGTACACACAACACCGCGATATCCGTACGACGCATGGAGATCAGCATAGCACCAGCCGCGCACGCTCACGATCACTCTATGGACTATATAGATAAAATATTGTATAATACTATAAACATTCATACCTACATTCATGCGAAAACATTCGAAGAAGGCACACGCTGCAGCCGTCTACCAGCCGTCCGATTTCGTGTCGGTCGTTGCCATTGGTATTACGGCAATCGTGCTGGTGCTGTCGTTGTTCGCCATGGAACGCTTCGCCGGCGTGCCGGTATCCGTTCGCGGCGAGGCGGTCTACCCAGAACAGCAGCCGGCAAAGAAGCGTGCTGTTCGCGCTGCAAAACCGTCGCAAACCTCCAAGCGCGCCGCCGTCCGCCAGGCACGCACGCCTAAGCCAGCATCTTCATCCTCTTCGGCGACCGCTGCGACTCCGGCGGCCATTCCTGTCTGCACGAACGAAATGTGCTCCAATCTGTTGAGTTACTTCCTAGAGGGAAATCCTGATTGCATGAAAAGTCAGCAGTGCGTGGACGTCGTCACCAAAGCAATAGCCGAGCCGGGCTGCAGCCAAGACAGTACGTGCTACAACTTGTACATCACCTACAGCTTCTACTATCTCAACCAGTACTGCATTCAGGACTTCAACGAGGGATGCAAAAAATCCGTGAAAGACATCTTGGAACCGCATCGTAAAAACACAAAATCGCAAGGCCGGTGACGCTGGCACCCTGTTGTAGGGGGATTGCTACTTGGTCACGCCCAGGTTGGTGGCGATCTTCTGCATGGGCATGCCGGCAGGCTTGCTGAGCACATAGTGCTGCGGCACGCCGGTTTTCTTGGCAACGTAGGTGATTTGGTAGGTGAGGAACGGGAACCGCACCCAGTGGAACGTCCACTTCAGAACAATGAGCGTGAAGAAGTTGCCGAGCTCTTTGAACAACGTGAAGCCGGTGCGCTCCAGAATGTTGCGCATGTTAATGCGCGTGAACGTGGTGAAATGCCCTTCTTGTTTGGCGCTCATCCATTTCCAATTCACCAACCAGTTCTGCATGAATTCCCAGTAGTAGTACGGGTTCGGCGTGCTGACAATAAGCACTCCGCCCGGCTTCAGCACGCGGTTGGACTCGCACAGCATGAACATGGGATTCGCGACGTGTTCAATGACGTCTCCGGCGATGACGGTATCGAAAAATCCGTCCGGATACGGAATGGGCTCTACGTTCAAATCGACTTTCTTGGTTTCCACGTAGTTCGGCAAATCGGTCGGCGGACGATCGGCAATGTCGATGCCGTACAGGTTCTTGGTGGTGTGGTTCGGGAACTCGGCGTAACCGATATCCAAGACTTTTCCGGAGGCGTACTTGTCCTGGGCGATGTGCTTGCGATGTGGCATGTACGCACTGTAGCACACCTCAAACCGTTCTTCGCCTGCCTACTCCACAGGCGATTCTTTCCCCGTATTGCACATCTTGCGTGTAGTTTCCGTAATGTTTTGGCACATTCGACGTCATCACACACGTTGGTCTCCACCGTCGATTTCGTGCTCTATATTCTTGCTCATCAGTCCTTGTCTGCCTTATAAAGGACTCTAACCACTATGCGTAAATACGTCGTTGTCGTACGGGAAGGCGAAGCCGAAGTGCATCGG
>CAYUVW010000053.1:0-4064 GCA_964448405.1 uncultured Candidatus Peribacteria bacterium | reverse complement strand
GCTACTCACGATGTAAAACGCCCGTGTAGATATCTCCCAGATACTCTACGACGCCTTTCCAGCTGCGAGTGGAGCGGATGATTTCGGCATTGTTCTTCCATCGTGAACGAATCAGATCGACATTGTCGCGACACCAAGCAAACGCTTCGCGCAGTCCTGCGACGGACACATCGCGCACAATGCGGCCATTCTCGCCGTCACGAATCAACTCGCTGGCAATGCCGACATCGAACGAAACCGGAAAACAGCCACACGCCATGCCTTCCAGCACCGGGCGTGGCGACCCCTCGGCTTTGGATGCACAAGCGATGACATCGATTCCGCCGTAGAACTCCACCATGCCTTTGTCGCTGAGCATGCCGTCGGCAATGCGCAATTCACAGAGGCCGTCACAAGCCTGCTTCAGCCATTCCAGACGCTTAATCGGCTTGTCTCCACCGGCCCAGCCCACAACCAGCGGTCCGCTGCGTCGAGCGGGCGGTCGGAACAGATTCGTATCGACACCCTCGGCAAACAGGAATGTGGGTGGCGGCAGGCATCGCAGGGTTTCCAGTAGCTTGAGATTCGGAACCGTAATGGCGTGCGCGTCACTGAGATACGTCTGGTAGAACTTCCATGCATCGAGCCCTTCATCCAGCTGCCAATGGTGGCTGTACACGCTGCGAACAACGCGCGCTCGACCATGCAAAAACTGTCGATGATAACGTTCCGACTCGTACAGCACATGGACGATGTCGTACGCGTTTTCGTCGATGATCGGGTTTTCATCGCGATAGAACACAGAGCAATCGAAGCGTCCCGTCAAATGCCTCTGCGCAGCGCGCGCAATGGTATCGAACGCCCAATAGCGGACGTCGGCGAGCAGCAGGACTCTTGGCCGATGCGAGGAAGGGGATTTCATTGCGGAGAGGAGAGATGATCGCAGATGCACCCCCAGTCCAGGAAAGCCTGCCAGCCGGCGTCGGTGTGCTGGCGATAGAAATTGTGATCGTAATTGTCGTGCGGCGGACCGGCGGAAAAATGTGTATCACGTACAACGGCACCGCGAACGACGACACAGCCAAACCCGTTGCCGCCGACTTGCGTTACTCCGGCACTCGGCTTAGCAAACACCGGATCGTGTGTCGCTTCGTCCCATTGCCATGCAACGGGCTTTCGCTCACCGTTTCGATGCCGATAGAAGCCGGACACACTCAGTGTTGTTGGAGTGAGTGCCGAGACAAGGCGTACGTACGCATCGTTCGGGGGAACAATGTCATCCTCCAGGAAACACACCAACGATGTTGTGACTTCGCGCGCGAAGCGGTTGTAAATGTCCGCGCAGATGTCGGCAACATCACGACCCGTCAGCGCATCGCGAGGCTTGTCGGCAATACCGGCCGGACCGACTGCTTGCGCTCTGTAGACTGGATCCGGGTAATCACTCTGTCGTAGCCACTCTTGCACCATGGTGCCGAATGACGCGTCTTGCGATGTATCGAGAATGACAAGCTTCACGAGGTGATGCGGAAACGTCTGGTTGTGCAAAAACGCGGCCGTTTTCGGCCATGCCCAACGCCGGCCCGACAACGACAAAAAGAGCTGTAGCGGCTCTTCGAAGAAACCGGCTCGCTTGGCATAACTCTGCGTGGATTCCAGTGCATGCGTCATGCTCGCCGCATGGAATCTATAGAACAAATATCCTTCGCCTTTTACGGCCTTCCAACCGTGCTGCAAGATACGTCGCCAGGTCACCCAGTCTCCGTCCTGTTGCACGCCGTGGCTGCACTTTCCAGCCTCCACAAGCGCTGTACGGCGCACCAGTGACGATGCATGAATGAAATTTTCAGCCTCGAACAACGCACGGTCGAATACGGCAGGCGGATCGAAGAGAAAATCTTGATCGCCAAACAGCTGCATATTGCCGTACACCAAAGCAACGTCGCTCTGCTCCTGAACGGCCGCCAGACATTGCTCAATGTAGTTTGGGTGCAACACATCGTCGGCATCCAGGAACACAATGAACTCGGACCGCGTGGCATCCAAACCGGCATTGCGCGCCGCGCCCACGCTGCGCCACTCGCCGTGAATGCAGCGAACGCCCCGCTCGGCAAAACTTTTTGCCACGAGCAACGTGTCGTCATCCGAGGCATCGTCTACGACCAGAATGTCATTGGGCTGAACGGTCTGTGCCAAGACACTTTCCAGCGCCTGCGCGAGGAAGTGCCCGTAGTTATGACAGGGGATCACAACGGAAACCGTCTGCAACCGCGACCCTGCAGCACCTGCACGCTTTCTGGCGGGAGCCTGTAGTTGCATCTGCGTTTGCCGCTTGCGCTGGAAAACACGACGCACAAAGGCCTCTGCAGTACGAACCCACTGCGTGTAACGCCAACTTCTCGTCGACTTCATGTGCTCCAACTCCATTTCAAGCTCCCTGGCAATGCGTAGAATGTCGGTCCGCGTTGCACTGCCTTTTTGTAAATCCTCACGCATGCACACAGTGTACATGCGCATTGTGGTTGGGGAGGATGGATTCGAACCATCGAATGGCGGCTTCAAAGGCCGCTGCCTTACCGCTTGGCGACTCCCCAAGGCAGACCGATTGTATCGGATTCGTTCACCGGACTCACGACAAACCGAATCAACGCTTCTTTTTGGCCTTGGCCTTGGCTTTCTTCGGCTTGGATGCAGCTGCTTTTCTCTTGGTTTTGGGCTGAGTCGCAACCAAATACTTCTTCAGCGGTTTCCAGTAGCGCTCTTCCCAGCCGACGTCGATTTCCTTTGCAAGATCGGAGGGAATGTCTTGGTGCATGAAACGCAGCAGGGTACCGCGATCCGACGGCTCGAAAGAATAATGTACGGTGGAATAGTGTCCGGTCGGCCAACCGGCAACGCGCCAACGCTGTACTATTGTGCGACCAGGCTCCAAGGC
Source organism: uncultured Candidatus Peribacteria bacterium (assembly GCA_964448405.1). Taxonomy (GTDB): domain Bacteria; phylum Patescibacteriota; class Gracilibacteria; order Peribacterales; family Peribacteraceae; genus DAORHV01. The sequence continues at coordinate 1,150 of CAYUVW010000053.1, read as the reverse complement.
CACGTTGGTGCCGCTGATCGATGGGCCATGGGCGGTGAAGTCGCCGCCGACATGAGGATGTATGGCCGCGGGAGCGCCGGTGAATTCAGTATGCATCGCGCTGTTCATGAGCGCTTCGTACACGCGCTCGGGAGGCGCGCCGAACATGACCAATTGATGCAAGGTTGCCGTACGCATGACAAGGAGACTACGCTTTTGCAGCCGGAGTACGAATTCCCAATAACGGCTTTTTCTGTTAGAATAGAGCAAATACACCACAAACCATGAGCCCGAACACTGGACAAACCGGCGCACCTGTTGACCCGTTTGCGCAAGAGCGCGGACCAGAGGACGCCGATGCCGGGAAAGACACGTTTCGCGATATTGAGCGAACGCCTGAGCAAACGGTGCAGCGCGTGTTGAAAATGAAGTTTTTAGCCCGTAAAAAACGCGGTGCAATCAGCGCCGATGTCGAGACCGAAATGAAGGGTATTGTCGGCGAAACGGAGAAGTCGATCAAAGATGCATCCAACCAAATCAAAGGCGACAAAAGCAGAATTACTGCTGCGCAGAGGCAGGTAATCGACGAGTACCGCCGTCAACGCGTGATCATGGGTATGGTCGACAAGAACTACATCGTCATGGACCTGCGCTCAAAAAGTGCGGCAGGAATGTACGAACCTGGTCGAGATCGCATTACGCTGGATGACGACGTCGCGCTGAGTCCAGACGTCCAGTACGACGACATCTTGTATGGAAAACACGTCTGCAAGCACGAGGACTGGCACCGAAAAGAACAGGCAAAAGTTTTCAACGGCGAAACGGTGAAGGTGGGAAATACGACGTTTCGGCTGCACCCGGACCTGATTGAAGGTCAGGCCGTGGTCAAGGTGAGCAAAGAGAATAATCAAGACGGCAAGCAAACTGCGGAGTACCTGCGCCATGCAGAAACGTACCGTCAGGCAGCGCGACTCATTGGCGAAGAAGCGCTGGACGAAGCAATCAAATCAGGCGATATCCTGGGATTGCAGGAATCAATCGACGGAAAAACGAAGGATGAACGCAAGGCTGCCTAAAGCTGCTTCGTCAGGAATTCCTGCGTGCGATTCCAAGCCTCGTCTGCTGCGGCTTTATCGTATGCCGTAACATTGCTCTCGTTGGCAAAACCGTG
>CAYUVW010000052.1:0-4587 GCA_964448405.1 uncultured Candidatus Peribacteria bacterium | reverse complement strand
GGCTGCCGAGCGGAAGGAGGTCCAGTTGAAGGACTTTAAGCGGCAGAGGGGGCAGTCGGTCTCGCATGCAGTCTCGGCAACCTTTGCCGGCTGCAATGCACAGTCGATCATCGGCTGCTCGGTTGGCGCAACATGCGATGCGAAGACGGGACGCTGCTGGTTCTGTGCCATGCGCTTACGCCAATGCAACGGCGTATCGCCGAAGTACATGCACTCCCGTTCGATGATGCGACCGACCGTAGAAACCGAAAGCGCAATGCCATGCTCGGCAGCCAACAGCTCAGCAATGCGTTCTTTGCCAACCTGCGGCGCTTGCATGCGATAGGCACGAATACGCTCAACGACTTCGTGAGGAACATCGGCCTGACGTGCAACAGCCACCTCCGGCGAGCGCTCTTCGAGCGACGACAGGTCGTTGGGGTCAAAGCGTTCGATCCAGCGGTGGAACGTACTGCGGCTGATGCCGAAGTGACGGCACGTATCGGTGATGGATTGTCGGTGTTCGACGAAATGCAGAATCCACTCCAACCGACGGCACACTTGCGCATCGGCACCCTCGGCACGCGCACGCACAAGCAACGCGCGTAACTGTTCAGCCGACAGCATGTCTTGGTGTCGCATTGAGTGTGTTTGAGTTTGTGTGTTCCTTGTCTTGTGAAAAATTTTCTTAGTATCTTAGCACGTTTTGACTTGTAGCGCCAGATGTATCGCTACAGCTTTGTATCGGCGGCAGTACGCATTTCGTGGAACGAAAGTTCATCCCCCGACAGCATGCCAACGCGTAAGAGCCTGGGTGGGGTGTGGAAAACTGCCATTTCAGGCTTTTAGATGCCATGAAAAGCATGTCATTTTCAGGCAAAGAACCCCTAGGCTTTCCCAAAGGCATTTCCAGGCGATTCCAGTCAAAGCGACACGATCTCCAACGATACAAAATTTCACTGTAGCGATACAATTTTCTTTGCTCTATTGGAAGCCATTTAATCGTCGATACACATATATAATGGCTTCCATAAGCTATTTTCTTACTCTTACAATCATTATTTTGGCTTACAGACAAGAAAAATATGCGCTGTTGCACATCCAGCATGCTTCATTGCAAACAGGCAAAACTATGCACTGGGATACGAATTCCTGTTTTTTGGCTCCCATACAATGAAAACATATCTTTTCTCTTAAAAAAACGACGGAGGGAGAGCCCATCCGCCGTTTGTACTATTCACTACAGCTATTCCCCTTCCCCTCCCGTCGTGCCGCCATCGGATGGTGGGGGTTCATCTGGTGTAGAAGCGGCACTGCTTTCCGAGGCTTCGGAGCTGCTGCTGGATTCCAGAGGAATCTCCTCGGACGACTCTACTGCTGCCTCGGAACTAGACGAGGACGACAGAGCTTCCGAAGACGACTCACTACTTTGACTGGAACTGGAGGACTCGCTGCTCTCGCTGGAAGATTCGCTGCTGGATACAGACGACGAGCTGCCGATAATTTCGGTATTCACGACCACCGGTGTGTACCGCTCAGGCAGAGCAAGCGTCGGCGGCACGGTGGTTGCATCGTAGGTGAATGTCAGGATTTCCAAGTTCGCCTGCACGATGTCGGGGTGGGCGAACCACAACGATCCCTGGTGATAACCGCGGCAGGCATCGAAGGCGTTCGGATCGGCAATGCAGGAGTTCCACAATGCGTCGATTTCCGAATACGGTCGTCCTTGTGCATCCACGTGGAACGGAATCAGTGTTCCGGCAGCGCTATGACCTTGGCTCAACGTCGGCAAGTAGGTGCTGAGCGCCAACCAAGAGAAGGCAATGTCCTCCTTTGCAATGGATGCGATGCGGATAACAAAACCGGTCGCAGTGGCTCTGGAAACGGCAAACGGCACGGGTTGATCTGGCGATGCGGTCACAACCGGAGTAGCAACAAAGCCCGTGGAGAACAGCACCGTGACGGACTTGATGCCGGCCGGAATGATTGCGTATCCGGCCTGACGATCGTTGACGATCAACTCGCCTTTCACATCCACATTTCCAAGGAATGTCGTCAAACCGGAGACCGTCACATCGCCTACAACCTGGAGCGTTCCAGGGACGGCGATATCACCGATGGCAACAGTTGATCCGCTGAAACCAATGGCACCAAGACGGAACGAGGCACTCGGAGTGAATAGACCCAACACCTGAATGGGACCGCTGATGGCGGCGGCATGGAGTGTGCCATTCACCGTAAGGTTATTGTTCACGCGCAATCCTCCGCCAACTGCCAGGTCGCCGCTCACAACGAGCGCAGCAGTGCCGCTGCGAACAACGCCAAGACGCGCGGCAACGGCATCTTCCACCGCAAGCGCACCACTGTTGCTGCGCATGGCTGTAAGAATATCGCTCTGCAACGAGCCGCTTGAACCTAATTCCAACGTTCCGTCGGCCAGACGCTGGTTGAGAATGGCGTTGATCTCGGCGGCAAGGTTCAGGCTCTGGACCTGGGCCTGGACTGCAGAGGCGACGGTGGCATTGATGTTGGCGCCGTTCATAGCCGTTTGCACCATTTGCAGCACGTCGTCCTCTATGTGCATTTCGGCAATGCTCTGCGTGACTTCGTTTTCAATCTTCTCCACCAAGTCGGATTGGTTGCGGCGGGTGATGAGGATCTCGATATCACCCTCGCCGGAAGCCAGCGCGATAAGCGCCACACCAACGGTAGATTCACCTGCCTTGGCTTTGCGGATGAATCCGGGCTTGGAGGCTGCAGCCATGGCATCGCCCACGGCGATTGCCTGGCCGTCTTCCACAATGGCCTTGGCCGGCAGTTGACCGATAAGACCGACCAGAGCTGCGTTCTTCGGATTCGGATTCTCGGTCGCACCGAAGCGGTTACCAACGAAGGCGGGCTTGGTGGAAATAATACCCATGACGTTCGGGTCTCCGGAGCGCTCGCAGCGCTTCACGGTAAGCTCTTTGCTTAGGTCCAAACAGACGGCCTCGCCCGGCTTCATGTCGTTGTCGGAAGAGTGGAACCACTCGGCGTAGTCGGCGCCGCTGGTGTTGTACGCGGAGTCGGCGAAGACCTCTCCGTCACCTTCCATGCGCCACACAAGGTTGCGCTCAGTCGGTCCTGTGAAGGCAGAGGTGGACTTGGTATAGACCTCCATGACGTTCTCGACGGAGGAGTTCACGCCGGATTCCAGCTTGAGCAAGGGCTGGCTGCGCATGTCGTTGATAATGAACGAACCAGAGGTGGTGAGCTGGCCGGTGCCGGAACGGAACAGGTTGGTGTCGTAGCTGCCGCGATATCCGAACAGCAGATGCGGTACAAAATTGATTTTGCCGCCAGAGGACGAAGCATTGCGAGTCCAGCTGTCGAGCGCAAGAACTGCTCCAGACAAACCGCGGTTCACGATAATGGCGCCGGTCATGCCGCTCACGGAGCTTCCGGAGCCAACCGTGATGGACAGCATGCCGTCGGACTTGATGCCGCCGACACCGACGTTAATGGAATTCAGAACATTCAGGGTGTTGGCGACGGTAACGTTGCGACCGACGTAGAGCACTTCCACGCCCAACGAACCGATGCTGGCCGACGGAGCGTCGATACCGTTGATATCGTAAATCACTAGATCGCTGCCGGACGTATCCGGGAAGCCGACGTATGCGTACTTGCCGGCAATCACAACCTTGCGTCCGGAGGTGGAAAGGTCTGCTCCGCCAACCGTTGCCGGTGTAGCCGGGTTCGAAACATCAACCACTCTGAAATCGTTGCCTGCGGCACTCGTAAGGCCCAAGTAAGCGTACTTACCTGCAACATCGACCGAGAGAACGTCGGTGGAGAGATCCAGGCCTCCGACAGTCGTAATGGAAGCTGGGTTGGAGATGTCGAAGATACGGAAGTCATTGCCGGAAACAGACGCTAGACCGGCATAGGCCAAGCGGCCGGAGACGAAAATGCTGTTGATGTCCGCACCGACGCTCAGTCCCCCTTTCTCGAGCGGACGTGACGGATTGCTGATATCGATGACGCGAAGTTCGTTGGCGCTGAAGCCGTCATCATCCAAGCCCAAGTACGCATACTTGCCTTGGACTGCGACTGCATACACTCCAATGCTCGTACCGACATCCATGGAGCCGATAGCCTTGGGGCTGAGCGGATTGGAAATATCGGCGATGACAAAGTCATTGGTGGTAAAGATAGACTGTTCCTTGCCGATGTATGCGTAGTTTCCAACGATGGTAATGGCCTGCACCGCAAGGTTATCGCCAACGTCCAATTTCGCGACCTGCAGCGGCGCAAACGGGTTGCTGACGTCAATGACACGCAGGCCTTCGTTCGTCGTAGTGGTCGTGCCCAAATATACGTACTTCCCCGCTACTGCAACCGCCTTGGCATCGTAGCCGAAGTTGATGGAGGAAATGGTCCGCGGGTTGAGCGGATTGGAAATATCGACAATGCGGAAGTTCGGGCTGTTGGAGCTTGCGACGTAGGCATATTTGCCGGCGATGGCGACATCATTGACCTGCGCACCAATGTTCACGCCGGACAGGGTGCGCACGTTGCCACCGGCCACGTTGAGGATGCTGCCGCCGGAGACGGTGAGTTTCTGGC
>CAYUVW010000051.1:0-4628 GCA_964448405.1 uncultured Candidatus Peribacteria bacterium | reverse complement strand
AATTCTACGGACCGTGGCGGCACCTGTTGTCGTCCGGTTACCGTTGGTTGCCGCGGCTGTTGTTCGGCGTGGATCTGCGCGATCCGGGCGGTGCCAAGTGCATTCGTCGTGAGCTGTTGCAGACACTGCGGCCGATGTCGCATGGCGTGTTCCGCGACCCGGAGCGCATTATTCGGGCCATCCGTCATGGCAAAAAAGTCGTGTTTGTACCGGTGGATATCCGGCCCCGCATATCGGGGGTGGCGCAGGGTGGCCGCGTGAAGCTTGCGCTCACGTCCATTGTCGACGTTGCGGCACTGTGGTGGCGAACGGCGGTGTTGCGGCAGCCTTGGTAAGCCTTTTGGAAAGCCTGTAATTCCGGGTCGGATCTGGTCTGGCAAAAATGGCTTTTTTCTGCTACAATAAAGAGATTTATCAGCCCCAACAGAAACACAAAAAAATGTCACTGCACTCGCTGATGTTCGGATGGGAATATCCGCCCGCAAATTGCGGCGGGCTCGGCGTGGCGTGCCAGGGGATTGTTCGCGGTCTGTTGCACCATGGTGCCAAGGTCACATTGGTCTTGCCGCACGACCAGGCGGTGGAGGACGGCATCGACATCGTGTATCCACACGAGCAGCAACTCGGCAGCATGACCGTTCGTGTTCCCACGCTGTTGCAGCCGTACGATTCCGAAGCCGTCTATGCCGACAGGCTTACCGTCATCGATGCTCGTTTGCGAGCCGGTGCCGGCATTCAGCAGTTGTACGGCAACGACCTTGGAACCGAAGTGGAGCGCTTTACCGCGCTGGCCGTCGACATGACCGAGCACGTGCAACCGGACGTGGTGCACAGCCACGACTGGATGACGCTGGAAGCCGGTGTTCGCGCCGCCCGTCACCACGGTCGCCCGCTGTTCGCCCACGTACACGCCACCGAATTGGACCGCACCGAATTCCAGCCCAACAACTGGATTTACGACCGTGAGCGCAGCGGTCTGCTCAAGGCAGACCATGTCATTGCCGTCAGCGACTACACCCGCAAATTGCTGGTGCGTGAGTACGGCATTCCGGCCGACAAGATCTCGGTGTTGCACAACGGCACGTTCGATGCCGTGCGTTCGGCACCGGTGCGCAACATCGATGCCGGACCGCATCCGTTGGTGTTGTTCCTTGGTCGCCTTACGGTCCAGAAAGGCGCCCATCACTTCTTGCGCGCCGCTCGCAAAGTCGCCGACCTGCGCCCCGACGTGCGCTTCGTGGTCGCAGGCAGCGGATACCTGCTGCCGGAGCTTATCAACCAAGCATGCGAACTCGGTTTGGCTGAAAAAATCATCTTTGCCGGCAAAGTGAGCAGCAACGAAGCCAAGGCGTTGTACGCCAAGGCCAACTGCTTCGTTATGCCGTCCGTCTCCGAGCCGTTCGGCTTGGTGGCGCTGGAGGCAATCACGCACGGAGCCCCGGTGGTGCTCAGCCGCCAGTCCGGTGCGGCCGAGGTTGTTCGCAACGCGTTGCTCACCGATTTCTGGGACATCGACCGTATGGCCGATTGCATTGTCACCGTGTTGCGCGAACACCCCATGACCGTTGCCATGCGCTCCGAAACGCCGCACATTCTCAGCAACCTCACCTGGAAGCGACAGGCCAATAAAATCATGTCACTGTATAAAAAAATTATTCGCAGTTAATCTCTCCCCTTAGCCATGTCTGCCAAGACGCCTCCAAATCTTTGTTTCTACTTCCAGGTCCACCAGCCGTACCGCTTGAAGGACCTGCGCGTCACCGATATCGGCGCCATGCACGGCAGCTACTTCGATGACGAAACCAACCGCCGCATCTTCCGTAAAGTCGCCGAGAAGTGTTACTTGCCGACCAATGCCTTGCTCGAACGCATGGTCCGCGAGCATCCCGGTTTCACCGTGGCCTACTCGTTGTCCGGCGTGTTCCTGGACCAGTGCCGCGAGTACGGACAAGACGTGCTGGAGTCGTTCCAGCGCTTGGCGAAAACTGGCCGCGTGGAATTCCTGGCCGAGACGTACTACCACTCGCTCAGTAGTCTTACGTCCATCGGCGAGTTCTGCGAACAGGTGAAGAAGCACGCAGACACCGTGCAGGAATTGTTCGGCGTACGTCCGACCATCTTCCGCAATACCGAGCTGGTGTACTGCAACGAAATCGCCGAAATCGCACGTCTGCTTGGATTCCAAGGAATCTTGGCCGAAGGAGCAGATCACGTCTTGCACGGTCGTAACCCGAACGTGCCGTACCAACCGCCTGTGTTCACGCTTCCGGCCGAAACCGCCAAGATTGTGCGCAGCCACGCCGTGCATGCCAAGACCGCCGACACCATTCGCATCTTGCTCAAAAACTACCGCCTGTCCGACGACGTGGCGTTCCGCTTCTCCAACAAAAGCTGGAAGAGCTGGCCGCTGAAGTCCGACACCTTCCTGGACTGGGCAGCCTTCGCCGATGGACACAGCGTGAACTTGTTCATGGACTACGAGACCTTCGGCGAACACCAGTGGGCCGACACCGGCATCTTCCAGTTCTTGGAGGCTTTCCCGCGCGGACTCCACGGCCGCGGTATGCAAGCGCTCACGCCCACCGAGACGCTGCGTGCATGGGGCAACCGCCCGTGCGAAACGCTGGATGCACACGCTCACGTCTCGTGGGCCGACATGGAGCGCGACCTGTCCGCTTGGCGCGGCAATCCGCTGCAGGAGGCCGCCTTTAGCGGAATCTACGCCATGGAGCAGGCGGTCAAGAGTCGCAAAGATCCTGCGCTCACCGAAATCTGGCGCAAGCTGCAAACCTCCGACCATTTCTACTACCTGTGCACCAAGTACTGGAGCGACGGCGACGTGCACAAGTACTTCAGTCCCTACGAATCGCCGTACGAAGCCTACCGCCGCTACAGCCACGCACTGGAAGACATGCGTGTCACACTCGCTTCGTCGCAGGGCATGACCGTCATTGCCGTCACGTCCGCCGCACCCAAGGCCATGGCCCATGCAGCCAAATCCAAGGCCAAATCCAAAACGAAAACCAAGTCCAAGCCCAAGAAGCGCACAGCGGCTCCGAAGCGCCGCAAGTCCGTTACCCGCCGCTCTTCCCGCTAACCCATGCCCCGCTCCATCGTTCTCGGCAACGGCTCCATGCTCGCCACCTTCGACGAGTACCTGCAGTTGCGCGACTTCTACTACCCCCACGTGGGAGAGGAGGACCACACCGCCTACGGCAAGTTCCACCGCTTGGGTTTCCTGGCCGAAGGAAAAGGTTTCTCGTGGGTGAATGACGGCAGCTGGCTTATGGAGCCGGGATACATGGAGTCCACGTTGGTCAGTTCGTCGCGCATGCGCAACGACAGGCTGGCGCTGGAAATCGTGTCCGAAGACGTGGTGGATCCGACCAAGGACTGCCTTATTCGCTCCTTTAAACTGCGCACGACCGATGGCGAGCAACGCAAAGTACAGTGCTTCTTTCATCATGACTTCTATATCTATGGCGACAAACAGAAGGACACCGCCTTCTACGAGCCGCATACCAAGAGCGTCATCCATTTCCGCGAAAAGCGCTATTTCTTGGTCGGCGGTACGACAACGGACCCGGTCACCTGCGCTCCGGTGAACACGGGTGGTGAGTTTCATCCGCTGTCGGGCGTCGAGTCACACATTGATCATTGCGGCATCAGTTCGTTTGCGGTCGGCAAATCCAACTACCGCGGACTGGAAGGCACGTGGCGCGACGCCGAAGACGGCGTGCTGAGCCGCGGCGCAATCGAGCAGGGCTCGGTGGATTCCACCATCGAAATCGACTGCCTGGTGTCCGGCAACCGCGACACGGTCGTGTACCAGTGGATCTGCGCCGGAAAGCGCATTGCCGACGTGCACGAGCTGCAGCATTTCATTTTGGAGGAGACCCCCGAACAAGTGAAGGTTTCGGCCCGCAACTACTGGCGCGGTTGGGTGCACTCGAACACCGATCCCGGTGCGGACGTGCCGGAAGATCTGCGCGATCTCTACTGGCGCAGCTTGCTTACCATCCGTACGCAAATCGACAACGGCGGCGGCATTGTGGCTGCCAACGACAGCGACATCATGCAGTTCAACCGCGATACCTACACCTACGTCTGGCCTCGCGACGGCTCGTTCGTCAGCCTTGCGCTGACCGGTGCCGGTGAACACGAGGCGGTGTACCGCTTCCTGAAGTTCTGCGAGCATATTCAGACCGAAGACGGCTACTTCCTCCATAAATACAATCCGGACGGTTCGGCCGGTTCCTCGTGGCATCCGTGGTACAAAAACGGCAAGGCGTTGCTCCCTATTCAGTTGGACGAAACCGCGTTGCCGCTGGTCGCGCTCTGGAAACATTTCGAGGCCTGCCAGGACTTCGAATTCCTGCACGGCATGTACCACTCGCTCGTCAAACGGGCGGCCGGATTCCTGCTGAAGTACCGCGAGCCCGAGACCGGCTTACCGCTGCCGAGTTACGATTTGTGGGAAGAGCACCGCGGCATTTTCTCGTACACCACCGCCACCATTTGCGCAGGGCTCCGCGCCGCGTCCAAAATTTCAGCCGCACTCGGACACCATCGCCACGCGCAGATGTTCGGCGAAGGAGCCGATCAAATAACCGAGTTGATGCTGGTGC
>CAYUVW010000050.1:1654-4673 GCA_964448405.1 uncultured Candidatus Peribacteria bacterium | reverse complement strand
AAACCCTGCAAACTTCTCAGCACGTCTGCCGCGATCGCCGCGGCACTCTTGCTGTACGCACCCGTTAGCCACGCCCTCTCCCCCTGCGATCGCACGGACCGTGTGTACGAAATGCGTACCTGTCTCCGCATTCAACAGCGCAACGAGAAACTCAGTGGCTATTCGTTGGCGCAACCCATTGCACTCACCGGCGCCACCACCATACGCACCAAGCGCGGCAAACCGCCCAGCAACTACGTCTCGGTCGGACTCACGCTGCGCAACAACGGCCGTATCACCGCGGTCAGCCGCATCCGCCTGGACTCCCCCGCCGATGTGGCTGGGTTCGAAATCGGCGACGAGATCACCGCTATCGGCGGTCAGCCCGTGAAGAACAATCTGTCGGCGACCGACGTAACGAACATGCTCAACGGCATCGCCGGCACCAGCGTGGACGTAGAGATCGGCCGGCGTAACGCAGCCCCGCAGACGCTCACCATCGTGCGCACGAACCAAGTCATCGAAGATTCGGCAGCCGAGATGCAAGGCCGCCTGGCCTACGTCAGCATCCGCTATTTCTCCAAAGACGCCGTGCAGCGCACGCGTGAGTTCCTTGTAAGCCAAGCCAAAGCGCGCAATCCGCACGGTGTCATTGTGGATCTGCGCGGCAATCCGGGCGGTGAACAAACGCAGGTGCAAACGTTCCTGGGCATGTTGCTGCCCGAAGGCACGACCATCGCCAAGCTGCAGACCTCCGGTGCGTTCACAGCGGTCGCAAGCATCGGCAAGCCTGTACTGCCCATGGATACGCCCATCGTCGTCCTGGTGAGCAAGAATGGGCCGTACGCGGTATCGCTGGTCGTGGCCGGGCTGAAGACCAACACGCGCAATCGCGTGACGGTCATTCGTACGACGGATGACGACGCACGCACAACGTTGTCGGACTTTCTGATTCAGGGTACTACAGGCCTGCGCGTCTTTACGCCGCCGCAAGATGCTCTGCTCATGCCCGGCTCGGACGTACGCATCTATTTCGATGCCGAGTACGTGGAGCGCGTGACTGAAATCACGTTGCCTGTCAGTCCGGCGGGAACCGATGCGGCACTCGAAAAAGCGCAGCAGCTTCTGCGGTAATTAGTCCTCCAGCTCCACCAAACCCTCCTTCACCATGCGCTTCAGGTCTTTTTCAAACGTGACCATGCCTTCGCCGCCACCGGTCTGAATCACGCTTTCCAGTTCGGACAAACGGTGCTCGCGGATAATGTTCGCCACGGCCGGCGTGCGCACCAGAATTTCACGGTTGGCGATGCGTCCGCCACCCTTGCGGGGCAGCAGGCGCTGGGCAATGACGGCCTTCAGCGACATGGAAAGCTGCAACCGCACCTGGTTCTGCTGGTGTGGCGGGAACACGTCCACAATGCGGTCGATGGTCTGCACGGTGTTCGGCGTGTGGAGCGTGGCCAGCACCAAGTGGCCGGTTTCGGCCAGCGTAAGGGCAAGCGCAATGCTGTCCAAATCGCGCATTTCACCGACCATGACGATGTCCGGATCTTGGCGCAGCACATGCTTCAAGCCATCTGGGAACGTGAGAAAGTCGCTGCCGAGTTCGCGCTGGCGGACAATCGCTTTCTTGGATTCGAAGCGGAACTCGACCGGGTCTTCCAGCGTGATGATGTTCAGCGGCAATTCGGCATTGATCTCGTTGATAATGGCGGCCATGGACGTGCTCTTGCCGCTGCCGGTGGGTCCGGTGAACAGCACCAGGCCTTCTTGATCACGACAGATATCCATGACCACGTCGGGCAACAACAACTCCTTGGCTGTGGGGATTCTGCCCGGAATCAGACGTGCGACGAACGCTGGCGTTCCACCCACCATGTGGCAGTTAATGCGAAAACGCGAGCCATCTTCCAAGGTGTGTGAGCAATCCAAATCTCGCTCGGCAAGGAAACGCTTGTACTGGGCTTCATCCAAAAATTCCATCATCAAATCCTTCACTTGAGCGGGAGTCTGTAGGGTGCCCTCCAATTTTTCGAGTGAGCCATCGATACGCAAAATCGGCGGATGCCCGCACAAGATGTGCAGGTCGGAGGCTTTCTTTTCAATCGCCAGCTTCCAGAGGTTCGGGGCCATCTGACCAGTATAGCAGAAAATCTGCTTTTCCTGAAGTGGCTGCGGATACGCGAAGCAGGGGTTCCTCGGACTCTTCGGTTTCCTCGGTTTCTTCGGACTCCTTAAAATACAACCTTTTACAGGCAACAGCTTCGGGCTTACGCCTCCCTCGACTTGCGTCCCAGCTCCATGACCGTCTTGCAAACCTTCTCCAGAGCCATTTCGTCCAAATCGAAGTCGAAACCTTCTTCCAGCCAGTTGCTGAGCACCTGCTGTTCGCGGTCCTTATCCGGCTCTTCTTCGGAAAGATGAGCAAGAATCTGCTTCACCAATGTGGTGCGGCGAGAGAGCAATTCCACGATCTGACGATCGAGAATATCGACTTGGCGGCGGAGGTCGGAGATGGACGGCATACGCGGCGTATCCTCGCCGTTTCCAGCCAGATTGCAATTGACAAACTCCGATTACGAAGGCTTGTATTTTGAAGCGCCTTGCAAGAAACACCGCAGGCTTTGCGCCCTGGGCAACGAGGAGCCTTACAAAGCCCTCCGCAGCTCCGCGTCGTCCGCTGGTTTTGCCGCAAGCTCAAGTAGAAACTGTGGAACAGGGATAGTACAGTGGCCGCCATGGACGCAGTCGCCGCCAAAAAACGCATCGAACAACTGAAAGCAGAAATCTGGCGACTCAACCGTGCCTATTTCACCGAAAACAAGAGTGAGGTTTCGGAAGACGTACGCGACAGCCTGAAACAAGAGCTCATCCGTCTGGAGAAAGAATTCCCCGAACTGATCACGCCGGATTCCCCCACCCAACGCGTCGGAGCTCCATTGGATGGCCGCTTGCCCAAGTGCAAACACCTGCATGCCAAACAATCGCTGCAAGACGCCTTCTCGCGCGCCGACATGGATGAATGGGTCGACATGATGAC
>CAYUVW010000050.1:0-1554 GCA_964448405.1 uncultured Candidatus Peribacteria bacterium | reverse complement strand
CCGCGCAACGCCGCGGCCGGAACGGTACGCCAGCTGGACCCGGCCGTGGCCGCAGCACGCGATTTGAAAATGTTCTGCTACGCGTTGGATGAAGCATCGTGCGTTGCGTTCGATATCTCCACGCAAATCGGATTGATTGGATTCCTGCGCGACTTGGGGTTGCCCGTGCAGCCGGATGCCAAAGTCGCAAAGACGCTGGATGCGGTGGAGAAGGAATACAAAGCGCTGGAGAAGAAGCGCGACACGCTGCCGTTCGACATCGACGGCATGGTGGTGAAATTGAATGACCGCCGCATGCAGAAAGATTTGGGCTCCACGGCAAAAGCTCCGCGCTGGGCGCGCGCGTTCAAGTTCGCAGCCATGCAATCCACCGCGCAGATTCTGGATATTGAATTACAAGTCGGCCGTACGGGGGCCATTACGCCGGTGGCACACCTCACCCCCACGCACCTGGCCGGCTCCACCGTGACCCGCGCCACGCTGCACAACGAAGACGAGATCATTCGCCAAGATATTTGCATTGGCGACACGGTGATTTTGCAGAAGGCCGGCGATATTATTCCGGAAGTGGTGGAAGTGCTGAAAAACCTGCGCAAGCCCGATGCAAAGCCCTACCGCTACCCCAAGCACTGCCCCAGTTGCGGCACGGATTTGGTGCGTCCGGAAGGCGAAGCGGTGCACCGCTGCCCGAACCCCAAGTGCGGTGCCGTGCGCCAGGGCAGACTCGAACATTTCACGTCGCGCTACGCCATGAATATGGAAGGCATCGGCTCGGAGACGATCGAAGCATTGATTGCCGCCAACTTGGTGAGTGATCCGGGCGATATTTTCTTCCTGACGGAAAAAGATTTCTTGAGCCTGCCGCTGTTTAAAGAAAAGAAGACCGAGAACGCCATGAAGTCGATTCACAATGCCAAGACCACGCCGATTGAACGCTTTCTCTTCGCGCTCGGCATCCGTCATGTTGGGCGCGAGAACGCCGAATTGCTGGCACGCCGCTTGGACTGGCACGCGCACGGCGCGACGATTTCGCCCAACGCGGTGGCGGCAGTGCTGACCGAAGTCACCGCCGAACAATTATTCGCCATCGACGGCATTGGTGAAGCCGTGGCGAACTCGCTGAAGGAATGGATTGGTGAGCCGGATAACCGCTCGCTGCTGCACAAATTCGACAACGGCGGATTGCAGTTCACGCTGCCGACCGCCAGTAACGTGGCACAGACCATGGCCGGGCAGATCTTCGTGCTGACCGGGACGTTGCCGACACTCGGCCGCGACGACGCCAAGCAGATGATTAAGGACCGCGGCGGCAAAGTGAGCGGCAGCGTCAGTAAGAAAACGAATTATGTACTGGCTGGCGAAGAAGCCGGGTCGAAATTGGATGATGCGAAAACGTTGGGGGTGAAGATTATTGATGAGGAGGAATTTAAAAAGATGTTGTAAGTTTCTTCCTTCCACTTTTTTCCTCAGTCCGTCCTGGAAGCTGCCAAGGATTCTTCCTCGGAGGACCAGGGAACCTAGCACGGCTCCCAGCGCCTAGCTCTTGAGCGTAGC
>CAYUVW010000049.1:0-4817 GCA_964448405.1 uncultured Candidatus Peribacteria bacterium | reverse complement strand
ACCCTCAGGCACACCATCTGCTGCTCTCCAGAGTATCTGCCGCCGCCAACGAACATGTGGACGGCGTATTCATGGACAATATCGTGTTCGGCAGCCCGCCGAATGCAGCGTATGCCGACTTCCTTCCGTTTTTCGGTTGTCGTTGCAGCTGGTGTCGCATGGCGTTCCTAGAAACCTTCGGCTACCAACTGCCGTCCGGCGCGGTGCGTGATCCGCGCGTCATGGCCGACTGCATTGCGCTGCGCTGTCGTGCGACTGAAGCCCTGGTCGCGTCGTGTTCGGCAATTTGTCGCAAAGCAAACAAGCAATTTGGAGTGAATCTATACGACCCGGTGTGGCATACGCCGGAGTTGTATTTCGGCTACTCACTCGAGCAGCTCGCTCCACATTTGAGTTATTTCCTGTTCGAGAACCATGCACTCGGGGAAAACGGAGCGATAAACAACGTTCACTTGCGCAGCGTGCTGTCTGCAACAACAAAGCCTGTATTCATTGTCTCGTATCGACATGGCATTGGTTGCGACGCGCAGTGGTCGCAAAACGACGTGGATGCCATTGCTTCGGAGGCGTACGTACTGCGCTACAACCCGTGCTTGAAAGGATCGGAATACATCGACGGCCGAACATGGCACGCTCTGCGGATCGACCGGCTCAATCCCGCCAAAATTTCCGCTTGGCGCTTACCTGAGCCGAGCATTCGGGTGCGACGACTGCCTCGTTCGACCGCATTCAGCAGAATACGCAGTCGCATTATGAGCGAATTGCAGACGCGACTCGGACGCTGGTTTTTTGAAGCAAGCTTGCCGAACTGGATCAATCGACGTGCTCTCCTGCTGCGGGTGTGTCGCTCGCCCCGTGCATTTACCGCGAGTGTTTTGACGCGATCTGCGTAAGGACTTCGGGCCGGCGATAGATGATATGGAACAGCGTCACGAGACCGACACCCACGACGCAGACGCTGGCACCCATGCCCCATTCGACGAGGCTGCCGAGCACGGTGCCTGTTCCCCAGGTAATGCCACGCATGACGGCGAACAACGCACTGAAGAACGAGCCGACGTAATAATCTCGCGGGAAAGGGCCGACCCAACTTTGGAACCACCAAACGCTATGTCGGTTGTATTTCCGTAATCCGAAATTCGGGTTAAAAACGAACCACAGATAATCCCAAAAAACAGTGAATAAACAAAAGCCCGACAACACGGTGAATTCCATGGACCATGACCACGGCGAGAACAACACCGGCAAATGGAAGAACAGCAGGAACATGGTAAACAGCCAAAAGTGATAGCCCGTCAGTTCTTTGCCGTCGAACAAGCGCAAGAGCCACGGCGGTCCGTAGCGCCAAGTGGGAAGTTTTTTTGCCCAACCGAATTCTCCTTCAATTTGCACCTCCAGCAGCGCAGTCACCATCGAGAGAACTAAAATGAACGTCGAGAGCGCGATAAGCGACGGAGGCTGTTGCAGCGGAGGCACAAATTCATCGTACATGGTAGAATGACGGCATGCCAACAAGCTCAACGCAAACAGCCATTTTCGCAGCCGGATGCTTTTGGGGCGTGGAGGAATTGTTTCGCAAACTCGACGGTGTCTTGGAAACGTCCGTCGGGTACACCGGGGGAATGACCGACGCTCCGACCTACGAAGAAGTGTGCTCCAGCGCCACAGGCCATGCAGAAGCGGTGAAGATTGTCTTCGATCCGGCGAAGATTTCGTACGAAGCACTGCTCCAACTGTTTTGGGATAACCACAATCCCACAACGCCGAATCAGCAGGGACCGGATTTCGGCAGCCAGTACCGCTCGGTGGTGTTCTACGAAAACGACGAACAACGCAAGGCGGCAGAAATCGGCAAAGAGAACGTGGAGAAGTCTGGACGCTGGAAAAAGCCGGTCGTGACGCAAATCGTTCCGGCCCAAACGTTTTTCCCCGCAGAAGACTACCATCAACAATATCTGAAAAAGCGGGGATTGGGCTCGTGTCACATCTAGCGAGGCGCAACGGCCACGCCCGCTAGCCACCCGGTCGTCCAACACAACTGCAAGCTGAAGCCGCCCGACGGCCGATCGAAATCGAGGATGTCGCCGATCAAATAGAGATTGTCGTGGAGCTTGGATCGCATGGTACGGAAATCCACCTCCTTTAACTCCACGCCGCCGCTGGTGACCACCGCCTTGTCCTTACCGAGCAAGTGCGACGCCGACAGTGTGAATCCTTTCAATGCGCCGACCACTGCAAGGCGCTGCTCTTTCGACAAACGATAGATCGGCGTTTCGCCGTCGACTCCCGCTTGCCGCAAGAGGGGAGCGGTCATGCGCGGAGGGAACAGTTCGCCGGTCGCATTCTTGAGTAATTTATTTTTATTGACCTCCAGAACGCCGAGCACCAGGGCATCCAGTGCGCCCGGGTCGAGCTTGGGAAACAAGTCGACCGACAGCATCACCGGGCCGGCCTCCAACAAATCGCCGATGCCACGGCTCATGTTCAGTACCAACGGGCCGCTCATGCCGAAATGCGTGAACAGCACTTTGCCGATGCGCTCCTCACGCTTCGTGCCGCCCTGCAGTACCGTAAGTTTGGCATTGGAAAATGCGATTCCCATGAGCTCGCTGACCCATTTTTCCTTCACTGCAACAGGTACCAGCGCAGTACTGGGTCGAACAACGGTGTGGCCGACTGCAGAAAGCCAATCGAAACCGTCTCCGGTGGAACCGGTTTCAGGGTGAGACGCTCCGCCCGTTGCCAAAACGAATGCCTTGGCGGGAATCTCGCCACTGCTTGTTCTGACCGACGTAATCCGTTTGTTCTGTACCGAAAAGCCCTGCACGGCAGTATTGCAACGCATATCGACTCCGGCGCCTTTCGCGTATTCCACCATGCACTTCCAAACATCTTCCGCCTTTTCACTGACGGGAAACGCACGTCGTTCCGCTTCTATTTTCAACTCCAGTCCGCGGCTTTGAAAAAAGTCGAAAGTGGATTGTGAATCGAACTGCGCAAAAGCCGACAGCAATGCTTTGCCTTTTTTTCCGTACCGCTCGGAAAGTCTGCGTGGGTCGAATTCGGCGTTCGTAATATTGCAGCGTCCGCCTCCGGTAATGAGGAGTTTCTTGCCCGGTTTCTCATTTTTTTCGAGCAATACGACCTTCGCGCCTAGTTCTGCAGCTCGTCCTGCAGCCATCATGCCGGCCGGACCTCCGCCAATGACTACGACATCTGTCATACGAGCATGGTAGCGGCAATCAAGCCGCTTTGCGCACTGACTGCACGACTTCAATCGAGGGCCATCGCAGCCGCACCATACTCAACGGACAAATCATCCGCACCCAATCACGTACGGAGTTCACATACGGCTCAATGCGCATACTGCAGGAATGCAATTTATCGAGAATATAGGCAGGACCCTCTTGCCCACGTCGTCCCAAAACAACGCCGCTGTGTACTGCCTTTCCGGAACCATTCATAAATTGATATGTCAGCGGCAGCTCACGTGGCAATGCGACGTTCGGCTGTATGCATTCGACACCGAGGACCTTGGGCGTATCACGCCACTTCAGGCTGCGCCCCTGCACGTACTCGGCCAATCCATGGCAATTCGTATGCTCATGAAATTTGGCTGCAAACGCGGGTGACCGCAACTGCTCAAGCAGCCACCGAACTTTCACGGCGCATTGTCCTGATATATCGCAAACGTCATGCCCGCGATGCAGCAGTACAAGCTCTTCAGCTCGATCAACCGATTCGACAATGTCGAATTCGCCGGAGGTATAGAGGGCAATCATACGAAGGGCCGATGTTACCAATCTCCGCTGATTCTCGCCAGTGACACTGGTTGCATGCACGAAGCGAAGAGCCTACAGTTTTGGCATGTCATTGCTGCAAACAATCATCATTCTCGGTTCCGCCATTCTCATGGCACTGATCCTGAACACCATTTCGCACGCCTGGGCAATAAAACATATGAGCGTGCGCCAGCGCAGCATCTATGTGTTTCCGCTGTGCATCATCAACGGATACTTGTTTGCAGCACTCACGCTTGCATTGCTTCGACCGGAACTGCTCGCTTCCGCATCTCTTCGTTCAACGCAGCACGCGTGGGTATTTGTTTCCGGCATCGTCATGCTGCTCAGTGGAATCTACTATTCCGCATTCGCCCCCGAAATTTCCGAAGCGCAGCAAGCGCTTACAGACCACGGAAACCGCTGGGCACACTGGTTTCTACCCAGGCGCCCGCACCCTGCGCGCTTCCGTCAGATCGGCATTTTCCTCATCGTCGGTGGAATGTTTTTGTGCAGCAACGTTTTTGCGTTCTAGCCGCTTGAATGCGGCGCGTGGCAACACGTAGAATACGGCTACTTCACCACGCCTCTTATGCCCGCTCCTCAAGGTAATGCCGTCGGTTGGTTCGAAATACCGGTCAGCAACATGGAGCGCGCGATTGCTTTTTACGAAGCAGTCCTCGATGTTCGGCTGGAACGACACCCCATGGGCGAGCTCGACATGGCATGGTTTCCGATGATTGATGGCAAAGGCGCTTCCGGATCACTTGTGAAGCACGACACTTGGTACAAGCCGTCCATGGAAGGAACGCTGGTCTACTTCACGGCATATTCGGGAAATTTGGACATCGAACTTGCTCGTGTTGAGAAAGCCGGGGGGAAAGTATGGATCCCGCGAAAGCCGATCGGTGAGTTTGGTTTCATCGCGATTATTTCCGATACCGAAGGCAACCGCATTGCGTTGCATTCGCGAAAGTAGAGAGGCTACTCACGATGTAAAACGCCCGTGTAGATATCTCCCAGATACTCTACGACGCC
>CAYUVW010000048.1:0-5638 GCA_964448405.1 uncultured Candidatus Peribacteria bacterium | reverse complement strand
CGACGGATGCCATCCACACGGGCGGGTGCCGTGATCGGCGCCTCGCGCAAACGCAAATAGGAGTTGCCCAAAATACGGTTGCGGAGTTGCCCAAGCGCACCACGGGTTTGCGCAACAATGTCGCGCATACTCGGCCGCTCGTTGCGGCCACCCTCCGGAAACGATTGAGCACACAGTCGCTGCTCCCGTAGGCCGTGGATGAAGTGTGTATTTGGCAAATCAGACCAGTATACCACAAACGGTCTTTTTGCGCATGCCCAAGGGCTATCTGCCCCTGCGACGTGGCTCGCTTTTCTTCGGGATAAGCACCCGGAACATTTCGGGGGCGCCTTTGGCGCGGTCTACGGGTTCGTCGCGCTTCTTTACCAGGCGTTTTATGCACCACGCGTAGGAATCCACGTCGGCGTGCACGCGTGCAAGACTGTCGTAGGTGGCCCGTACACGATTATTCGCCCGGTCATTCAGTCCATTGCCCTGTGCTTGTACCGGCTCTCCGACAAAGAGCTTCACCACTGCAGGCGCATGTACTTGCTCAATGCCCATGAAGTTCTGCGGCATTTCCAAATGCAGCGGCACAAACTTCGCCGGAGGCGGTTCGACCGCACCGTAGAATCCGATTTCGCGGTCGGGTGTCACGCGACCTCCTTCGGGGCAGCGCATCATCATCATGCGTGCGTTGGCGTGAATGCCCGACATAATGCGGTTCACAACGTCTGAATACGCGTTCATCAATATCGTTTCTTTGTCGTTCAGGCCTTCCCGGTACTTCGGTGCGTAAATCGACAAGCTGTTCACGCCTCCAATGAAAATGCGGTGGAAGACGCTGTTGCGTACTTTGTGACCGGCCACCGTAATCGTTTCAGCCAGGAACTGCTGCGTATCGGCGCGCAGTTGCCTGCTTCCTCGTCGGCCTTCGTTGCTGAGAATTGTTTCAATCAACACTGGGTCCAGCTCGCTGCCGTGCGGCACGATTTCCCAGGTGATGTCCTGGCCTGCGTTGTGCATCTCCATGGCGTTCTGAAAATTCACCGCACTCTCGGAGTTCGCAAATCCGCTGCCAGGCAACATCATGCGATGCACGAAATCCTGAATCACGGCGGTACGATTCGGTTCGCGACCACGCAAATAGTCCGTGTCTCCCGGCTCCCGATGATGTTCGCGCACGAACGCTCCGCCAAGCATGGAGACATCTCGCAGTGCCTTTACGGGGAACGCCTGTTTCGCCGACGCCATCATCTGGAACATGCGCCATGCCATTGCCGCGCGGCCGTGCTTTACGGTCGTTGAGCGGAACATGTCGGCTAACGTGGTGCCGCCTTCTTCCAGTTTGCCGCCGCCGGTGACATCGATGGGGTGACCTGCTTCAGCAAGTTCCGAAAGGATGCGTTGCTGAAAAGGGTTTGGCATTTACTTGGTATCGAGCAATTGTTCCGGCGAGACATCGCCGAAGGCAAACAGGAATTCTCCGCCGCCTTGCTCTGCGCCTTTTGCATCCGTGTACGTGGCTTGCGCGGTCACCAATGTGGCGCCCGTGCGCTGCAACGTTCGCGCCCTGTCCAAATCCACCTTCACCCGCAGCGTGTTGCCCTGCTGCAGCAGAAATTCTTTCGACGGAAGCGTGAGTGCATTGTTGCCCATGTGCATTGCCATATTGCCCGTTAACTTGCCGGTGCCGCGCAGTTGGCTCATGGCCAAGTTTACCTGGTCCATGATTGTGCAGGTCAGCAGTCCGTTATGCGCGTGCAGTAGTGTTTCGTGGAGCGGCGTTGCGCGTAGCTGCATTGTCACTTCGCCGCTCTCCGGCCGCACTGCAGTGCAATTCGGACAGCCGCAAATACTGCTGGCAGGCAGTGGGTTTTTGGCGCTGATGGCGAAAATCGGATTCTCCGGCTGTTGGATTCCTTGCACGTAAATCGGTCCCGAGTTGTGCGTGGTCAGCTCGGCTTCCAGCGTGCATGCACTACGGTTTTCGCGCGGCAACGGATTGCGCGACGCGGTCAGGCGCATGTTGTTGGTTGCCAGTTTGCGAAATCGCAGACGCTGAATACCCGCAATCGTGTCTTTGTTCCCAGCCAGTAACTGTTCCTCTACCAAATTCCCAAGCGGCATCATCATGTCGGCGCCATGGACGAAACTGCGGGACCAGCCATTGCTGAAAAACAACTGCGTATCCGCAGACATCGTCTGGTCATCTACACGTTCCACGTTGGCGATGGTGGACCGTGGTTGCTGCGGACCGCGCTGTACTCTTTCGCGCGCAAAGACTTGTCCTGCCATCGCTCTCAGCATTTCGATTTGCAGTTCCATGAGTCCGCCTTCGTTGCATTCAATGCTGCCGGGACGCACCAGCATTCCCGGAATGCAAACGATACCGCTCCGAGGATCATCTGAAGGGCGATTTGGAGGCATGGCGAGTGAGAGAATAGGTGGATTATCGGATAGGCATTTTAAAATAAGATTTCATTTTGTCAATAGATAGGACGGGTTGTCACTCACCCCATCGATCAGCCCTGTTTGCCGACCATTGACAAAATACCAAAAAAGATTGTATAACAACCTATTTTGCCTATCATATACCCAGATGCAACCAGCAACAGCAGGCAGTACCACCGTCAGTATTTCCACAACCTCCGCAGGGGAGGAGCCTCCGAAACGCCCCGCTGCGGTAACGAAGGCGGATATTCGCCGTTTGCGCAATTGCGTGGTTGAGCGGAAGCCCGGTTTAGACGGCGTCCTTCGGCAGAGCGGTATTCAGAGTGTGTACGACTACGTGCGCGGCTACGTCGCCAAGCAGGTGCCGGTCATTTCGCAATCGCGCCAGAACCAACTTGTCTCGGCAGTTGCAAAAGAAACCGAGCGCCTACTCGGTCCGGCCATGGCCAAGTCGGTGGAGACTCAGCTCACCAAGTACTACAGCGCATCCACCATGGACCACTCGGGTCCGCTGTACCACCCGTGGGCGCTGAACTTCGATCTCGTGTCGTCCATTGTGGCGCTCGAGCACCCGGATCCGGCATTGCAGAACGTCATTACGCTGGCGTTCTCCAACGTGTCGCTGAATAACTTCGCGTTCCCGCGCGGCATTGCGTTCCATGCGCTGAACGCAAAAGGGGAGTTGAAGCAGCACCGCTTGTCGTTCTTTCCCAGCAAGCTCAGCACGTATCCCGTCTTCAATCTTCCGGCCTACACGTTCGCCGATGTCGCACGCATGAAGGAGTCGCTGCAGACATCCATGCGCACCGGCGAAATCGACAAAGCCGGAGCAGCCGCAGCCGAGCGCATGCTCGACGACATCTACGCCACGTCCGATGTTCTTGCCTGCGCCACCTACACCGATCAAATCGCCAAGGTGAACGCCGCATTATGGAAGCGCGTGAACGCACGTCATGCCGGTCGCAAGGCGGTGAACCTGGTGTACCTGGAGCAAGAAGCAATCGTCGCCAACATCCTGGTCGATCATCACCTGCATGCCGACACACTCATTTCCAAGCTCATTTTGGACCAGTCGGCCGTGACCATGGCCATGTCGTACTTCGATCGCCTGCCCGAAGCGTTCTCGGTGTGGGAAAAGCGCGGAACGTATTTGTTCTGGGGATTACCCAAGGGCGCCAAGCGCCGTGTGCAGCTCTGGAAGCGCGGTAACGAGTTAGTCAGCGACGACGGTTCATTCAAGGTCGCACTCACCGCCGATGCCATTGCCGCCGGACTGAAGTCGCGTGAGCTGATTCCGGGCACCATGATTTCACTGCTTACCATGTCGTTCTACCACGGCCTTACGTCGTTCGGCGGACTCGGCCAGGTGTGCTACCTGCCGCTGATGCATGCCGCGTACCTTAAGCTCACCCGCGACCTGAAGGACCGAGAAAGCGAACGCGTGGCTGTCGGCCTGAATGCGCAACTGTTCGGCGGCGAGATGATGCTCACTTTCTTAGAAGGAACCAAGAACGATGCCGTTCTGGCAACCGCCGCCGACCTGGTGTTGTACGCCAACGACCACATGCTCAATCGCGTGGCGTGGTGTGCGCGCAACGTCACGCTGGATGAATCGTTGGATTTCGCCTTTCCGTTGGAATACCCCATTACGTACCGCGGTACCGAGCGCGATCCGCAGTTCATGGCCATGACCGTGGCGGACGTGATTTCCATTGCCTACACCTCGCACCGTTTCCGGCCGGCTGTGTCGTTGCGACCCAAGGCCGAACCGCGTTTCGGCTCACTGCTGGATCGCGTACAGCAAGCCATGCCAGGCGTGCCGAAACTGGGGCTGCAGTTTGGAAAGGCCTGAGTGACCGGAGGGTGAGGAAGTTTTTTGGAGTGTTTGAAAGATTCCAAGTCTCCCAGACTCCGGGACTCCGAAAACATTCCGGAGTCCTTGGTGTCATTGGAGTCTTTGGAGTCCTAGACGTGCCGCGCCGGATTCTTCATGTACTCGTTCGCTGCGAAGGTCGCCGATAGGTACGGCTGTGCATCTGGTGTGTATTGGGCGTCGAAGTGGAGGTCTTGATCCAGCCATAGTCGCGTGAATTCACTCACATCCACCGCGCCGTCGTAGCCGTTGTCTTTGTTCTGCACCGCGCCGTTCTTCATCACCTTATACGTCCAGTGCAGATGTGGTGCCGTAGACATGCCGCTCTGGCCGCTCTTGGCCACCGGGTCGCCCTGGTAGATAGTCTGACCCGGCTGCACGAGTACCTGCGACAAATGCGCCAAGATACTGCGGCGCTTGGGGTCCTCGATGACCAGGTACAGGCCATAATTTTTCGTGCCGTCATCCACGATGGTCGCCACGCCGTCGTGCGGTGCGTAGATGGTCGTGCCGACGGCCAAGCCGAAGTCGTGGCCATTGTGACCCTTGTACCCGAACTGCGAATAGATCTGCGGGTTCTGGCCGAAGCCTTGGGTAATGAGCGGAGTGCCGGGGAGAGGGGAGAAGATCATGGAAGAACGGGGTGAGAGATTGCTGAAGACTATACCCCTGAAGGATTCCAAGGAGTCCAAAGAAACCAAAGAGTCCAAGGATGATGGCGTTCGCTGGACTCCTTGGACTCTTTGGAATCTCGCTCGTCCTCACCAGCCACCAGGTCCGGTTCTGGTATCGTGTCTCCATGATCGAACTCCACCGCAAACTCCTCGGCGACAAAGTCCGCAACGCCGCGTTCGCCAAAGCGCTGAAGAAGGACATTCAAAAGGGCAAGTCCGTCGTGGCCGATATTGGTGCCGGAACGGGCTTCTTAAGCTTCCTGGCCAAGAAGCTGGGCGCCAAAGAATGCCATTTGTACGAGTATTCCGACGTGCTGGAATTGGCAGCAGTGATGGCCGAACAGAACGGCATCGAGGGTCTTACGTATTTCAAGGGCCACTCCACCGATGTGCCGAATCCGCCCAAGGCCGACGTAGTGGTGTGCGAGACGCTCGGCAACTATGCGCTGGAGGAAAACATTCTGGAAACACTCAACGATGCCCGTCGATTCCTGAAACCCGGCGGCGTGATGATTCCACGTTCGGTCGAGCAGTTCGTGTGTCCGGTCATCAAGCCGAGGCTGTACGAAAACGTTGACGTTCTGGATGTGGGTTTTGGCTTGAATTTGGGCTCTGCGCGCGAAGTGACGCTCAACAATATGTACGTGCAGGTCATCAA
>CAYUVW010000047.1:0-6337 GCA_964448405.1 uncultured Candidatus Peribacteria bacterium | reverse complement strand
TCAGAATATTTACAAATTAGTATTAATATTGTATAATATCTCTTATCCGGAGAACAGTCTCCGGTTTGATCCTTGAGAGCATTTTGACGCTGGCCTTGTTCCGATTTTCCGCAGTCGGAAGAAAGCCGGCGTCACGAACAGATGACTGCGCCGGTGCTACGCATAGATGGGCTCTAAGGAGGGCCATATTCATGCCCGTGTTTCAGTCTGCAACAGCTCGTGTATCGGTGTTTCAGAATGGAGTCGAAGTTGGCGGTCAACGCCTGCTTCCCGGCTCTTGCGATAGCCTTATCGGTCCCGTCGTCGCCGGTACGGTGACGATCAAATTCGAGAATAGAGCGGGACGAACAATGAGCGCGCATATTATTGTCGGCGATTTCTGTGGCGGCCTAAAGGCCATTCCGGCTGACGGAAGCCATGAATTCATCGTCAATGTGGATGCGAGTCACGACATCGTTTCGCTTCGATGGACCGGACCTCGTCGCGCAGAGCTGTACTTTGATTTTTCGCAGCAGTCCTAAATTCTGTTCGCTATTACTCTCAGGGACTCCCGGCCGCGCGCTTGCGTGCGGCCGGGGTTCCACGTGTCCGCGCATCTTTTTACAGACCTGAACAGCGAGGAAAGTTGACACCAGGGGCCTCGCTGAATAGAATACCGTCCACTGTCGCGCTTTGCCCTGCGTTTCCCCGCACGGCGAGGCCCGAACACGCTTTTCCCTGCGGCAGTTTTCTTTCTTTCTTACCTCTCCTCGACCATGGCCCTCAAGCGCACCGCCAAGAAGAACCTGATCACCAAGCATCGCACCCATGCGAAGGACACCGGCTCACCGTCGGTTCAGATCGCCATCCTTACGAAGGAGATCACCGAGGTCACCAAGCATTTGAAGGATCACAAGAAGGACAACTCCGCCCGCCGCGGACTGCTCGCCAAGGTCGCCAAGCGCCGCAAGCTCTTGAACTATCTCCGCATGAACAAGCCGGAAAGCTACCAGACGGTTATCGACAACTTGGACCTCAAGAAATAGGTCGACTTCCTTGAATGATTTCACAACGGGTGGCAGCATAGCCGCCCGTTTTTTTATTCTTCTATGGTTGCTCAACGTCAGCTTCATACATTTGTCGTCCGGCATACTCCGCCGGAAGGGGATCTGTTGTCGCACGAAGATCGCGATGGCATGCAGCATGAAGAAGCAGCATTTGTACTGGCGTGCTTCGAGGCGGGCATTGCCAACATGCATGCCAAGCTTCGCCGCAAGTTGCAGCGCGTATTGCAGGGTATGTTTCCTGAAGACCGCTTTCTGGAATCCGATACCAGAATTGACGGCGATGTTGTCGAATTGAAGGTGGTCTGTGCATTGTCAGAAGGCGACGATCGTGTGATGTCGCTGATTCATGAATTGAGTGACGTGCTGCCGCGTACGTGGGAAAGCGTGGCGAACCGGGAATAAGCGGGGATTGGCTGGCTCCAAAAGTGCATTTTTGGTATGCTGCAAGCAGCTCCTTCCGCCACCGCGTCCGTTTTGCCTACAGGATTTACGTACTAGCTCCTTTCGAGAAGGGATCTGCTGTGTAAGTCCACTGGCGAACTGATCAGTGTCGGAAGGATGCGTCTTTTCCCCCATCCTTCCTATGTTAAAGGAATACACGCTGGAACTCGGTGACCAGAAAATGGTCATGCGTACCGGCCAGCTCGCCACACAGGCGAATGCTTCGGTGATCTGCCAAATCGGCGATACCGTGGCACTTGGTAACTGCACCGTTTCGGCCAAAGCCCGCGACGGCGTCGACTTCCTGCCCCTGCAGGTCGTCTACCAAGAGAAATTTTACGCCGGCGGCAAGATTGCCGGTTCCCGCTTCCGCAAGCGCGAAGGTCGCCCTGGTGACGACTACGTGCTGTTGGCTCGCGTCATCGACCGCGGTCTGCGCCCCATGTTCCCGAAGCACATCCGTAACGACATTCAGGTGTTCGCCACGGTCATGAGCTACGACTTCGAGAACGAGCATGACGTGGTCTGCTCCAATGCAGCCAACTTGTCGGTCGCGTTGTCCGACTGTCCGTGCGACGGACCGCTCGGCACCGTTCGCGTCGGACTCATCGGCGGCGAACTCGTACTGAACTCGTCCATGGAGGCTCGCAAGAAGTGCGACCTCGACATGTTCGTCACCGCTTCGCAGGACCGCGTGGTCATGATCGAAGCCGGCGCCAACCAGGTCTCCGAAGAGGACATCCTGCGCGCCATCGACTTCGGCAAGAAGTGGGCGCAGAAAATCGCCACGTTCTTCGCTACTATCCAGAAGGAAGTCGGAAAGCCCAAGTTCGAACTGGCCGCTCCGTACGCCATGCCGGACGAGGACTACAAGATGCTCAAGACCTGGGCATTGCCGATCATCAACAAAGCCGTCAAAGATCCGCTGCCCAAGCTCGTGCGCCGCAAGATCTTCAACGATCTTATGGACCAGGCCAAAGTGAAGCTGGAAGAGAAGCACGGCAAGGCTGGCGAGGACGAAGCGCTCATCGCTCTCTACAAGAACGGCAAGGACACCATGGATAAAATCATTAAGGGCGAAGTCCGCCGCCTGGTGCTGGAAGAGGGTATCCGCATGAGCAGCCGCAAGATCGACCAGATCCGCCCGATCGAATGCATGGTCGACATCCTGCCCAAGCGCGTCCACGGTTCCGGTCTGTTCCAGCGCGGCGAGACCCAGGGTCTTACCACCTGCACGCTCGGTTCCCCCGGCGACCGCCAGTTGGTCGAAGGCATGGAAGGCGAGAAAGAGCTTCGCTACATGCATCACTACAACTTCCCGCCGTTCTCCGTCGGCGAGACCAGCAACCGTTTGTTCGTGGGCAACCGCGAAATCGGTCACGGTAACCTGGCCCAGCGCGCGTTGGAGCCGGTGCTGCCGGATGCCGAGAAGTTCCCGTACACCATTCGCACCGTTACCGAAATCTTGGAATCCAACGGCTCGTCGTCCATGGCGGCGACCTGTGGATCCACGCTGGCCCTCATGGCCGCCGGTGTGCCGCTCACCGCTCCGGTGTCCGGTATCGCCCTGGGTCTGATGTCCGATGAAGAAAAAGGTAAGTACATCGTGCTGTCCGACCTCCAAGATGAAGAGGACTTCGGCGGCGATATGGACTTCAAGCTGGCCGGTACCGCCAAGGGCGTGACCGCCATCCAGATGGACATTAAGATCAAGGGTCTGCCCGATTCCGTGTTCAAGGACGCTCTTGAGCGCTCCAAGACCGGCCGCGCAGCAATCTTGGCGAGCATGCTCAAGGCCATCGCCGAGCCGCGCGCCGACCTCAGCCCGTACGCTCCTCGCATCGAGACCATTACGATCAACCCGGAGGATATCCGCCTGGTGATCGGCAAGGGTGGCGAGATGATCCAGAAGATCACCAAAGAGCTCAATGTCGAGATCGACATCGAAGACAGCGGTCTTGTGTTCGTCACCGCTCTCAGCGGCGATGCCATGCAAAAGGCCAAGGAATGGATCCAGGGAATCGTGGAGAAGCCGGAAGTCGGCAAGATTTACGATGCCAAGATCGTCCGCATCATCGACGGAGTCGGCGCCATCGCCGAGTTCGCTCGTGGCAAAGACGGCATGATTCACATCTCGGAATTGGCATGGGCTCGCACCGCCAAGGTGGAGGACGTTGTGAATGTCGGCGACGTGTTGAAGGTGAAGTGCGTCGAGTTCGACGCCGTCGAAGGCAAGACGCGTCTGTCACTCAAGCAGATGACCGCGCCGCCGGCCGGCTATGTTCCGCCAGCACCGCGCACCGGTGGGTTCTCCCGCGGAGGACCGCCACGCAGCGGAGGCGGAGGATTCCGCCGTTAGATCAGTATTGGAAACAAGAAGGCGGCCGAAAGGCCGCTTTTTTGTGCTGAAATTTCCCCCATGCTCCGCGAGCGAACGACCCTTTTCGCTGAGAGTACTTTCGTAAGCGGATGTCCAAATATTTTCTTGTCTGTACCCGGGAAAAAGTACAGACTGGAAACCGTTTTCCCAGTCTTTCCATGCTCTCCACTCTTTCGGTTCGCTGTGCGAAGAATGCGCTCATTGTAGGTGTTGCCTGCCTGCTGGTTGCCGGCTGCATTAGCACCGGCTTCAACCATGATTCTGCTGCCGATTCGCATAGCAGTGGCGATACAGAACATGTTGATGATCATCCAATGCATGCGTTGTATGAAATTCCTAGTGGGAGTCCGATTCCGACAATTTCACTGCAGGTCATGAAAGATCCGAAGTCTGGTTACAATATTCATGTCGTTACTACGAATTTTGTTTTTGCACCCGAACATGCCAGCATGGAGCATGCGGAAGGAGAGGGTCATGCACACATTTTTGTCGATGATGTGAAGATCAACCGTTTGTACGGTGAGTGGTATCACATTCCTTATCTCGAATCTGGTTCAAGGACCATTGTTGTTTCGCTGAATACCAATGACCACCGCGAATACGGGCACGATGGTTCCGGTATCCGTGCATCACAGACGATTCTCGTGCCATAAGCGCGAGCCTCTGCCACACGTATCGCAGACGGAGGTTTCCATCGTTCAATCAAGATTGTAAGCAACAAGGCGGCCGAAAGGCCGCTTTTTTGTGCTTGCACGGATATTTTCCTTTCCTCTACGCAGCCAGCGAACGAATATTCTCCGCAGTTTTTCGCAGCTTCTCGAGTTTTGCCCTGTGCTTGTGAGGTGACTTGCGTTCCAGTCGTGAAAGCAGTTCGACGTTCCCTTGTTGCACCCATTGGAATTCAGCATCCGCCTCTTGGAATTCCTTGTGACTGATATTCGCAGCCTGTAGTACGCTCAGTGTTTCAGCTATGCGATCGAGTGTTCGCTGTGTTGCATCAAGAAGTAGAAGTTCACGCTTGGCACTCATTTCATATATTCCGGTTGTGTCCTCGGGATAGAACTCCTGCATGTTCTCCAGCAAGACGCAGTAATGCCGATAGGCGACAATAAGGTTTTTCCAGTCTTTTTTTGTCAGTTTTCCGTGCTCAGCTGCATGTTCTGCAATGGCTTGCATGTCTCGTCGAACGACAAAAAGTCCCTCGCGAATGCTAATCAGTGCATCATTGAATGTAAGCGAGTGCACTTGCGAGAGCGCCAGTTCTTGGCGGTAGGAGATAGGCTTACTGACAAGAATGCCAAAGACAAATAGGGCTCCCATGGCTTCGGCCATGGCCAATATCTTGGATGCCCCGAGGGGTACAATGTCTCCGTAGCCAATCGACAGTGCGGTGACCAGGCTGAAGTAGATTGCATTCAGCGCGATTTCCCATGGTTCGCCGGCAGGCAGTGTAGGGCCATGGCTCGGTGCGTACGTGTACAACACCCAGTATCCAGCGGCACACGCAAGAATTCCAAGTGTGTAGACAAAGAAGAGTTGCGGATAGGATAACCGCACCAAGGAATCTACCGCAGCTGTCACGTTGGAGAATTTTGACTTAGGCATGCTTTGCAGGTGATGGCGATGCAGTCGGCGCTGTGGGTGGTGGTGTAGCCGGCTTTGGCGGATCAACAGGTTTCGTTGGCGTCGCCGACGAGGACGGTCGGCTGTCGTTTTTGTAAAAACCCGTCCCCTTAAAATGCACCATCGGCGGCTTAATGAGTTTGCGCACGCGCTTGGAGTTGCACTTGATGCACGGCGGTCGGTCTTTGGATCCCATTGGCGCATCCATCTCGAACTGGGTTTTGCACTGCTCGCACTCGAAATGATAGGTCGGCATGCGCCTAGTCTAACCTAAAACTAGGATTTCAGCGGATTTTTGCCGAGCACGATGGCTTTCAGCCCAAGGAACGTTAGTCCCAGCATAGCCACGCCGCCAAGCACCGGCCACAAACCGGTGGCGGTGTTCTGAATGGCGCTTCCAATCATGTTCACTTTCGATCCGGCAGCCTGCATCAAGTCGGGCGTTCCATTCAAAACGTTCGGCATCGCCGGTCCTGCGGAAACCGCATTCGGGGCAATATTCTGCAAAACGGGAGCCGCTCCAGGAGCGGGTGAAAGCGGCATGCCTGGTACCAGATTCGGGGTCATCAAGTCAGTATATCACATTTTTGAGCTTTCTCAAAATCGGTTTAGCTGTTTCCAAATAACTTCCGCATCGCAAATCTTGCACCGCCGATGATCAAAACCGCCGCTCCGCCGAACAGCAGGACGTTGTGCCAGTTCACGGCCGCCAACGCAGACGATGCCGATTCAGGCAGGAGCGAAAGAGCTGCTTCGGCTCCTTGCGCAGGAGTATTCAGGCGCAACAAACGTTGTTCGCCGATAAGCGAAGGGCGCCGCATTTAGTTGCTGAGGACGGAAGCGCTTT
>CAYUVW010000046.1:0-6389 GCA_964448405.1 uncultured Candidatus Peribacteria bacterium | reverse complement strand
CGCCACTCGCGCGCCGCAACGACGAGAATCCGGACGTCACCGACCGCTTCCAGTTAGTGGTGGGCGGCTGGGAAATCGTGAACGCCTACAGCGAGCTGGTGGACCCCATCGACCAAGCCGGCCGTTTTGACGACCAGGCTAAGGCCAAGTCCGGCGGTGATGCCGACGCACATGATAAAGACGACGAATTCGTTATCGCACTGGAGCACGGTTGCCCGCCGTGTTCGGGCTGGGGCATGGGCATCGACCGTATTGTCGCGCTGCTCACCTGCCAGGACAACCTGCGCGACGTCGTACTCTTTCCGCTCATGAAGCCGCTTGAGAAAAAGCATTCCCCCGCTGCTTCCCCAAAACCCACCATGTCCCACACATCCAATCCCACCGCGCTGCCGCTGCCAACGCCAAACGAACTCCCCGCGCCGAGCGGAGCGCATTTGCTGGAGCAGGCCAAATACGGTCATTTGCTCAACAGTGCCGAGAAATTGGTGCAAGAACACGCGACCATGACAAAGGCACATCTCATCGCCACCGGAGCAGCCATGGAAGCGTTGGCCAAGAAGCTAGGCGGTGATCCGCAGACCTGGAAGGTGGCCGGCATGTTGCATGATCTGGACTGGGACAAACTGGATAAAGACGCCGAGAAGCACTGCGGCCAAACATTGGAGGAACTCCTCGCGACCATTCAGGCACCGGCCGAACTGCTGGGCGATATCCGTGCGCACTACGCGCACAAGTACGGTGCCGAATACCCGCTGGATACCATGCTGCGCAAAGCGCTGTACTGCGTTGATGAGCTGACAGGCTTCATTATCGCCGTGACCAAAGTCCGTCCGAGCAAGAAAATCGCCGAGGTGGAAGTAAAGAGCGTCACCAAGAAGATGAAGGACAAGGGTTTTGCCGCGCAGGTCGACCGCGAGCAAATGAAACAGTGCGAAGCACTGCTTGGCATTCCGCTGGATGAGTTTGTGGGCATTACGCTGGAGGCCATGAAACCGTTCGCCGCCGAGTTGGGCCTATGAACATGTTGAGTGAAAGAGTCGGCCCGGTCGCGCGACTGGAAGAGCGCGAGGCAATGCCTGATGTACTACGCTATCAGTTCGCCAACGCCACGCTGGAGGAAGTGGAATTTGCCATCCAGCATTTGCCGCCGCAGGCGATTGAAACGTTCATGCATCTGCGCAGACTGAAGGAAGAAATTCTGGTGTGGAGGCGTCGCTTCGGCAAACATCTGCGCGCTTCATAACGCGCGGAGACGCAAGCAAAGCGCAGCGTTCAAATACCCTCTACCAGCCTTGCCAGCGATGCTGGTACTGGCGCTGCTCATCGACGGGCAGACGCATTTCTGCGGCCGTTTGGCGGGCAAGCATATCGAGCGTATTGCCGCACGGCACAAAGGCCGTGAACATGTCCGGAACGATTGGCTCCTGAATTCCTCGAACCTGCTTGCCGTGATCAATGACACCGATGCGGTCGTACGTCATGACTGCGGTAATGGCGCTGACCTTGCAGCCGCTTGGCTCCAGCATCTTCTGCAATTGATGAAAATGGCTTTCCTTTGGCGCATTACGCGCGACTTTCTCGCGCATGTTGGACTCGTTGGTTGTGGCGTCGAAGAGCATGAGATCCTCGATAGCGCCGCTCTGTCCCCGGCGTGCAATGATCGCATCGAGCTCGTAGCCGTAATCGCTCCATGGACCCTCTACAATAACGTTGTGCGAGGTAGTGGAGTGCAGCTTGATATTCTGCCGACCGAACAACGCTGCAACTTCGGCGGAATCAGGCCGCACGAATGTAAGTGCGTTGCCGCCCTTGGCAATCGCAAACAAATGCTCCAGCAACGAAATGAGAATGCGTTCGGAGCAATGGCCAACGGCATAATCCCAATGATCGAAGGAATCCAGCTCGGCGCCTTTTTTGAATTCGGCGAAATTCAATACCGTACGCATATCCTGGATATGTCGGTCATGCTCTTGTTGATTATCCAAGAACTGCTTCATAAGCCGCTCGAGTACGTTCCATGCTTGCGCACATTCGGCGACAGATTTTGCCAGGGAATATGGCTTTCCAATGCGCTTGGCATCCAAATGACCTTCGAGGTATCCATGGCCATTCTTTGGCACCGGCGCACGTTCGAATTCCAACGCCGCAATATTGCGGGCGAACACTGAACGCAAATCCCCCAGTAATTTCGCAATGCGCATCTGGCGTTGTGCATGTTGCTCGCCTTTGTTCATAACCCTTTCGGTTGCCAAAAAATCCTCGGCAATACGCAGGCGCACCTTGCCTGTGGCATACAGAATATTCTGGATCGATGCCGTCGTATTCGGCTCAACCTCGCTTGTTCGAGCGGCTTTTTTGAGTGTATCGGCCTGAAAATTGATCATGGACGATTGTAACAACTCTATATTAATATCATATTTTATATAAAAAGCAAGTTTGTGACTGCTACAGCACCCAATGACCATATTGTCTCACGCAGAGCCCATGAGTACACTGCGGCACTTTGGCGACCCCAAATTTTGAGCGACGGCGCGACACAGTGCATGCCGGCATACTGAGCGGCGAGGTAGGCTGCGGCTTTGGCACATACGCGGCCAAGCAAAACCAAATTGCGTATTGTCCTGCTCCGCAATTCAACGACCCGAGCAGTATGGAGGCGTACGGGAAAGCCATCGCCGGATTCAGCCTGGGTGAAAAGACGATTCTCATGGCAATTCCCGACGAGGACCCGTCGAGCTATGAGGAAGGTCACGCATACGCCTATGAACTCTACGCTGCAACGTTGCAAAGCGCGTGTATGGCCAACCGCTCGATGATCCGACAGTTATTGCAATTCAGCATGCCTGCGGATGCAGTCGAACAATTGGTGTACATGGACCGCGAGCAACAGATGCGAATGGCGCATGGGCCGACTTGGGTAGGCCAGCCGCAGAACAGGGAGCTGATGGACAACATGTTCATGATCGAAGGGCCGGCCGCGCTTACGGTCCTGCACGCTCAAACAGGCAGTCTGCGAAAGCTAATGGCATTCGTCATGGCACCCTACTACGAGCCGATAAACGAAATGCATCATCCGCGCCACAGCCCGCATTTCGCGCTCGTCTTGAATTACACCAGCGATGTGATCGACGTGAACGAGCGCATGCCCAAGCAGGTGGAGTCCGTACGTGCATGGACGAATGCGGCTGTTGGTTACCGCTACAAGCAAGGCTTCCATATTCCGCAGATTCCGGTTCCGCATGATGCGGCGAAAGACATGCGAAAGCCGAAGGATTAAACTGCTTCGTCGTCTTGTTGGGGCGTTGTCAGAACGTACGGGCGCACGCGCTTATACGCGGTTTGAGCCAAGACAAAGGCTTCATCGCGCAGCGGCAACGTCACCGCATGGACGCCGTCGTGATGTTTGCGCATACGATCTGCGCGATGCGATGCGCCGTCATCCAACAGCACATTGAATTTTTGCAGATCGGCGCCACCCGCACGGCTGATAAGCGGGCGGGCGGGAACCAGGCGATGCTCATCTGTTTCAACGGCCGCACGCCAGGATTCCTGCGATGTGGTGACGTCGAACAAAAACAACCCTGTATTGCCGGTGTCTATGGCGGCATCCACCGGAAAGCCGCTCTGCGGAATATGATTGTGGAATACGAAATGATTGGTGTGTTTGCGGCGATGCAAGGCATATCCCGCACCCAATTCCCTGGCTTCATCGGGCTGCATGTCATCGATGAAACTGAGGTCATCGACACCGATCTCCGTCAACATACGGCGCACAATGGTTTTTACCATGAGTGTAGACGTTTCCACGCGAACCAGGACCTGCTGCTCGTCTGGGTGAATGAGCCGGACTCCTTGGCGATCGGCTTCTTCGCCAATGACGGCAACACAACTCTGAACGTGTGCCTGCCAATCATCCGCCGTGAGCAGCGACGTGACTTTGCCGCGCACATTCTTCCCTGCGGCGGCCAACATGTCGGCAAACACTGCCGGAGTCCGCACTGCGGCAGGAGCGCCGACGTAACGATCGAGAAGTTTCATAGTGCTTCACACTAGGACTTCACGCAGGGTTGTCAAAAATATACGCGCCATACGTTGCGTTGTGGGCCACCAGAGAGGTTCTGTGGCCTAGTTCAATTCGTA
Organism: uncultured Candidatus Peribacteria bacterium; assembly: GCA_964448405.1. GTDB lineage: Bacteria > Patescibacteriota > Gracilibacteria > Peribacterales > Peribacteraceae > DAORHV01. Next base: position 2,249 of record CAYUVW010000046.1, on the reverse strand, counting down.
GACGCGTTCGCGTTCAGGCAGGTTGATCTCCAGCTGGCGAGCCGCCATGGTGCGCTTGGCAATCGCCATCATGCCCTTCTCTTCGCCGTGCACGAAGAACAATTTCTGCACGCCGGGGATTTTGGCGATGTACGAATCCAAATCATTGCAGTCGGCGTGTCCGGAATACGCATTGATGTACTCGATCTCGCACTTCTTCTGCACCACTTCGTCGAAGATGGTGACGTCGGTGAACTGCTTGTCGATAATGCGGCGCCCCAGCGTGTTCTCGGCCATGTAGCCCACGGCCAAAACCGTGTTACGCGGGTCTTCCAGCTCATTACGAAGGTGATGACGAATGCGTCCGGCCTCACACATGCCCGAACCGGCCATGATGATCATGGGGCCGCGCGCGCCGTTGAGTTCCTTGCTTTCGTCCACGCTCTCGGTGTAATTCACCAACGAGAACTGGAACGGGTTATGCGCCTTACTCAGGAAGCGATCGAACATATCCTGGTCGTAGCATTCGGGATGGCGACGGAAAATCTCGGTGACCTTGGACGCCAACGGCGAGTCGATGATGATGGGCACTGCAGGAATTTCCTTATTGTCCCACAGGACATGCAAGTCGTAGACAATCTCCTGCGTACGCTCCAGCGAGAACGCCGGAATAAGGACCTTGCCGCCGCGATTGCTGGTTCGAATGATGACATCGCGCAACTTGTCGCGAGCGGTGGCGATATCGTCGTGGCCGCGGTCGCCGTATGTGCTTTCGCAAATGAGGTAATCCACGTTCGGCATCTGTTCCGGGTCGCGGATAATCGGCAACGAGGAACGACCGAGGTCGCCAGAGAAGCCAATGCGGATGAGCTTGCCGTCGCTTTCAACCTCAATGAGCAACATGGCGGCACCCAGAATGTGGCCGGCCTCCATGAACGTGCAGTAGACGCCCGGAATGACCTGGAAACGCTCATGGTAATTTTTGCCGACAAACAGCTTCATCACCTCGCTGGCATCCTGCTGGGTATACAAAGGACCGGTCACCGGAATCATGGAATTTTTCAAATGACGGCGGTAAAAGTCCTCGTCCTTCTCTTGAATGTATGCGGCGTCTTGCAGCATGACAGCCGTAAGATCTTGGGTGGCATACGTGCAGAAGATTGCTCCGGCGTAGCCCTTTTTGTAGAGCAAAGGGATGCGTCCGGTGTGATCCATATGCGCATGACTCAAGATCATGGCGTCGATATCTTTCGATGGATCGAATGTAAACAACGAGTTCTTTTCCGCCGACTCCTTACGCTTGCCCTGGAACATTCCGCAATCGAGCAAGATGCGCTTCCCGCCGATATTGAGCTCGTGACAGGTGCCAGTCACTTCGCGAGCGGCGCCATGAGACGTAAAAGTGATTTTAACCATTGGTGGGAATGGTGAAGTGCAAATCCAGAATGTGGAATTGCGCAATGAGGGTATTTGTTCGCTATTCGACGTTTCTTGAAAGCGATCTTTTCATTGTACACCAATCGAGCGCAAAAGTCCCGCTTTTTCCTCTTTGGTTAGGGCTCGAAGCGCTCCTTGGGGTAGCTTGGGATCGGTGAGCCCCTCGATGCGGATACGCTGCAACTCCTTCACCGTATACCCCACGTACTGGCACATGCGCCGGATCTGACGGTTCTTGCCTTCGGTGAGCACGATACGAATGACGTTGTGACGAATTTTCTTCACGTTCAGGGGTTTGGTCATACTGCCGTCCATCTCGAAGCCGGCTTCGAGTTTTTTGCAGTCGAAAGGGCTGATCTCGCGATCGAGGATGACGTCATATTCCTTCTCATGGTGAAATTTCGGATGGGTGAGGCGGTAGGCGAGTACGCCGTCGTTGGTGAACAGCAACAATCCCGAGGAATCTTTATCCAGTCGTCCGACGGGGGAGATCTTGCCCTGCAGCTTGGCAGGCAATAAATCTCGCACCGAGGGGGCCTCTCCTGGGCGTTTGTGGGGGATGTTGGTCGTCTCCACCCCTTCCGGCTTGTTCATGAGGTAATAGAGCATTTCTGCGCGATCTTGGACCACCTTGCCACTACACTCGATCGTATCGACCTCTGGATCGGCTTTCTGGCCCAGCGTGGCAACCACGCCGTTCACCTTCACTAAACCGGCGATGATGTACTCCTCCGCCTTGCGACGTGAGCAGATGCCGCGAGCCGACAAAATCTTCTGAATACGTTCTTGCACGAACGCGAGTGTAGCGCCTTTGACCCACAATGGCCCGTCGA
>CAYUVW010000045.1:0-6581 GCA_964448405.1 uncultured Candidatus Peribacteria bacterium | reverse complement strand
TGCTGGCCGTCACCAAGCGCTTCATCAACCGCTTCAACGACAACTTTGCGCCGTATGTGACCAGTCTGCGTGACGCGAACATCAAGTACGACACGGCTATAAAACTCGCCAGCATCATCCAGCGCGAGGCGGGCGGTCAGTCCGACATGTCCATGATTGCGGGTGTGCTGTGGAACCGCCTGCTCATCAATATGCCGCTGGAAGTGGATGCCACGTTGCAGTACCTACGTGGCGATACCGGTTCCGGTTCGTGGGCGCCAATTAATATTGCGGTGAAGAAGATCGATTCGCCGTTCAATACCTACATGTACAAAGGACTGCCGCCGCAGCCCATCTCCAATCCCGGCTTGGATGCCATCGATGCCGTGCTGCATTCCGAAGAAACCAAGTGTTTGTTTTACCTGCACGACAATGATAGGCAGATTCATTGCTCAGAAACGTACGAGGGGCACTTGGCGAACATCGAGACGTACCTGCGTAATCAGGACTAATCTACCCGCCGCCGATTCTCTTTAATGTCGCTGCGGAAATGCTTCGCCTTCAGCATCTTGTTCTTAGCCTTCCGCGACCGGCGTTGCTTCTGTTTGCGTAGTTTAAAGACTTCTTGTTGCCGCTTGGATTGCTTTCCCTTGATTCGTTCTTCCAATTTGAGGATCAATAATTTCCAGGCGCTCAGACGGTTGCGGCTTTGCTCACGATGAAATTGCACGCGCACTTCCAGTCCGGTCGGTACGTGCCGAAGCTGCACCGTACTGGAAGTCTTGTTCATTTTCTGCCCGCCCTTGCCCGAACCACGCACGAACGCTTCTTCTACGTCCTCGGTACGCAGGCCCAACTCGTTCGCCAAAGCCAGTAGCGGTGGAGGAAGCTCGACGGGGAACGCCATACCGGAGGGTGGGGCAGAGCAAGCACTCGCTCGCTAATGAAAGAGATACTGGCGGATGTTGGGGTTGTCGCGCCGCCACAACACGTTGTCCACGAAGTAGTGGTGGATGTTCACGAAGATCATAAACGCGAACAGATAGAACGATGCTCCGAACGTTTTGGCGTTGTAGATCATGGCCTGTGGCAACAGCGAGTTGCGGGCCAGAATGTCCAGAATCGTCGGCACAACGCTGAAGAGCAGTGCGCCCAGCAGCAACATTTGGGCAATGAACGACAAGAAGTACCACAGTGCGCTTTTGTGGGACACAAGCTGCAGTGCAAGCACCACAATCGCCGTTGCCGCTGCAATGCAGACCGTGGTGAGCCACAGCGACGACGACACCACCATCAACATGCCGTAGGTGGCGACCATGGCATCTTCGAGTCGGTTGGTAAATCCACCGGTCACCGATCCTGCAATCAGGAGTACCGGCAACACCAGGAAGAGTATCGATCCAACCAATGTAAGGCGTCGGCGTGACGTGCGCTTGGTCGGCGTGGATGTTGTTTCCGGCACCGCAAGCAGCGATTCATTGCGCTTGTACACCAGCACGAAGAGCAGGTACTGCAACGAATGGAAGAACGGAATGATCATGGTGAAGTACGGGTTGGAGTACACCGGCATGAACCACACGTAAATCGACAAAATCGCCACCGTTGCCGACAGCGGCGGAAGCGGGCGCTTCTGCTGGAATCGCCAGCCGAACATGGCGAACATCGCCAGCGTGGAAACAATCAGCACCAGCGCAAACGCACTGATTACGAACATGGGCAGGTGCAGGCTCGAGTAGGGAATATCGATGAACATCTTGGTGACGCCGGTGGAGTTCGCCGCCACGTATTGCAGCAGCCACAGCGAATACAGCGGCACCAATATTGCCCAGCGTTCCCATGCGGCGTAGGTAATGCCGCGCGCTGCCGACAGCACGATCACGCAGCCGAAAATTTGTTTCACGTAGTGCCAGCCGACGAAGAAGTACATGGCGTTCACGATGTAGCCCAGCAGGACGATGCTGTCTTGGGACAGTGCGAACACGAAGTACGAGAGCAGCAGGAGCGGCACGCCCAAGCCGGCCCACCACAGCCGTAGCGCGAACCACGGTCGGCTGCGAAACGAGAAAAAGTGTGTACCGGCGTCGCGGTACAGCAGCTGGTACGACGCGGCGAAGTGCGGGTAGTTCACCAGGAACGATGCGTAGTACAGCGCCGCACCCCATGAGTGGGAATCCGCGGTTTTGGCAACGAAGATCTTCAGCAAGACGAACAGCACAATGGAGGCGCCACCGGCCATGAGTACGTCGGCGCCTTGCGACAACAGCGTTCCCGGCGACGGCTCGAACAACCCGATCGTCCATCGGTGTAACCACGATTGCGAACGTTGCGTAGCAGGGGATGCGGCGGTCGACATGGTGTTCAGCGTACCGCATTCGCCCGCCGTACAGCAGTGCTTCTGTTCATTGACGTCTGTTTTTGCCATACTGAACGGCATGCAACGCCATCTTCTTACACTCCGTATTTTACTCGCAGTCATTGCCGCAGGTGCGGCGTACGTCTTCTGGTTGAATACGGGCTTCAAGTTGGATTGGGCGCTCTCTGAACTGCGTGCCGCTTCGCAGGTGCTGATTGCGCTGTCGTTTGTCTTCGTGATTGTCATGGCCCCCAAGCTGCTGCCGGCGCGTCGCGACGTGGTCGATGCAGGACTGGCGGGCGTGGTCGGATTCTTCATCGTCGTCCACTCGTTGCCGCTTGTCGTTCGATTCATGCGCGGCAAACTCGGCGAGCTTGTTGTTGCCAGCGGCATGTCGCCCATGACGCTTGTGTTTCACCACGTTTTCAACATGATCGTCATTCCGGGCTTGCTGTGGCTGGCGCTGTCGTCGGTCGTTTGTCGCACGGCAAATCCGAAGATTAAGGTCAACGAAGGCAGTTACTGGTTCATGATTGCGCTGGCACTGGTCGGCTTGGCGTACATCAGCCTGACGGGAACGTGGACGATTGTGTAGCGTAAGTGAAGCAGTGTTTTGACAATGAACTTTGGACTCAAGTGCTTGGTCCTGGAAACAAAAACGTCGCGCGACACTGCCCTCCCGTGTTCATTCTTCAAAGAGGGCGAAAATCTCAGAACTATTACCCGCTCACGTCTTCTCAGGGCCCGTAGTACGGCAGAACGCCCGGCCATTTCAAAGAGCTGAGCGGCTACGCAAAAGAAGCAGCCAGACGAGAACGTCCATTCGGTTACACAGGGAGGGTAAGGGAGGTTCGGAGGGCCTAGGGGACCGCGGAGGTCCCCTGGTCCTCCGAGAAAGAATCAAGAGCGACATTCATCTTGGACTCAGTGCATTCTTTGATCTAAAAATTTGAAATATTCTCATCAATTCATTCTCACGCCACAATATTCGGCCACTGCTCCTGAATCTCGTTGATTCCCTTCAGGATGTCCGGGCTTAACTGCACGTCGATACTGGCAATGTCTTCTTTCAACTGTGCCAACGACGACGCGCCGATAATGTTGCTGGTGACGAACGGTTGCATGTGCACGAATGCCAACGCCATGGTCGGCAGCGACATGCCGTGTTTTTTCGCGAGTTCGGCGTAGGCTTGTGCGGCTCGTTGTGCTTGCGGCGTTCGGTACCGCACGGCGAATTCGGGGTGCAGCGTAAAGCGGCCGCCTTGCGGAAATTGTCCGTCGAAATAGCGCCCGCCCAGAATGCCGTAGCCGAGCGGGGAGTAGGACAGGAGTCCCACGTTTTCATGCATGGAAATTTCGGACATGCCGGTTTCGTAGTGGCGATTGAGTAGGTTGTAGGCGTTCTGCACGGTGACGATGCGCGGGTAGTTCTTCTCCTTGGCGATGCGTAGGAATTCCATGGTGCCCCACGGGGTTTCGTTGGAGAGTCCGATGAAGCGGACTTTGCCGGCCTTCACCACGTCGTTCAGTGCCGAGAGCGTTTCTTCAATCGGCGTCGGCGTGTCTTTGGGGTCGTGTACGTAGCCGCGCTGACCGAACATGGGCACGTTGCGGTCGGGCCAATGCAGCTGGTACAGGTCGATGAAATCGGTTTGCAGTTTAGTGAGACTGTCGTCCACGGCGCGCAAAATGTTGCGGCGATCCAGCCTCTGGTCACCTTCGCGCAAGTACGAGAACCGGCTCGGTCCGGCGATTTTGGTCGCCAGCACCACGTCTTTGCGCTTGCCGGTTTTCTTGAACCACCGTCCAAGAATGCGTTCCGTGTCGCCGATCAGATCCGGATTCACCGGAATGGGGTACATTTCGGCCGTATCCCAGAAGTTCACGCCGTTGCCGAGTGCATAGTCCATTTGCACGAACGCGTCCGCTTCCGAGACTTGCGCGGCATAACTCATGGTGCCGAGACAAATTTTGCTGATCCGCAGGTCGGTGGTGTTGAGTGTGGTGTACTGCATCGGCCAAAGGCTACAGCGGATCGTACCGCGCGTCATCTGCTTGCGTGCGCTACCATGGGCACCAATGACACGACGAACCTGGAAAGATGATCTGTTCTGGCTGGCACCACTTGTGGCGCTTCTGGCCGTGTTTCTGGCGCTCATCTTCGCACGCTATCCGCTGCTTGGTCACGACTACGAGGGCTTTTTCCGGTACCTGGTTGCCGGCCGTTGGCATGTGGCGCACTACGGCTTGGCGCCGCTGCGCTACGCCGTGCATTTGTGCGGCGGATTGCCGCTGTACGGGCACCCGAATGATATTTCGTACTCGTTGGCACAGGCGCTGACGCTGTTTGTGGACCCGCTCACGGCCAGCATGGTGTCGTTGTTTGTCATGCTGTGCGCCGGGTATGCCGGTTGGTACCGCTTGGGCCGCGATGTCTTTCGGTTGTTGCCGTCGTGGGCACATGTGCTGGCGCTGATTGTCGCCGCGCATGGATTCCATTTCGTGCATGCGCTCATCGGCCACGAAAATTTTGCCACCGTTCCGTTGTTGGGTTGGCTGTTGTGGTTGCTGCTTTCCAACGATTCGCCGCGTTGCACACTCCCTGTGCGCATCGCATGGTTCGCGCTGCTCTGCGCAATCATTCTGCATGCCGCCGGGTACTTCACGCTGGTCTTTTTTGCGGTCTTTGCGGCGTCCATGCTGCCCTGCATCGTCTTCTGCAGAAAGAGCCTTGCCGTTGCCGCACCGCGTACAGTGGCCGTTCGTTGGCCGGCATTGGCGCTGGCCGCACTCCTGCTTTCGTCGTCCAAGTTGGTCGCCATTTGGAGTCTTATGCGCACGTTTCCACGCACCGTCGCAATGAGCGCATTCGATGCCTCCACCAATGTTCTGCGTGTGGTATTCGGCTCATTCTGGGTGCCGCCGAATGTTCCCGGCGTGTTCCAGGGCGTGCCGTGGGGATTGCACGAAAACAGCAACGTGTTGTCGCCGGTGGTGTTGGTCGGTGCGGTGATTGGCGTAGCGTTGCTGGTGCGACGGCTGCGGAAAAAGCGACCAGGCCAGGCGTTGTTTTTGGCCGTCTATAGCGTTGTTCTCGTTGTTGTCTGTTTCGGGTTGGTGCAAGGACGCGGGCCGATTGCACAGTGGCTGCATGCGATCCCTCCGCTGTCGTCCATGCGCGTGATGATGCGACTCTTGTACCCGTTTTCGCTGGTGTTGTGCATTGGTTCGGTCATCGCGCTGCAGCATGCGTTCAAGCGTCGCACACAGGCGGATCAGTCGTTGATTGCATCCATCGCCATGGTCGTGACCGTTGTCACGTTGCCGCTGGCGTACGGTCCGGCATTGGCATCGTTCGATATGCGACCGCAGCCGTGGCTGGTGTTGCGTCAGGCCGAAGAAGCCGTTCGCGCCGGGTACGAGCGCATGCCGGTAACGCAGGTCATCGGCACCGATACCGATTTCTTGGGACACAGCGGCATACAGTGCAGCGGCGACGCATTGCTGCAATCGGCAGGGCAGCAAATCGTACGCGGATTGACGACGGGTCCGGTCGCGCAGGTGCGGGGCGGCGCGTTCAATCTTATCAATCCGTCGTGTTACGCCTACCCGACCGAAAACAACTGCACGCCGGGCGATCGCATTGCCGCGGACCGCTCCGCCGATTTGCAGGCGTTTACCCATGGTGACACGCTGCCGTGGAAGGTGTCCGTTGCGCAGCAGGGAGCCGACGGCGTCAGTCTGTTCCTGCTCGTCATTTGTCTCGGTACAGTGCTTTGGAGTGCGTTGTCTGCACTGCGTCGGGTACGCTCGCACTCATGACGCTTCCGTCCGTCTCCGTCGTCATTCCGGCGTTCAACGAAGAGGGTGCGCTGGGTGACCTGCTCGCCGAGTGCGTGGCGGCGCTGCAAGCGAGTGGCGCCGTGTTCGATATCACCGTCGTCAACGACGGCAGTACCGATGCGACGCCGCACATCATCGACGCCTGGGCGAGTCGCTATCCCGGTGTTGTACAACGTGTGGATCACGACCGACAAAAAGGCCTTGCTGCAGCGGTGGAAACGGCATTTCTTTCCGGAAAAAACGAGTGCGTTTTGTTGCTGCATGCCGACGGCCAGTATCCGCCAAGCTCGATTGTAGAATGCTTGCGCCGTATGACCGATGCCGACGCGGTGATTTTGGTGCGTCGCCGAAAATTCTACGGACCGTGGCGGCACCTGTTGTCGTCCGGTTACCGTTGGTTGCCGCG
>CAYUVW010000044.1:0-6811 GCA_964448405.1 uncultured Candidatus Peribacteria bacterium | reverse complement strand
CACTATGCGTAAATACGTCGTTGTCGTACGGGAAGGCGAAGCCGAAGTGCATCGGCAAGTATTGTTCGTGGGAACCTACACCTTCAGGGGCGATCTACAGAACGGTCATTTGGTTGAAACCCAAACGGAGGACGTTTCCGGACTGCCGGAGCGCTCGGCCTAAACGAATGCTAGTTCTGCGACGCAGCGCTGCTCGCACCGTCCGAGCTGCTCAAGCGCATCATCATGGCACCGCCTTCAGCTTGGCCTTCTTCGAGGCGCATCATCCCCTGGCGATCGTTGTGCCAGTAGCCCCGCTTTCCCATCATTGGGCCGGAGTGAAACAAGGAGATGGTCGTCAGGAAGCAGATCACTCCTCCGCTGAGCAGTAAGATCCAGCCCCACTTCTTCAATTGGGCAGGAGGCAGGTGCTTGAATGCCCACATGAGCAAGAACAACACGCCGATGAGCGCGGTGAAAAAGCCGACCGCGTGCAACAGCGGCATCAGGAAAAGGGCTGGGCCGGCGGTGTGCATCATGATTGGAGTCATGCCTAAAGTGTACGCCGGACGGTAGAACGAGCAAGTATCGACGATGCCCAACGCCGCAACGGCATGTGCAATCCGTGCAACGTCTCTTGTGCGGTAGACTACGCCGCATGAAAGAGTTGCTGTTGTTTCTCCACCCCGAAGATTTCCGCGCCTGGCTGCAGAAACATCATGCCACCGAGACGGAAGCGTTTGTTTCGTACTACAAGAAATCATCCGGCAAAAAAAGCATGACGTACCTGGAAGCCGTGGACGAAGCCCTCTGTTACGGCTGGATCGACGGCGTTGGACGACGGATTGACGATGAGCGCGCCTCCAATCGTTTTACACCGCGCAAGAAGGGCAGCACCTGGAGTCTGCGCAATATTGGACGTGTGAAGGAACTGCTGAAGCAGAACCGCATGCAACCGGCAGGTATGAAGGCATATGAAGCGAGAAGCACAAAAAAGACCGGCGTGTACGCATTCGAAAACAAAGACAAATCGGTATTGGACCCGGCATCCGAAAAGCTTTTCCGAGCGAACAAGAAGGCATGGGTATTCTTTCAATCGTGTCCGGCATGGTATCGCCGTACGGCGGTATGGTTGGTCATCAGCGCGAAAAAAGAGGAGACGCGCGCGAAGCGACTCAAGACGCTGATCGAAGACTCGGCCGCCGGACGCACGATCAAGCAGCTCACGCGCAACGCAAAGCGCTAGAACGCATGCTGCACTGAAGCCTGAGACAAATGCCCGGGCGCCGCGCTTTTCAGCAACATATCATTCGGCAAATGCATGTTCGACAGCCTGACCGCATTGCCTAACTGCAATGCCAAAAACACTGCGTACAACGTCAGCAAGACGATGCTCTCGGCCCGCGACAGCATGTTTTTTGAACGCGCGAAGACGAAGAACAGCAGCAAACCGATACCCAGCACAACCGAGTTCACCACGGCTTCACTGCGCTCCAAGATGAAGTCGCCGTTGGCCAACGCCAGAAAACCGAAGATGGGCGTGTTGAAGACCGCCGAGCCCATGTAGTCGCCGAAAGCGATGTCTTTGTGTCGGCCGATCACGCAACGAATGGCAATGACCAGCTCCGGGATATTGGTACCGATGGACAATAAGATCAGGCCGATGAACGACACCGGCACCGACAGCAACTGCGCGAAGAACACCGACTCCCCCACCAAAATATTTCCCGAAACGAAAATCAGCACGGCGGAGACTGCAATCTTCACCGTGTCGACCGCAGTCGCATGCCTACCGCCGATCAACTCACGATGCGTCTGCTCCAGCGCATCCTGCGCAACGCCTTCCATGGGATTGTGCTTCCGAATACGCCATACCAGCACTGCATAGAGTGCGAACATCAGAACGCCTTCGATGACCGATACCTTGCCGTCCAACGCGCACAGCGAGGGGAAGAGCACCGTGAACAAGAGCAGCATGGTATTGGACGGCCGCAACGATCGATCCATGGGAATGCCGTTCCCCAGTACCGCAAGCAGCGGAATGATCAGCAGGAAAATAACGGTGGAAGCGCCGAGCAAATTTCCGGCCGAGACTTGTGGCACGTGCTGCAGCGTGGCATTCGTGGCGACGGACATTTCGCTCACGGACGTGAGAATGCCTAAGACGAAGAACGCCACGGCAAAGCCCGGTTTGTGGTATCGCTTGGCAACTCGATCGGTGGCATCGATGAGCGAGCCAGACAACAACCAAATGGTTGCGATTGCTCCGAAGGCCAAGAGAATGTGTCCGATGAGAGGCATGTTTCTTTGAGATTATTATAACATATTTTATAGAATATGACCAGATCAATCTGGGCTTCAAGGAGCCAAGACCGCTGCCTTTGCTACACTGACGCCGTGAATCCAAAGCATGCAAAATCCGGCGGCACGATCTATGTCGCCTGGCTGCGCGCCATTAACGTGGGCGGCAACCGCATGGTGAAGATGGATGACCTGAAAACAATCTTCACCGGACTGAAGTTCGGCAACGTCCGCACGCTCATCAACAGCGGCAACGTCGTCTTCGAAGCGCCGAGGCAATCCGAAGCCGCACTGCGCACACTCCTTGAAACAACGCTGGAAAAAAAGCTTGGGTTCGACGTAACGACCTTGGTACGAACGTCCGACGAACTGGAGGCGCTGGTCGCATTCGATCCGTTCAAAGACGTGACGGTCGACGAAAACCCGCGGCTGTATGTGACGTTTCTGGCCGCAGAACCCACTGCCGCACAGTGGAAAGCGCTGCAGGCCATTGCCAACCCGGACCAACAATTCACGAAACGCGACCGCGAACTGTTCACGGTCTACCGTGTAGCCGCAGTGAAAAAAGAACCGTTCAGCAACGCACTCATGGAAAAAATCCTCGGCACGCGCGCAACCACGCGCGGCTGGCCGACGGTAGTGAAAGCCCTTGCCCTCGCACGCGCTTGAGCCGCCCGCATGCATCGCCACCGCAGCGATTCGCCTACGAATCCATGGGGACGCAGTGGTCCGTTTCGGTATGGGACGAGCTGGACCCGACTGTGTGGGCCGCAATGCAGAAGAGCGTCCTCGAACAGTCGCAAGCATTCGACCAGATGTATTCACGCTTCAAGAAATCTTCGCTCATCTGGCAGCTTGTGGAGAAAAAAGGGGTAACGGAAGTACCTGCGGACTTGGTGGCAATGCTGCGCTTGTACGAAGCCTTGCATAGGCTTTCGGATGGCAAGTGCAACCCGTTGGTTGGCTTTGCACTCAGTGATTTGGGCTATGACGCCGACTACAGCCTCCACACCAAAGAACACGTGCGTTCCGTACCGCCATTCGCCGACGCGCTGCGGATTGTGGACGATACGCACATTGAGCTGAAACTATCGGTGCTGATTGATCTTGGCGCGTTGGGTAAGGGCTATTTCGTCGACAAGCTTTCGGCGTACTTGCGACGCCAGGGCGTACGGCGCTTCCTGGTCGACGGCAGCGGCGACGTGTACTACCAGGGCGACGGAGAGTCCATCCGCGCAGGCCTGGAGCATCCCGACGACCCGACCAAGGCGATTGGCGTGGTGACGCTGGGCAACGGCGCCATGTGCGCTTCGTGCGGGAATCGTCGCACGTGGCAAGGACGCAATCATATTCTGGATCCGCAGACGCTGCGTTCGCCGAACGACATTCTGGCAACGTGGATCATTGCCCCGACCGCAGCCGTGGCCGACGGTTTGGCCACATGCCTCTTCTTCGTGGAACCCGAGCGTTTCGCGCAAGATTTTCGTTTCGAATACTGCATCATGAATCATCAGCGGAGACTGAAGCGCTCACCAGGCTTCAAAGCTGAATTGCTGTGAAGGTTCAAAAGGTTTGTGAGGACTACAAAAAAGTCCAGAAGGCTTTCTCCTTCTGGACCTTACGAATCTTCGAAGCATTACAAGCCTTCTTTACGCCTTGGCCTCGGCCTTGATTTTGGCTACGGCATCCATGAATCCGGCACCGGTGAGCGAGGAACCGTTCACGACGGTGAGCGAGAGTTCGTCGATGCTCTTTCCGACGACGTACTCCTTGAAACCATCGGCAAACAATCCCTGGTAGCGCTCGCTCTTGGGAGAGGTGGTGTGGCCGACGAACGTCGCATCGGTGATGACATCGTCCTTCAGTGTGAGCGTAATGGAAACGGACTCGCCTCCGGCCGGAGAGCGGTATGTGCCGTCGGCGGAATATGCGCCGTTCTTGTAGATGTGCGACTGCATGGCTGCGGCTGCACTGGACGACGTCTGCATCATGTCTGCAACGGATGACGAAGACGATGCAGGCATCATGGCGTCCGTGGAGGACGACGAAGACGACACCGGCATCATCGCGTCGGCGGAAGATGACGAAGACGTATCAACCGCAGGCTGGTTGGTCGTCGCGGTATTGCAACCGGCAAGCAACAATGCGGAAGCAGCTGCGGCAAACACTGGACGAAGCACGCGGCTCTTCTTGGCACGGGTAACGAGAGTGGTCATGAAAAGGGAGGAAGGAAACTGAAACGGGGACGTCAGAATGCCCCAACCTCCGCAGAATACCAAGTCTGGATTAAGAAACAATTAAGGTCGCGTTCGCAGCGGCTTGTAGTTGGCAGTCCGCGGCTGTTTCACCTATGCTTCGGCCATGGAAACCACTCTTGCAAAGGCACAGTGCGAAGCATTGCTCGCCGCCGGATATTACGGTCACTTGGCCTGCTACGACGGCAAAGATCCGTATATCGTGCCCGTGACGTACTTGTACAAAGACGGCTGTGCATATGGTTTTACGCGTGAGGGAAAGAAAATCGACATCATGCGCAAACACCCGCGCGTCTGCATGCAAGTCGAACACATCGACAACGGATTCACCTGGCAAAGCGTCATGGCATGGGGCGAGTTCCAAGAAGTGCTCGACGAAAAGACCGTGCAATCCATGAAGCTGGCACTGGCTCACCAATACGGAAAGATCACGGTTCGCGAGCGTGCGCTGCCGGTGTCGCCCATGATTACCGACATGCACAAGCACCAGTATGGCGATATCGACAACAGCATCATTTATCGCATTAAGATCGATCGCATGACGGGCAAAGGCGCCAAGCTGGATTAATCGCGGTGCTTTATCGACGACGGTAACGCCTGCGCGGACTCGGTACGCCCGAAGGTACGCCGACCTGCGGTACGGTTGTCGGCAGCTTGGCTTCCGGAACATCATCGCCGCCGAAGCGAGTGACGATGTACGTGCCGCTGCGTGGCTCGCGTTCTATGTCGATGATGCCGAGTTTCTTGGCGTCTTCGAGCAAGTGCGTAAAGCTGCGGTAGCCGTAATACGTTTCGTCGAACGACGGCTTCTTGCGCTTCATGGTGTCTTTGATGAGCGATGCCTGCAGACGCTGATGGTTCTCGCGCAGCAGTGCCACACACGTATCCAGCAAGAGCGCGAAGACCTCGCGTTTCTTTTCGGGCAATTGCGATTCCAACGTGGTAGCGGCCTGTTTTACCTCGCGCGTCAGATCCTCGTAATAAATGAATTCGTCGCAGTTATCGCTCAACAAGCCCGAAGTGGACCCGCGCATACCAAGACCAATCACATGCTTGCCATTCTCCTTCAGCTTGGACACCAGCGGCGAGAAATCACTGTCGCCGGAGACAATGACGAACGTGTCGATGTGCGGCTTGCTCCAGGCCAAGTCCATGGCATCCACGACCATGCGGATGTCGGCCGAGTTCTTGCCGGTCAATCCGCGCTTGGGGATCTCGATGAGTTCGATTGCCGCTTCGTGGAAAGGGCCAGTGTAGTGCGGAAATCGACTCCAGTCGCAGTATGCTTTTTTGACGATCAATTTGCCCTTATCCAGCAAACGCTCCAGAACCTTGTTCACCTCGAAGTGCGCTTTTTTCTGATCTTGGAAGCCCATGGCAAGGTTCTCGAGATCGATGAACACGGCCAGGCTGCGCTCGGAATCGGAGGCGGAGGCGGACATACGTTACGGGGGGAAGCCGAAGTCTGTGGAAATCGTATGCTCTTTTCCAGCGAGTGTCTCTAGGAAACAGGCGTGCGTACCCAACTGTATGTTGCGGAATACGGCAGTCATGCAGAGAACCGCACCGAAAGCGAATGATTGAATATTCCTACCGTGCTCTCGCACTGGTGCGCTGGGAGGGCTCATGGTCAAGAAATTTCAGCGTGCGTCCTTTTCTTCTCGCTCGGGCAACACCACGTAGAATTGATCGCGGAATGCAACCAGTTCGGGTGGGAAACCGAGCGACTCGAAGTACGCCTTGGCGTCCTGCTCGGTCGGTGCCGGCAAACCCAAGTCTTTCTTGAGCGTCGCAGCTTTGGCCGTTCCTCCGATGGCGAAATCCAGCCGCAAGTCACCGACCATGACGCGGTATGCGCCAATGTCCTTGAATATACGGCCGAACGTTTCAAAGTCGCGAAATCCAACCAATGGAGCAACTGCCGCCTGTGTCTTCACGCCGTTTTTTGCCAGCGTTTCCATGGCATTCAAACGACCTTTGATAGATGTAAAGGGCTGCGGCAAGCCTGCAGGAAGGTCACTGCCATCAATATCGGTTTCGAACCCTATGCCGACAATCAGATTCGTCTGATGCTTGATATCATTCAGGATCGGGAGAATTTCGGATCCGGCGGCAACATCGGTATGGGTATGCAAGATAAGGCCTTGCGGCGGCCGTTGAATCATTTCTTCCAGCAAGCGACGCGTAATGTCGGTCACCTCGCTGGCATGGCCGGGTAATGGCTCGGTATCGGTGGAAAGGAATACTGAAATATTCAGACCCTCATCTGCCAGACG
>CAYUVW010000043.1:0-6836 GCA_964448405.1 uncultured Candidatus Peribacteria bacterium | reverse complement strand
CCAGGCAGTGCCGGAATGCCAAGATCGGCTTCGTTGTACAGCGCCCGCGCCCGCGTGATGTACAACTGCAGCAGTTTCGTAAAGCCCGGCGTCACGTTCCCGGCGGCGATATCGCCTTCGGTCACGCCGCAGGCCGACAAGTCGGCTTCGGCCAGGTAAAGGCGACCACGATCCAGATAATCTTCGCGGATGTCGCGCAGGAAGTTCGTCAGCTGCATGGCTTCGCCCAGCGACTGAGCTTGCCGCAACGTAACGGGGTCGTGCACGCCGCAAATGCGGCACATGCTCAAGCCCACGATGGCGGCCGAGCCGTACACGTAGTCATCCAAGAGTTGTTGGTAGGTCGCGTACCGCTGTACAAAAAGGTCGCGGCGCATGGCGGCAAGAAACGCATCGGCATACGATTTGGGAATCGCGAATGTGTGGAACAGCGTTGCCGAAGCGCGCAAGACAGGATCATCGCTGGTACCGCTGGCGTACGCGTTTTCCCACTGTTGTATCCAGGCGTTGAATGTGGCCTCCGTTACGTGTGGATCGGGATTCACCGGCTCATCCACCAAGTCATCGGCGGTTCGTACAAACGCATACAACACCTGCACGGCAGCCCGCTCTTTTGCCGGGAATAGCCGGGTGGCCATGGCATAGGACGTTGCATGTTTTTGCTGAATGGCTGCACAGACAGCCAAGTCATCGGCACGGAAAGGATGCGGAGCGGCGCTCATGGCAGACGTTGTTCGAAAAAGAGCAACAGTTGCTCGAGTGCTCGTGTTGCCGATGGTGGAAGCGGGGCGGAGTCCAGCAGCTTCCGTGCATCGTCAAACGCTTGCTTTGCCCGTGTGCGTACGGCGTCTATGGCACCGGAATCCTGGAACATTTTGCGGGCGGTTTGCAGTTGCGACGCGGACAGCGTGTGACCCCAAAAGCCTTCCAGCATCGCACTTTGTTCGCTGGTGCCGCTCTGGCGCAATTTTGCCGTCAGGAGCGTATGTTGGCGCTGGGTTAAGTCGGCGCCCGGAACTTTGCCCATGGTCGTTTCGTCCGCCAGCAGATCCAGCAAGTCATCTTCCAGCTGGAAGCCCATGCCCAGTGCCGATCCGAACGCGAGGCAAAAATCCAGCATGGCGGCGTTTGCCCCGGCGAGTACCGCTCCAATCTGCATGGGTCGCACGAACGTGTAGAGCGAAGTTTTCAGATGATGACGGTCTAAAATCTCGCGTTCGCGTACGTCGCGGCGTGTCGGGAATTCCATATCCAGGTGCTGGCCGACCACCACCTCCCGGCTCATGAGGATGAGCAGCCGATGTGCCTGGTCCACCCGCTCCCTCGGCACGGCGCCGTCCTGCTGGCTCAACGCAAATTGGTGCACCAACGTCAGTAAAAAATCACCGGTTAAGATTGCTTCGGCGCTTGCCGTGCCGCGAGTGTCGCCGATGGCGCCGCTTTGTGCCAGACGTGTGCGTACGGCGGCATGAACGGTGGGTTGGCCGTGCCGCTCTTCGGCGTTGTCCATAATATCGTCATGGACCAGCGCGAACAGATGGAACGTTTCCAGGGCAATGAGAAATTGCAGAATGTCTTCATCCGATTCATTGCCGCACGCGCGGTACAGCAGCGACGCCACGTAGGGCCTGGCGCGTTTGCCGCCGGCTTTGGCAAGCGTGACGATATGGCGGTACGTCTGCAGGACACTTTCGTCATTGCTGCACTCGGCGACTTTTTCAATTTCTTTCGCAAGGGCTTCGTGAAAGACGGGGTTGAAGCGCACCGCAAATGCAGAGAGTGTTTCCACTACGGCAGGCTAACATCGTATGCAGGAATTGTCAGTACGCTTCCGGGCCATTCTTGGTTTTTCCTAACACAAAAAACAGCAGGGGAAAAAGCGTGTTTTCCATTGCTGCCTGAGTTTTCGGAGCTCGCTGTAACGAAAGTTGGTGGAGATGCCGGGAGTTGAACCCGGGTCCAACGTGTAGCCAGATTGCCAGTACTGTCATGGACCTTCCGATTCTCTCAGCCCCTTAGGAAGGAGCAAGGATAGGGTGAGAGTGATGGCATATGGATGTTGGCAGTCCGCTATGCCGGACGGAAAGCCAGCCCCGCTAGTGACGCTTCGATCCGCTCAGCGAGGATCGGCGGGGAAGCGAAGTCCGTTAAAAAACAGACATTAGGCAGCTACGAGCTGACCGAAGCTAACAGAGTTAGCAATGGACTGAACGCGCGCC
This sequence comes from uncultured Candidatus Peribacteria bacterium, assembly GCA_964448405.1. Taxonomy (GTDB): domain Bacteria; phylum Patescibacteriota; class Gracilibacteria; order Peribacterales; family Peribacteraceae; genus DAORHV01. Next base: position 4,617 of record CAYUVW010000043.1, on the reverse strand, counting down.
ATGAAATTGCTTTTGGCAATTATGAAGTTGCAACGGTGGGTATCGGGGACTGTTGCCGCCCCGGACAGTGGCAGGTTCCGACCAGAATCACGCTGTCGAAGCCTGTCATCCCCATTGGTGTGAACGAGCGCCCGCTCTTCTTTCCGAGCGGACAATCAGTATACCACGTACAGCCAGGAAACCGTCGTGTAAGGAAAAGCGCACCTTGTACGTCATACAAGATATGCGTAACCACAGTTCCCTGACCGCCACCCATGGCCGCCTGTTCGCGACCATACTGGGAGGCCTGAGCGTGGCATTCATACTCACGATGTAGCCGGTCTCCGACCGTAAGGCATCGCGAAGGACATCCCTTCGTGAAGAGATCGCCCTTGGCTCCATACGTCCAAGGAAAACCAACTAGCCCCTTCGGCAGAATTTCCGCCACGGGCTTCTTCGCGCTGGAAGTCTTAGGCGGAAAGCTTCACCGCGGTGCCCGAGATGGACACCATGATCATGCTGCCTTTGGCACCCAGCACTTCGTAGTCCATGTCGACGGCAACTACGGCGTCGGCACCGACAGCCTTGGCTTTTTCCTCCAGTTCGGCCATGGCTTCCTGGCGGGCCTTTTCCACCGCGCGCTCGTAGCTGCCAGAGCGGCCGCCGAAGAAGTCGCGCATGTTGGCGAGGAAGTCGCGGAAGAAGTTGATGCCGATGATCACTTCGCCGGTGGCGATGCCAAGGTATTTCTCGATCTTCTTTCCTTCGACGGAGTTGGTGGTGGTGATGAGCATGGGTGGGGGATTACTGTGCGCCCTGCAAACGGGGAGCCTCGGTCTTTTTCTCGGATTTGGCGGCCATGACGTGAGGCAGCCAGCTCTTGGTGAGCCACATGACAAAGCCCCAGAACACCAGCTGTCCCAGCTCGGAACCGATGGTGCCGGCGTAGAGGTACAGTGTTTCCTGGCTCTTGCCCGGCTCTGCCATGTAGGAGAGGAGGCCATGGAGAATTTCGATCACGTTCTTGGCGATCAGGAGGATGCAGGCCATGGCCAACCACGGCTTCTTGGAGTGGATGTGGCGCGCCAGCAGGATCAGTCCGATGAGCAGCGAGATGCTGCCGGCCAGGCCGAGGGCCGAAGAGAAGAAGTTCAGCACGGTGGTGTCCGTTTCCACGCCGCCCATCTGGGCGAGCATGTACAGCACGACCGTGAACGAGTTCCAGAAGATAAGGGCGACCGCGATGATGCCGAGAATGCCTACGAACCAGCCGAGGCCTTCGGATCCGCGCTCTTTTTCAAGGATGGGCATGACCGGATTCTACCAGAGACGCAGTATTGGAGGGAACACCGCCGCCGGCAGGGGCGTGGAGGTGGTATTACTTCACGACGTGGCGCACGACCCAGTTTCCGGTGCCAAGTACCACGCTCAGCACGACCCAGCCCGTTAGTCCGCCGGTAATCGTCATGGCGATGAGACTGGGGTCCATTCGCAGCGTGATTTGGTAGGTGAGCCACAAGAAGACGCCGTTCACTAGAATGAGCGCGAAAATGGTGGCAAACAATTTCAGTGGCAGCGTGAGAATGTCCAAAATCGGACGCAGGACGAAGTTGAGCAACGTGATGAGCGAACCAACGACCACGAATGCCGCCCAGCCGCCGAAGACCGTAAGGTACTGCGGCAGATAGCGGTCCATTAAATATACCAGCAGCACGTTCAGCGCCGCTTTCAGGGCGATGCGCATGGGCGTACTTGCGGACGATTGTTCGGCCATTGCTGAGCATGGTAGCAGATTTCTGAGGTCTCTTTGCGCAAAAAAAACAACATACATATTCCCTCTCTCCGCTTTGCGGGGAGAGGGCTAGGGTGAGGGGCTTTTGCTTTTCAGTACCCTCACCCCGACCCTCTCCCTTCGCAAAGGGAGAGGGAGAGATGCATGCAAACAGCATCCTTTCTTAGTCTTTCATGCCATTTTCTTGCCTTCCGTCCATCCATCCATACAATCGCCGTCCCTGTCAGCTCTTTCACAAGCGAACCCGGCCAGGATGGCCGATGGACCACCAACAACCCAAGGGAAAAACTGATCGAATGGACCACGAACTCTTCCTGTTCCTGCTGCTGCTCGCGGCAGCGTGCTTCCTGCTCTCTCTCGCGTGCATGGCGGCCCAAGCCGTCTACGCGAAACTGGCCTACCGCACTGTGCGCATCCTGCGTGACCGCTGGATCGCGAACGTCTCCTTCGCACTCGACGGCAGCAAGACCGTCAACGTGCTGACCGCCGGCCCAGACGACTTCCTGAATGCCAAGCGGCATGTCTGGTGGACGCGGCACTACGGCCGCGCGGCCTTGCTGTTCGGTAGCTGCGTGCGACTGAGTCGGCGTGCCGCCTACTGGTTTTTCCTCGCCGCATTGCTGTGCTTCTGACGTCTTGCTGACAGGGACGGCCGCAACATCATGTTGCGGCCTGCTTTGAGTATTAGTCTTTCTTAAATCGGATCACGACCGGCTTGCCGTCCACCTCCACTTGATGCGGTTCGCCGTCGTTCTTCCCCAGCTTGGCGCGCGTTTCTTCCAGCACGAGTGCTTCGTGCGCTTTCAGAATGTCGTCGGCGCCTTCCACGCTCAGCGTCACGGTGTCGGTGAATTCCAGTCCGGCGTCTTTGCGCAGCTGCTGAATGGCCCGCACTAAATCGCGGGCCATGCCTTCCAACTTCAGTTCTTCGGACACCACCGTATCCAAGCTCACTACAATGCCTTGGTCGGCGGCGACGGACTGACCTTCTTTGCCGACGTACACGATCTTGGCTTCGTCGTAGGTCAACTCCTCGCCCAAAATGTAAACCTTGCCATCCTTCTCCTCGAACTCGCCGGACTTGCCGGCCTTAATGACCTGCTGCACCTTGCCGCCCAAACGCGGTCCGACTTTGCGTGCGTCCACCTGTGCCAGACGCGTGGCCAAACCTTTGGCATCTTTGATTTCCGTCACCTGTTTTACATTCAGCTCTTCTTGAATGATGTCCTTGACCGTGCCGGCGGTATCCGACGGCGGCAGTACGAACGTCACCGAGTGCAGGGGAGTGCGTACGCCGATTTTGGCATCGCTACGCAGACGCAAACCCAAACGCGTGACGGTCTGCGTGTTGTCCATGAGTGCCAAAATGTTCAATTCCTCTGGCGTCAGCTCGCGTGCATCCGGCCAATTGGTGAAATGAATGCTGCCATGGTCTTCTTCCACCAGGTTCAGGTAGATCGCCTCGGTGATGAACGGGCAGAACGGTGCCAAAAGCTGGCAGTTGGCCAGCAGCACGCGGTACAGCGTATCCAACGCGGCTTCGGATGCTCCACCGTCTTTGCCGGCGAAACGGCGGCGGCTGAGGCGTACGTACCAGTTGGTCAGGTCGTCGATGGAATTAGTCAGTTCTGCGCAAGTGGCCGAAAGATCGTAGTTGTTCAATTCGTCGGTCATGCGGTTCACCAATGCCTGCGTTTTGGCGACGATCCACTTGTCCAGCATGTCGTCGGACTTGGCGTTCATCAACGAGAAGTCGATGCTCGGCTTCCAGCTTGAGCCGTTGGCGTACGTGACGAGCAGACGGTAGGCGTTCCACAGCGGCAACAGCACATTGCGCAGTACGTCTTCCACGATTTTTTCCGAGAAGCGCAGGTCTTCGCCGCGCACGGCGGGGGAGCTCATGAGCGCGAAGCGCACCGCGTCCGCACCATGACGGCTGACGACTTCGGTCGGCTCCGGGTAGTTCTTCAGGCGCTTGCTCATTTTTTTGCCGTCTTCGGCCAACACGATACCGTTCACGATGCAGTGTTTGAACGCCGGGCTGTCGAACAATGCCGACGACAACACGGTGAGGGTGTAGAACCAACCGCGGGTCTGGTCCAAACCTTCGGCGATGAAATCAGCCGGAAAGTTAGCGGGCACCGCCCCCTTCTTGCCGTCGCCGCGCTGGAATGGGAAATGTTCTTGGGCGTACGGCATGGAGCCGCTCTCGAACCAGCAATCCAGTACCTCCGGAATGCGGCGCATGCTCGGTTTTACACTGAAGTCGTAGTGCACCGTGTTCGGAATGGCCAGCTTCACCACATCTTCGTACGCGGCGCGATTCACCACCGCATGCATGGCGCGAATGGTGCCGCCGTGCGCCACCACCAACACGCGCTTGCCGGCGAATTCCTTCAGCAGCTTGTCGCAGGCGCGCTGCGTGCGCTGCGTGAACATCTGCAGACTTTCGCCATCGGTCGGCGTGACGTGGTGGAAGGTAATGCTCTCTGCGCCGTCGATGCTGTTGGGGTGGTCTTTCAATACCTGTGCAATCGGCAGGCCGCTCCACGTTCCCATCAGGCGCTCGTTCAGTTCCGACCATTGCCCGACGAATGGGATGCCCAGCTTCTGACTGAGAATTTCCGCCGTTTCTTTGGCGCGCTTGAGTGATGACGAAATCACCGCGTCGTACTTTTCGCCCTTGGCCAAGCCTTCTGCTGCCTTCAGCGCCTGCTTTTTGCCGGTGGCGTTCAGACCGATGTCGGCATCGCCGCCTTGCAGTTTGGCCTCTTTGTTCCAGTCGGTTTCTCCGTGGCGGACCAGCGTCATGTGCACCACCGGATCCACCGTCTTCTTGGTGCGCT
>CAYUVW010000042.1:0-7802 GCA_964448405.1 uncultured Candidatus Peribacteria bacterium | reverse complement strand
CTACACGATCGCCCCGTAGAACGCATTTCTTACGTTTTTGGAAAGAAAACTTATGGCAAAGTCATGTTTACTTTCCGCATTTTCCTCGCCTGGGGGAGGCGCATGACAAGTTGGGCTGACGTCTGGGTGACGTAACGCACCCATGAGGACCCAAACGAATTACCCTCCTTTTTCGATACACATGCGTGGTTCAAAAAAAATCCAACGATACAAACGAACCCGCGACTGATACGGGAGAATTGCAGCGATGATCGATGCGGAGTATTTCGGAATTTCTTCAACGAGATTCCTTGGGCATGAAACGTGCGATCAATTCCAATGCTTCCACGTATGCTGCATGGTCGGCATCGCGCAATTCCAGCACGCGGCCGGCGATAGTCGGAGAGAGATTGGCGCCCATTGCTTTCACCACGCTCAGCAAATCGTCAGTGGCTTTGTCGCGTTCGGCCGAAGGCATGTCTGTACCGTAGAGCATACTCAAACGATTGCACAGAACTGCATCCGCAGATGGGGCGGGAGCATAGTCCGATACGTACAACGCGCGTACTTAGGCGACGGTGACGTCGTTGCAGAGGTACACCGACTGGATGGCATTGAGAATCTCGATGCCTTCCTTCTTTGGCTTCTGGAACGCTTTGCGGCCAGAAATGAGACCCATGCCTCCGGCGCGCTTGTTGACGACGGCGGTAGCCACGGCTGCTGCGAGGTCGTTCTTGCCCGACTCGCCACCGGAGTTAATGAGGCCAGCGCGACCCATGTAGCAGTTGGCTACCTGGTAGCGGCAGAGATCGATGGGGTGATCGGAACAGAGCTCCGTATACATGCGCTCGTCGAGCTTGCCGTACGAACTATCGCCGGAGTTCAACGCCTTGAATCCGCCGTTATTGGTGGGCAGCTTTTGCTTGATGATGTCGGCCTGGATGGTAACACCCAAATGGTTTGCTTGGCCGGTAAGGTCGGCGGCATTGTGGTAATCCTTATCCTTCTTGAACGCGCCGTTACGCAAGTAGCACCACAACACGGTGAACATGCCGAGCGAATGCGCTTCTTCGAACGCACGGGCGATTTCGACGATTTGGCGACCGGAATTGTCCGAGCCGAAGTAGATGGTGGCACCCACGCCGAGTGCGCCCATTTCCTTAGCTGCCTTGGGTGATCCGAACAGAATTTGATCGGCCTTGTTGGGGTACGTGAGAAGTTCGTTGTGGTTGATCTTCACGATGAAGGGGATTTTGTCGGCATATTTCTTGGCGGTCATACCGAGCACGCCGAACGTGGAAGCCACGGCGTTGCAGCCGCCTTCAATGGCCAGCTTGACGATGTTTTCAGGGTCGAAGTAATCCGGGTTCTTGGCGAACGACGCGCCGCCCGAGTGCTCGATGCCTTGGTCGACCGGAAGAATGGAAACGTAACCCGTACCGCCGAGGTTACCGTGGTCGAACATCTCTTGCATGGCCTTCTGGGTGGCTGCACTGCGATTGCTCATACCGAAGACTTCTTTCACGAACCCTTTGCGGGGGACTTGCAGACGCTCTTTAGCAATCTTGGGCGTCTTGAAGTTCAGGAGGTTGTCGGCCTGGTCGCCGAGAGCCTGCTTGATATCCGTAAAGGAGAGCATCATGGGAGCAATGGGGGAGATGAACGGAGTATATCCAGAGGAGGAAATCAAAGAAACTGAAGAGCGAATGATTCAAGGCGAACGTTCCATGCGGTGAATCGCGTACAATAGGAGCATGGAACTCTGGCTTCGCTCGCGTCCGTTCTGGCAAATCGCATTGGGAATCGTAGTGGTAGGCCTCTGCGTGTACGCATGGTCGCTTGGCAACGGCTTTGTGACGTTGGACGACGGTCTGTTGATTTATGCCAATCCCGCCGTCCTGGAACTAACGTCGCGGTCTGTATGGCACGTGTTCACGTCGTATGATCCGGAGTTGTACGTACCGCTCACGCTGTTGTCGTATCAACTAGAGCATGCCGTGTTCGGCTTACATCCAACGTTTTTTCATTTGACCAGTTTGTGCCTGCATCTGGGCAATGCCTTGCTGGTCTTCTGGATTGGCATGCGATTGACGGAAAAACGAGCCGTTGGGCTCCTTGCCGCGTTGCTTTTTGTAATCCATCCGCTGAACGTAGAGGCCGTGGCATGGGCCGCAGCTCGCAAAGACGTACTTTCGGGATTCTTTTGTTTCGCGGCGATAGCCCTGTTTTTAGAATGGCGCGAGACGGGAAACGCTACGTTTCGAAGACTGTGCACGGTCGCGTTTTTCTTTGGATTATTAGCCAAAGTTTCCATTCTCAGTCTCCCCTTTCTCTTGGTGGCGATCGAGTGGTCACGCCGTCGTCCAATCCGGGAAGCAATCGTTGAGCAATGGCCGCAGTGGCTGCTTGCGGTGATATTTGGCATCGTCGCCGTTGTTGGAAAATCGCACGCACTCCAAACCAGCGGTCCGCTGACGACGCTGCTGTTGGCATGCAAAAGCACCGCCTTCTACTTGCTCAACATCATCCTGCCAACAGGCCTCTCGGTGATCTATCCGCAAACAACGCCGGTGACCCTGTCCGCCCCGGAGTTCGTCGTGTCGATTATGGTTGTAGTGGCGTTCTTTTGCGTGTGTCTTTTCATCGCACGACGCTCGCGCGCGCTGGCACTCGGACTGCTGCTCTTCTTGCTCGCATTGCCGCCGAACTTCCTGAATTTCTACAAAAATCACGCATTGTACTTCGGCTCCGATCGCTACGCGTACATTGCGGGTTTTGGGTTGTTTCTGTTTGCCGCAATGTTGGGTAACGCATTGATTGCAAGGGCTTCGTCACGAGCGACACGCGGCATCTGCGGCGCCTGTATGGTGATGATTATGGTCGCTTTCGGCAGTCTTGCTGCAATGCAGGCCAAGACCTGGCAAGACAGCCAGAGCTTGTACTTGCAGACACTGCGGCACTACCCGAATTCATGGCTGGCATGGAGTAATTTGGGCCAGGCGTATGCACAGCAGAACGATGATGTGAAGGCGCTGGAGGCTTTTCAGCAAGCGGCGGCATTGTCGCCGACATCGCCGATTGTGTTGGTGAACATGGGCAACGTCTATAAGAGAAAGGGCAATGTGGACGAAGCGGCACGGCTGTACGCGCAATCTACCCAGGTGATCTTGAAGAACGGGGTGACAGACGCCGGCGACTTGGTGGGCTTCTATTATCTGGGGGAGTTGGAGGAATCGCGTGGCAACGCCGAAGCGTCGCTGAAGGCATTTGAAGATGCAGCGCAAGCCGCACCGATGATTGCCGAGCCGCACTACAACTTGGCGCTGCAATACCAGAAGCGAGCACTGCATGAACAAGCCGTGCAATCGCTCCAGGCAGCGGTTGCGCTGCAAGGTGACATGGTCGATGCGCGCTACCGTCTGGCTGCAGAGCTGGCTGGCCTCGGCAGGCTAGAAGAGGCACTGACACAACTGGAAGCGGTACAGCAGTTGCGCCCGGGATACCAAAACAGCACGGAACACCTCGCGAACATCAGGCGGCTGCTGGGACGTTAGGCGGCGCTCTTCTCGCGCATCACGAACCACTGCTGCGCAATGGCGAACAGCGTGGACACTCCCCAATATAAGGAGACAGCTGCCGGGAAGCTGAGTGCGAAGAAACCGATCATCAGCGGCAGGATGTAGAGCATCATGGATTGCTGATTCAGCTCAGGCATCCACGACTTCTTGGCGCCCACTTCCACCACTGCTTCTTTCTTCTTGGTGCGTGCCATCATCATTTTCACCTGCCAGAACTGCAGCACAACGAGCAGCGGCGGCAAAATGTAGAGGTTGGGCTTGAGCAAATCGATGCCGAGCAACGTGTGACCCAATGTCCAAGAAAGATGCTGGTACGGCTCGTAGAGCATGTGACGAGCCACCTCGATTTGCGCGCCGTCACGGATGACGTAGAACAAGCCGATAAGGATGGGGAACTGCAACAACATGGGCAGGCAGGATTCCAGCGGGTTGATCTTCATTTCCTTCCAGAGCTTCATGGTTTCCTCCTGCATGCGCTTGCTGTCGCTGCCGTACTTTTTCTTCAGTTCATCGAGACGCGGCTGCAGCATCTGCATTTTCTTCTGGCTCTTGAGCGCGTGTTGGCTGGGCAGGAGCAGAATGAGTTTGACGACGAGCGTGAGCAGAATGACGGCGATGCCCAAGTTGTGGCCCGGCGAGAACGACGCAATGAAAATAAGGCCGTTAAACAGCGGCTTGCTGATGAACGTGCGGAACAACTTGGCGGCCATGCCCGGCTCGCTGAGCGTGAAGCGGGTCGTGATGCGATCGGCTTTGCCATCGGCCAGATAGCCCTCTGGCACATTGAAACCGAGTTCGTACGTACCGAGTTTGCTGAACAACGAATACTTCCACGGCGTCAGGTCCAATGTGAGCTTCCCGTTGGCAGGCACGACCGGCGGATCGATGCACGGCAACGCCGTTTCATTGGCCATGAGGTCATCCAACTTTTCTCCGGAGCCGGAAGAATCCTGATTCACGTACGCCACGTCCACCTGCGGAAGCGGGCAGCGGGCGGACAGGACAATGTCCTTGGCAGTATGGTTATGAACGTAGGCGACCGGACTCGTACCATCGCGAACGCTCGTGTACTGCATGGTCAATTCCACTTTTTTTTGATCGACCGGCTTGTCTCCGAATTGGGCAGGGAAGAAGTATTTCAACCCCCAGTTCACGACGAAGAACAGCACCAAAAATGTGGCGATGAACTCAAGCGAACTGATCTTACCTTTGGATGCGGGCGCGTTCACAGATGCACGGAGGAAAGAAATCGAGACACCTCGTCTGAAAGCTCATTGAAGGTGCAACTCAGGCTAGAGGAACGAGGCAAGAGAAGCAATTGTAGGGAGCGGGAGGATGGAAGCTGAGAGCTGAGCGTTGACGGTGGAGTAGAGGCGGCTGGGAGTGGTTTTTTGCCTCTTGCTTTGATGGTTAATCGGAACGCTTCGCGGCACCTTCGCCTCATTCTGTTGCGCTTCACTGCCAATTTATCCAGCTTGGTGCTGGAAAGTACTCCTATATAGAAGGCTGATTCCGTCGGCTTTTCGGAAAGATGATAGGGCGAACCCATGAGCCAACGTACGTTGAAATGTTTTCCTTTCCATAGGGCACCCTTCACGCGGACGCGATCGCAATTCTTGCGGCCGGGAAGACGAAGGAGAAGCATGGATACATGATACAGGACTTGGACCCCTGACTCCCCAGTGACCGGGGCACGCCGGGGAGTCTTGGAATCCGGCCTTGGGAGCGGTTGCTACCCGCGCATGCTCTGTCTATGCTGGCCGCACATGGCCACGCAGTTCACCAAAGAGCAGATCGAGCACATCGCCAAGCTGGCGCGCTTGAAGCTGACGCCGCAGGAAATGGAGAAAATGCCCGGTCAGCTGACGAGCATTTTGGAGTGGATGAACGTACTGAACGAAGTGGACACCAGCACGGTGGAACCCACCGCTCAGGTCACCGGACTCACGAATGCGCTGCGCGACGACACGGTGCGCGCCAGCGATGCCACGCCCGACGATTTGCTCGGCTGTTCGGGCTTACCGCTTGAGGAGCACCAAATTCGGTCCCCACATGCCCATGGATAATTTGTTCGGACTCACGATCGCACAGGCACACAAACGCTTGAAGAGCGGCGATATCTCGGCTGTGCAACTGGTGCAAGCGTGCTTGGATCGCATTGCAGCCGTGGACAAAACGGTGAATGCCGTTGTCTATAACAACGGCGACAAAGCCCTGGAACACGCCAAGGCAGTGGATAAGCGCGGCGACTTCAGCAATCCGCTGACCGGTATTCCGTACCTGGCCAAAGACGTATTTTGTGAGCAGGGCGTACCGACCACCGCGTGCAGCAACATGCTGCGGGACAAGCACTACATTCCCCCATTCGATTCCACGACTACCAAGCGCCTGAAAAACGCGGGTGCCATTTCCATCGGCAAGAGCAACACCGATGAATTTACAATGGGCGCTTCCACCGAGACGTCGTGCTACGGCGTCACCCGTTGTCCGTGGGACACCGAATGCGTGGCGGGCGGCTCTTCCGGCGGTTCAGCCGCCGGCGTGAGTGCCGACGAATGCATGTTCGCGCTCGGCACCGATACCGGAGGTTCTATCCGCTTGCCGGCTGCTTTCTGCGGTGTGAGCGGACTGCGTGTAACGTACGGCAGAACAAGCCGCTACGGCGTCATGAGCATGGCCAGCTCGTTGGATACCATTGGACCGATTTGCAAGACCGTGGAAGACATGGCACTCGTGCTGGAGGCCATTGCGGGTAAAGACAGTATGGACGGCACCACGTCGGACAAACCCGTGCAGCCGTATGCCAGCTTATTGAAGAAAGACGTGAAAGGACTGCGCGTGGGATTGCCCAAGGAATATTTCATCGATGGATTGCGTAAAGACGTGGAGCAGTCGGTGCGCGATGCGGCCAAGGTGCTGCAGTCGCTCGGCGCCACGCTGGTGGACATCAGCCTGCCGCACACCAAGTACGCACTGGCCACCTACTACGTGCTCTGCCCGTGCGAGGTGAGCTCGAATATGGCCCGCTATGACGGCATCCGCTTTGGTCACACGGTGGAGAAAGCAACCGACCTGTTGGACCATTATCAGCGTGTGCGCGGCGACGGTTTCGGTTCCGAAGTGAAGCGCCGCATTATGATCGGAACGTTCGCTCTCTCCTCGGGCTACTACGACGCGTACTACCTGAAGGCCCAGAAAGTCCGCACGCTCGTGCGCCAGGATTTCGACGAAGCCTTCAAGAAGGTGGATATCATCATCGCGCCGGTATCGCCGCACGCGGCGTTCAAGGTGGGTGCAAACAGCAGCGACCCGCTGGCAATGTACCTGGAGGACGTGTTCATGGACGGCGCCGTCATGGGCGGTATTCCGGCCCTCTCCGTGCAATGCGGATTCACCACCGAGAAGATGCCGCTGGGTCTGCAGATCATGGGACCGCAGTGGGGCGAAGCGACAATCTTGTCGGCCGCACACGCGTTCCAAAGCGCGACGGAGTGGCACGCCCGCCGGCCCGCCTTATAGTCCCGCCCCGGATTCCAAAGAAACCAAAGAGTCCGACGATTCCGAGGAAAGCGTCTGTTCGGCAAATCGTTGGACTCCTTGGAATCCTTGGTTTCTTTGGAATCGTTATTTGGTCGCTGCCGCGTGCATGAGCTCGCGCGACGGAATCTCCACGCCTTTCGACAAATACACGCCGGCAGAAACGACCAGGAACAAGGTCACGATACCGACAAGAAGCTGCGAGATGCAGGCGGATTTCTCCATGAGATTAGCGGAGGATGGCAGGGAGGCTGTGCGACTTGCGCCACACGTACGCAGCCATGCCCATAATGGCGAGCAACAACGCGGCAAACAGAACGTGCTCGGGGCCGGTATCGGAAATGCGAGGAGCTCCGCTGTGCAAGACGTTGCCGTTGGAATCGGTGATGGTGCCGCCACCGTTCCCAGTAATAATGATGGTCGGCGTGGTGGCGTTGCGATTCTGAATGCGTGCCTGACGGATATCGTACTGCGTGTTGTTATCGAGCAGGTTGCGCGTGGTGCTTGCCTTTGGCGCAACGTAGGTATCCGGAGCGACGTCATCGATAGACGTGAGCTGTTCCTGTGCGGCCGCACGCAACGTTGCAGAGCGCTGCTGCTGTGCAGCAACGACATCGGCGCCTTCTCGCATGAGCGGGGGTGCCGGAGCCAACGTCAGGCCTGCTCCACCGAAAACTTGGTCCGGAGAGAGGTAGGCGAATGCCGGCG
>CAYUVW010000041.1:0-7946 GCA_964448405.1 uncultured Candidatus Peribacteria bacterium | reverse complement strand
GGTCTTCCAGTTGCTCCTGAATGGTGCGGCGGACAGGGCGTGCGCCGTATTCGGGATCGAATCCGAGCGTACCCAAGTTGCCGATGGCCTTGGCGTCCAACTCCAGACCGTAACCCTGTTCCTTCAGACGCTTCTCCAGCTGGCTCACGTGGAGCAGTACGATCTTGCGGATGGCGTCCTGCGGCAAGGCGTTGAAGACGATGGTCTGGTCGATGCGGTTTAAGAACTCCGGGCGGAAGTGGTCCTTCAGTTCGCGCAGGACTTCCTGGCGCTTCTCTTCGTAGGCCTGTTCCTCGCGCTTGGCGTCGTCCTCCAGCTTGAAGCCGATTTTTCCGGCCTGCTTGGTGAGCTTGTCGGCACCGATGTTGCTGGTCATGACGATGATCGTGTTGCGGAAGTCGACGACCTTGCCCTGTCCGTCCGTCAGCGTTCCATCCTCCATGATCTGGAGCAGAATGTTGAAGAACTCGGGGTGGGCCTTCTCGATTTCATCGAACAGCACGACGGAGTAGGGCTTGCGGCGGACCGTTTCGGTCAGCTGGCCGCCTTCCTCGTAGCCCACGTAACCAGCGGTGGTTCCGGTCAGGCGGGAGACGTTGTGGCGCTCCATGAACTCGGACATGTCGATCTTGATGAGTGCGTCCTCGCGCTGGAAGATCTCACGGGCGAGCGTCTTTACCAGCTCGGTCTTACCTACACCGGTCGGTCCCATGAACAGGAATGAACCGATCGGGCGACGCGAGTCGGAAATACCGACGCGGCTGCGGCGGATGGCACGAGCGATTTTCTGAATTGCGACGTCCTGGCCCACAACGTGCTTGCGCAGCACGTTCTCCAGCGAGTTCAGGCGCTTGGTCTCGGACTTCATCAGGCGCGTAATGGGAATGCCCGTCATGCGCGCGATGACTGCGTGGATATCGTCCTCGGTGATCTCCACAGGGGAGCGGCGGTCGCCGTCGGCGCTGCTTTCCAGCGTCTTGCGCTCGGCAATCAGCTCTTCCTCTTCCTTGCGCAGCTTCAGCGCGTGCTGATATTTCTGTTCCTTCACGGCAGACTGCTTTTTCAATTCAATATCCTTCAATCCTTTCTCGATTTCCTTCAGGCGAGGCGAGGCATCGTGTTTCTGGGTGATGCTCTTGCCAGCGGCGGCTTCGTCGAGCACGTCGATTGCCTTGTCGGGCAGGAAGCGCTCGGTGAGGTAGCGCTTGCTCAGCTTCACGGCGGCGTCGATCGCGGCGTCCGAAATGCTCAGGCGGTGGAAATTCTCGAAGCTCTGCTTCACGCCCATCAGGATGTGGATGGCATCTTCGGTGCTTGGTTCCTCGACCATGATCGACTGGAAGCGGCGCTCAAGGGCGCGGTCCTTTTCAATGCTCTTGCGGTACTCATCGGTGGTCGTGGCACCGATGACCTGCAGGGCTCCGCGCGACAAGGCGGGCTTCAAGATGTTGGCGGCGTCCAGCGAACCTTCGGCCGAACCGGAACCTACAACGGTGTGCAATTCATCGATGAACAAGATGATTTCGCGCTTGCTCTCGGTGGCTTCTTTAATGATGTCGTCGAAGCGTTGCTCGAACTCGCCGCGGTACTTGGTACCGGCGACCAACGAGCCCATGTTCAACTGCAGGACTTTCTTGCCTTTCAACGTGTCTGGCACCTTGCCCTCGGCAATGCGCTGAGCCAAGCCCTCCACGATGGCGGTCTTGCCCACGCCGGACTCACCGATGAGCACCGGATTGTTCTTCGTCTTACGGTTCAAAATGTGCACCAGGCGCTCGATTTCGGTATCGCGACCGATGACCGGCTCCAATTTCTTGTCGCGGGCCTTGGCGGTCATATCGTCGGTGAAGTAATCCAACACCGGCGTCTTGCTCTTGCCCTCGGTCTTCTTCTTTTTCAGGCCCTCGGGGTCGGTCTGGTTCTGCATGCCGACCAACGCGCCCTGCAATCCCTGGAAGAACGACTCGAGCGAGCTCTCAAGATTTTTGTTCTGCGAGCGGAACTGGCTGATCTGGCCGAACATCTCCTCAATGTGCGTCTGGAGGTCATGCGGGTTGATTTGCATGTGCTCCAACAGCACGGTGGAGGAGTTCTTGCCGCTGCTGATGAGCGCGTACAAGAGGTGTTCGGTGCCGATGTTCGCGTGGCGGAACTTGTGGGCGACCATCACGCTCTGCTCAATGACGGTATTGAGTGCCAGAGAGAGTCCGTGCTTCACGTTCTGACCTTCCGCGTCGGCCACCTTGTTGGCCTTCAGCAGAATGCGGATGTTTTCCTGCGTGACACCAGCCCCCGTAAGAATGGAGAAGCCCAGTGACTTCGGGATGCTCAGCAGACCCAGCAGCAAGTGCTCGGTGCCGATATACATCGACTTCAGATTTTTAGCCTCCTGCTCTGCCAGCTGGAGTGCCAGCTTGGCATTCGGTGTGAAGCGGTCGAACGGGTGCATATAAATGGGGGAGAGTTAGCACTCTACCAGAGAGAGTGCCAGGTGTCCTATGACATCGGGGTACTTTATCACCCCGGCACCGCTAGGGGAAGCAAGTAGAATTGCAGAATGTGGTGTTTAGCTCCTTGTGGGAGTTTGTATAGGTTTTTTGACGTTTGTGCCGATCTATTGATTGCGGCGGTAATCACGCAGGTCATTCATGAAGATACTGATGACCGTTGTCAGCGGAACTGCCAACACGATTCCGAGAATGGGATGAATGACCGTCGGGAAGCTGATGCCCACGAGCATACCGAGCATGATGACGATGGGCGACAAGCCGACCGCGTGCTTCATGATGAGCGGAACAAGCAGGTTGTTCTCGCACGTTTGAATGACGTAGTACACAAGCATAATGACCAGCGCCCAAACGAAGCCCGCTTGCGTCAGTGCAATGAACACGGCTGGAATGGCTGCGATGAGCGGTCCTGCTACCGGAATGAACTCCGTGAAGCCTGCCAGCAACGCCAGTGTGAACGAGTACGGCATGCCCAGGATCGTGAGCGCGATGAACGTAAGGACGCCGATGGAAAGACACAAGATCAGCTGGCCCTGGAACCATTGCGACATCTTGTGGTAAATCGCATCGGCTTTGTTGTCGTAGTAGTTTCGGTAGCCGTGCGGCAGCAGGAACCGGAAGTAATCGACGATGTTCTCACGCTCCATTTGAATGAAGAACGTGAGGATGAGGATCAGGAAGAAGCTGGCGATGAAATTGAAGACCGATCCGGCGATGCCAATGGCGTAACTCAGCCAGCTCTGTGCGGCAGTGGACAGATTCTGGCCGAAATTAAAGAGCGTTGTGGCTTGATCTTTAATTTCCAGGTTCCTGAGCGCTTCCTGCAAGAGGGCGGTGAGCTTGATATTCAATGCGTCGGACAGGAATGGCAGCGTAATTTCCTGTTTGGTAAGCAAGACGTCGACGCGGTTATTTAGGAAGCGGGCGAAGTTCTGCACTTCCGTGGCGACGATCGGGATGAGCGAGATAATCAGGAAGACCGCAAGCGAGAGGAAGATGACATAGACCAGAATCACCGCGATGCTGCGCGGAATACGCATGCGCTCGAAGAAGCGAACGCTGGAATCGATGACAATGGAAAGGAAGAATGCCAAGACCAGCACGAGCAGTGTGTCGTGCAACGACCACAGCGCCCATGCGCCGACGAGCACAAGCAAAATGGTGATTGTCGAAAAGGCCACCGTTTTGGGGGCGACTTCGATGACGAGTGTTTCCTTGGGGGTTTCCGGCGAAGTCGGTCCGGGGGGCAGACGGCGCTTGGCACTTTGCGATTCCTGTACGCGAATTCTGGCCTTCGTCCACAGTTTTTGCGCCCGATCGCTGATGATCTGGAAGGATTTGAAGGAGTCCCGATGTTTGGGTTGTTGCTTGGCCATGGTGAGCGAATCAGTTGCCGGGAGTGGTAACGTACACGACCACGGTTTCAATGATGATGTACGTGAGG
Source organism: uncultured Candidatus Peribacteria bacterium (assembly GCA_964448405.1). GTDB lineage: Bacteria > Patescibacteriota > Gracilibacteria > Peribacterales > Peribacteraceae > DAORHV01. The sequence goes on along the minus strand of CAYUVW010000041.1, from coordinate 3,995 downwards.
AGACAGACGGCCAGACCGAGCAGTGCATTAATGATGTGTTTTTTGGCGTCGTCGGAACTGCCGCCAGTCGCGGGGCCCATCATGTATTCGAAGCCGGCCCAGATGAGTCGAACCAAACAGATGGACGCACAGAAGCCGATGACGACACCCGTCAGTACGCTGATGTATGCCGGAACACAGTTCCACATTCCTCCCGGTGCCAGTGTGCTTCCACCAAAACGAAAGTCGCATTCAGCAGGAGGATTGATCCCAGTCGGCATAGCGAGCGCGAGGGGGATCCACAGGACTTCAGTAAGAAAGTGCAGCACGTCGGTCATTATCGCGCGGAGCGTGCCCGGCGTAAATTCCATTCGGGGCTTTTCCAAGCCTTGAAGACGATCTGAGCTTGTAGAATTGGCCGGAATGTGACGTCATTCATGCTTTCAGCGGCTTGACGATCAAATCACCTCATGACGTGACACGAGTTCCGTAGTAGTATGCGGTGTACATCGATGGCGTTCTCGTGGACCACTGCCGGCAGACCGATTGTTGCACTTGCTCCTATGGCGGGTGTGACGGATGCGTCGTATCGCCAGTTGATTAAACGCGTGGCCCCCGAAACAGTGGTCTATACCGAGTTTTTATCGACCGATGCCATTGTCTATGGAGCAGAGCGTACATTGAAAATGCTGGCATTCGATCCGGACATCGAGCGTCCGTTCATCGTGCAGGTCTTCGGCTCCAAGCCGGACCATTTTCTGCAGGCGTGCAAAGTCATTGAGCAGATGGGCGCCGACGGCATCGATATCAACATGGGCTGTCCGGCCGCCAAGATCGTCTCGTCGTGCTACGGTTCTGCGCTTATGCAGAAGCCCGAATTGGCCGCCGAATTGGTACACGCCGCGGCCAAAGCGGTGAGCATTCCGGTGAGCGTGAAGACGCGCCTGGGCTGGAACACAAAAGAGAACCTGATCCCGTTTTGCCAGAAGCTGATTGATGCCGGCGCAAAAGCGCTCTCCATCCACGGCCGACGCTATTGCGACAAATTCACCGGCGCGGCCGACTGGGAGCCCATTTACGAACTGAAGAAGGCGGTGAATGTGCCGGTCATCGGCAACGGTGACATCGCGTCGGTGGAGGACGCGCTGAACAAGCTGAAGAACTTGGACGGCGTGATGGTCGGACGCGGAACCTTCGGCAACCCCTGGCTGATGCGCGAACTCATTGAGGCGTTCAAGGATCCAGCTGCTTGGCGCGCGAAAGCCGAGGCCGCCAAGAACGCGCCTCCCGCCGACGACACCATGAAGCGCGCGTCGTTCTACGAGAAGGTGCCGTTCATCCTGCACCATTGTGAACTGGCGGTGAAAATCAAAGGTGAGCGCCGCGGCGTGCTAGAGATGCGCCGTCACTTAAGTAGTTACGTGAAAGGTTTCGACGGCGCGCGTGAGTTGCGCACCAAGTTGTTGCAGATCGAGAAATTGGATGACCTGAAGGCGGCGTTGATGATCTGATCTCGACTGCGTGGTTTGCACGCGTTACCATTGTTTACTGCATGAAACACCTCGGCGCACCATCGTTCGACACAGAGACGCCCGAAACGATTCCGTTTCGAAGCCCCGATGCGCTGTTCGCCTTGTATCAGAATTTTGAAAAAGAGTGGGAGGAATGGATAGAAGCCCGTGCCGGCGTTCAGGATGGTCGTCCATCAACGTTTCCGCCGATGTTTACATCGCGCTGGAAATTGCGCCAGTGGCTTGCCACAGCCGATGACGTCGCCGTACTGACGGCCATGCGTACATGGGTGCGACACCCGGCCGACGTTGAGCGCGACAGTTTGCCCAATCCACTGAGAGCCGTTTCGGATACGACAAAGGCCGTGCACGCCGAAGCGGAATCCGCATTGACGCCCGAAGCCGTCAAAGCCGAAGGATTCCCGCGAGTCTGGAAGGAGTCGGCGTAACCTTGTTGATCAAGGCATTGCTGGTCGTCGACGCCTCGTGATCTTACGCAACTTCTTCGTAATCGACCACATCCTCGCTATTGAACAGTGCCTTACCCTGTGGATCGACACTGTCGGGAGCGGTATGCGCAAGCTTGAGCGGCTTTACTTCTTTGTTATTTGCAAAGGGAACGATGCGTTCGTCCTGAGGTAGTACGGTAATTGTTTTCAATGCACTCTCGACTTTCTTTCCACCCCTGAGCGTGATTATTGCTCGTGCCGTATCGTAGATATGTATCGTGATTGTCCCCGGCTGCATATGCCAATTATTTTCTTTCGCTGATGGTTGATTGACCGTTAGCTCAATGCCCTTGTTTCGGTCGTTGCCGACTACGAATGAGTAGCGTCCATCCACACTCCCGACGATGTGTAGGATGGCATCTTGAAATTCAGAGAGAAGCGTCAGAATTTTTGCGGTATTCAGATCAGGTTCATGCTGTATGCGGTTAACAAGTTGCTCGAAGCGCGGTAGTGCCGTTGGCTGGTCTTCAGGGAGTGAGATCATAAACGTATTTTTACACCTAAATTTATTTTGTCAAAAAAAGCCCGGATGAACCGGGCCTTTTCAAATGGCAGAGGAGGGGATTACAGGCTCACCTTGATGCCGGGACCCATGGTCGGGTTAATGCTCAAGGAGGCGATGTAGTTGGTCTTAATGGTGGCGGGCTGTGCATCCTTGATTGCCTGTACGAGTGCGGTCAAGTTCTCCTGTAGCTTCTTCTCGCCGAAGGAAGTCTTGCCGAACACGCAGTGGATGATGCCCTGCTTGTCCATTTTGAACTGGATGCGGCCTTTCTTCAGTTCTTCGATGATTTTGCCCGGCTTGTCGGACACCGTTCCTGCTTTTGGGCTTGGCATAAGGCCCTTCGGTCCGAGGACCTTGGCCAACTTACCGATATCCTTCATCAGCTGGGGCATAGCGACTGTCACGTCGAAATCCAACATACCTCCGTCAATCTGCTTAATAAGCTCGACTCCGCCGAAGTAATCGGCGCCTGCCTTCTTGGCTTCGTCTTCGAAATCGGGTGTGACGAATGCGGCGATACGCACTTTCTGTCCGGTGCCATGGGGCAGCGACACGTTACCGCGGACCAACTGGTCGGCCTGAGCCATATCCGCACCGATGCGGAAGTGTGCTTCGGCGGTGGCGTCGAAATTGACGGCCTTGACCTGGGTCAGCAAAGCAACAGCCTCTTCCAGCGCGTACGCGGGCTTGGTGAGGAGCTTCTTCTTTTCGGCGTACTTTTTGCCGCCGCGAACGACGTTATCGACTTTGGCCATACAAGTAGGGGGGAACGTGGTTGTTACGTCCGCGAAGGCGGACTCCCACGAAAGCCGGGGTATTGTGCCGTTTTCGGGTTTTTCGCGCAAGTCCCGCACTTCGCGAAATGCGAGGCAAGTCTCCGGAAGACAAAAAAGAAGGCGCCGTGGGTGACCGGGCGCCTTCCGTAGCAATGCGGGGTTGGACTACTTCTTCTTGGAGCGGCGAGCAGGGTTCTTGGCACTAATATGCACTGAGAATATCAGCGTAATGAGTAGGCCGAACGTTAGTGAGGTTGCCGGCATCTGCCAGCCATCCACAGTTTGCGTGAGTATGAACGTGAGCAAGAGCGACAGGACGGAGAGCAAGGCAATGAGAGCACCCAGTACCTCGAAGCCGTGAGCAAAGACCGTTCGAGTCACCACCATCGAGTTTTCTTCAATCGTGCTTGTAACATTGCTGTAGTGGATGACGATACCGACACCGAACAAGAACACCATCAGTAGGCCTGACACAGTGGACATGGGAGGAAGCGTGTCCGAGATGAGGTTATAAAGGAGTGGCAACATGCTCAGAGTGATGAGCAATGCGCCGAATGTTTTCATGAGGTAGCAGGCGATTGCCTTGCCGACGAGGTCCGGTTTGGCGCCGGTGACCATCATGCTCGGAATGTAGAGAAGAGCGAATGCGACGAACACAACGGCCGGAACGGTCATGATGTACGACGGCTGGAACAAACCGAACGTGAAGGTGGAG
>CAYUVW010000040.1:0-8118 GCA_964448405.1 uncultured Candidatus Peribacteria bacterium | reverse complement strand
TGCCGTGTTGCCCGGCGCCGGTTTCGGCGATCAGTTCGCGCTTGCCCATGCGCTGTGCAAGCAGCCCTTGCCCCAGTACGTTGTTGGTCTTGTGTGCGCCGCCGTGCAGTACATCCTCACGCTTCAAGAGCACCATGCAGCCGCAATCCGCACTCATGCCGCGTGCGTGCGTGAGGGGAGTTGGTCGTCCGGCGAAGTCGCGCAGCAGGCGACTCAGTTCTTTTTGAAACTCCGGATCAACTTTGCATTCCAGGTACGCCGCTTCCATTTCACTCAGGACAGGCATCAGGAGTTCCGAGGCGTAGCAGCCGCCGAAAACGCCGAATTGTCCGAGCGTTTTCATGTGGCGGAGCGAACGGCATCGACAAAGGCGCGCATGAGCTTTGCGTCTTTTTTCCCCGGTGCCGACTCAATGCCGCTGCTCACATCCACCCCAAGCGGATGGATGCGTTTTACGATGGCGGCTATGTTCTTGGGCGTGAGTCCGCCGGCTAGCCAGACGCTGCGGCGGATGCCTTCCGGCAACGCTTCGATGGCGTCCAAATCTGCTGGTTTGCCGTTTTTCGGTCCATCTAACAGCACCATGGTTTCATCCAAAATCAGCGATTCGATCAATGCCGCATGCGGCACTTCGCGGAATGCGCGGATGGACGAGAACTTCGCAGCCTGCGGCGTTTCTCCGTACACCTGGATCGCGTCCAGGCCGACCTCCTTGGCGATGTCCAGAATGTCTTCCTGCTCTTCATTGAAAATGCCGACGGTTTCTTTGCTGGTCAGTGCGGCAAGCGCCTTGGCGTCTTTAGCGGAAATGCAGCGTGGTGTGTCGGGAACGAAAATGAAGCCGATCGCATCGATTTCCAATTCGTTGCACAGCAGGATGTCTTCTTTGCGGGTGAGGCCGCAGAATTTGATGCGCGTCATGGTCGGGAGGGGAAGTGCGGAAGAAGGTCGCCCGTCAGCAGTCCGGTGCCGATCAGGAATCCGTCGACGCAGGGTTGCACACGTTGGACGTCGGCGGAAGTCCGCAAGCCGCTTTCACTCAGCAGCAGATGGCCTGGAAACCGCTTGCGGATGAGCGATGCCAGCCGAATCGTGGCCGAAAGATCGATTGCCAGCGTAGCCAGATTTCTGTTGTTGATACCAAGCACCAGCGATTCCGGCGACAGATCCGGAATCTTTTCCAGCTCCCGCTCATCATGCAATTCCAGTAAGACGTCCATACCGAGCGCTTGTGCTTCTGTGGCCAAGAGCCCGATCTTCTCCGGCTCCAGAATGGCGGCAATCAACAGCACTGCATCCGCTCCGGCATGACGCGCTGAACGGATCTGCTTCGCATCGATAATGAATTCCTTGGCCAGAATCGGCAGGTCGGTTTGCGCCCGAACACTGCCAAGCAGACCGAACCCTCCGCCGAAAAACTCGCGGTCGCACAATACCGAGATTGCATGGGCACGCGCGTTGTACATGGCGACCGTCGGCGCGATGTCGGACTGTTTCATGAGCATGCCTGCCGATGGCGATTTGGGTTTGATTTCGGCGACGAGACATGGCGATGCCGTGCGGAGACCGGTCACGAAATTGCGCGTACTCGGTTGAGGCGCGCAGTCGGGCAGCGCAGCCACTTCGTCGCGCTTGTGCCGGAGGATGTCATCAAGCACGGTCATGACAATGAGCGGGTGAAGCGAACATACTGGTTGAGAAGCGCTTGGGCCGCACCTGAATTCAGCGCATGTTCGGCGGCTGCCAGGGCATCGGGCAAGGTTGCGACAATCTCCGTCAGCAGCAATGCATGAGCGGCGTTTATTAACACCAAGTCGCGCTGCGCTGGCGTTGCATCGCCCCCCAGGATCCGGCGTGCGATTGCGACATTGGTCTGCGTGTCGCCGCCTTCGGTTGCCTCGAATGCATGCTCCGAAAGCCCGATGTCTTCCGGGTGGAATTGCCGTTCGGTACTCTGTGCCACATCCAGAATCGTGGTGGTCCCGCTGACCGTCACTTCATCCAATCCGTCGTTGCCGCAGACGACCAGCGAGCGTTCGTGGCCGAGCAGCCGCAGCGCGTCCGCCAGCACGCGTGCATGTTTCAGGTGTGGCGTTCCGAGCAGATGTCTGCGTACCCCCGCCGGGTTGCAGAGCGGTCCGAGCAAGTTAAAGAACGTCGGCTTTCCATAGCGCTTGCGAGCGGCTGCCACCGCGGCCAGCGCCGGGTGATAGAGCGGTGCGAACAGGAACACCAATCCGCATGCTTCATATGTTGCCTTGGCTTGTGCCGGAGTCAGATCAATCTTGGCGCCGAGCCCCTCCAGCACATCGAACGATCCGCAGCGCCCGCCCGCCGCACGGTTGCCGTGCTTGGCCACGGGCCCGCCCGCCGCCGCGATGACGAACGACGCGATGGTCGATGTATTCATCCGTTTTTTACCGCTGCCGCCGGTGCCGCAGGTATCGATCGGGTCATCTGGCAATACAATGCGCACGGCATGTGAACGCAAGATGTCAGCCGCTTGTGCCAGATCTTTGCCGCTAACGATGTTGCCTGCCAATGCCGCGAACGTGCGGATCATTTCATCCTCACTCATCTTGCCGGACAGCATGGCTTGCGCCGTCGTGCCGATGTCGGGCAGTGCGTTCTTCATGAAAGATGCAGGAAGTTACGTAGGATTTCGTTCCCCAGCGGCGTGCCGATGGACTCGGGGTGGAACTGCACGCCGAAGAGCGGCAATGATTCATGCTCCATGGCCATCAGCGTGCCATCCGACGCCACCGCGGTGGCGATCAGCGGGTCATCCAGCTCCTCTACCGCCAGCGAGTGATAGCGCATCACGTCGAATGTTTCGGGCAGTCCGGCGAACAGGCGGCTCACCGGCGACAACACCAACAGCGGAGTCGCGGCGCCGTGGCACGGCTTGGCGGCGCGGACGACCTTGGCACCCAGTTCGTGTCCAATGATCTGGTGGCCCAAACAGACACCAAGCAGGGGAATGCGTTGTTCCATGGCGTACGCCAGCAGCTCGGCGCTGATTCCAATGTCGCGCGGCGTCTGTGGATTCCCGGGGCCGGGACCCAGGACGATGTGGGTGAACCCGGCGGTCTGCACTTCCGCCAAGGAGATTTTGTCATTGCGATGTACCTCTGGCGCACCGCCCAGCGCCCCCGTCATCTGGTAGAGATTGAACGTGAACGAGTCGTAGTTATCGAGGATGAGTGTTTTCATTGGCGTGCCGAGAAAACCGCGGCCAGGCAACTCCTGGCTTTGTGCAGACATTCGTTGTCCTCATGCTCCGCAATGCTGTCCTTCACGATTCCGGCACCCACGTTCAATGAAATGCCGCGCTGGTCAAAGATCAGCGTACGGATGGTAATGGCGAAATCGATATTGCCATTCAGGTCCACGTACCCGAACGCTCCGCCATACACGCCCCTTGGAGCGCCCTCCAGCTTGGACAAGATTTCCATCGCGCGGAGCTTGGGTGCCCCCGAGAGCGTTCCGGCTGGGAACACGGCCTGCAACGCATCCAGTGCCGACAAATCCTTGCGCAGCGTGCCGGTCACGTCCGACACGATGTGAAAGACATGGGCGTACGTCTCAATATGAAAGGGGTCGTGCACCCGCACGCTACCGATTTCGGCCACGCGGCCGATGTCGTTGCGACCCAGATCCACCAGCATTTGGTGTTCGCAGCGTTCTTTTGCATTGCCCAAGAGTTCCTCGCGCATGGCATCGTCTTTGGCTTTGTCGCCGCCACGCTTACGAGTTCCGGCGATCGGCCTGTAGAGCATGTGGTCGCCATCCACGCGCAACAATGTTTCGGGCGACGCACCGACGATCGTACGGTCCGGCGTCTGGAAGTAGTACATGTACGGCGATGGATTAATGCCTCGCAATCGTTCGTAGACAGCCACCGGATCGGGTCCGGCGGGCAGACGCAGTTGTTGGCTCAAGACGATCTGAAATGCTTCGCCTGCCAAGATCTGTTCACGAGCAGCCTCCACGTTCTTGCAAAATTGCATGCGGGAGGTTTGTCGCAGCGGCTCAATGTCGCCCAAATCGGGAAGTGTCGCAGTGGCAATGGCGCGTGTCGGAGCATCGTCCAGGAATGGCGACCGCTCGATTGTCGTGACGATGTCGTCAATCGAAAGCACGGTATCGGCATGCGCCGTGAGCGTTACGGTATGGGCGTTGTGGTCGATGCGCAGCAGCACCTCGGGTAACACGAACAGCGCATCCGGCACGTCGGGGTCCGGCGTGAGGGCAATGTCGTCGAAATGCCGCGCGGCCTCGAAACTCAGGAAACCGATGTAGCCCATCGTCAGTTGCCCTGCTTGGCGTCCCGCAGCAGTTTTTTGCCGCAGCTCAGCCAAAATATCATTGTTCTTTTCCGATGGATCGTGACGAATCACCTCCCGCGCACCGATCGCCAAAAACGACAGATCGTTACGGCCGTGGGCGCGGTCGGCGGATTCTAGCAGTGCGCAATATTCATGGCTCCGCTTGAGTTCCTGCAGAAGGAATAGCGGGTCGCAGTGCTTGGGCCGGAGAGTGTGCGTGATGAATACGCTTGTCATTATGTACCGTTATATCAGTACAACACTATACAATGGAAAACAGATGGTCAAGTCGCCGAGTGATTTGCTTCTACGCCTGTGGGAAGCCACAATGACGTCATGCGCTTTCATGCACACAATACGCCCCGTATAGAAGGTACGACGCGAATCGAACTTTTCAGCGATGCCGTCTTCGCCATTGTCGCCACGTTACTCATTTTGGAAGTAAAAGTTCCGCACCTGCAGGACCCCACTTCAATGCTTGCCGTCTACCGCGACATACTGACTGTCTTGCCGCATTTCATCTCCTTTGCATTCAGCTTCGTGGTGTTGTGTATTTACTGGGTCAATCATCACCATTTCTACCATCAGCTCACGCATGCCGATTGGCCGCTGCTGTGGCACAACTGCAACTTGTTGTTCTGGCTTTGCATCGTGCCGTTCACCACGGCGTTCGTGGGTGAGTACCCCACTGTGCCGCTGGTGATTTCGCTCTACGCGTTCGTTCTATGTATGGCTGCGTTGGCGTTCTTGCTCATGGCGCGTCATGCGTTTTTCCATGCCGATTTGTCGGGCGGCAAGATTCACATCGATCTCCGAAAAAAAGAATACAGCCGCATTCTTCCGGGGGTTCTTGGTTACGCTTTTGCAGCCATTGCAGCCTTTTTCTTCATTTGGTTAGCATGGGCAGCACTGGTGTTCGTACCGTTGCTGTACTTCGTGCCGCGACTCGCTCATAGCGACAGCGTCGATGAAGTATAGCTGTCCAGTACCGGAGAGTGGATTTCGAGCCAATATGGTAAGGGTTGATGCACTTGGCCGTCATCATGTGCATGGATATCCTCTTTTTCATCATCATTGGCGTTATCGCCGGCTGGCTGGCTGGAATTCTTATGAGCGGTCACGGCTTCGGATTGCTCGGTAATCTGATTACCGGAGTGATCGGCGCCGTCATCGGCGGTTTCATTTTCCGCTTCCTTGGTCTGCAGGCATATGGAACCGTCGGCTCAATCATCATGGCGACTATCGGCGCAGTGGTATTCCTTGGACTGGCACGTATCGTGAAGCGCGCCTAACCGTTCTCCTTCGACTGTTCCATGGATGAGCAGCAGCGCCATGATCGGCTTTCCAGCGTGCTATTTGGCATCGCTCTCTTCGGATGTTTTGCTGCACTGCTCTTCGGGGTACGGCAGATCATGGGCCCCATTCCCATCAACAATCAGCCGCCGATTGCACAAACGGGCGGCACACTGGACGTCGAAGAAAGCGCTGCGCTCACACAGGGTCGCTGAGTTTCTATGAACAGACGTTCATTTTGCGTACTTCCACGCCGGCGCAATCTGCGTAGCATTCGTTGGTATACGTGACGCCGTCTTTGCCGCAGACCGGACGGAATGATTGTGCGCAGCCGCATGTCTCGGTGCGCTGTGCGGAGCGCCGGCAACTGACCTCGCAACGGCGGCACCCAGAGGAGTCCAATGTGCAGTCGTAGCCGCAGCCCGACGGCAGGGTTGTCATGACGACCTGTGGGCAGATGTATTGTCCGTTGTTGTTGTACTGCACGCCGTAGTTGTCGTAGTACTGCACGCTGGAAGGGTACGAGTAGCCTTGGTTGTAGATGTACTCATACGGATACGAGTATCCGCCGTACGGAGACCGGTAGGTTCCATAACTGGAGTACGGATACGGTTGGTAGTTGTACGGGTATTGGTACATGCCGTACGACTGTTGGTACGTGTTGTAGGGGTACTGATACGGATTGCCGTACGACTGTTGATACGGATACGTGTTGGCGTACGGATCTTGTTGGTACTGGTACGAGGTATTCGACGATGCCGACGGGTCGCAGGAAGAGCGCTTGGAGTAGTAGGTATTCCAGGCCTGGTAAACCTTGGAGCCCAAGCGTCGGTTGGCTTCGCTCTGGCCGTACGCATAGTCTTGGCGTGAGCGATTGATGAGATTTTGCTGCAGCTGTGCGTCCGTATTTTGGTACGCCTTCTTGTCGCTTTCAGACAAGTTTTTGGTGATCTGCTCCATTTCGTCGGAGTAGTCGCTGTAGGCCGAATTCAGTTCATTGCTCAAATCGCGCGACGCATTGCTGAAGCAATTCGCATCCACTGCTGCCGACGATGCCATTGGCATGCCGAACAGCAACACTGCAGTCAGTGCGGCCAAGCCGCCTGTACGTACGCTTCCGGTCATGTCCATGCGATGCACTGTCATAGGAGGCGCAGTATACGACTGCATTCTTCTGTCGGTCGATACAATCGGCTTGTTTTTTCTTTCTGAAAAGTACGCTCCTAAAATTAGTTTTACAACAAAAAAACGGAGCGTCCGCAAGGGGCGCTCCGTTCAGTCCAATGTTCGATTACGGCTTGGTCAGGTGCGGGGTGGCAAGGTAGGGGAAAGTCGTTGTGAAGGCCTTGTCGTTGGCGTCGATGCCGTCACCCAGGGTGGACGGAACCGTGAAGCCCTGTACGAGTTTGCCTGCTACCGCCTGAATGGCGATATCCGTCACGTCGTCGGCCAGACGGCGTCCATTCGGGAAGCCGGCGGTGTCGCCACCGAAGACGCCGAGGCGGTTTGGCGTTTGTGCCAGGGCAGTCGTCGTATTGATGCGCAACATCTCGGCGCCGCGCACGTTGGCGGGCTTATTCAAGCCGGTGACGCCGGTCAGGAAGACCTCTACCAAATCGGTGCGATTGGTCGTTGGAACGTTTACCGTTCCAGCTCCGTCGAAGTCCAGGCTGAGCACGTTCTTCAGCAGTCCGGCAAGTTCGGGCGCGGTGACCAGCGGCACGTACGCGGCGGCGTTCGCACCGGAATCATCGAACGGCTTGGAGGCGTTGAAGTAGTCTTTAGCTGCCAGCGGAACCACGACTTCGTTCACGAGCGGCATGCCCAAGCGCGACACCTGTACCCAGGTCGTGCTGTTGGTTTGTGCGCCTTGGTTGTTGATAACGCGTTGAGCGGGTCGGTAGTTGGCGCTCCATGCACCGATGATCGGGTCTTTTGCAACCAGGCTGCGCACCGGAACTTCGAAGATGATGGAGTTCACGTTGGCGCCGGCCACGGTGTCGTGGGCGGTATTGGAACCTAAGTTCAACAAGTCGAACACTTTCAGGTCCACGAAGAACGGGTCGTCGCGTTCTCCGGCGAAGAACTTGCCTTTTGCTCCGGCGTTCACAATAGCCTGTGCCGCAGTCGTGGCGTAGTTTGCCATGCTCTTGGAGCCAATGACCGGCGTGGCGATTTCTCCGTTGGCGACCACATTGGCCTCCTTCAGCTGCGTGTTGCTTCCGGTGAAGATGCCCTTAATGCGGTAGGCCTTCCAAGTCTGGCGGACGTTGGCATCGGCCAGGTTTACGATTGCCTGCGTGTTGAACAGGAACGTGTTGCCGTTTGTGACAGTCGTGTTGAATTTAAAGGCGTACGTTACATCTTCCTTTGCGTCGCCGTTCACGTCGATATGCACCGCGTAGACGGCGTTATCGGCAAAGCGGTAATAGTTCGGTCCTCCTTCCGGATAGTGGAACGGGTAGGAGTTGGCCACGAATACGATTTTGGTGGCGTC
>CAYUVW010000039.1:0-8620 GCA_964448405.1 uncultured Candidatus Peribacteria bacterium | reverse complement strand
CTCCCGGCCGCGCTTCTGGCTCTACGTCGTGGGGCCGGCGCTCATCGGGCTGGCCACTACGCCGGAACCGCTTGCGCTTCTCCGGCATACAAGCACCTGGTTTGCACTGCTCAGTTGGACGCTGCCGGTCAACCTGCTGCTGTACGGCGTGAACGATGTTTGCGACCACGACACGGACACACTCAATGAAAAAAAGGGTGCGTACGAAATCCGGCTGCAACAGTCGCAGCATCGCCGGTTGCTCATCGGCATTGGGATCGGCGGCATGTTCATTTCGGCATCCGCACTGGCAACCGGCTCACGTGCGTATGCTCTCTGGACGCTGCTCTTTCTGGCACTGGCAGTCGCCTACAGTGCGCCGCCACTGCGCTTTAAGCGGCACCCGGTCATCGACTCGCTCAGCAATATTCTGTACATCGTGCCTGGGTTCGCCATGGCCAGCTTGAGCGGGCTTTCCCCTACCGTCGCGGTCGTGATCGGCGGGTGGAGCTGGAGTGCGGCCATGCATTTGTTCTCCGCCATTCCGGATATCGCCCCCGACGCCGCCAGCGGCTTGCGTACCACCGCAGTTGTAGCCGGCCACCGCCGGGCGTTACTCCTGACCGCCGTGCTCTGGGCAATCGCCGCCGCAAGCGTGTGGTTCGTGCCGGGGTTACATCTCGTTCCCTGGCTGGCCATGGCCTACCCGCTTCTCAGCCTGGCACTGCTGACCAAGCCCGCATCCACCGTATTCCGAGCGTATCGCTGGATGCCGCTGCTGAATGCGGCAATCGGTTGTGCGCTCTTCTGGGACAGTGTTCTATGAACAACTCACCGCGCATCAGCGTCATTATTCCGGCCCTGGAAGAAGAGCTTCATGTGCCGAACCTGTTGGCCGACATCGCCGGGCAAACGCTCCAACCGCTGGAAGTGCTGGTGGTGGACGGAGGCTCGAAAGACCGTACCGCAGAAGTGGCGGCACGGCATGGCGCACGCGTCGTGCGCACCACGCGCGGCGTGGGGCATCAGCGCACTACCGGCGGGAACGCCGCCCAGGGCGATATCCTCATTTTTCTGGATGCCGACGTGCGGCTGGCCCCAACCACGCTCAGTCGGCTGGTGACGCGTTTCACGTCCGGGCGCTACGCCGTGGCGTGTCCGTGGTATTGGCCGCACCGGTCGAGCCTAGATGTGCAAGGTTGTTTCGCGCTGTTCGGCGGTATTTTTTGGCTGCTGCAGAAAATCACCCCGTCTGGCGCAGGATGCTGCATTGTCGTCACCCGCGATCATTTTCAGCGCATGGGCGGGTTTACGGCCACCCATACCTACGACGACATTTCGTTCATTCGCCGGGCCGCCTCGAAAGGAAAATTCGGTATTTTGCCCGTGCAAGTGCAAGTGTCCGACCGTCGATTCAAACACGAAGGCACTTGGCGGGTATTGGGGAAATACCTGCTGCTCAGTCCGTTCTTTTGCCTGGGCCTGTTCGGGTTGGCCAACATGATCCGCTATCCGTTCGCCCACTACGGGGCGAAGCAAAGCACGCGTTCATCGTAAAAAAAACTGACTACGCGCTGAGACCGGATACAGCCTCAGCCATCTTCATCGCAGCGATGTTTTCCTAGCAGAAAAGTGTTGTCACCTCATTTTTTGAGCAATGACGTACGTCAGCGACGCCACCGACGCTGCAAGCACCATCCCCCACGCCATATCGACAACCGTCACGAGGAGCGGCCAGTCTTTTGCCACAGCGAGGTTGGTGAGATCGTAGGTGGCGTACGTTACAAGTCCGAAGAATGCTCCACGCAGGAGTGCATCTGTGAATGATTTCTTCTCCATTGCCGGTTCAATGACAAAGAAGACGAGGCCGGCAAGGAAGAGAAGATAAAACGCTACAGCAGCAATCCAATTTACCTCGGGCTTCAGGAGCGCGCCGATTTGCGCCCGGTAGAAATCCTTGGCGATCCACCCCAACCATGCCATGTCGATGGCGAAGAATACGGGCAGCGCGATGGCATAGAGTCTGAGAAACATAGGCTTAACGGAAATTGATGTAGGTAATAGTGAGTTGCAGACACGTGGCAAAACTGACCCACAACAGGTAGGGAATCTGGGCGTAGGTAATCCACCGAGCATGCGGGGCAATACTGCGCATCGCCCAGATCAGTGTGACAAGAACAAGAATGATGTCGATAGCCGCGAGAACGTTGTTCTGAAGTCCGAATTGGAGAGGTGTGTATGCAAAATTGAACAGCAGATTGAGCGCAAATGGCACTGTGACCATCCACGAGATCTTCTTCTGTGCGGCCATGAAAAAAACGGTCCCAAACGTTATGGCAATACCGATGTACAACACGGTCCAGACAGGGCCAAAGATAGACGCCGGAGGAGCCCAAGATGGTTTGATGAGTTGCTGGTACCACGTGTAGGTTTGCATAACCATAGCGTAGCTCAAATCTCGTTTGTCCGTTGCTGTAGTTGTTCATTCCAACCAAGAATACCCTCCTCAAGGTGGTGTAAACTTTTCGTAGGAAATCCACTCATTCTCTAGCACCCTCCCCTGTTACGCTCCCCTCATGCCCACAATCAACCCGTACATCAACTTCAATGGAAACGCCGAAGAGGCGTTCACCTTTTACAAATCCGTCTTTGGCGGAGAGTTCGGAAAAATCATTCGCTTCAAGGACCTCGCAAGCGCCGAATTCCCAGTACCGGAGAAGGAGGCGAACAAAGTAATGCGCATCACTTTGCCTATTGGTAACACTCTGTTGATTGCCAATGACGTCCCGGAATTCATGGGGCCCGTCAGTGAAAATGAAAACCGGTCAAAAATCGCCGTCATCGTCGACAGCCGTGAAGAAGCCGATAGAATCTTCAGGGGCCTTTCGGCAGGCGGGCAGGCGGAAATGCCCATGGGCGAAAGCCCCTGGGGTACGTACTTCTCCATGTTCCGCGACAAATACGGCATTGAATGGACGATTGAGACCAAGGCAGGCAAATAGCCTGCGCTGAAGCAACCGCACGCTTCCCACGCATTCCATGACCATGAGTTTCACGGCCACGCCGTATACCATAGGCCCCTGGACCATTCTGCGGCTTCCCAAAGAAGTCAGCGCCAAGCTGCCCTCGCGCGGCATGGCCATGGCCGAGGGAACGATCAACGGCACCAAGGCCGTGTTCCCGCTGGAACCGGACGGCAAAGGCAGCCATTGGTTCGCCGTGGAGAAATCCATGCGTGCCGCCGCCGGCAAACCCGCCAAGCTGGAAATGGAACCGACCGAAGACTGGCCCGAGCCGGAAGTGCCGGCCGATCTGAAGAAGGCGCTCTCCGCCGCCCCGGCTAAAGTGCGCGAGATCTGGAAAGGCACCTCCGTCATGGCCCGCTGGGATTGGATCCGCTCGATCCGCTGCACCAATAACCCGGCGACGCGCGCCAAGCGCATAGAGGTGGCGTGCTCCAAGATGAACGACGGCAAGAAGCGGCAGTGCTGCTTCAATCGCAGCATCTGCACCGAGCCCGAAGTGTCGAAGGGCGGTGTGCTGTTCGAGCCGGAGGCGTAGATGTGGGTGGGGCAACCCGTGATGCTTCAATCTGCACGGCGTATCATCGGAATAAGGGCTGAATTTGAGTAAATAGCTAATTATAGTATGTCGACTTATAGTTATCATTTCGAGTACTAATTACGTGTGCGAGAAAATATTCTTGAAAAGTTTGGGCAAAGAGTCAGGGCAAAGCGCCTCAGGCAGGGCCTTACGCAGGAAAAACTGGCTTCTAAGGCAGGGGTCCATCGAACATACATTGGGATGATCGAAAGAGCGGAGAAAAATATCACTCTAGAAAACGTACAGAAAATTGCAAAGGCATTACAGGTGACCCCATCGGATCTTCTCAATTTTACGAATAAAAATGTTTAATTTGCATAGAGCAACGCAATACAAATTATATAATCAGGCACGATCTTTTTTAATAAATAATCCAGAAATTCTAATAGACCTTGAGCAATATTTTTCAAAACACTTAACGACACTGCTCAAAGGAAATTTAGACGAAATACAAAAGGATTTTGATGAAGCAAGTCTACTATTCCCCTTCTGGCAAAATTACCCCCCTGATCATCGGGGAAGGCAACCACGCGGAGATCAATTCCCTTGGATTGAGGTAGGTGAACATGTTATAGGCGACAAACTCACGAGGATGTTGGCAGATGATTTTAGTATCAGAGATGTTGGATTACCCACGGGACCAGATAAAAGATATGTCTTATCGAATGATAAAATTCTCCAAATAACTAAAAAATTTACAAATTCCATTTGGCTCTTTCTCGATATTAAATCGGTGGGACCACGCGACGACAGCGACCATACCGTTATGAGCCATAATCAAATTTCTGGCGACGGAGTATGGAATGACCAAATGCATGGTATAAGTAACACAACCATGAAGGCTAAGGGCAAACAAAAAACTCATGACTTCCATTGCAGTATCCCCCCGCTGTATATCCTTTCGACCAAGGAGATCGTTCCGGTAATTGTAATTGCCATTAAGCCAGTATATAAAATGTTAATTTTGAATAAGCCCAAGACAGATGCAGGGCAACCCCTAGGGCGCCTGGATGTTATTTCTATTCCAAACGGTTTGTTGCTTGAAAAAAATCCACACTATTTAAAAAAATATCCTGGGTTGTTTTACCCAGGCAAAGATGACAAGGGCAAGAACCCGCGAAAGATGCGGAGTCGAATAAGCTTCGATGTCTTAAGGCAAATTGCGGAATGGAGAGTTACAAAGATAACTGTGTAGCAACTTTGGCTGCATAAATATGTTTTTGATTTTATTTTTTGCCAAATTTACATACTTCTCTTCTTTTTCGATTCCAATAAATTTTCTGTGGTTTTCGATTGCCGCAATTGCGGTAGTTCCGCTTCCGATAAATGGATCTAGTACAATATCGCCTCTGTCCGTATAGAGCTTGATCACCCTATCAGCCAATTCTAAGGGGAATTGCGCTTCGTGTGTATCGTTGGCCCGTACGCTACTAATGGACCAAATTCCGCGCATGCCCCATTCGCGCCATTCTTTCACTGAAAGTTTATTGCGATCAATCACTTGCTGTCCAGGTTTCCAAAAAATATAAAGATCTTCATATTCAGATACCGCCTTGAGAGTGTTGCTCGTCCACTTACTATTCGCCCAAGTAGGATCTTTCATCCAAATTCTTTTATCGTATAAATACAGGCCAACTTCATATGCATATTGCTCTAAGTAAGCCCCTACCAACTTCACTCTGGTTTGCACATTGTACTTACCACCACGAATATTATTACCATGTAACCTCCTATCAATTGTCTGCTCGCTGCATCCTAAAAGATCAGCCAGCTGATATCTGCTCAAGTTTGGATTTTTTAATTGCGTTTCAAGAACCGCCTCTCGGGTAACGCCGCTCCTTTGATTGCGAATATTCATTGCTTGGAAACGAGGAATGCTTTCATCTCCAAAGCAAAGAATGTCTGCAATATTAATTACCATAAAACCACCTGGCTTTAAGGCAACTGAATGCTGCTGAATAACTTCCTTTAATGTTTTTTGCCAACTTTCGAAAGTTTCATTTTTTTCATATTCCTTGCCAACAAAATATGGTGGCGACCAAAAACTAAGCGCAATTGAATCTGGCTCTATTGACTCCATTATCTCCTCGGCTCTGCCATGATAAATATCATTGATTGGGAGATGTTTAGCTTTTTGCTCACTTTTTCCGTTTACTTTGGCAAGTGTGGGAGTCATACAAGCACTACATTATGAAAGTAGAATCAGCTTACTATAGTATTCAGCACATTTCTGACTATTCTCGATCGTACTCATTTTCTAGAATCCTATTTTATGTACAGTAGGGTGTCAATTCGTACACCCATAAAATATGTCCTAGCGCTACAATATTTCCATGAAATCCTTCCCATCCGTGGACGCCTACATCGCCTCCTTCCCTAGAGAGACGCAAAAGTTGCTTGAGCAGATGCGTAAAACAATCAAGAAGGCCGCACCGATGGCAGAAGAGAAAATCAGCTACGGCATGCCCGCCTACCGCCTGCAACGCTACCTGCTCTATTTCGGCGCATTTAAAAACCACATCAGCTTGTTCCCCACCGCAGCAGGTATAAAAGGATTCAAGAAGAAGCTGAAGGGGTATACGGTCTCCAAAGGCACCATCCAATTCCCGTACGAAAAACCGCTACCGCTGGATCTGATCGCGGACATCACGAAGCTGCGCGTGCAGCAGGAAGCCATGAACAACTGATCTCCGCTATTTCTTGTCCAACGCCTCGGCCTGCGCCTGGGCCACCCTGTAGCGCTCCGGAATCGTGCTGCCTGCAGGCAATTGATCGAAGTATTTCGGCGGTACGGCGATGTTCTGTCCGATCACTTTCCGGTCCGGGGTCGCCTTCGCGAGTTCAGCTTCCACTTTGGCCAGAAAGAATTCACAGCGCTTGGCAATCCCCGCTTGGAGTTTTTCGGCGAGTTCGGCCGCACGCTCGGGGGCGAAGCCGGTGCAGAGGTCCACCCACTGTGCCAGCCAGATGTTGTCCGGCTTTTCTCCGGCACATTCGGCATCGATCGCATCCATATACGACTGCACCAACTGGGCCACTGCCGCAGGTTTCTCGGCGGCAAGCTTGGCCTGCCAAACCTTCAGCGCGTTCAATGCGCCGAAATCATTGTGACGACCGGCCGACAGCGACTTGGCATAGCTGTAGCCGTAGTGAATCAACACGCGCGCCTTGGCAAGATCGGCCACGGTGTCTGCCGCGCACTCGGCCTCGGCATCGGCAAGGAAGGCGGTGCTGACGCGTTCGGTTCCCTTGATATGCCTTGCCACGAGATCATCCACGACGCCGTCGACATTGGCGCTTCTGGCATCTACGATGCCTGCATCGGACTGCTGAAGCTCCCGAACTTCCGGGCGGTCGCGGAGTTGCTGACGAAGCACGCGCAACTCTTCTTCGCGAATGGCTGTTTTCGGCGCCTCGATCGTCACTGGCCGTATCAGCTTTGCCACAATGCCGGCCGCCACGTCCGTGACCAATGCATCTACCTTCTGCTCCTGCAAAGAAGCCCCAGTGGAATCGGGGGTGACTGGAACATCCGGAACACTTCCTGGCTTGAGGGGATCGGGCATGTAGTTATTATACAATATATAGACTTTTATGTCGATTTCGTCATAGTGTGCCCCAATGAAGCAGCGTGTCTCATTCACCAGCGGCAGTCTTTCCAATAGCGCAGGTTGGGGCGGCGACGGCACAGTCGCACTCATCGATTCGCTGCGAATCATCTACTCCTGCGGCAGACTCAACTGGTACACAGTCCACTGACTATCCCCGCTTACGTTGCGTAGCATATTCCACGCTTGCATGGCATTCACCGTATTCCGGATCTGCACACAGGCGCCGGCCTGCACAAACACCGTGCGAATATCGCTATCGAGCATCTTGCGCACGGCCTTGGCATAGTCGGCCTGGTCTCGTTGCAGCACTCTGCATGAAAACAGCGACATCGGCAGCGTGCGCTGGAACGTTCGGGTCGCCGGAGTATCGGCGTTGTATTTAAATACCCCGCCGACAAGCTTCTTGCCGCTGAACGTCGGGATGAGGTCGGCTTCGTACGAACCATTGGGAAGACTCAGCGCCCCTACGCCGGGCAGCGTGCGAGCGGAAGCAAGTACGTCAACGGGCACCGGCGCTGTCATTGGTATTGCCAGTAACAACCTATCGAGGATCGCCAGCACGACAATGACGCGCGTCACGCGAGCTGAAAAAATCTTGGAGGCAGCCACGACGCATGCGGCTATAAGCAGAATGCCGATGACATAGCGACCATGCGACCCGGTACGGACGAACATATCAATGAACGGCGTCCGCAAGCTACCACCAAGCAACAAGCATACGTAACACAGGTACAGCGCCACTCGAAATTGGACACTTGCACGCACGCGCGAGGAAAGCAGAAACCATCCCAGTGCCACGATGGTGGCGCTTCCCAAGAAAACGCTGCGTCCGATTGCGGAGCCGGACAATCGCAAGGCGCTCCATGCCGAACCGAAATACGGATTCGGCACAAAGAAGTCCCATACATTGGGATTGTTGCCGCCGCTTCGTACGGTTTGCAGCTGGTGCGTAAGGATGGCAATCACATACCCGTGGAAGATGAACAGGAAGACGGCCGCAAGCAAGCAGCACTGCAACGTGGTGGCACTCCATTGCTTCCGGTCGGTAACGAGAGAGTGCCAGCATTGCCACACATGGCGCGGCCGGACGCAGAAAACGAGTGGTGCCGCAAACAACGCCGCAATGGCCAAATATTGGACCGAGCCCATGGCCAGCAGCAGAATCGCAGCAGCACAAGCCCGCAACAGAGCATGCCCATTCACCGGCTTGCCGTGTCGAACGAATGCCACATACACCGCCCATGCAAACGCCGCGAATCCGCCGATGAACGCCAAGTTCAGATGACCAGAAAAACGCGCGTAGACATACGGCGACAAGCCAAACAGCAATCCGGCGCAGCATGCCCGAAGCGCATGGTCCTCGTCCGGCGCGCTCGGCATGGATGCGCGAGACATTTTATGAAAGTAGAACGCGGAGACAGAGACGT
>CAYUVW010000038.1:0-9566 GCA_964448405.1 uncultured Candidatus Peribacteria bacterium | reverse complement strand
TCGAACCCTCACACCTTGCGGTACACGATTTTGAGTCGTGCGCGTCTACCAATTCCGCCACTCCGGCACAGGACAAAGCCTACATTGTACGAGCGCGTCTATCAAAGGAAAGTACGCTATACTGCCCGGGCAATGGAAAAGTACTCAACGTTCATCTTTGAGCGCTACGAATTCAACCGCAACACCTGCAGGATCATTCTGGAATACTCGCTCGACGGCCGCGAAACGTTCACCGAGACGATCCAGTTGCCGAAAGAAGGCCTAGATGAAGCCGCATTGGATACCCACGAACTGGATGCCGTCTTGTTCGCCATGCACCTCATCGGCGGCATCAGCTACTACAAAACCTGTTGCCCAAGAGAGATCAAGATCCGCACCGGCCACCTCAACAAGCGCCAAGCCCAATTCTGGACCGCCGTGTACGAAAACGGCCTGGGGGAATTTTTCTTCAAAAACAACATCGACTTCCGTTCGTTGGTGCGATTCCCCTTCCCGGAAGGCACGGCCAGCAAGCCCATTAACTGGAAACGCCGCAATGTGGTCAATCGTCCGGAGAAACGCCTGCTTATTCCCATTGGCGGCGGGAAAGACTCTATCGTCACACTGGAACTGCTGAAGAAGTCCGGTGCACGCTGCACGCTGCTGCGCATGGAGCCGCACCCGATTGTGGACGAGGTGGCGCTGATCGCCGGCTTGCCAATGATTACGGTAAAGCGTTCTCTATCTCCCCGTTTGTTCGAATTGAATGCACTGGGCGCATTGAACGGCCACGTGCCCATTACCGCGTACCTGTCGATTCTCTCCATCGTGATTGCGCTCTTGTACGGCTACGACGCGGTGGTCATGAGCAATGAAGGCAGCGCCGATTACGGCAACGTGGTCTTCCAGGACCGCGAAATCAACCACCAGTGGAGCAAGAGCTTCGCCGCCGAGAAACTGCTTGCCGACTATGCCCGCGAATGGATGCTCCAGGACGCCGAGTACTTCAGCTTGCTCAGGCCGCTCACCGAACTGCACGTGACCAAACTGTTCGCGCAATACCCGCAATACTTCACCTCGTTCACCAGTTGCAACAAGAACTGGAAAATCTCCGGCGATGGCCCGGACAACCGCTGGTGCGGCGATTGCCCCAAGTGCGCATTCGTCTTCGCACTCATGGCGGCTCACGTGGACAGCAAAACGCTGGACCGTATCTTTGAGAAAAACATGTTCGACGAACATGAGTTGTTGCCGCTCTACAGGCAGCTGCTCGGCATAGAGGGCACCAAGCCATTTGAATGCGTCGGTACGCCCGAGGAGACCGTTGCCGCCTTCCTAATGGCCCACGAGCGCGGCGATTTGGAGAGCACCGCAGCCATGCAGATGTTCCTGAAATCGGACGTCTTCAAGAAGATCAAGAAGCCGAAACAATTGATCGCCAAGCAGTTCGAACTCGGCACCAGGCACTTGGTTCCGCCACAATTTCTTTCGCTGCTACCCAGCTGATGCGCATCCAGGAGCTCGACGGAAAGGCTATCTGCATCCTGGGCTTCGGCCGCGAAGGACAAGCCACGCTGCGCGCCGTCCGTCAGTTCGCGCCGAGCGCGAAAGTGACCATTGCGGACAAGAAGCTGGAGCATCCCCCGCTCGGCGTGGAGACGCAGACCGGCAACGGCTACCTGGCGAATTTGGCGCGCTTCGACCTGATCGTGAAGTCGCCCGGCATCCCGCCGCAGCCCGAGTTCGCCGCCGTGAAGGAGAAAATCACCTCGGCCACCCAGATTTTCCTGGATACGGCCAAGGCCGGCGGGTCATTGATCGTCGGCATCACCGGTTCCAAGGGAAAGAGCACCACGACCACATTGATCTACGAGCTCCTGAAGGCCGGCGGCAAGGACGTGCATCTGGTCGGGAACATCGGCATTCCGGCCATCGATTTCCTGGACCACGCCAAACCGAACACAATTTTTGTTCAGGAGATGAGCAGTTATCAACTCGCGGATTTGACTACGAGCCCGCAGATTGCCGTCATTACCGCGTTCTTTCCAGAGCACCTGGATTACCACGGATCATTGGCAGCCTACAAAGAAGCCAAGGCCCGCATTGCCCGGTTTCAAAGCGCGAGCGACAGCGTGTTCTACAGCGACGCATTCGCAGAGACCAAGGCCATGGCACTGGAAAGCCCGGGAACCCGTATCCCCTACTCCAAAGCAGACGCCCCTGTAGCGCTGGCAGACATCAAACTGCGCGGCGAACACAACCTCACGAATATCGGCGGTGCCTGGAAGGTCGCGTCGTCGCTGGGCGTGCCGGTATCGGTGGCTTTGCCCGTCATCAAGAACTTCAAGGGACTCCCCCACCGCCTGGAATCTCTCGGCAAGGCCGGCGGCATCGAGTGGATCGATGATGCCATCTCCACCACGCCCGAATCGGCCATCGCCGCTCTGGACGCATTGGGTGACGACGTCGTGACCATACTGCTGGGCGGCCAGGACCGCGGCTACGACTTCCGCACGCTCGCCGCGCGCATCGCCAAGTCCAAGGTCCGCACCATCGTGCTGTTCGGCCAAAGCGGCCCGCGCATCCGCGAAGCGGTGGGCGACGCGCATGCCGACGTGTGCTTCCATGAAGCGGATTCTATGGAAAAGGGCGTGGAACTGGCCCGCAAGAACACCATGGAAGGCAAAATCGTACTGCTGTCCCCCGCCTCCCCAAGCTACGACATGTACAAGAACTTCGAAGACCGCGGCGACCAGTTCCGCGCGGCCATTGGAAAACCGGATTGATTGCGATACCGTTGGCACATGAACACCACACGCCTGCTTTCCGTCACCGCACTGCTTTTTGCCCTCGCTCCTTCCGCGCTGGCTGCCGCCGCCCCGGACAGCTGTTCCTTCAGCGATACGTTCGCCTACCGTTCGGGGGCACTCCCGTACGGCGGAACGTTGGACGAGCAGGTCGCCGCGTCCATGGACAACATCTTCGCCACATCCACGCAGTCGCGGATCGACTACATGTTCAGCATCGGCAAGCACCCCTCCGTACGC
Organism: uncultured Candidatus Peribacteria bacterium; assembly: GCA_964448405.1. Classification (GTDB taxonomy): domain Bacteria; phylum Patescibacteriota; class Gracilibacteria; order Peribacterales; family Peribacteraceae; genus DAORHV01. The sequence continues at coordinate 6,540 of CAYUVW010000038.1, read as the reverse complement.
ATCATCGCCAAGGACGGCGACAAAACCATCCGCGAGTACCACTACGTGAACAAGGGCACATCGTCGTACCAGTTCAACATCAGCGCCACTCCGGAAACCTACGCCAAACAGAAGCAGAACCTGCGCAAGCTGCTGCGCGATCCGTTCGGACCACAACTGCGTCTCTGCAAATAACGGTCAGGGCCTACGGCTCGTCGTAGCCGTAATCCGCGAAACCGTTCACTTTGCGCATTTCTGCCCGGACTGCGTCCGGATGGTTTCCGTTCCTCAACAAATTCACCGCGCGGCAGACCACCGCACAACGGAAGAAGTCGGTGGCGAAGAAGACGACGCATTGTTCCACGATCTGCTCGGCCAGTTCCAAGCGGCGATCCGCGTTGTTCATTTCGACAACAGATAAGTGTTCCATGGAGGCATGGTACGGATTCGCGAAAGCAGCGCAAGAACTTTCTTCGCGATGATGCTTCCACGGCTTAAGCTTGCGGCGGAACGATCGGCATATCGCCTGAGCCCACCTTCACTTTGGCCGGTCGGATGACCTTACCGCCGAACTCGTAGCCGTCCTCGAAGACTTCCAAAACAGTGCCCTCTGCACCCGGTGCGGTCATGAGTACTTCGTGGCGATCCGGATTCACCTGCTCGCCCTGCGCATTGAACTTCTTCAAACCCATCTCCGTCACGACGCGCATGAATTCTTGTTCGATTGCGGTCATGCCCTTCACCCATTCATGCCCGGTAAGTTCCTGGGGCAAATGTTTGAACGCGCGCTGGAAGTTGTCGATAGTCGGTAAGAGTTTGCGCAGCGACAATTCGGCGGCGTACTTCTTCAGCTCGCCGCCCTCGCGCTCCATGCGAATTTTCGCGTTCTGCAACTCGGCCTGGGCACGACCGGCGATGTCGGTAAGTTTGGCGACTTGTTCAGTAAGCTCCGTCACTTTTGCCTGCAAGCCGGATGCCTGTGCATCTTCAGCCTGGGCCCTCTTCACTTTCTCCAACAGGTCGTCACCATCGCCCTTGCCGGATTTAGGGGCTTTTCCGTGCGGTTTGTCATCGTTTTTCGTCATGGCTTGAGTATAGGGAAAAACCATACTGATCTCAATCTGCAAGCGACTGCCATTTGGAAGCTCTGCCGTCTTTCGATACGCTCCGGAATATGCTGCAATCCATTCTCTTCCTCGTCGCCGGTTTATTCATTGTCGTCAAAGGCGCCGACTGGCTGGTAGAAGGCGCCTCGTCACTTGCCAGGCGCATCGGCGTGTCCGAGCTGGCAATCGGTCTTACCGTAGTGGCATTCGGCACATCCATGCCGGAGCTCTCTGTGAATCTGCTCAGTGCCCTCAACGGCAGCACAGACATAGCGATCGGCAACATTGTCGGCAGCAATATCGCCAATATCCTGCTCATTCTTGGTATCGCGGCAATCATCTCGCCCATGACGGTGCAAACCTCGACCGTATGGAAAGAAATCCCTTTTTCGCTACTCGCCGCGGTGCTGGTACTCATCATGGCAAACGACCATATTATCGACGGCCTAAGCTTTGCCGAGCTAACGCGCAGTGACGGCTTGTCGCTGATCGCGTTCTTCCTCATTTTCCTGTGGTACACCTTCGGTATGTCTCGGGTGGATGACGGCACGGCTGACGAATCCAAAAAGTGGAGTCTCCCCATGGCAACCGTCATGATTCTGGGTGGCCTTGGACTCCTGATTGTCGGCGGTAAGTTCACCGTAGACGGAGCGACGGGAATCGCAACGGTACTTGGTGTCTCGCAGTCGCTCATCGGCCTTACCGTAGTGGCCGTAGGCACCTCCATTCCAGAGCTGGCGACATCGGTGGTTGCAGCCATGAAAAAGAAGGCCGACATTGCCGTAGGAAACGTGGTCGGCAGCAATATCTTCAATATCTTCTGGATTTTAGGTATCAGTGCGGTCATCCGACCGCTGCCGTTCCGCCCGGAAATGAGCATCGACCTATTGGTGGCGATTTTTGCAACCGTACTGCTCTTTTTCTCTAGTCATACAGGGTACCGTCGCATCCTGTTTTGGAAGCAAAAAGAAGGACACATCATTAATCGCGTGGATGGATGGTGCATGCTTGCAAGCTACGTACTGTACACGGGGTACTTGGTCTGGCGCGGTTAACCCAGGCTCCGGCGGATGATGCCTGCTTCGACGATTTCGCTCTTCAGTGCATCTTCGCGCAGCAGACCCTTGTCATTCAGGCGACGGAAGATGGTGGACGTGAAGTTGCGGTGAATGAAATGGTGCGGCTTCTCGGGACCCAGTTCAATGCCCAGGATTTCCTCAATGGCGGCAATGTCCTCGCGTACATCACTGAACGTGGATGACGTTCGAGCCAAGGCATCGAGGTTTTCGCGGTTCAAGTACTTGCCGGCATGCTGCAAATCGGCACGTAAGGCCGGGTAATACTTGTCGATGACCTCGTAGAGGCCTTTCTCTTTCGCCATGCGCAATCCACGTCCGGTGGTTATGAACTCAGGCGGAACACCCACGGAGTACAACGCAGCGGTAAAACCGATGGCGCGCGGCAAACGGACCTTGCCGATGCCACGGCTGTAACCGAACAAACCGATATGCTGCAAACGCTCGCGACGCTGCGGCACGTAGGCAGCCACCTGATTGATAAGCGGGGCAATGCTTTCGATCGCCGGACGCCACATGGCCGTGAACATGGTCGAAAGCTGCGTAATGGCCTTCAAGTCGGCAGGCGAAACGTGGACCGGCTTCAGTTTGGGAGCCTGTTCGCGAATAGTCTTCAGCGCCTTGCGCACGTCTTTCATGGCGTAGTCGTAGCGGAAGCCTGACTGAATGGAGTACGTAGCTACACCGGCATACTGCTCCAGGAAAGACTTGGTATAGAGCGGGTTCACACTGCCGCGGAACGGTAGCGAACCGGTGCCGATAACGGGGTGCACCTTGATACCAAGTGATTTACCCACGTCCGCCGTAATGCTGAGCGCAGACTTCACCGCCAAGACTGCGGGGACCAACCCGGCGTTCATGGCCGGATCGGAACGCGCCATGAAGATGCGCTGTCCACGGTCACTCATGTCTTTCTTTTCCTTCACCAAAGATTCCCAGTACGGACGAACTATTTTTTCAATGCCCAGCAGCGATGGCACGTCTTCGACCAACGGCGTTACCTCGAACAGTTTCAGCAACTGATCATCCGGCTTCTTTCCTTTATGAAAAATCGCACGATGGTACCCGGCGATTTCCTGAAAAGCCTTGCGCACGGCAATCGGCTGGTCGCAGGAGGTGGTGAGCGGCAAAAACATTTCGGTGACCGGTGGTCGCGACAAACCGATGTCTTTGCTTAAATCCGCCAAAGACAGCACGTTCATAAAGGCGCGCGCCATACGGTGCATATTGCTGCCGTCGAATGCGGGGATGCGATAGGTAAGGTGCAATTCCCGACCAAGCGGCCGCTGTTCCAGAAGTTTCTGCGCACGCGAGAACAACTTCTCCCCTACTGCTTCATCGACGTATTTCCCCTCCCAGTCCCACATGTACTCGTCGATGGGCAGCTCCTCGAACAACAATGTCATTTCTTCTATTTCATCCTGCGTGGGCACAAAGGCATCCTGTCTCCACCACGGCACCGAAGCGTTATCCGGATGCTGTGTCGCCATGGTCACCGGTGGCCAGACTCGCTTGCCCATACGACCGCACTGTACCATGACGTTATGCCGACTCGAAAACGAACGCCTGCTTCTCGGTTCGGATCGCCGTCCTTCGAATACATACTGATCATCGGCGCCAGCCTGTTGCTGAGCTGGCTGCTTAGTTTGGCATTCCCGTACGGTATCACCACCGAGGAAACAACCGGGTATTTCGCCGTGACGCAGGGATTTTCGTGGACTGCGCAAAACTTGCTCGATTGGTGGCGAACGCCGTTTCTAGGCTTTGTCTACAAATCGTTCATACATCTCTTTGCCAACCCCTCGATTGCGATGTTCTGGCTGCACGCCGGAGTATCGGCCTTGAATCTCGGCCTCATACTCGCCCTGTGCCGAAAAATTTGCGCGACACACAGGACTGCATCGGCAATTGCATGGACATACCTTGCCGTGGAAGTACTGAGCATGCGCTCGTTCTATTTCGATACACAAATCGCCTCGGATACCTTTTACGGACGTTTTGGATTACTTGCGGTACTGCTCATCATCTGCGGATGGCTCTATCGCAAGCTGCATCCCGTGGTTCTTGGATATGCCGTAATCGGAGCACTGGTCGCCATGCGTTCAGCCGGTCTTGCATTGCTTCCGATTTGGATACCGTTTGCATTCATCGCCTGTCGCATGAGTGGCGCAATGTTACGAACATGGCTTGCCACCGCTGCGCTCTGCATTGCCGTAACGCTGACTCCGGTACTGCTGTGGTCCGGACGAAACGCGATGGTGTACGGTCAATTTCGACCGACGGCATACGCATCGTTTCAGCTCCTATCGCGTGCGCTACCGCTCCTGAAAGACAACGATCGAATATTCGATGATCAGGCGACGAACGAACGCTTCATCGCCACTGTAAGAGCATTCGAAGAACGCATCGATATACGGAGCTTCGACCACATGCAGGCGTGGGGAAGAATTGGTAGGCATAACATCTATTTCCCCTGGGACAACGTACTGCCGCCAGACGGCCCATTTCGTTTCCTGCGCGATGCGGCTGTCTCGACGATGGCAGTCGAAAACGAAGGCGCGCTCAATTCGCCTCAAAACCTATTTTCCATCGATTCTGCAGCATTTCCGGTTGCAATACGCATCATCGAAAAGCACCCGCTTGCGTACGTGAAGCTTGTCGTACAAGACTACCTGCAACTGTTCGATGTATCGCAAGGAATTCAGGCGCGAAAAGCCGAAGTCTTCACTCCGAACGCCGCGGATTCCTACGATCAGATCACCACCCCTGCGTTCTACCCGCCGAATGGCCACCCCGACCTTAGTCGCATCAATGCGGGCATCCGAAACGCATGGTGGATCGTAACGCAAAATGACTTTGTTCTGGCCATACGAAAGGGACTAGAGCAGTCCATGCCCATTGCCGTACACATCATTGCATTCATCGCCTGCTGGTTGCTCTTCATGCACAAGCGTACACCCTTGAAATCTCCAAAAGCTCCTGCGTATGCATCCGTTCTTACGCTCTTGTTTGCGACTGCCGCTCTACACAATCTGCTGGTTTCCATTTCCCAGCCTCCTATGTATCGGTTTTGCATTCCTAGTGCCGGCATTGCAAACCTCATCGTTCTTCTTGGAATAGCGGCAGTCCTGCCAACGTTCCCGCGCGTCGTGTCGCGATGTTATTCATCGAGCGATAGCCTCACTCGAATCGTATCTGCAGCCACGGGAAAGCAAGTGGCACTCTTCATGACTGCCGTTCTTGTCGGTCTCGCCTGCGTCTTCGCAGTCATGCAACTGCTGGGGTGAAAACACCGGAAATACGGTGACGCATGCACCGGAAAGAGCGTATACTGACAAGGTCATGACAAAACGCGCTACGGCGACCACGAAACGAACGGAAAAGGCGAAGGCATCTTGCGATTGCCATGCGGACAATCGCGATGTGTTGAAGAATGCGTTGGAAGCTTGTGCCATGTTGCTGGCAGCTAGTGCGCTGTATTTCCTCTATACCCGAATCGGATCACCGTCCTTTGCACTGGAGGAAGGCAGTGTGGTGAGCCTTGGAACAATCTTTCTCGTCGGCGTCACGGCATCTGTTTCCAGCTGTCTGGCGCTTGTGGGAGGATTGCTGCTTTCCGTCTCTGCCGCATGGTGCGAAGGCCGCGAGAATCTCTCGCACACGGCGAAATTCGTTCCGCTCGCACTGTTTAACATCGGTCGCTTGGCAGGATACTTGGTACTTGGCGGAGTCATCGGCATGATCGGCCAAAACGTCGGACTTTCATTGAAGACAACGGGCATGATCACCGTCCTGCTTGCATTGGTGATGTTGGCGCTCGGCCTGAAAATTCTGCACATCATACCGAAAAGCTTCTGCACCATTCCGCTGCCCAAGTCGATACTGCAACGCATCCGGGGATTGTCGAAATCGAATCATCCTTTCGCCGCAGTGCTGCTCGGCGCACTGACGTTCTTCATTCCTTGCGGCTTCACGCAATCCGTACAGCTTTTGGCGCTCGGCTCAGGCAGCTTTCTATCCGGAGCCGTCATCATGTTCGCCTTTGCGCTCGGCACGCTTCCGGCGTTGCTTGGTATTAGCGCACTCAGCGCATTCGCCGAAGGAACATTCGGACGGCTGTTCTTTAAGTTTTCCGGCGCGGTTGTCGTGCTCTTGGCATTCGTGAACCTGAGCAATGGATTGGTGCTCAGCGGCCACTACCCCATGCAATTCTTCAGTGGAAATTCCGGTGCAGCGTATGCAAGTTCAGATCCAAACGTCACCATCGACGAAAACGGTCAGCAAATCATCAGTCTGCAGGTAAGCGATCACGGCTACTCCCCCGCCTCGTTCACCATCGATCCCGACAAACCCACGTGGGTCTATGCAGTGGCGCAAGA
>CAYUVW010000037.1:0-10045 GCA_964448405.1 uncultured Candidatus Peribacteria bacterium | reverse complement strand
ATGTGCCGGAAGCCAGCGAGATCCGGCAGGCGTTTGAAGAATACGGCACGCTGAAGCTGGGCCCCGCCTACCACGCGCTGCAGGAGCGAATCCCCTACAGCACGCTCAGGTTGATTCGCTGTGCGATGGTGGCAAGCGGGGAGATTGGCTAAACAAGCGCACGAATAATTCTGCCGAAATCAGATTTCAGATTATCTCTCGTTAAATGCCGAGATCTTTTGCGATGCATTTCGATTTTATTTTTATGTTTTTGGAGCAAAGCGACAATTTTCCCATTTCGCTTTTTGTACCAATGTCGAGTATTAAAAACGATAAGCAGTTTATTCTGCTTTATAGCCTTCTCCACTAAGTAAAAACCATATTCTTGAGATGGCAGAAGTTTCTTTAAGTGCTTATATCGAACAGAGTGATAGGGAAATAAATTAATGCAGGCAATCTTCTGCTGAAGAACGGGACGAGTTACTTTCTTCTCCAATTGCTTTGTCCTTTCATGCCACCAATCAAAGCCGACATAATATGCAAATTCTTCATCGAGAAGAAAAAATGGCTTTTTCACTATTTTGTGAGCTAGATTTTTCTTTGCTAGCTTCACAAAATTTTGATTGTGGCGCTGCATAGAAAGGTCACTTTCTCCATCATTGGAAAAGCCAGGATTGAGCAGAAGGATGACGACTTCTGCTTTTTCCAAATTTCCCATGAAGGGAATGGGGACAATCTTAAATTGATCGTTTTTAGAAAGATTGAAGCCAGCTTCTTCTAATACCTGGCGGTCGGCATCCACTACATACGGCGCTGTTTTTTTCTGCTGAACAGATTTCCAAGGATTTCTCATAGAAACTACAGCATACAAGAAGTTATTTCCCTCCACTCCGCACGAGCCAACTGGTGTCGTACGGCTGCACTTCCGTCTTTTTACCGCGCCGCTCGGACATGCGATCCACCACGCGCTGACGCTTAAGAATCTTGGCCTGGGCTTCCAGCCCCTGCTCATTCAAGCCGGCAAACGGCAACACTTCCCAGCCGTCGGTTCCGCGCTTGCCCACACCCCAATCTTCCAGAATCTCGGCCGAGATATCGGCATAGTCTTTTGTTGTATACACGCCGATCTGCTGCGCCACGTTGGAGAAGTATTCGTACGTCTTGCCCGGCTGCAGCACTGCGCCCGAAGGATCCACCTCGCGCATGTTGTGCGCGGGCATGACGATCCCCGCCTGCATCATGTCGTTCAATGCAACCATCATGCCGTTCGGATCGCTCTCGAAAAACGTGCGGACGAACGCGCTATAGGCCTTGCCGTGGTACCCCTCATCGGCAGCGATTTGCCCACAAATGCGTGCCAAATGCGGGTCGCCTGCTGCTTTTGCCAAACGAGCGACGTTGGCATGTGAGCGCTGCGTGGCGCGTTCCTGGAACGACGTGTACACGAAACCCTTGTACGGATCGGTTCCGGTTTTCACATCGAAGCCGTCTTCCAAAAACAGCTGCACTGTGCGCTCGTAGGCGCCCATGTCGATGCGGCCGCTCATGCGCAGGTACGAATTCAGCAGCACACCGTGACGGTGTTCTTCGGCCGTCCAGCTGTTGAACCACTTCTGCAAATTGCCCGGGTGCGTGTAGACATCGCGGTCAGCGCCGGACGGCAAACCCTGAATGGTAAAAAGGCGCGATGCAAAGTGCGGAAGACCCTCCTCGGTGACGGTATCGCCGGCAAGCACCACCAGCAACTCAGGCGGCAAGGTTCGAGCGCGGCGCTGGAGCGCGCGGATTTCCTCGAATGCTTTCTCCTGATCGTCGAACTGCGGCAGGAAATCGGACGGCTGCCAGACTTTGGCGATGCCCCTCATTTGTGTGCGGGTCTGCTCTGCCATGCCCGGAATACGCGTTTCCAACAGCGAGAGTGATTCCCGGCGTCCGGGGAGCTGAAAAGCATCGCAATCGGCAGCTGGTGGCAGTTCGTTCATAATGTAACCGTAGCATAGAACGGAACAATCGCCAGGAATCTCTGGCGCAGTTTCCGTGGCGCAATCGGGCCTTCATCCCGCCCTTCTTCGCGTGTGCTACACTCGCGACCATGCCCGAACCAACAACCCCAACCGTCACGAAAGTCGTCGTCATCGTCGGCGGCACCAACGAGCCCAGCAACAGCAACACGCTGGCCGACGCATTCATCGAGGGGCTCAAGCTGGTCCCCAACGTGAGCGTGGAGAAATTCCGACTGAAGGACCTGAACATCGCCCACTTCACACTGGAGCGCTACGAACCGCACTGCAACAACAAAGACGACGACTTCTGCAAAATCGAGGACTCACTGACAACCGCGCACGCCGTGGTCTTCGCCACGCCGATCTGGAACTTCTCGGTGCCTGCCCATCTGAAGAACCTCATCGACCGCATGGGTGCGTTCGCTCTCGACCAAGAAACGCATTCCAAGGGCCAGCTGAAGGCGCGTCCGTTCTTCCTTATCTTCACCGGCGGCGCACCGATGATCGCCTGGAAAGCACTCATGTACCTGACCACGCTGCACGTGTCGGAAGCGATTAAATACTACGGCGGCACCGTCATCGGACGGCACTTCGAACCCAAGTCGATTCTCGGCCGCGGCAAGTTCGGCGTGATTGTGGACAAGCGCCCCAGCACGCTGGATGCCGTAAAAAAGAAAGGCGCCAAGTTCGCCAGTATTGCTCAGCACTATGCGGCGAACGGCTCACTGCCGACGTCCACGCGTCTGGGCTACGCATTCTTCTCGTTTCTGTACCGCGTGGGGAATAGGATTATGTATCCGATTAGCACGCTGCAGTAGGCACTTAGGAATTTTCCCGGTCCATCCGGGTAGCTGCCAAGGATTCCTTCTCGGAGGACCAGGGAACCTAGCACGGTTCCCTTGGCCCTCCGAACCTCCCGTACCCTCCATGCTTAACCGAATGGACGTTCTCGTCTGGCTGCTTCTTCTGCGTAAGGAATCAGCTGTTTGAAATGGCCTAGGGTTCTGCCGTACTACGGGCCCTGAGACGACGTGAGCGGGTAACTTCCCCTGAGGTTTTCGGCTTCTTCGGAGCTTGGACACGGTGGGCTTGTCGCGCCTGATCCGTGCCGTCGCGCTCCCGCCGAAGCAACCCGTGAAAAAAGTCCGCCTGTTTGAGCTCGCCGCAGCGAGCGAGTTCGGACTTTTAGGGTTGTGAGGCGCGTGGAGCGCAGGCCAGCCGGCACGCCGCGCGACTGTTTTTGTTCCCAGGACCAAGCTCTTGAGTCCGAGCCGCAGGCGAAAGACGAAAGGCTTGGGACGCAATCCCTTTAGGGACTCCACTTTTTGCGCCAAAAAGTGGAAAGAAGAAGCCAACCACACTCGTGGCAGCATCAGCCACCTAATCAACCTTGTCCCATCAACGTCACCTCCTCATCCACACATCCCGCCTTCGTAAAGGTCGCCCACGTCTTTACGCCACCCTCAACAAGAATGCTCGTAAGACCGTGGTAGTCGCCATTCGGCGTCAGCAGCACGTTCCACAGCGAGGGCAAATCAACGCCGTCCTTGCCATGCTTCACCTGCAGCACCCGAACGCCGCGGGCCTGCAAAATAGGAATCACGGAACTGGGAATACGACCAAGGCGCGGCCTGGTGATGACGATGGTTCTTGCGGCGAATGTATCTTGCACAAGATGCGCCGTCATCGGCATCCGTAAGCCGGAATCCAGAATAATACGCCATGGCTGATACCCGGCTTGGCAATGACGAATGGTTAAGTGTGGATTGTCGGCGAGTGCAGTGCCGACGCCAATCAGAATCGCATCGTGCTTGGCGCGCAGGAACGTATGCGACCAGGTGTCTTGTGCCTTGTTCGTAATCTTCAAAAAACTGCCGTCCGGATTGGCAATGGAGCCATCTCGTGCTTGTGCACGTTTGAGCGTAATCCACGGACGGTGCTTTGTTCGTGCGGAGACAAAACCGCGATTCAAGCGCAGGCATTCTCCCGGCAACACCGGCCCAAGAACTTGGATGCCGGCCTTCCTGAGTTGGGCAATCCCCTTCCCGGCCACGCGCGGATCGGGGTCGAGCATGCCGTAGACCACGCGCTTGATCCCCTTTTCCAGAATGATGTCCGAGCACGGCGGATTCTTCTTGGTTTTGTGTGCCACGCAGGGTTCCAAATTCACGTAGAGCGTATCTGTTGAATCAATTTTTTGTTCAAACTTTTCCAGTAACTGACGCTCGGCGTGGGGTTTTCCGAATCCCTTATGAAAGCCTTCGGCAATGACCTTGCCGCTGCGGACCAACACCGCACCGACCATGGCTCCGTTGCCAACAACACAGCGCCCGCGTTCGGCGAGCTCCAGGCAACGGCGCATGCACTCGGCATCGGTCATGAGTGCAGCCTACCATTGCCCGGAGTCCGGGCGAATACGCTATTTGCCCATCTCTTTGTCCATGACCTCGTCGAAGTTCACGCCGGCAAGTTCGCACAGACAGATGATTCCGGTGAGTGCATCTGCGGCCTCGGTGGCGGCACGGACATCGGCGCCCTTGGCGCGGAAAGCGGTATTCAGTTCGGTGGAGCGGTCAACCAGCGCCACGGATGCGTTGTTCACACCTTCATTCAGCAGGTACCCCATGCCGTTGAGCTCGAAGAGATCGCCGGTTTTCACGGCTTCGCGGATGCGGCGGACGTTGGCTTGCAGTTCAGCCGTCCAGTCGGGTTCGGTCATGAGATCGGGAATCTCGTCGAGCGGCTCGTCTTTCTCCGGCCGCTCCATATCGCCGATGACACGCTCGAACGGAATGCCGCGAGACTGCAGCGCCACCATCAGCCAGTACACGGCTTGGCCAGCCTCGGCGATGATTTCGTCGCGACTGCCGGTGCGGACGGCCTTGGAGAGTTCAGCCATTTCCACGCCATAGCGGTCCACGCAGAAGCGCAACCCCTGCTTCAACGCGTCGATGGTCGATGACGGCTTGGCCAGCGGATCGTTCATAGTGGCAGCGCGCTGAGCAATGGTACCGCGCAGACCCATCAGCCAAGCACCGATCTCGCCGCAGCGGTCCGGGGCTTCGGCGGCTTCCGGAACGCCGTCGGTGTCGAACGGCAACGCGGCCAGTACCTCGGATTTATCGGCGGCCACCTCCACCAGCAACGTCTCGCCGACGCTCAGGTCCTGAGCGCCGCGCCTCATGAGTTCGGCACGCATTGCATTCTTTCTGGCGATGGGTGCGTAGACCTGCAGAGCCCGCCATGCACTGCCGTCGCGGGTGGCCACACCCATGATGGACGGACCTTTCATGCCCAGGTCGGCGAAGTGGTTCACCTGATCGGCGGGGATATTGAAGGTGAACGCCACGTACTGACTGGTTTCCTTGGCGGACTCCAGCGCCAGACCCAGTTCGCGGAGCATCTGGCGCGAGCGCTGCGAAATGCGCCCGGCGTTGGTCATGAACAGATCGGTGCGGATATCCAACAGGTTCAGGTACGGCATGTCCATGTCGGCGCCCGATGGATACGGGAAGACGTCGTTGCCCACGATTTGCAGGCGGTTGGCGCGAGCGGTTTCGCCGGTACCCACGATCTCCAGTGCGCCGATGCTGCGGCCAGGCATGTTGGAGCGGTATTCGGTGACGCGCGTGTCGGCGCCGTCGGAGGTGCGGATGGCGGCGTTGCGGCCGGAAGCACGCAGGACGCTGCGGCCGAGGTAAGGATATTTAGTGAAGATCAGGCGGCCATCCACGTCCTCGGGCGAGAACACGCGCTGTTCATCGGGCGCCAGCAGCTGGAGCGTGCACGGGCCGATGCCCAGACTAAGGAGCCTACTGATATCGGCACGCACGCCGTACTGCCGAGCACGCTGGTCGGCTTCGCCGACGATGTCGGAACCGGTGAGGATGCCAACGTTCTCGTCGCGGAAGAGTTCGAACTGGGCGGCCAGCGCTGGCGCGCCCTTCACGGCACGGAACACGAAGTCACCCTGGGTCACTTCGTCGGTGCGGTTGCGGGCTTTGGGGTCGAATCCAGCACGGATCTTGTCGTATCCGGCGCGGGTGAGCAGATCCAAGACGGGGTTACGCGAATCTTTGCCTTCGGTGACGGCGCCTTTGGGAAGCAGGATGACCTGCTTGTTATTCTGATTTTTCATGGTGTAGTGAGGAAGGGTGGATGCAAAAAGGAAAACCCTCCGAGTGGAGAGTGGGCGACACCGAGAGGAGAGCTATTTCTTCGCGCGCTCCAGATACTTCTGCAAGACGGATGCCGGCCGCTCCCCACTGGGAGTCTGCTGCTGGGTCTCGGCATGCCCGACTTCTGTTTGTTGCGGTGCACGCGGCGAGACCATGCGATGATGCCGGTGTGCGTTCAGGACTTTGCGATAGCCGCCTTCACCGTTCTCCAAAAACTTGGCCACACGGGTGACGGTCGTGGTGCTGGCGCCGGTGCTCTTGGCAATCTCGCGATAGGTCGTGCCCTGCGTCAGTTGTTTGGCGACCTCGAAACGCTCGCTCCATGCCTGCAGCTCGCTCAACGTACCGATATCGCGCAAAAAATCCGCAACCTCCTGCTCGTTCTTGCACGAGCTGATTGCAGCGCACAGCGCGCGGAACCACGGTTCCTTGCGGAAGGCATCTTCGGTGAAGCGTCGCTTGGACATAGGATAAAGAAGAGTGTGGAACCGCATTGTACCCACCGATGATCTCATGTCAATGTATTATTTCGATGATACAAGAAAAGGGCATGCTCTTGAAAAACTTGCCATACCAGAGCAAAGCCATAAAAATGGCCCCTTCTTTCGTACATGAAAACACTCGATCTTCACGAACGGCATTGGCTGGACGCATATGAACAAGGGATACGCCTGGCAGAGGCTGAAGGACTGATCCGTCGGCATGGCAAGGTAAAGGATGACTTCTATTCGCATTTCAGCCACGGACTGGACGGTTCCAACACGCGTGAGTTACGCGAGGTATCGCGCTCGATCGCCCTTCATTGCTATGCCGCACGCGGCCAAGCCTGGAAATGCCTGGAAATGGGCCCGGGCGTCGGACGTGCTTCCGGTGAACTGAAAAGCATGCGGACCGCACCGACGCTCCATACGGTCGGACTGACCGAGTTCAACCCGTTTTTGCGGCTGAGAATGGGCTCGATACAACTCATTGAACATGCTCAGAACGCAATACGAAACACCTGTGGAGCATTGCAAGAATCCACTGCGCGCAAGATCCGCGGTGCAGGAATTTCATTGGATCTGATCACCCTCATGGAGCTGCAGCACCACGAAATGGTGCGCGCATTCGATGAAACCAATGAACCGATCGCCGACCTCCAGCACATCGCCGATTTCTCCACGTTCGAGACCAGCGACCGCTACCAGCTGATCACCGAAGACAACGGACCGTTCCGTCATTCGGGCGACTACCTGGGTGCCTTCACGCGAGCATACGGCCTGCTCGACGAGGACGGAACACTGGTGCTCTCGCCATTCGACAATCCGGAAACCTCCGGCTTCGCCGCCCGGACACTGGCACAGCTGCAAAGCATCCTGCGGCCCGAAGACGCCGTGCATATTCATTCATCCGGCCGCGCAAACGGTGATCTGATTGTGGCGCGCTCCAAAAGTCCGATCCGCGACATACTGCGTTCGCCGAAGGCCAATCAGCTTCTGCAGGCACTCCAAATTACAGCCTCGACTCGACATGCCAACAAAGAAACGGCATCCGATGCAGTTCTGCACTCGGACACCGTTTCGTAGAAAACGAGATGATTAGCGGGCTGCTGCCGTTCCGCCGCGAGAGGCGATGACTTCGTCGGCAACGTTCTTCGGGACTTTGGCGTAGTGACTCGGTTCCATGGCGTAGCTGGCGCGGCCCTGGCTCATGGAGCGCAGATCGGTTGCGTAACCGAACATGGCTGCCAGCGGCACGTCGGCCGTGATGGTCTTGGCCATACCGCGGGATCCTGTTTCCTTGATAAGACCGCGGCGTGCGCTGATGTCACCCATGACGTCTCCGAAGTAATCCTCGGGGCTTACGACCTCAACTTTCATGATCGGCTCAAGCAATACGGGGTCGGCACGGCGGCAGGCTGCCTGAATACCGATGGAAGCACACATCTTGAAGGCCATTTCGGACGAGTCGACATCGTGGTAGCTGCCGTCGGTGAGCTCGACCTTGATGTCCACCATCGGGAATCCGGCCAATACTCCACGGGACAAGCCTTCTTGGAAGCCCTTGTCGCACGGAGCAATGAACTCGCGCGGAATGCGTCCACCAACAACGCTGTTGACGAATTCGTAGCCCATACCCGGAGTCGGCTGCGGCGTGGCCGTAAACAACACGTGTCCGAACTGACCGCGTCCACCGGTCTGCTTCGAGTACTTCTCTTCGTGCTCGACGGGCTTCTGAATGGTCTCGCGGTACGCGACCTGCGGCTTGCCGGACGTGGATTCGACTTTGAATTCACGGCGCATGCGATCCATGATGATATCCAGGTGCAATTCACCCATTCCGGACAAAATCGTCTGGCCGGTTTCATCGTCGGTCTTTACGCGCAGGGTCGGATCTTCTTCAGTCAGCTTCTGCAGAGCCATACCCATTTTCTCTTGGTCGGCCTTGGTCTTCGGCTCAATGGCGAGCGAGATAACCGGCTCGGCGAAGGTGATGCTTTCCAGCAAGATCGGCTTGGTTTCATCGCACAGCGTGTCGCCGGTGCGGGTTTCCTTCAGACCGATGGCGGCTCCGATGTCGCCGGCCTCGATGCTCTGAATTTCCTGGCGGTTGTTGGCGTGCATGCGGACCAAGCGTCCAATGCGCTCCTTGCGACCGTTACGGCTGTTGTACAGATACGTACCGGAAGTGAGAACGCCGGAATACACGCGGATGAACGTCAGCTTGCCGACGAATGGGTCGGTGGCAATTTTGAATGCCAAGCAGGAAAGGGGCTCGTCGTTGGTCGGCTTGCGGACTTCCTCTTCGCCGGTGTCGGGGTTCTTGCCTTTGTTCGGCGGAACGTCGAGCGGCGAGGGCAGGTAGTTGACGACGGCGTCGAGCACAAGCTGCACACCCATGTTCTGCAGCGAGGAGCCGCACAGCACTGGGAACGTCTTGCCGGCAACCGTACCCTGGCGCAGTGCCAATTTCAGCTCTTCCTTGGTGAGGGTTCCGTTGGTCAAGAACTTGTCCATGAGCTCTTCGCTGGCGCCTTCGGCAGCCTTTTCCATCATGATTTTGCGGTATTCGGCAACCTTCTCTTTCATGTCGTCTGGAATCGGGTGGTGAACGTGCTTCTCTCCGTGCTCGCCTTCGAAAGTGACCATCTCCTCTTCAACGAGGTCGATGATGGCCTTGAAATCGTTCTCGGCTCCAACCGGGAGCTGAATGGCGACTGCGCTCTTGGAAAGGCGCTCGTGAATGCTGTTGAGCGACATGTAGAAGTCGCCACCGATCTTGTCCATTTTGTTCACGAATGCAACGCGTGGAACGCCGTACTTGTCGGCCTGGCGCCACACGGTCTCGGACTGAGGCTCAACACCCTGCGATCCGTCGAACACGGCCACGCCGCCGTCCAGAACGCGCAGAGAGCGCTCGACCTCGGCCGTGAAGTCCACGTGACCCGGAGTGTCGATGAGGTTGATGGTGATGGTAACGTCCTGGCCCTGGAACTTGCTCTTCCACATACACTGCGTAGCAGCGGAAGTGATGGTAATACCGCGCTCCTGCTCCTGTTCCATCCAGTCCATGGTTGCTTCGCCTTCGTGCACTTCACCGATTTTGTAGTTCTTTCCGGTGTAGAAGAGCACACGCTCGGAGGTCGTGGTTTTGCCGGCATCGATGTGGGCAATGATGCCAATATTGCGTACGTTCTTCAGGTCCATACCAGTAGAGAGAAAATGTATGAAAACGCCCGAGGGCGCTCGCCCTAAAATCAGGCTGCCGGGGCAGTATAGGGAATTGGACAAGGGCGGGAAAGACCTTTTGACGAGGATTACGACATGTCGGGCTACATACCCTGGACTTTCTTCCTTTCCACTTTTTTAAAAAAGTGGAGGAAAAACGTCGCGCGGCGGTCCGGCT
>CAYUVW010000036.1:0-10170 GCA_964448405.1 uncultured Candidatus Peribacteria bacterium | reverse complement strand
CTGACATTCGAGTATCGCGGCGGACGATAATCTCGTTGAAATAGACACCTGCTTCATGCTGTCCACGCAGAAACCCCATCCAAGAAGGACGGGGTGAATCTGCTGTAGGCGGGAAATGCAGTCCAGGAGAAGCGATTATCTTGCCGGGAGTGCCGGTAATGCGGCGCGCTCGGTCTCGGGTACCGGCTCCCAACGCAGTCCGTCGGCGGTCAAGCGTTCACGGGTTTCGCCGTTGGCTCGATAGTACGCACGGGCAGTGCCTTCGGAAACCTGGCACAGGTACGAGAACGTACCGTTTCTCGGGCGAATCCACTGGCCTCTGTTGTCGCGACTATCGATATCGCGCATCCACTGGAGATCTTCACGCGCCAGGTAACGCAATGGCGTAGCGCCTGGGAACGCGACTGCATACGAGCCAGGACGATCGGCGGCGGTATTGAGCGTCACAGAAACGCGGAGCGCATTCGACGCGTCACCGGACTGCGCCTGCACTTGCTGTACGGTCACGCCAACGTCGCGTAGTTTCGCGGCATCGTTGGCGCCTTCGGCATTCTCGCTGAAGGTATAGCGCAGGCGCGGCGGACGATCACCGTCTTCCTCTACGGCGATGGTGACGGAAACATCTTCCGGCGGCGGGCCTGGCTCGGTGCGCGTAACGGTCGTCGTGCTGCCGACGCTGAGCAAGCGCTCTGGCAATGCAAGTGAATTCTGCAACGTGGGCAATGCTTCCTGCGGAGCGTAGGCAAGCGTGACCTGCTGACGGACGAAATCCGTGAGCAAGCGGTAGCCGGGGTGTGCGGCAAGCATGGTCGAACGGTAGTCCTCGGTCAGGAACGGCAACTCCATACGACGCATGTCTTCCAGTCGCGCATTGAACTCGCGGATGCGTGCGCGCAGACCGTCGATCGGCTCGGCCGCTCCGGTGAGACTCTGCCAATGGCGCGTGAGTTCACCGCGAAGTACGGCTGCGGATACCAAGCGCAACTGAGGAGCGGCGGCGGCACCTTCACCAATCACTTCGGGCAAGATGAGGCCGCGTTGACCGGCAATCATCATTTTGCCGGACGGGAAGGCTGTGGAGCCAAGTGCGGCAAGCAAGCGTGTTGTGGTATTCAGCGCAGAACCCCCATCGTCTTTCACTTGTGGCAAGTAGTTGTTGATATCCCCGACCATGCGCTGCAACAGCAGCATATTCGGCGTTGTGCGAGTGGCCTCGGTGCGCAGAGCGGCGGTGTCCGCGGTCAAACGATTACGCAAGAGTTCTTCATGCGTCTTTTCGCGGGCGGTATTGGATGCGGCATGGTCGATGCGAATCGGCATGTACTCAACGACTGCAACGCCGTCGACGTACACCGACGCACAGAGCAGTTTGCCCCATTCGCTTTGCGGCAGCACGCCGTCGCGACCGGCATAGGCACCCCACTGACGATCTGCACGCTCTTCTTGAATGAGGAGTGCAGTCGAGCGCGGCGCGCCCAAAGGCGTAATCACCTGGAAGCGCATTGCGTCACGACCATTCGGAGTCACGCGCAGGATGCAACCTCCAAGGTCGATATCGCGCGCCTCGCCGGGAACCAGTCTGGGCACGAAGACTTCGGTTTGCTGCATGGTCTGGAAATTGCGGCGCAACGCCGTCAGCGTGTCGCGGTTGAGAACGAATTGGCGTGTTTCCAATTCCGAAACTACGCGCTCCAAGAACACGTCCTTGCGCACTGCGCGGACGTACATGGGCTCCAAGAGCTGCAAGAGCGCCTCGCGGAAATCCGTGAGCACGCCCGCCTCGTCGTCGGCAGTCTCCGCGGTGCACAAATTCAGGATTGCCGAGAGCGACGCACGGTGAGGCCGTGAGTCGATGGCAGTGCTGCGGCGTGGCGCCAGCTCTGCGGCGTTGCCAGCCTGCGTGAGACGAATCGTGCGCGGGGGCTGCACCGACGGATAGTCGAGCATGCGGTCGATTGCGGCGACGAAGTTTGCTTTGGCTGTTGCGCCGCCTTCGGTCATGTCGGCAAGACGCTTATTGATTGCCTGCAGCGCCTTGCCTTCTTGTGCCGTGTTACCAATGGCACTAAGCAAGTCATTGGCAAGCGGCCTATCCGCGACCTCGAGCGTGATGTAGTTCGTAGCGATGCGATCGACCAACTCGATTGCGGTTCCTGCGACATTCAATCGCGCCAACTTAGGTGCGGAGGGACGCTCGGCAAGTACCGCTTCAATGTGCGATACAACCTGCTCGCGTGCACGACGGTTGTCGGCAGGCAACGTTGCTAGGTAGCGATTCAATGCACCGAGCGACAACTCGGTCGATTGCCGCGCAACGACTGCCGTACGCAGCGCACGAGCATCGGTCTGCTGCTGTGCGGGCAGCTGCTCCAGGACAAATTGCGGCTGCGGTGTGGTGAGCATGCGACGCATGAGTGTGCGACGCACATTCGGAATGGACGGATCGGAAAGCTGCGACAGGCTGTTGATGGTAATCCACTCGGTTTGCGTATCGCCTTCATTGCGTACGCCGAAGCGCAGCGGAGCAACGGGGCCTTGCGTTCCTGCAACCAATGCACCCGGCGCCGGAACTGCTGCAAGCTGCTCCGGAACAATCAGGTACTGACTTGAATCATTCAGGTAGCGGACAAAGTAACGTCCACGCTCACCGGGGGCTTGCGGAGCCACATCGTCAGGCTGCTGCTCCATGTCGTCGGCATCGTCATTGTCGCCACGTTCTTGCGACGTACGCGCAAGCAATGTCGGCTGATAGAACGGAGACTGGCTGCGCATGCGCAAACGACCGAGTGCGTATTCGTCCGGACTGGCGCCGACCATCTGTTCATAGGCGGCGACCAGGCTGGTACGACGCAACATGGAGTGCGACAAACGCGGCAGAATCGTCGTATTGAAGTACTCCGCAGCGGCGGCGGAACCGTCCACATCTTCGGCAATGACCGGCTCGTGCACGCCCTTCCACACATTCTCGCCGACGGCACGGTACTTCCACTGATCGTTATCGAACTTCAGGCGCAGTTGCTTCGGATTCTCGATACCTTGTTGCGACAGCGTAATGACGCCTTCTGCCTCGGTCGGCTTGGGGTTCGAGAACGCATTCAGGAACTGCACTCCGCGAATGCGGCTGAGCACACCGCCGTTGAGGTTGCCGTAGTTTCGCGAGAGCGACGAAAAGGCACGCGTGAAGCGGTCGGCAACCGCCTGATCTCCACCGACATCGCCGACCGGAACCGGCACGTATGCGCCGACCCAGTTTTGCAATCCCAAAGACACCTGCGTGGTGAAGTAGGTGGCCGCCACTGCATTGCCGCCCACATCGGCAGCGACAACTTGTTCGGACACGCTCTTCCAAACGTTCCCTGCGGCTTTGAATTGCCATCCCTGCCGACTCATGCGGTACTCCAGCGCAGGCTGCGGCGCACGGGCACCCTGTTGTCGGACAGTGACGATATGATCCGTAATCGGTGCATTCGCAACATTGCCGCGCACAGCGACCGGCGGACTGGTGAGCCGTTCAAACAGTGCGAATCCACGGCGATACTGCCATTCCACTTCTCCATCATTGGCAATGGGACGCGTGGAAACGTACTCCCATCCGTTGAACGCAAAGCGGACGCGCAGTGTCTTGCCGTCGATCGGAAGGCTGAAAATACCATTCGCCTCGGTAACACCCGGCATGCGGCGCAGTTCCGTCTCGCCGTAAATGCGATTCAGAATCTCGCGCGGCAGGAAGTCCAAGCCGGCAAGCAAGTCTGGGAATACGTCCGCATTGAACGCATTCGCCGCAGCTGCGGAGTCGCCAACATCGGCGGGAACCAGCGGCTGCGTGATGTCTTTCCAGGTGAATGCACCGCTCTTGCGGTAGTGCATCATGCCCTCGCGGAAGGTGAATTCGACCGCCTTACCGGAAAGCGTGACCGTATACACGCCGTCGCGCTCGGTAGCATTGTGACGTACGCGCAAGTATTCGCCGGCACGAATTTTTTCGAGCGTGGAGGAATCCACGGCGAACATACGCAAATCGTCTTCGGACAAGTTGGTTGCCGAGCGGATATTCTGCAATGCGGCGGCATCCAAGGAATTCATGATTCGCGTCAGCATCTCTTGCCGCTGGGTTGTGTTCAGCGTGCGGTAGAGCGCGGCGATGTTCGTCACAAATCGGCGGCGGTTGGCACTCGGAGCGTCTTCGGCGGTGTTGCGCTGATTGTGAAGATACAGATTGAGAAGGTCTTGAATGGGAGCCTCGAACTCGGACCTGTTAAAACCGCGCACTCCGGGTTCGACCGTCTGGCGCGGTGTGGTGTACAAACTGCGCACGGTCGTCCAGCGCTTCATCTTGCTCAGCTCGTCATCCATTTCATTCAACAGTGCAAACAACTGCTGTTCGCCCGGGGAATAGGTGCGGTTTTCGCGCTGCTGACGCACGGCCTCCATCCGCTCCATCATCGCTTCGATTTTCTGGGAAGCCGTACGAAGGTCGGCTGCAGAAAGCTCCAGTGGTTCACGACGAGTATATGTTCGCAGTGCATTTGGCATGGAATTCCAGATCGCCTGTAGTTGTTCGTCGCCCTCGCCTCCGATGGAATTACTCACCACTCTCAGCAACTCGCTTGCTTCAATCCTGGTGACAGGCGGATACGAACGCAGGTAGCCAATGGTATCGAACGATGCATCAAACTCAGTCGTGCCATCGCGATTGAGTTGCTGCAATACGACTGACGACGAGAAATTGAGGAGCGTACCGAATCGTTGACTGGTGACGCTTCGAGAACCACGTCGAGACATTGACTGTCGCAAGACTACCGTGCGCTGGCTTTCTCCTTCGCCCTGCGTATGCATCAGTTCGCGCGGACCGGATCGCTGGACCAGTGACCGTGAAGCATCCACGACGCTATCGGTGTCGCCGGGCAAAGCGGAAACCAACTCCACCGGAACGCGAGTGATGACCGGCGTACTGGTGCCACGCAACGACTGCGTGACGGAAATATGCACCACTCCGCCAACGTTGCCACGCAACGATGCGAGCGTATAAGCAGTTCCTCCGCCTTCTGGCGCCGCGGCTGGATTCACGACCGTCGCTGCGGCGTCGCCGCCCGGAACACGCTCAATGCGCACTGCCGCACCTTCGACATCCATTCCGTTCTTATCCACAACGGAGAGCGTCATGGACGCCTCGGGTTGACCCGAACGCATCTGCAGGAACAACGAGCTGGAAAGCGGAATGGTGCGCTCGGAACCCGACCGTTCGGCAAACAACAGTGTGGTGGATGCTTTTCGCAAGAGCGGCGACTCCGTAATGCGCTGGATGGATGTGCGGTGAATGGTGCCGGTTGCATACAGGACGTCGAACAATTGGCGCAGGAACAACTGCTTGTCCGGCGCGCGCTCCAAGAGCGGCAACAGGGTGGTTGTGAGCTGATTGCGGCAATCCAAGCCATCGGCCAATTCCACGGGGAACTGGCGGAGGATGCGATCGAGGGAAAGGCGTCCATCGACCGACCAGACGCCGTCGACCTGGCGATACACGGGCGTCGTGAGCAGCGAGAGAATTTCGCGGCGGGCACTGAAGTTCTGCAGCTCCATGATTTGCTGCGCGCTCGCAAAACCGTACTGCCGAGCTTCACCCAGTAGTTCCGCAACCAAGAATGAATCGCTGCCTTGGGCGCTGGGCGAAAGATAGTACGACAACGTCAATTGCTCCGGATTCACACCCCAGCTTTGCGCTGCGGCCCTGCGTTGCTCCTCGATAAGCTTACGATGCGGCTGTAATGCGGCATCGTTCGGCACGGAGGCAAATTGCACGCCGCGCAGCGGCCAAAGACGCGGACCATCGGTTGTATCGAAACGCAAATAGGTTTGTACGGCACGCGCGTCGTACGAAGGCAGTCGTTCTTGAAACAGTACCGTACGACTTGGCGTGCGGTGCAATTGCAATCGTTGAGAACCGTTCACCGGCGGCAAATCGGCATAACCGATATCCGGCAAATCTTCTTCGCTGTTCAGCTGATGACGTACGACAAGTTGCTCGGTTGCATCGGTGATGACGCGATCAGCATCCGCTCTGCGGTCGCGTTGAAGCATCTCGTTCAAGGCACCTACATCTTGATCACGAATGGATGCCGCATCGCGCAGCCACATGCTGCGGTCCTGAGATCCATCGCGAATGCGACTGATACGTGCACCGGATTCCACGGTCCAGCTATTCCATGCGCCGTTTTCGGACTCACTCTGACACGTGGCCACGGCGCCCTGACGAGAAATCACAACTCCGGGTTGCAATTCCCCTGTCGGCACGATGGTCGACAACGCCTCCAGCGTCTGTCGAGTGCGCAGGGCACGCAGCGCCGAAAGCACGTTTCTGTTGAAGTGACCGGCAGCCACGCGATCATTGCCGACATCCGCCGGTGCAACGTCTTGTTGTACGGATACCCACTGGTTTGCGGCATTCTTGAATTTCCAGATACCGGCAATGCACTTGAGCGAGAGCGAACGTACATTGGGCTCTTCACCGGTACGCACAAGGTACTCACCGTTCTCGCCAGCCACTCCTTCCAAACGACCGGTAATCAGCTCAGCACCTTGCTGCTGCACACCGCCAGCACCGAGCACGGTATCGCGGAATTCAATGAAGTACGCAGCCGGATTCTCCAGCTGCAGAGCATGGTCTTGCTCCTGGCGCTCGACAAGACGGCGCACGAGATCGTATGCCGGCGTGCCGACTTCCATGGGCACCGTCTGCGGACGGACATAGATGAGCGGTCGGCTGGAGCGACCGGGGAACAACTGCGCTGAAAGCTGGGGCTGTGCGGTAAAGTTCCGTGCCGGCGCTTCGGCGCGCAACGACGCTTCGTCGAAACGGCGCATGACCGAGTTCGTCACATCGAAGCGACGGTACTGATCCACAAGCGACAAATGTCGAGACGCTTGGTTCGGCAGCGATTGCTGCGTGTCGGCCATGGCAGCGCCGTATACCGGACGCCATGCATCACCGTTGCGGCGGCATACCACGCCTCGGCGCAGGGTGTACTGGCGTTGGCCATCGTGGAACACGAACAGTGCGTTCACAACGAAGACATCTTCTTCGCCACCTGGACGGTTGTAGCCCGAGTTGCGTCGTTCGCCTTCGTTGAACATCGCGCTCTCGAACACCACACCGCGCAGGTTGCGTCGGCTGAATGTGGAGCGGATGGAATCGAACACGCGATCCGGACCGTTGGTCGGCAACATGTCGTTGGTCAACGTGTGATCCGTAATGGTCTTATAGATGCCTTTCAGTTGATCGTCATTTGGAATAGGACCCTGGCGACGACGCTCGCCGGACATGACCAACGGGCGTGCCAGCGGATCGGCAACCGCACTGAAAATATGATTTGCAAGCTCGGGACGCACGCCCACTTGAATACGTCGTTCGCTGCTTTGCATGGAATCCAACAACTCCTGCGTTGCCGTGGTGATGCGGCGCATATGCGGCTGCTCGCCGTCGTTTGCAAACAATCCTCCCGCACGCTCGTACCGAATCGCAGAACCCAACGCATCGTTGCCTAATACTGAGCGAGGAATACCCCAGTTACCGCGAATCAGCGTCTGTACTGCAAACGACTGGTCGTCGGATTCAACGCGATGACCAGGTGCCCAAGAGACTGTATCGCGCGTACCGCGCACTCCGCTTCCCGCCTGTAGCGTACGCATGCGAACGATGGGATCTTCAATGAATTCGTACAGCTCCTCTGGAGCGTTCACATACATTGCAGGCTCGCCGATCGTGGCCAGCGGTCGAAGATTCGATGTCTTGCAGTGGTCCAAGAAGACACGCATCGTGGCCTGCGCAATCGGCACATCGATCATCATGATGTCCTGCACCACCTCTCGGAAATTTGCGAGCGATTGGCCGTCCAGCGTTGGGGCAATTGTAAGCGCCTGGAACGGTGCATCGGCACGCTGCTTCCATTTCCACTGTCCATCGCGGAATGCGAAAGTGACGGAAACGCCCGTTCGCACGAAGACATTCAACTCTCCTTCAGCCGTACCGACTGAGGTATCCGGACGTCGGAGAATGGCGACTCGACCATACTCACGGCGCAACCACTCATCGGGCTGCTGATTGTCGGAACGGAGTAATCCGAGTGCGATGGTCCGCAAACGGGCCTGCTGCGGCCCATTCAAGCCCGGCAGCACAAGGGTTGCCGATACGTCCTGTGCAGGCTGACCGCGGCGGTTGCACTGCCATTTGCCATTGGTGAATGCAAACGCGAGCATTTCACCTCCTCCAACATCGACTGCCGCGCCATCCGTAGAACCAAAACGCGACTTCAGTAACCACGTACCATATTCTCTGCTCACCCACGTCTCGATATGCTGTGACAGCGTCGGACCCATGCGGAATCCTGGCGCTGTTGCCGTGCGTGCCTGCAACTCGGGCAACCTGGCTGACCCCGATGTCGCCAGGAGCGTAGAAAGTTGCACCGGCGGATCCATATCCCCCACGAAAGAGTCGCCGTTTGCCAAGAACTGCTGCTGCATTTGCCACTGGCGATTCAGCCGAATACCAGGGAGTGCACCCACGGCACTATCCACAACGGCCTGACGAATTTGCGCTTGGTTTGCACCCGCTTGCGTGCGAATCATGTCCGCAATCGGCAAATACTCACACAGATAATAATCTCTCACCAACTCTGCCGTCAGGTTATCGTCAGCAAGCGTGCCACTATGGCGCCTGCCATGACGACGCATAAATAAGCAACGCTTCCATTCCGGATAAATACGCGTCGTAAACTGCTCATCGAAGAATTTCTGTTGCGTATCCCACGACGTCAAATCTGCAGTCAGCTCGCGATACGTCTCGGGCGCAAAACGCTGCAAGTCACGCAACCAAATCATAAACACCAACTTGCGTGCGGCTGACTCCTCTATTCCATCTCGACCAAGTTCCAATTTCTTTAAGAAGCCATCGGGCGTGTCGTGTACGGTCTGAATCGTACCGAGCGCCATCAACAGCCATGCGGGGCACTTCGCAAGGAATTCTTTGTGCTCTCTCTCTTTCACTTTTTCGGCGACTTTGTTGATGATGAATTCCACAATGACCACGCCGACCATGAGCGCAATCGTCACTGGACCTCCAATGACGCTGGTCATGGAAAGCACCGAGATGGCAGTCGATGCCGCCAATCCGCCACCGGCAGTAACCATGCTCCACCAGCGTTCTCGCGCCTCGGCACCCAAGCCGCGTTCCAAGTCTTTTAGATTGATGGTGACATTGAGCGTTGGGTGATGATACGAATCGTTTCCTTGATCATAGAACCCGGCAGCAACTACCTGCTTTTTCATTTCCTCAATGGATTTTCGGCTCTCGTCCAACGCCTTGTTGTACGCGCGTACCGACTCCACGAACATGTAGATCTGGAATGCAAGAACGGCGACTTCGAAGACTGCCATACCCACGAAACGCAACGATCCGAGTTCGCCGGCAGCCTGTGCTCCCAAACGCTCCATATTCTGAGCCATACGCGAATTTTGCAACGCGCGTGCCAACTCGGGGTTCGTGCGTGCAGCGGCCTTCAATTCGTCCATGAGTGCCTTGGCTTGGTTCGGATTGAGCGTGCGCAATTCAACAATAAGAGCGCGCATTTCCGCGCGCGTCATGGAGAACAATGCATTGGGATTGGTCATCAATCCGCGCACAATGTTTGCATTGTGCGGCATGAGTGCGATGCTCCTGGGGTTCGGTACATGGGTGCCTGCGGCCGCAGTGCGCTCACCGGCCATACCCGTACGCATGGTCTGTCGCGCTTCTTCCATGGTCAAACCGGCAGGCTGACCCGCACGCGGGTGGCCTTCGGGGAAGGTAGCAGGTTCTCCGGGGCGAGCCGGAGCGTTCAAGCGGGTTCCGTCGTTCAGCCGCATGCCGCGCGTGGGGTCTTCTGGGTCAATACCCATAAGGATGCGCTGCTTCTGGACAATGGTCGGGTGCGACCACGCGGCATCGGGGCGAATATTGCCTCCGTGCAGGTGGGCGCGGTACATGAGCTCATGCTGAATTTCGGTCAACGGCGTGGCCCGACCGTGGAACATGTTGTTCGCAAGTTGTCGGTATTCGGTTGTTCCCAGTCCTGCCATGCGCTCCTGCAAAGCGACTGCGCGCTGCTCCAATGCAGCCAAGGCTTTGGCACGCGTAGG
>CAYUVW010000035.1:0-12183 GCA_964448405.1 uncultured Candidatus Peribacteria bacterium | reverse complement strand
GGCAGACCGCAATAAGGTGCGATGCGTCGGTAACCTGCGATTGATTCCATGCGTGCTCGCGGATTTTGGCGCGGACAGCGGGGTCCGTGACGACGATCAAGCGATACGCTTGCAGGCCGTACGACGATGCCGAAAGGCGCGTGGCCTCCAGAAGTTCATCCAGCTGTGCATCACTCAACTTTTTGGACGGATCGAATTTTTTTGTGGCGTAGCGCCACTGCAGGCTTTCGTTCAGGTTCGACATGAAAAGAGAGGGGAGGAACGAGCGGATATTCCGCAAAAACTCAGGCTACGCCAAAATAGTTAAGGAATCAACTATTTTCTTCAAAACTGCATTTTAAACCGTCTTAAATACTGTTTTATTGAATTCTCTCTACATCGCTTCACCGATTTCCGTCATGCGTTGGCGATAGAGGGTGACTGCTTGCTCCACTTTTTCGCCAGCGGTTGAGTCGCCGGCTTCGGCACGCTCCTGCAGAGCGCCGGTGACTTCGGCATGAGTCAATCCGTCGCGCATCCAGCGCATGTCGCCTGGTTCGTATGTCGGTACTGCGTTCATGGGGGCCATAGGGTCGGAAGAAGGGGGATGCGTTGAATCTAGCATCGTTTTGCATGAAGACAAGAAGGCTGGAATTTGCACGATTTACAATCTAGTCTAGAAAACTCTTCCATGCTCTACCCATCTCAAGCAGCGGCGAAAGACCTCCTGAAGCAATCGCTGGGAACGAACCCTATTTCGGTGGTGGATGGCATGAGCGGTGCCGGCAAGAGCACCGTGGTGCAGGCCGCGTTTGCCGAAACACAGCCCGGCATGGACATCGAAAGCTCGCGCGTGCACACCAGGCTTGCCGAGGTGCGCACGGCTGTCGCCAACGGCATTCGAGTAGTCATTCTCACGCCGCCGGGCGGCGCAGTATCGGTACCCGCGGAATTCGAAAGCGCACCGAGAATGACCGTGCGGAATTTGAACGCCAGCGAACTGAATGCTTGGATGAACGCCGTCGAGCCGTCGTTGCAGCCGGAAGAGCGCGACATCATCGTGCGATACAGCTTGGGTGTGCCGCTTCTCGTTGAACGGCTGTGCAAAGCGCGCCCCATTACGCAGGCGGCGGGCTTCGCACACTGCGTCATTGCCCTGCAGCAGGTCATTGAGTCGTGCCATCTTGGGGGCCAAGAGCGCATTCCAAGATTGCAGGAAGTGCTTTCCCGTTATACGGATTTCCTGCCACCGGATGACGTTCTGCCCATGTTGGCTGATTGGGAACATGCTCGCAAACGCAGCAATGCCGTCAGTATTTTGAATCGCAGGTTGTACCAGGGGAAAGAAATGCCGGTTCCGGCGACCACGCAGTTGTTTGCGTTGTACGATGCCTGGATCGAGCGCAAGCCGGATGAACCGACCTTCGATGTGTTCGTGGAACACGCCGAGAATGCCGAGGCATTGCTGGGAGTCATCGGGTATTGCCAGCATCCACAGAATGACACCGTGTTATCGCGGTTCATTATGGCCGACGCGCGCAAGGGTGCGACGTACTATCAGCAATTCGGACGCTTCGGCCGGCAGATGGACAATCGTACATCGGACAATGAGAGCGAAACGGTTGAAGCCATACTGTCATTGGCTCGTGCCGGGGGACTGGAGGCGACGGTGAAGATGGAAACCATTTGGCAAAGGGAAGTGCCGCGCGTGCAGCTGCCGCAGCATGTGTCGCCGCTGTATGTGCACAAGCATGACCATACGCCCGACGACGTGGTTCCAGTCGCGTACGCCGTCGAGTGCGGCCTGCAACAGGCGGGGCTCTCCTACGTCGTTCGTTACGACAAGCAGGTGTTTCGTTACGATCCAACAACAAAGACCTACGGGTCCTTGGAACCTGTGCGTGTCGATTACTTCACCGAAGTCTACGGTGAGCTGCCCGACGAAGGGCCGGCACCGTGGGATGTTGAAGAGTCGTAGTCGTTATTCGGACAAACATGTCGACGAGCAGCCGTCGCCGCTTGCGGTGTTGCCGTCATCGCACTGTTCGGCCCCGTTGGTGGAGGCATTGCCGCAGACTGCCGTACAGACGTTTGGCGAGGCTGTCGTGCAGGTGAATCCGTACTCCGTTTTGCAGTAGCGACTGCATCCATCCAAATCGTTGGCGTTCCCATCGTCACAGGTTTCATTCACGGATACTCCGCCGTTGCCGCAGCGCTCTCTACAGGTGGTGGGTTGCGCGTAACGATCGCAATCGAATCCCACCTCAATCGCGCAGGCCGCACTGCAGCCGTCGCCGCTCACCTTATTTCCGTCATCGCACTCTTCGGCGTCCAGCAACAATCCATCGCCGCAGCCGGCTTTTTCGAGCACGACAGTCGGGCGAACAGAGCGTGATTCAGGCGCGTCTGGTGCAGCAGCTTTGGTTCGAATGGTGCGCGGACTGGGGCGCTGAGTGCTGACTTCCGATGTCGATGTGCTCTCGGTGTTCGTCAAAATGTTCTTGATTGCCGTACGCCGCTTCAGGCGTTCCGTGGCAGCACGTTGCGTGCGTGTGCTGCGCGAAGACGTTGCAGATGATTGGCTCGATGCTGCGCCGGAATTCGTCGTAGACATCGCCTGCAGCTGTGCGGTGTTCGAGATTACGGTTCCGAGGAGCGCCATCGCCAACAACGAGAATGTGACAGAAAGAGATTCCGTTCGGAATGAAGAGCGACGCTTTTTCGTCATATGTTTGTGCGAAAAGGGGGGTGTGTTTCTTTATATATTATACAACTTTTTTTCAATTATTACAACTATGCACATGCCGCCTTGTTCCCTTGTTTACGCTGCAGTCGAGACATTCTTTGAGCACGTTGTATTGGCTCTTCACAACATTGGCAATATTTGCTCTGTCCAGCGGAATATGGGACAATCGCAATGTTTCAGATCGCTACACATTATTCATGATTGCTGTTGAATCCATTCGCATTCTTGTCGCCCCTGTGGTGATGATTTCAGCGCAAGCGCTGATTTGTTTGCCGCTCTATAACCGATTGGCCGTTGTAGTTGGTCGGTTGCGCGGGTTCTCCCGAGAACACTTTGAAGCGCAAATACATTTGCACAAGATACCCGCTGAGCAATCGGATAACATTCTGACACAAGCACTGAAGACACGGGCGATAGCCTTGGATGCCCAAAATGCCGATATCTTCCGGCGGGCAGGCCTGCTGCGAAACGCATTGATTCTCTTGCAGTCAGCGGTACTGGCTATGCTCTTGTGCATCATGCTTTTGGGTCTCTCTCTGGTATTCCCCGGCATGGAAACGTGGTCCCTCGTACCATTCTTTTTCGGTGTCGTCGCCACGGCAGGAGGACTTTTATTGTCTATCCGCGAACTGATCATCGCCCTCGACTCTGCCAAGTTGGAAAGTGAAAAAATGCCATCTTCTGAAGTACTGTGAACACATCGGTCCTACGGACAATCCTTTGATGTACACCTTTTCGGAGAGAGCCCGAAGGGTTCTCTTTCACAAGAGTTGGCAGCCCCAGGGAGAATTGAACTCCCGTTAACGGATTGAAAACCCGCTGTCCTAACCATTAGACGATGGGGCCGTAGATGGAATGATCAACCGAACTGTGCGACTGCTTTCCGCATCTGCGATTCAGCTGCAGCGTTCGGCACGCGCGAGTATAAGCCATGCCAGCGTCTGTGCAAACTGCGTTGCTTGCCTATTTCATCCGCCTTCGCCTTACGGCTACGGCGAGACTGTCCGAAGAATCGATTCTTCGAAGCTTCTGCGGCAATACACCGCATTGGTGGGCTGCAATTCGCGCAAGTGACAATGATTTGGGCAGTTGCTATAGTCCCGACACTGTTTCCGCAACAATCATGCCCCTTTCCAGCTTTGCGCTGATTCTCGGCGTCGTCTCGTACGTTCTGGGTTTTCCTCTTATCTTCGGCGATAAAGACATCGTCGCTTGGAAGAAGAAGCTCTCCAAAGATGAAACATCTCTGCGTTTCGCCGGAGTCACCTTCGCTGTTTTGGCGGTTCTGGTGCTCAAGAAACAGTGGCAACTGACGTTGGATGCCGATGGATTGATCGTCGCCATGGCCTGGATCACGCTGGCGAAAGCACTGCTCTTGGCATGGTGGCCGGATCAAGTGGTGGCAATGAAAGGAAGCATTGAAGATCGCATGCTTTCCACGTCGACGATGCAGTCGCTGACAGGCGTTCTGCTGGTCTTCTTCGGAGCCCTCTTCACGTATCTTGGCCTGGTGCTCATTTAAGGCCTTGGCTACGCGTGATTTCACTTCTCCCCTTCGACGATGGTAATTCTCGCGTGGGTTCTTTTGGCTGCCGTGATTGCATTCATGTCCATTCTGCTCATTACGATTGGAGCCAATGCTTGGTGGCACATGCCGTATGTGCCGACTCCGGTATCGGTGGCTGCAAGAATGGCTGATATGGCCGAATGCAAAGCCGGCGACAAAGTCTATGACCTTGGCTGCGGTGACGGACGCGTACTTATGGAAGCCAAGCGCAAGTATCCGGGCATTACGGCTGTTGGATACGAAATCGCACTCGGCGTCTGGATGCTCGCCAAGTTGCGCCAGCTCTGGCTGCGCTCCGATGTGGACATTCATTTCGAGAGCTTCATGGACAAGAACCTTGCCGATGCCGACGTTCTTTTTCTGTATCTGTCGCCGTCATTCATGTCCACGCTGCTGAAAAAATTCGCCGCCGAACTTCGTCCGGGTACGCGCATTGTGTCGCATTCATTCCAATTTCCCGATCGCGAACCACGAGCGAAGGACATCATCGATGTGCCGTTTTGGGGTCGTCAGAAAGTCTATCTGTACATCTGGTAATGCTTACCAATATACGGCTGCAAATGGAAGTGCGGCGCTGAGTTTCGTAAGGACCATAATCACATTCAGCAGCCCCCATGCCGCGTAGGACGGCAGCAGTCCAAGCGGTTGCCAAGCGAAACTGAGTACTGTGCCGATGAATCCGAACAGCATCGCCAGCGGAATGAGCGGTGCCACCAGAATATTGGCGAATGGGGCCACCAAGGAAAGCTGTCGAAAGACGAGCATGCTCAGCGGCAATGTTGCGATTTGCGCAGCCAGTGTCGCTATAAGCGAATCGCGAATGCCAAGTGTTTCAGGCAGCCATTGCAATCCCTTTCCCAGTGGTTTGGACAATTCCGCCAAGCCCATGACCGCCAGAAACGACAGCTGGAATCCGGCGTCGAACCACAATTGCTTGGGATTCATGAGCAGCATGAAGAACGCAGTCCACAGCACCAGCAACCGAATGTTGGCTTGGCGATTTGTCTGCAGTGCGCATAACCCCAGAATGCCCATGACAGCCGCGCGCACCACCGAAGCACTGGCGCCTACGAAGACGGTGAACAATGTTATGCCGATGACCAGCAGTGGGAAACGACGCTTGAGCGGCAACCAGAACAGCATGCCGCCGACCAGCGTAATGATAATCGTGATGTTGTAGCCGCTGATTGCCACGATATGACTGAGTCCGGCGGTGCGGAATGCATCCAGCAGATCCTGCGGCATGCCGCCGCGCGAGCCGGTCAGTAGGCCGGTCAACAGCGATGCCTGCGGCTCGGGTTGCATGCGTGCAATCTGCAGTTCGAAGCGGTCGCGCATGGCGTAAATGCCGGCGAATACGCGGTCTAGCCAACTCGCATCCGTGCGCTGCGAGAGCGGCATGAGCAGTGTGACCTGTGCTTTGGGCATGACGGCGTAGATGTCGCGCAGGCTCAGGTAGTCGTCGTAGGAAAAATCTTCGATGACGCCGGGTTTCTTCAGTGCGCCATACGCACGGACTTCATCGCCGAATCCAACGTCCGGCCAGCCGGAGCGATTGGTCACGAGGACTCTTCCGGAAACACGATGCACGACACCGGTCGAGGTCGTCAGGGTGTCCGCACGTATTGCCAGTTTTGTTTGCATCTGGCGCTTGTCGGGGGCTTCTACAATTATTCCGGAGAGAGTGTACGATCGTTCATCGGCGAAGTTTTCAATGTTCTGGTTCGTGAGTACATGTGTCGTGCGTCCCACGCTGAACATGGCCAGACCCGTTCCAAGGAGCATTGCCGCGCCAATGATCGCCGTATTTCGAGAATGGGGGACAAGTGCCAAAACGAGCATTGCGGCAAGCGCTATAGCCAGAGTCATCCACACTGCGTTCGGATATGCCGGCATCTGCCACCAGCGCAATGCAAACATTGTCGCAAGAAACGACAGCAGCATTCCGTAGCTGAGGCGCGAAGCTTTCATGTTAGGCATTGGCAGCCATCGCTTTGGCGATTCCGATCCACTCCTCCACTGTTAGCGTTTGCGGCCGTCGGGTAAGTTCCACGCCGCATGCGGCCAGTGCCTCTGTTCCGCCTGGTAATTTCGCCAGCGTGTTGCTGAGCATTTTCCGTTTTTGACTGAATGCATGCTTTGCCAGGGTGAGGATTTTGTTCACCGTCTGGGGGTCCGTTTTGGGCTTGTCGTAGCAATCAATCTGCAGCACAGCCGAATCCACTTTGGGTGGAGGCAAGAACGCTTCCGGCGGCACAATGGCCAGCAGGCTCGGTTTGCCGAACAGGTTCACCAAAATGGTGAGCAGTCCATCACTGCCTTCGCCGCAAATATTTTCAGCGACTTCGCGCTGAATAAGGAGTGTGAGCGATGTGGGTCGCACCGGGGTTTCCAAGAATACGTGACGCAACAGGGGAGACGTAATGTGATAGGGAATGTTCGCCACGACCTTATAGGGGCTTTTCGGCAAGTCACTCCGCAGCGCATTTCCCGTCACCATACAGAGTTCCGCACGCGGAGTTCCACGTTCCTCGCTTCCGCGCGCAACGAACTCGCGCAGTAAGCCGATCATTCTCTCATCGATCTCAATTGCCGTCACTTTGGCAGCTTGATACAGTAATTCCCGCGTAAGGATGCCGATGCCAGGTCCGATTTCCACCACGCGGTCCGTGGGGCCAATCTCGGCGGCGGCGACAATGATCTCCAGTACCTCTTCGGCGACAAGGAAATGTTGCCCCAAATCGGTGTTGAGCCAAATCTTCTTCTCGGCCAGAAACTGACGTACTTCGTCCGCGAGCATGCACACAGTATGCCGCACTTTCTCCCCCATTCACCCATGCGTTTGCTCGTTTCAGTCTCTACAATCGCTCTGTTGGCTCTGGTAGCCATTCAAACAGGTCTATCCACTGCCGGAACCGTTGATGCGGCAGCCGTTTCTCCGGCCAAAACCTGCATGACCACGGCGCAAATCCGCCTCGCCAAGCGCATGTTGCGCATCGGTCGTGCTCCGCGTTGCTTGCCGCCCATGGCCAGCAGCCGCAGTTCATCGCGCTCCAGCTCCATGAGCAGCAGTCGCTCGTCGTCGGTGTCGTCCTCACACTCCTCTGTGTCCTCTTCGGTTTCGTCCTCGGCGTCATCGGTCTCCATGGATCCGAATAGCGACACCGTGGTGCAGTCGCAATTCCTGGTGTTGGGTGACCGCAATGGCCCCATGTTGGCGGGATTCAAAGTGTTTTTGTATGAAGAGGCTCTGTCCATCACCGCTATCCGCGTGAATGTGAGTGTCGGCGATACGGCCATCGATTCTCTGCTTGTGTACGACCAAGACAAGCGCTTGCTCGGACGCGCGACCGTGACCGATTCCAGTCCCACCAATCGCACGTACGTGCTGCGGGTGCCGAGTAGTACGTTGGTGGTGGCGCAGCGCGATGAGCACCGTTTCTACGTTCGCCCCGTGCTCATGAGCAAAGATCTTGGTGGGGTCAGCGCTTTGTTGGTGCACGTACAGAACGTAGTCATCGAGGGTGACGGCGTATGGAGCAACCGCAAGTACACGCAGGTTTCCACCGACACGTTCCCCACGTTCCAGACGGCACGAGGTGTTATCGCCTCCGTTACCAATGCCGGGGCAGCGCAGGAATTCTTGTTCTCGGGTACCGATCGTAAAATGGGATCGTTTCGTTTCACAGCACGCAAAGGCGACAGCAATGCACAGGTCAGCATTAGCAGCATTGCATTCCAAATCGAGCAGACCGGCAACGTGCAGGTCACCAATGTGAAAATCGGCCAGGACGGAGATTCCACGCGTTACCCGTGCTCGGTCTCCAGCGGCATCGCCACCTGTTCGGGTATGAGCGCCATTGGGGTTATCGACACTGTCAAAACATTCAACGTCTATGCCGACGTTGCGGTTCCTGCCAACACTCTCCAGGCCGGCGTGCGGTTTACCATAAACAATGGCGGCACCATCACCGTTCCTGGCAGCGTGACCTGGTCCGATGGCACCAGCACCTTTCAGTGGCTGTCGACCGATGGAGGCGCAGTGGCAAGTGGAACGCTGTACAAATACTAGACTCCAAGGATTCCATGGCTCCAAGACCCCGGGAACGTCCCGGAGTTTTTTTATTGGTTGCAACTATTCCCGTAGCTGCGACATCGTGTCGCAGTATTGATGTGCCGTGAAGCGACGTCCCTGCTGCGGGGAGTGTGGGATTTTTTTTATGATGCGGCTTCGGCGCCTTCCAGCAACTGCAGCGGAGCAATGCTCAGTGCCAACTTCTTGGTATTGCCGCTGTCGAAGCGGATTTCCACAATGTCTCCCAAGCGGCGTTCCACGGTGCCAAGACCGAAAACCTTATGGAGTACGCGGCTGCCGTCGGCGATGGCATCTGCTGCGTTGTAGCCTTCAGCTGCATCTTGCGAATCATTTTCGAAAATATCCGACACGTCTTGGTTGAAGTCGTTGCCGCTCGTGCGATGTGACGTCTTGATATTCGAGAACGATGAACGTTGGCTGCTCAGCCAGCCGTACTTGCTGCCCATATCATCGCTCTTTACTTCCAGTACGCTGCTCGGAATGTCGTCCAGGAAACGGCTGCGTACGTTGCTCTGCGTCTCGCCCCACAACATGCGGCTGCGTGCGTGCATGAGGCGCAAATGCTCCTTGGAGCGCGTCATACCCACGTACATGAGACGGCGCTCCTCTTCCAACTGCGCTTTGTCCATGTGCGACATGCTGTGCGGGAACACGCCTTCCTCGCAACCGCCGATAATCACTGACTGGAACTCCAGTCCTTTGCAGAGGTGTAGCGTCATAAGGGTGAGCGCGTCGCCGGGTGCCTCCAGCTTGTCGACCTCGGAGATCAGTGCGGCTTCCTCCAAGAAGCTTGTCAGCGAGACTTTGGGTTCCAGTGCGTCGTACTTGTGCATGACGGAGAGCAACTCCAGCACGTTCTGCCAGCGCGTTTCACCTTCCTCGGTGCCGTCGCGCAGCCATTTCTCCATGCCTACTTCTTTCAGCAGTTCAGTGGTCAGGTTGCTCACGGTCACTTCGTTGGCGCGCTGCTGGAGTTTGGTGATGGTCAGGCCGAATTCGGACAGACGTTTCTTCGTGGGTTCATTGAGTCCGTCCACCATTTCGATGTGCTTGATTGCCTGCCACAAGCTGAGACTGCGCTCGTTGCAGTACTGCTGCAGGCGGCCCATGGTCGTGTTGCCGATCTTGCGTGACGGCACGTTAATGACGCGCAGCAGCGAAATGGTGTCGCTGGGGTTCAAGATCGTGAAGAGGTAGGCCAGCACGTCCTTCACTTCGCGGCGGGCGTAGAATTTCATGCCGCCGACGATGCGGTAGGGGACTCCCAAGCGCAAACACGCCTCTTCGAACAAGCGTGACTGAGCGTTGGTGCGGTACAAAATCACCTGGTCCGACAACGTCATGCCTTCCTTCTGGTGTTGCATCACACTGCGAATGGCACGCTCGGCTTCGGCACGTTCGTCGCCGACTTCCTCCAGCGCGATTTTCGGTCCGGTTTTGCGGTCGGTCCACATCTTCTTGGGTGGTCGGTCCGGGTTGGCGGCGATCACACCGTCGGCACCGTCCAAAATCAGCTGTGTGGAACGGTAGTTCTGTTCCAGTTTAATGATCACGGCGTCTTTGTTCTCGTTCTTGAATTCCAGAATGTTACGGATGTCGGCGCCGCGGAATGCGTAAATGGACTGGTCGGGGTCGCCGATCACGCAGATGTTGCGATGCTCCTGCGACAGCAGACTCACCAGCATGTACTGCACGTGGTTGGTATCTTGGTACTCATCCACGTGAATGTACTGCCACTGGTTCTGGTAGCGCTTCAGCACGTCTGGGCACTCCTGCAGCATGCGCAACGTTTCGTTCAGCAGGTCGTCGAAGTCCAGCGCGTTGCTTTCCTTCAGCATGGACTGGTATTTCGAGTAAATGGACGACA
Organism: uncultured Candidatus Peribacteria bacterium; assembly: GCA_964448405.1. Taxonomy (GTDB): domain Bacteria; phylum Patescibacteriota; class Gracilibacteria; order Peribacterales; family Peribacteraceae; genus DAORHV01. The sequence continues at coordinate 1,928 of CAYUVW010000035.1, read as the reverse complement.
GGCGCTGGGTCTGCCAGGTGGTGGCCTGGGCCTTCACCGCGGCGGGGGACATGGCCTCGCACTTGAATCGGCCGATTGCCGACAGCGCGGCGCGTGACTTCATTTCTTCGGGTGCGATTTGCAACTCCTTCAGCACCATGCCCATGGCTTTGTCCTGGTCGTCGCCGTCGTAGATCACGAAGTTGCGGTCACGTCCGATCGCCTCGATATCGCGGCGCAACATGCGTACGCAAATGGAGTGGAAGGTGCCCATGTGCGGCATGTGGCTGGGGTCGGTACCGGATTCGTCGGCGATTTTCAGCAACTTGCGGATGCGCGCCTTCATTTCGTTTGCCGCCTTGTTCGTGAACGTCACCGCCAAAATATTCCACGGCGGAATGCCCTGAGCCATCAGGTTGGCGATGCGGTGCGTCAGCGCGCGGGTCTTGCCCGAACCGGCTCCTGCCAAAATCAACACCGGGCCTTCCAGCGTTTCCACGGCTTGGCGCTGCAGGGGATTCAAGTGGCCGAAGATGACGTCGTTTTCGAGCATCAAGAAGTTGGAACCGGATCGTACCCGAACCGAGGTGACGGCGATACGTGCGAAAACTTTTACAGCAGATTCTGCAGCATGGAGTTCTTGGCGGCCTCGAGTGACTTCTTATTCACCGATGCCTTCGGCGCAGCCAAGCTTTCGATCTCGGCGTTCTGCTCGGCCAATGAGCCGGCAATGCGCTTGATTTCGGAAAGCTGCAGCGCAGAGAACTTCTTCTCCTGGCGCTTCTGTTCCACTTCCGTAGCCAGTTCGGGATCCGTACGAGAAACGCGATCGAGCGTATCGGCACCCATTTTCGTCAGAATCAATTCATGCGCGTTGCGGTAACTGATGTGCGTGGCGAGTTCGGCGATCATATTAATGATGTTCTCGCGCTTCTGCGGGTCGAGCGTCTCGGCCAGTTCGTAGGTGGAGATGCGCTTGAGCGAAGCCAGAATGGGGGACAGCGCCTCGCGCGATACCACGTAGAAGTAGTACTGATCTTTGGCATACATCAACTTCTTCAGTTTGCTTACGGCTTCGGTCGGTACGACCAGGAACACATGTGGGTAAATTTTGGAGTTCTTCTTAATCTTCTCCGTCGTCTTCTTCACTTGGTCGTCGATGTACACCTGCAAGTTCTCGGCCTTGCTGACCTTGGCATCGAACAGCACGTACTGGCCCAGGAAGTCGATTAAGAAGTCCGGTTTCAAACTGCCGTCGAAATCATCCGGGAGATTGTTGTTGGAGTACGACGTGAACTGCAAATGCGGCTGCTTGCACAAATCAATGAGCGCAGCGATGACCGTATTCTCGTGGTCGTTCCACAGACGATCGCGCTCTTCCTCTTCCTCCTGCTTGGCAGCAACTTCGTCTTCCAATACGCGTTTGCGCTCTTCCTGCAGGGCCACCAGCGCGGCCTCCTGCTTCTCGATCAATTTGTGGTGCTCCTTTTCCTGCTGCTCGCGCATGGTCTCGAACTTCGTCATGGTCTTTTGCAGTGTGTCGCGCTCCTTGGCCAACGCATCGGCATCGGCCTTGAGCCGGGTGTTCTCCACGAACATCTGCTTATTCGCTCCGCTCAGCTTGTTGCGCTCCGCCTTTTCAGATTCCAGATCCTTCTTCAGGGTTGCCACGTCTTTCTCCAGATCGGCGACCTCCTTCTTCCAGTCGGTAGTGTCCGCGATGGTGGCAGGCTTCCTGCTGAGCAGGAAGACGCCATAACAGACGACAAGGAAGGTTAGGCCGGCGAGAATGTAGAGGGGTGTCATAGGAGAGCGATGGTAGCACAAATGATGATTGCCGGAGATTACTCTTTCGGGTGAACGAATGTCCACTCATAATGGCTAAATTTTAATAAATATTGTATAATATCTCTTATCCGGAGAACTGTTCTCCGGTGTGATCCTTGAGA
>CAYUVW010000034.1:0-13234 GCA_964448405.1 uncultured Candidatus Peribacteria bacterium | reverse complement strand
TTTTGCCATTCGGTGTTTGTTGGATGCGACTGAGCAACCCCACACGCACATCATCGGCGGTTATGTCTTGCGGACGCAGCGTGCCCGTACGCAACTGCCGTACGATGTCGTGATCCAGCGCCGTACGGTCGTGAGTGCCGTACGGATTGAAGTACGAGTTGCGCTGCGGAATAGCCGCCAACACACTGGCCTGCGCCAGCGAGATGTCGGTGGCGGATTTGCCGAAGTACGTTTGCGCAGCCTGCTCAATGCCGAAGGCGTTGTTGCCGAATGGCAACTGATTCAAGTAGATGGTCAAAATTTCTTCTTTGCTTAATGCCTGTTCCAGTTGGCAGGCCAGGTCGATTTCCTTCAGCTTTCGTTCCACGGTTTTCTCGCGCGTGAGGTACAGGTTACGCACCAGCTGCTGCGTAATGGTAGAGGCACCCTCCGTGCGGTCCTCGAACAGGTTTACCTGCACGGCTCGGGCGATGGCTCGGAAATCGATGCACGTCTTGCGGGTGAAGAAACGCTCGTCTTCAATCGCGACGAATGCGTTTTTCACGAGTTGGGGAATCTTGTCGCCGGGTAAATAGAAACGGTCTTCTTCGTCGTAGAAGCGGTATAAATCGCCGTCACGTCGGTCCAAAATCCGCACGCTCTGCCGTAACTTCAACCGCGTGAAGTCCAACTCCGGCGTGTACTGCAAAATCGCCATGGCGCTGGTGTAGCCCCAAATTCCTACAATGGTGACGAGCGCGAGGATCGCAAAGAACGCCTGCACGAACGTGCGCCAGATCCAGCCGAGAATGGTGCGCAGCGTCTGCATGCCCGAAGGGTCGGGCAGTATACGTTAAATATACTTGTCATGCACGCCAAGTTATTCTCAGGTGCATTTTGCCAACCCTGGCCTTGCATAAGCCTTTTTAGCCCTTCAGCTTTCCTTCCCTGAGCAGGCGGAGCAGTGCGGTGGTTGTGTGGGCGCGAAACCCCGCGATGGGGAATACGATGGATCGAGGACCTTCGATCACGGCGTTGTCCGTATCTACGCCGCGCTCGGCGGGGAGGCAGTGACCGAAATACGCCTGTGGACCAGCGCGCTCCATCATCTGTTCCGTCACCCTCCAAGGTTCGAGCATCGCCTTCAGCTCGGTGGCCTGGTCTTTCTGGCCCATGGATGCATGGACGTCGGTGTACAGCATGGTCGCGTCCGGAACCGCCTCACTCCAATCTTCCACGTATTGCACCGAGCCGCCGCCTTTGCGGGCGATCTCTTGCAGTTGCATGAAACGGTCGCCGGGAATCTGGTGATTTTGAGGTCCAGTATGAACGAAGTCCCAACCGAGCTGAGCGGCAACTTCGGCCAGTGAGATGGTGACGTTGTTGTCGCCGGGTCCCGCGAAGACGATTTTCTTGCCCTTGCCCCAACCGTCTTTCTCGATCAATGCCGCTGCGTCGGCCAGCGACTGCAACGGGTGGTCGGTGTCGTTCAGGGCATTGATGACGGACATCTTGCGGGAAGCGCCGATGAGTTCGTTGGTCTGGGCCTGCGTGTGCAGGCGAGCGAACATCACGCGGTAGCCCATGGCATCCAGGCAGCGCATGATGTCTGCAAGCGGCTCGCGAGTGCCTTTGGTTTCCGTGCTCACCAGGCTGCCGCCACCGACCTCCAGCATGGTCCCACCGAGACGAGTGAGGGCCTGATTGATGGACGCTTTCGTGCGCATGGAATCCTTCGTCGTCAGCCATACGCCGGCCTGATGCAGCATTGGCAGCGTGGGTTCGGGCAAGTCAGCTTCGACACGCTTCGAGACTGCAAGGCTTTCGCCGAGCACGTCTTCGAGTTGCCCGAGGCTGAGATCGGAGGTTCTGTTGAGGTGAAATGGTTTCATAGGTCGGACGTTTTACATTCAGTGTAGACAGATGTCAAGTTTGCATACCTCTACAAAAAAGAACCCTGGCATTGCTTGCCGGGCGTAGTTCCGCTTTGCGGAACGAAGACTGGAGCTAGGGCGGCAATGTTGAAGTGGAGCCGCCCACTCCCTCAAGGGACTGCAAACCAAGTCTTTCGCACGGCGCCTGCGGCTTGTGCTCAAGGACTTGTTTCTGGGAGGGGGATTGAACCCGTGACCCCGTCCTTACCATGGACGTGCGTTGCGCGCAGATGTTTTTTTTATTGGCCGTGTTCGTAAACGAACCCGGCGCACTGAGCTAGGGCGGCAATGTTGAAGTGGAGCCGCCCACGGGGATTGAACCCGTGACCCCGTCCTTACCATGGACGTGCTCTACCACTGAGCTAGGGCGGCTTATTGTTCCAGTCGCTGTATCGCGTCGGATATCGTCAAAAGAGCTTGCAGAGTGTACTAAGCCAACTAGTCATTGTCGAGCGCCACCGTTTCCAGCCAGCCCTGCGGTTGTTTTCCGGCGTGCATGCGAAGAGCGTTTTTGAGGGTGTGCAGGCACAGTAGTGCACATTTGAACCTGCGTGGGCCAACCGGAACGCCGAGCAGTTCGTAGATGTGTTCGGTCTTCATATTCGCGAGATTCTCAGTCGTCATGCCGGTCAACTCCTCGCTCAAGATCGACATTGCCGCCTGGCTGATTGCACACCCCGTACCTTCCCAATTCACGCCCGTGACCACACCGTCCTTCAAGGCGAGGCGCACGGTGAGTTCATCACCGCAGCTCAAATTTTCCTCACGGCGTTCCACCGACGGATTTGCCAAAGGCTCTTGTCCGCGCGGGTGGCGGTAGTGGTCCAAAATGTTTTCGGCGTACAGGTCCATTGCGTACAGATTACGCTTTCATGGTCAGCTTGGCTTGCTCGATTGCACGGAGGCAGTCGTCAATGTCCTCAATCGTGTTGTACGCGCCAACGGACAAGCGCGTGGACGCCACAATACCCAGTCGCTTGTGGAGCGGCTGCGTGCAATGGTGGCCGGCGCGCAGGCAGATGCCTTTGCGTCCCAAAATTTCGGTAAGGTCATGCGGGTGCACGCGGTCGATGGTGAAGCTTATGCACCCGTGAGTGGCATCGGCGTCGCCGGAGCCGAGGATGTTCAGGCCCTTTATTGTTCGCAGTCCATTCATAGCGTGTTCGATCAGCTTCCGCTCATGTCGCTCAATACCCTCGCGCCCGACATGGTCCAACCAATCCATGGCCGTCTGCAGTCCGATCGCCTCGGCGATGGCCGGCGTTCCGGCTTCGAATTTTCGCGGAAGTTCGGCAGCCGTAAAGCGTTGCTGCTCAACGTTCTGAATCATGTCGCCGCCGCCCAGAAACGGCGGCATTTCTTTCAGAAGATCCATCTTGCCGTACAGCACGCCTATTCCGGTCGGTCCATAGAGTTTATGGCCGGAGAATACCAAAAAATCAGCGTCCAACGTTTGTACATCCACGGTCTTGTGGGCGATCAACTGCGCCGCATCCACCAAGACTTTCGCGCCATGGGTGTGCGCCAGATCAATGATTTCGCCAAGTGGCGACAGTGTGCCGAGTACGTTGCTGAGTCCGGTGACGGCGACCAATTTCACAGCGTTTTTCGTGAGTGCGACTTGCAGTTGGTCCAACCGCAGTTCGTGGTTGGTGTCCATGTCGATCCACTGTAACGCGGCTTCCTTTTCCTCTTTCAGCTGCAGCCACGGCACGATGTTGCTGTGGTGCTCCAGTATCGACACGGCGATGCCCTGTCCTTTGCGCAGATGCGTGGCTCCCCATGAGCGTGCGACAAGATTGATTGCCTCCGTGGTGTTACGCGTGAAGATAACTTCATGCGGGTGTTTTGCGTTGATGAACTGCGCCACGCGCTTGCGGGCCGTTTCAAATACCGTAGTCGCTCGCTCAGCCAACGGGTGCACGCCGCGATTGATATTGGCGTTGTCGTGCGTGTAAAAATACTGCATCGCATCCAGTACCGCTTTCGGTTTCTGGCTCGTGGCTGCGGTATCCAAATACACCAGGCGATGTCCCTCGATTGGCTGGTCGAAGATGGGGAACTGCCGGCGAATGGCAACGGGGTCGTAGGCCATGGAGCACCGATTCTATCACCTTCGCCTTTCAGGTGAATCCAGACTGTTTGCCTTCGCCCGAAAGGGGCTTTTGCGGTATCGTACGCGCACTTATGCACCTCTCTCAGCGCACCATTCTAATTTTGAGCGTTTCGCTCTTCACCCTCGCGGTGTTCTGGGGCGGCTACACGCTGCTCGCCTACATTGGTGTACCCATCCACCAATTGGTGTATTCCACTCCGCAGCAAATCCAATTCCTGGATGGCGCTTGCGGCAGCCAAATGACCCCCGGCACGTTGCTGTGCCGCGGATCAACGTACTTCTTCCCGTTCATCGGAGGCCTGCTGAAGACCGGTAGCCCATTCATGGCGTACGTCATCATTTCGCTTTTGCTGTACATCGGGCTCATCGTCTACGGCGGGTTTACGACCGGGCGTTTTTCCCTGCGCTTCAAGCTGCGTCCGGCGATGCTGATTGTACTGTTCGCCGCATCGACTTGGCTCATTGGCACCACGCTGTCGCTCGGTACGCTCTACAACGTCAACACACCCGAAAATGCCAAGGTCATGGACAAGGCCGGCAATACCATTTTGGCGCCGTTCACGCGCTTCTACGAGCCGACGGCTGCCATTTACGGCAGTGCCAGTCCGCAAGCGTTAACTGAACTCCGAAAAAACTACGAGTCCCTGTTGGCTCGCGGCTGCCTTTCCGAACTCGGCCAATTGCAAAATGGGACGCGCATCTACGACCTGCGTTTCTTCTGCATGCAGCAGAGCATGTTCACGCGCGTCGGAGCACAGTTCTTGTTGCTTCTGATTCTCGTGCTCAATTTGCTGGTCGTAGGACGCTGTGCACTGGTCTGCGTTCTGCGCATGCGCACGCAGCCGCGTCTTCTTGAGCTTATGCTCAGCATCGGCGTTGGTACCTTGGTATGGATCGCCGTGCTCTGGTCAGTCGCCGTTGCCGGCGGCCTGAACGCCGTGGTTGTGAATGGCTGGACCGTGACGCAGTTGCTGTTCTTCCTAACGCCGTTCCTCTTCTTCCCGCAGACGTGGTATTGGCTGCGCTCTTCTTGGCAACCGGCTGCCGACGTGGAACTGGAATTCAAAGATTGGTTCGTGCCGCTGACATGGTTGCTCGTGACGTACTTGGCGCTGAATTTCCTGAACGTCGTGCGCCCATTCCCAATCGGTTGGGATGACCTGGGCAGCTACCTGAATCGCCCCCGTCTGTTGGCCAGCTACGGAGCAATCATTCCGTCCATGTCCCAGTTCCAGTGGGAGTTCATGTCGGCCATCGGTTACTTGCTGTTCGGGCTGGAAAGCATCGTGGGCTCCACCTTCGCCATGCAGATCAACTGGCTGGCCGGCGCCTTCGCGCTGCTGGCCGTGTACAGCTTTGCCCGCATGCTCATGGGGCACCGCCGCGGCGTGGTTGCGGCAGCGTTGTACTACATGCTGCCGATGACTGGCCATTTCTCGTTTGCGGACATGAAGATCGATAATGCCGTGTTCTTCACCGGCGTGCTCGCCATGCTGGCTCTGTTCGCGTACCAATTCGGCACGCCCGGTCTGCACGATGAAACCGAGCACGCCAAGCCGCGCGATCGTCGGTTATTGTTCGTAGCAGGTCTTCTGGCCGCACTCAGTTTTGCCATGAAGCCAACTGCGATTCTCACCATCATCTTGCTCGTCTCGGTGCTCATTGGCGCCATGATGGGCTGGTTTGGGTTTTTTGGTGCATCACTTCTCAGCTTTGCGGTGCTCTTTAAAATGGGTCCGCTCGATGTGTCGGCCATTATTGGCCGTGCCGCACTCGACCCCAGCCTGCTGACGCCGCTGCTCATCTTCGGCGTGCTCATTCTTGCAGGACTGACATGTTTGGGATTGGCGGTGTATCGCAACCGCAAGGCGGTGCTGCCCACCGCGCAAGCATGTGGCATTTTTCTCGTCGGTATCGCGGTGGCATGTGCTCCGTGGATGGCCTACAACTTCTCCACTTCCATAGGAACTCCATTCAACGTCGGTAATTTATTGAAAGCGCAGGACATCACCGCGCCCTTCATATCGTACTTGCAGCGCGAAGAACTGCCGGATCTGAATCCCGCAACACCGGTGCGCTTTCTGCCGCCCGAACTGAAGCTGGACCCCAAACATGCCGCCTGCACGACATCGGCTCGCACGGAAGAGCTCGATCGCTATTGGGGCTTTGATTCCGGCATCGGCCACTACGTTACGCTGGCCTGGCGCCAAGTCATGAACTCCGACTCGTACGGATACTACGTCACACTTATTCCGCTCCTGTTACTCGTCCCCCTGCTTTTGTTGCTGCCATACTTCTGGCTGCCGCAGGCACGCTGGCTGCGTTTCCTGTTTGCCGGAACCATGGTGTTCTTCGTGCAGTGGACGTTGGTTGCCAACGGTATTTCTTGGTACGGCATCGGCATGTTCCTCGGCTTTGCGGTCTTCCTGGAGGCGTTTGCGGCGTATGCGCCGGATTCTTGGAATCGCGGCACGTTCAGCACACTCATCGTCATGAGCATTCTGGTGTGCTTGGTAAACCGCTTCTGGCAGTTCGACACGCAGAAAAACCTGTTCGAGTATCCGCTTGGCAAAGTGACGGCCGAGGCTTTGCGCGAGGTGACCATTCCCGATTATGACGATATCCGCGACAGTGTTCTTACGCTTCATGACAGCATTCCAAACAGGCCGTATACGTATCGCATCGGCACGTTCATCTCGTACTTCATCCCCAAGAACCGCGAGATTTTGCCGCTGGCCGATCATCAGCTGCAGTTCTTCAATTGCATCAACCAGGAACGGAACCACGCTCTCACGCTCAAGCGTCTGCAAGCACTTGGATTCAACAGCATGATTTTCGATACGAACACGCAGACGATTGAGAAGGATCAGAACGGTTCGTTGCACAAGAAAGTGAATGCGTTCTTGGAATTCGCCAACGACGCCTCGCTCGGTCTGAACATCGCCGTAAATGACCCCAGCAATGGCATCGCTTACATCATCCTGCCCTAATGCGCGTCTGTACCGTGATTCCGGCGTATAACGAAGCCACTCGGGTGGATGCGGTCGTGCGCGGCTGCCAGGCGTTCGTGGAGCGCTGCATCGTGGTCGACGACGGCTCGTCGGATACCACCGCTGCCGTGGCCGAGCACGCCGGCGCAATTGTCATTCGTCATGCCGAAAACTGCGGCGCGGGTGCCGCCACCATGACCGGTATCGAGGCAGCGCGTCGCTTGGGTTTCGACGTCGTCATTACCATCGATGCCGACGGTCAGCACGATGCCCGCGACATTCCGCAGTTGTTGAACGTACTGACCGAACGCAATGCCGACCTGGTGATTGCCAATCGCTTCGGTGGCAAGAATTCCATTCCGATGATCCGCCGCATTTTCAATGCAGCCGGTAACGCTCTCACGTTCATTGTCACCGGCATGCTGTTGCCGGATACACAGTGCGGATTCAAAGTGTTCGGTCCGCGCGCACTGAAGCAGATTGATTTGAAAATGCGCGGTTTCGAATTCTGCACCGAAATCATCCGCGAAGCAGCGCAGTACCGCTGGGTCGTGGTTTCCGTACCATCCAAAGTCATGTACTCCGAATACACGCTGGCGAAGGGTCAGTCGTTTGCCAACGGCATACGCACGGCCTGTAAAATTCTGCTACGCTCCTTCTTGCGCTAACGCTTATGGAAATCACGCCGTACCAAATCGTCGTTCCGTTGTTCTCGCTCCTCATGCTTGCGTACGCATGGAGTCTGGTCATGCGTCAGCGTAAAACGGTGTGGGAAGGCGTGCTGTGGACGGTGTTCTGGGGAGCGTTGGGGTATATCGCATTGTTCCCGGGCAATTTGCAGTACTTAAGCGCAGTAACCGGCATCAAGAAGAACGAGAATGCCGCCGTCATCAGTGCGCTCGGCATTCTGTTCTTCATTGTGTTCTACATGGTGATTCGTATCGAGGAATTGGAGCAGCGTATCGTGAAGATCGTTCGTGACGAATCGTTGCACGATGCCAAAATCGCTCGTGCGCCGCAGGACCAAGGCCAAGCTTAGTCACCCCAGTCGTCGGCGCCATTTGCCTTCAGCGTGCGCATGACTTCTTCGTAGCGAGCGTGCTCGTCGCCGGTCAGTTCGTTCATGCGTAGCTGCATACGCGATGCTTCCAGCTGAAGCTGTCGGATCGTCGCGCTGTCCAAGACTTCGGTCTTGAGTACTTCAGACGTTTGAGGTGTAGGGGTCTCCATGGAGAATATGGGGGAAAGAAACGAAGCTAGTTTCCTGCATGGTCGTCCGTATGCGTAGCACAAGGAATTCCGAAGTTCGTCTAGGTGACGAAATACCGCATCAGTCCACGAAAAAATAGGAATGGCAAGGTCGCCAAAGTACTCCCAGAGCCATAGATATTGTGTAAAATCAATAATTATTGTATAATAATTTAAACAAAAACTCCCTCATGTTGAACATCAGCTTCATCATCCCCATCGCACTATTTCTGGTCTTGGGTGTTGCAGGGCTCTATGCACTACAAGTGGCGAAAAACGTCGCCTACGTACTCTTTGTCATTCTGTTCGGCATGCTCACCTGGTATGTGGGTGCACCCATCATTCGGCACTACGTTTTGAATGAACAGACATTATCCGTCTTGCCGCCGGAAGAAGGAAAGGTTGCACGCGACATCGTCGATCACTTCAATCACTTGCCGTCTAAATCTGACATGGAGGAAGCGGTAAAGCCCGCATTGAGCGGGATAGAGCGCAAGAAACAGGTCGATGCCGTTGCCGCACAAGAGGAGCAGACACATGCCGCCGCTTCCGAAAATACGGCAGCCGAGCCGTCCCTGACGGACAAAATCATGAAGGCGGTGTTCCAGACGATCGCCGACTCGTTCTAGTCGCTGCGATTGCGCTTCGCGAAGCGTCGTGTCACGCTAGCGTGGCTTCTTTATGCGAACAATCCTCCTCATCAGCCCGTACTGGAAGGAAGACCACCGCTGGATGGTCAGTACGGTGAACATGGCTGAGCTGTGGCAGCGTATCGGGTACCACGTGCACGTACTGTGTATGGGGCCGACCGCCGGTGGGACCCGCACGGTTGAACGGGTATCGGATACACTCACCATTCATCGTGTGCAGGATGTGTTCCTGCCTGACCCGTGGAATTACGGAATCGCACTCGGCTTCAGCGTGAAGGCCGTGAAGCTGGCGCGCGAACTGAAGCCCGACGTTATCGTGGTCAACAAGGTCTTGTTCTGGAGTTCCATCGCACTGCTTCCGTTGCGGCTCACCGGTCACCGGGTCTTGCTCATTACCGATGCGCTGGTCGGCATCACGTGGTGGGGAAGAGGAAAGTTGTTCCAAATGTGCAGCGCCATCTATGCATGGACGCTGGGCTGGCTTCTTCTCTTGGCTGCCAACCGCGTGGTGTTTTTCCATCCGCAGCCGGAAGCCGTTCTGAAGCAATTGCTGATTGCTGGAAAATCCCAAGTCATTCCCACGGGCATCGACCCCAAGCCGTACGGATCCAGCCCGGAGCGCGGGAAGAAGGGCGTCACGGTCACGTATGTGGGGCGCCTGGAATCCGTGAAGGGTGTGGATGACTTCGTTGCCGTTGCCGACAAACTGAAACGAGAATTCCCCACGGTGCATTTCCGCGTCGTCGGTTGGTACAAGCCAGGGCATGAGTTGGTACTGAAATATGCCAGCACCGTCACGTTCACGGGGTTGCGCAAAGACATTCCGACCGTGCTCGGCGAGAGCGATATCTTCGTGCTGCCCAGTTACTCCGAGGGCCTGAGCAACGCGCTCATGGAAGCCATGTCGAGCGGCTGCGCGTGCATTGCGTCCGACGTCGGCGGCAACGCATTCCTCATTCAAAACGGCGTGTCCGGATTCCTCTTCAATCCTGGTGACCGCGCCGCACTGGAGGCGCACATCCGCCGCTTGCTCGGCGACCCGCATAAAATGAGGGCATTAGGAGTCGCCGCGCGTGCGCGCATTGAAAGCGTGTTCAGCTGGGAGGTCGTTGGCAAACAGTACGGTGCCTTGTTCGACGGCTGGATTGGCGGCCCGGCTTCCGTTCCAAACGCATGAAGAAACGCATCGTCATTCTGTCGGCATTTCTCTCGCCACATCGCAGTGGTGCCGAAGCCATGGTGGAAGAGGTGGCACTGTGTTTGCGCGACACATACGACCTTACGATCATCACCAGCTTGTCGGATTCGCGATTACCGAAGGGGTTGGCCCGTCGCGATGTCGTGCAGGGCATTACGGTGATTCGTGTTGGCATTGGATTGGGCTTCGATAAGTACCTTTTCCCGCTGTTGGCGCCGCTTGTGGCGCGCACCTGCAAGCCGCATATCGTGCATGCGGTTCTTGAATCGTACGCAGGCTTGGCATTGGTGTTCTGCCGCTACCTTGTGCCGTCGGCAAAGCGGATGCTGACCCTGCAAAGCACCAACACGAGTTTGTTGCTTGGCCTCATGCATCGTTCCGCGCACAAGATCACTGCCATCAGTTCTACGCTGATCCGTCGCGCTCGCACACTGGGTCGCAATGATGTGGAGCTTATTCCCAACGGCATTCCGTTGAAGGCCATTCAAGAGACGTGTCGTTTTCACGAGAAGATTCCCGGCCGTATTCTTTCGCTCTGCAGGCTGGAATCCATGAAAGGCGTCGATACGCTGATTTCAGCATTTGGCATTCTGGTGCAGAGTGCAGACCCGAAGGTGCATTTGCGGATTGTCGGCGACGGTTCATTGCGACCCGTACTTGAGCAACAGGTGGAGAATCTGAATCTTCAGGAGCGGGTGGAGTTCGTCGGCAAAGTTTCGCCTGCGGCCGCGTACGATGAATTCGCCCAAGCCGAAGTGTTCTGCGGCCTGTCGCGCAGCGAGGCATTTGGCAACGTGTTCCTTGAAGCTCAGGCCGCCGGATGCGCGGTCGTCGCCACCAAGGTCGGTGGCATTTCGGATATCGTTGCGGATGGACTGAATGGCTTGCTCGTGCCTTCCGATGACGTTCAGGCCGCCGCCGCTTCACTCAAGCGCGTACTCACCGACAAATCGCTGCGCGAGATGCTCTCATCATCGGCGAAGCAGGGCAAAGAACAATACGATTGGAATGTGATTGCTGCGAAATACGCGGCTGTGTACGACGCTTTCTAAGATGGCCGCATCTGGGACATGGTGTCCCGGGGTCCGCTGCGACACGATGTCGCAGCTACGGGAAACAAACACTGGTATCATTTTTCCATGGATGACCGCAGCTACCTGCACGACGGCGAGCGTTTGCTTCTGAAAATGACTCCCGGAGTCCCGGTGCTTGTCCGAGGTATTGCCCGGGCAGCCGTTGAATCGCTGGTGGCCGGCACAATGTTGTCGTTCGTGTTGCTCGGCGGTTTCTGGGTGGCGTTCGATACGTTTTTGCCGTGGCAAATCGGCATTGTGATTGTTGGCATCTTGTTTGCAGGACTCTGTTGGTTGCGCCATTCCTTATGGCAGAAGGCCGCGTTGCGTGTGACCAACGATCGCATTCTCCTTCAGGAGCCCGGCCCCTTTTCACTCAAATCCATGAAGACGGTGAAATGGAGTCAGTACCAGGAGAGCGCCACGAAGAAGGGCGGGTTGCTGGAAATCGCATTCGGAGTAAAGCACCTCATCGTCCGCTACGGCACTGCCGACGCACAGCGCCAAGCCTCGTTTCCGGGCTTGAAGTACGCCACCGACATTAAGCACTTCCTGGATAAAATCGACAGTGCGGTTCGCACCGGCACCGTGAACGATGTGAAAGTTTTCGTGGCGAAGCCGCGCGGAAAGCGCGATACTCCGAACGAGAGCGCCTAACGCTTTACGATCTTCGTAATATTCTCCAGGCACACGTCGAGCTTGTCGTTCACCACCATGTGATCAAACAGGTGACTGTAGGTTTCGAATGCAGTCAGATCCTTCGTGGCCGTCTTCAGGCGCTCCTTGATTTGCGCTGCAGTCTCGCGACCGCGGGTGCGCATGCGGTGGAGCAATGCACTCAAGCGACGGCGATGACTGTTGCCGGGTGGCAGCAGGCCGCAACTGAGAATCGCACGGCGTCCAAGTTGGTGCGAGAGTCCCTGCAAGAGATGAATATCGGTCACGACCACCGGCAGTTTGGACTTGGCCCAAATCGCCTGGATATCCTGCTTGCGATAGCCGTATTTGCGTACTTCGGTTGCCGATTCCATGTGCGTTTGCGCAATGATTTCGCCGCTCTTGAGCATGGCATCGAATTTGGCTGCATCTACATGCACATAGGGTTCTACGTCGCCTTTCTTCTTGGCGCGAGTCGTATAAATCGGTACTTGCTCGCAGTAGCTGCGCATGACGCCCATCAACGAACGCGTGATGGTCGTTTTGCCGACGCCGGATGGTCCGGTGAGTGCCAAGACGTAGCACTTGAAATCAATGATCGGCAGCGATGACGAATCCACCACTTCGTACTTCATGTCATTCACGAACAATCCGTTCTCCATGGTGCGGATGCGTCGCATGCACGGCACCACATGGGCGCCGATGACCGGCGTCGCGCTCTCTTTGGTCAGCTGTGCGCAGACACGCTTGCCATCGGCCAGCTCCACAAGCGCCACGGTGTACGGCTCGCTGCCGAAACCGGCCGGCGGGTGCTGAATGGTGGTGAAACTTACAATCGTCCCGGGCTTCAGCTCGGTCTTGGTAAGTTGCTTGGTGCGCCGGTGGAGAGCGGGGATGCGGTTTGGCATGGTTAGGCGGTTTCGAGAAGATGCAATGTGCAGGTGGCGCCGACGCCGCCCAGGTTATGAGCGAGTCCGCGCTTGGCGTTCTGCACTTGGTTCGGGGCTTTGCCGGAGAGTTGTTTCCAAATATCGAGCACCTGTTTCACGCCGGTGGCCCCAATCGGGTGGCCGCAGGCTTTCAGTCCGCCGCTGCAGTTCATGGGCAGTGTGCCGTCGACGTCGGTGTCGCCCTGCTCAAAAATCCGTACGGCTTCGCCGGGCCGGCAGTAGCCCATGTCTTCCAGGTGAATGAGCGAAGCAATGGAGAAGCAGTCATGGCACTCCAGAACGTCGATGTCCTGTTTGTCCCAGTTCGATTCCTTCAGTGCGGCGGCGAATGCCTTTTTGGTGCTGAGGAACGATGTAATGCTTTCACGGTCGGCAAGGCTTAAGTAGTCACTGCTGATTTGCGAAGCGGCGATGCGCACGCCGCTCGTCTTCTTGGTCG
>CAYUVW010000033.1:0-13298 GCA_964448405.1 uncultured Candidatus Peribacteria bacterium | reverse complement strand
GCACCGACCGGCGGAACGAGATGGACGATGAGTCCGAAAGATAGCGCACTGGAATGGAAACCTCGGCGATGCGTAGTTTTTTGCGTGCGACTGCTGCGATCATCTGCGAGTCGAAGACGAAGTCATTGGAGAACGCGTTGTAGGGAATCGTCCGGAGCAAATCGGCCGTATACGCGCGATACCCCGAATGACATTCGGACAGCTTGGCACCCAGCACCAGATTTTGCACCGCCGTGAGGAATCGGTTGCCGAAATACCTCCACCACACCATGCCGCTTTTGCGTGGATCTTCATGCAAAAAGCGCGAGCCCATGACCATGTCGGCTTTTCCGGCGATAAGCGGTGCGGTCATTTCCGGCACGCGCGAAGGATCGTACTGAAAGTCAGGATGAATCATGATGACCACGTCGGCACCGTGCTCGAGTGCCGTGTTGTAACACGTCTTCTGATTGCCGCCGTAACCCCTGTTCTCCGGGTGACGAATCACCGTAACACCCGGAATGGTGCCGGCCACCTGTACGGTGTCGTCGCTGCTGCAGTCATCGACCAGGATGATTTCGGCCACCGAGCCCTGCGGGATTGCCGCACAGGTCTTTTGTACCGTTCCAGCCGCATTGTAGGCGGGCAACACCGCAATCACGCGCATCGCAGCGATGGTACCTGTAGGCTGGCAGCATGTCATTGCCAGTCTGTCCCCTGTGCGGCTCCGCTTCGGCGCTTGCTATCCGCGGCACCGTCGACCCGCGTGCGTTCTTTGGCGCCGCAAATCATGCGTACGTGATCGCCGACGGATCGACCGCACGACTCGATGTCTTGCGCTGTACGCGTTGCGGCCACGGATGGAGTCCGCTTGGCTCGGATATTAATGTGCTGCGCTGGTATGCCGACGCACCGGCAGACCGCACGTACCTGGCTGAACAACACGGCCGCCGGATGGCCGCCGCCGGTGTTCTTCGCCACCTAGAACGCTTCCATGCGCCCGCCATGTTGCTGGATGTCGGCGCAGGTCCGGGCTTGCTTGTGAGCGAAGCCAAAGCAATGGGCTGGGACGCCCAAGGTCTGGAACCCGCAGCGTGGGCGGTTGCCGAAAGCAAAGCGCGCGGACTGAGCGATGCGGTACGACAAGGCGATACCGCGACACTTGCGACTCTGTCCGCGCAAAGCATCGATGCACTGACTGCAATCGACATCGTGGAGCATCTGCGCAACCCGCAGCAGTTTCTGAGCGATTGCGCACGCGTGTTGCGGACGGGCGGTGTCATGGCAGTAGTGACGCCGCGCTACGACAGCCTGCTGTCCAAGCTGCTCGGCGCGCGCTGGTACTGCGTGATTCCGGCACATCTGCACTACTTCACCAAACGGTCGCTCTGCAATGCGCTGCAAAAAGCCGGACTCGAGCCGGTTTCAGTACGGCACCATGTACGGTCGTTCAGCATCGGCTATCTTTTGGCACGTTTGCTGCGCCGGCCATACCGCGAAAAAAGCCTGTCGTGGACCATTCCGGTACCGCTGTTCGACACGCTGGAAATCGTTGCGAAAAAACGTTGAATTTAGGCTACGGCAAGGGCTCCGCGCAATGCGCGCAGGCACTCGGCCTGCTGCTTGATTGCCGGACGATCCACACCCATGCGCTTCACGCACGACTCGGAACCCCAGCGCGGCATATTGTTCAGCACAAATCCGGCGCCAAGGAACTGCAACGTGGGGTCTTCCTTCCGACGCTGCTCAACAATGTCGGCATGTGTTTTGTGAAATGGAAACAACGCCGCAACCAACTCTGTGCCGCGTCTGAACATCACGAATTTGGCACCCGGGTCGGAAGTCATATCGTGCTTCATTGCCAGAAGTTCTTCGCCGGCGGGCAGGAGGAGTTGCATGCTGAGATGGTACAGCAAAGTCGAATCAAGCGCGGAAACCACTGATTGTTCTTAGTGCCTGAATCCGCGCACACCGGTCGTGACCATGGTCACGCCCAGTTCATCGGCACGTTTGATGACATCGGCGTCGCGTACCGATCCGCCCGGTTGAATAATGGCGACAATGCCGTTCTTCACCGCCTCTTCGACTGCATCCGGAAAAGGGAAAAAGGCATCGCTGGCCATGACCGCGCCTTTGGCTTTGTCTCCTGCGCGCTTGGCGGCGATCCACGCCGAATCCACGCGACTGGTCTGACCGCAGCCGAGGCCGACCGTCACACCGTGATGCGCGAACACAATGGCATTCGACTTGGCGTGCTTCACGACCTTCCAGGCGAACAGCAGATCGTCGATTTGCTCAGGCGTCGGCTTCTTCTTCGTAACGCATGTGAGCATATCTTTCGTGACCTGTTTCAGGTCATCGTTCTGCACCAACATTCCACCGAATGCGCTGCGGTACACCGAATCATGCGCGAAGGTGACGTCGGTCATGTCGATGACGCGCAAATTCGGCTTCTGCTTGAGTAATTCCAGCGCTCCGGGTTCGAAGCCCGGTGCCAGCAGGATCTCGGTGAAAATTTTCTGGTCGAGCATTTTTTGCACCACGCCGGATGTGCAGCGCTTGTTCAGCGCGATGATGACGCCGAATGCGGACAATCGATCGCTGTCGTATGCGCGCTGGAATGCCTCATCCAGAGTGTCGTGCACGGCAATGCCGCTCGGGTTGGCGTGTTTTACCAACACCGCGGCCGGCCGGGAGAATTCCTGCACCATGCGCCACGCGGCATCGGAGTCGAAAATATTCAGGTAACTCAATTCTTTGCCCTGCAATAATTTCCAGCGATGTTCGCCGCGATCGGTGGTGCTGCGTGCGTCCAGTTGGGCGTAGAACTTGCCCCACTGGTGCGGATTTTCGCCGTACCGCAACGTGCGACCCGACGTAAGCATGACGCCGTTGTGCTCACCCTTCGACAAATATTCGGCGATGAGCGCATCGTATGCAGCCGTGTGCAAAAAAACTTTCGCCGCCAACTCGCGACGTAGCGCATCGGCGACTTCTCCGCTTTCCAAAGCCGCAAGAACGCGGTCGTAATCGAACGGATCGCAAATCGAAAGTACATCGGCATGGTTCTTGGCCGCACTGCGAAGCAACGTCGGTCCGCCGATGTCGATTTGCTCCACGATCTCGGGATGATGCACATCGAACGCCGGATCATCGGCATGCGAAATCGACCATGTTCCCCCGGTAACTTTCTTCAGGGTTTGCGCAAAGGGATACAAATTCACCACCACGATGTCGATCGGTTCAATGCCGAGTTTCTTGGCTTCTTCACAGTGCTTCTCGTCACCGCGCTTGTACAGAATGCCGCCCATGATGAGCGGGTGCATGGTCTTCACGCGGCCACCGAAACATTCCGGGAACTGCGTGACGTGGTCGACCGAGGTGACGGCGATACCGTTTTTCTCCAGGATTTTGTGTGTTCCTCCGGTCGACAAAATCTCGTATCCGAGCTTCTGCAAGCCTTTTGCGAGCTTCTCCACGCCCGTCTTATCGGACACGGAAATGAGGGCGCGCTTGCGGGTTGAGGAGCGGGAGGGCACGACCGGAGTGTATCAGTCTGAAGGCCTCGTTGCGACAGGCCTCTGAAATTGGACAAAAATGCTCAAAAACAGCGATTCTGGATTGCTGCGATCCGGGGTCTGGTGAAAATGGCGCTTTTGTGATACACTAGAGAGATTTATGCCCTCTACGCAGGAACCAACACCGGAGACGCCGGCTGCCGTGCAGCCCGTCGCGCCGAAGGCTCCGGATGCCGCCGGCAAGAAAGCCGTGCTCATCGTGGAGGATGAGCGGCCGTTGGCGCATGCGCTGGAAATGAAACTGAAGAACGAAGGCTACGTCACGCATACGTGCATGAATGGCACCGATGCCTTGGCTGAATTAGACAAAGGCGGCTACGGTCTGGTGCTGCTGGATTTGATCATGCCGGTCATGGACGGCTTCGGCGTGCTGACGGAAATGCAACAGCGCAAATACGGCGTGCCGGCAATCGTGCTGAGCAACTTGGGCCAGGAGGAAGACCGCAACAAAACCAAGCAACTGGGCGCCTTGGACTACTTTGTGAAATCGAACACGCCCATCGCGCAGATCGTCCAGCGCGTCAAAGCGATTCTCTAACAACGATCCGCACACCAACACCCACATGCAGATCAACAACGCAGAACTCGGCAGAATCCTGGTCTCCCAAAGCTACCTCTCCGAGGAAGAGTGCGCCGCCGTGCTGAAAGAAGCCGATGCGCGCAACTGCGAGCTGCGGATCATTCTGTCCGAGAAGCGCCTGATGACGAGCGAGTTGTTGGAAAACGCTCTGTCGGAACACTACAAGTTGCCGTTCTTCGATCTGCCGAACAATCCCCCAACGCAGGAAACCGTACAAAAACTTCCCGAGGAATTCGCCCGCACGTACTCGGCTGCAGTCGTTGGCTTCACCGATACCGAAGTGACTGTTGCGACATCCGACCCATTGCGCGAAGGCCTGGAGAAAGCCATTCGCGAAAATATTGGAAAACTGAAGATGGTCGGCGGCGAGAGCAAGAGCGAGAAGAAAAACAAATCGTTGTGGGGAGCGAAAAAAGAAGCCAAGGTCGCGCCGTTCACCGGCACGATTAAATTCGTCTATGCGCCGAAGAGCGGTATCGATATCGCATTCAAGTTGTACCGCAAACCGCTGGCGACACGCTTTCAGTCGATCATTCAGAAGCAGCAAAAAGTCGCACCCGAAATCTTGGAAGAAATTTTCGCCGATGCCATGAGCTTGAAGGCATCCGACATTCACTTCGAACCGCAGGAAAAAGACGTGGTCGTGCGCTTCCGCGTGGACGGCGTCATGCACGAGGCCGGCCGCCTGCCGCGACAGTTCTACGAGGGTATCGTCAACCGCATCAAGATCGAGGCAAACCTGCGCATCGACGAGCACTATGCGGCTCAGGACGGCGCCATTCGCTACAAGTCACGCTCTGGAACCATGGACGTCCGCGTCTCGGTCATTCCGATTGTCGACGGCGAAAAAATTGTTATGCGTCTGTTGTCGGAATACGTTCGCAACCTCACGCTCGCCGACTTGGGATTCTCGGACGCCCACCGTTCGATTTTGGAACAGGCCGCACACAAGCCGTTCGGCATGATCATCACCGTCGGTCCGACCGGCGCCGGTAAATCCACCACGTTGTACGGACTCATTAAAATGTTGAACCGTCCGGACGTGAACGTGTCGACTATCGAAGATCCGGTCGAATACAAAATTCCCGGCATCAACCATATTCAGGTGAACCTGGGTACCGGACTCACGTTCGGCAAAGGACTCCGCGCCCTCATGCGCCAAGACCCCGACGTGGTGCTGGTGGGAGAAATCCGCGACGCCGAAACCGCCGGCATTGCCGTGAACGCCGCCTTGACCGGTCACCTGCTGTTTTCCACGCTGCACGCCAACGACTCGGCCACCGCCATTCCACGTCTTATTGAAATGGAGGTGGAGCCGTTCTTGCTGGCTTCCACGCTGGAAGTCATCGTGGCTCAGCGCTTGGTACGGCGCATCTGCCCGCACTGCCGCTTCAGCTTCGCGGTAACGACAAAGGAAGCTCGCGCGCTCTTTAAGGGCGCCGAACACTATTTCCCGGAAGGCGAAGACGTGCACTTCTACCGCGGAAAAGGATGCGAAGCCTGCGGAAATACGGGGTATCGCGGACGCGTGGGCATCTACGAAGTACTCGAAATCAATAAGGAGATCGAAGAACTCATCACCGCTCGCGCGGGCAGTACCGACATTTTGCTGCAGGCACGCGCCAACGGCATGTTGTTTTTGTTCGAAGACGGCCTGGAGAAAGTAAAGGAGGGGCTCACCACATTGGAAGAACTCCTGCGCATGGCGGCGCCCCCCGAAGCGCTGTTCTTCAAGAAAGACGAATCTCACGAACATGTCCGACACTAATCCTCCCGTCGACGGCCAGACCGGAAACATGGACAAGCACCATGTACCGCCGCACGTCGCCAAAAAGCGCGCACTGACCATGTTTGCCGTGGCCGCAAAAAGGAAGAATGCCGAAGCAAAGCACGCCGCGGCTATAGAGGAGGAACAGAAAAAAGAGGTGACTGCGACGGCCGCCGAGGAAACGGCGCCCAAGCTGGTCGCAATTCCGATTGAAGCCAATCCGTCCGCGCCGAAGATCGCGGCACCCGCTCCAAGCATTCCGTCTCCGGCTGCTCCGGCTTCGGTTGCGTCTGTCGCACCGGCTCTAGCCAACGCATCTCCGGCGTCCCCGATTGCCCCGGCGTCCGCTTCTCCGGCTACAACAGCAGCGCCCGCGACACCCACTCCGGCAACCAAAAAGGGTTGGTCCTTGTTCGGAAAATCTGCGGCCAAAGCCGCAGCTGCTCCAAGCAAGAAAGCGGTGGCAAAGAAGGGCGTTGCCGGTGACAAGGCCGACCCGACCGGCACCTTCGGTAAGCGCAAAAAGACGTTCATGCAGGTGCTGGAAGGCATCAATAACATCGGCATGGGCAAGGAGAAGACGGTATTCATCGAGAACCTCGCCATTCTGCTGAACTCCGGATTGTCCGTTGTGGACGCACTGAATACCATTTTGCTGGAGACCCGAAACAAGCCGATGAAGAAAATCGTGCAGAAAATCATCGACGAAGTGGAAAGTGGAATCGCGCTGTGGTGCGCCATGGATAACCAGAGTTTCTTCTCGCCATACGCATTGGCGCTCATTCGCATCGGCGAAGAAGCCGGTGCGCTGTCGCGCAACATGGAATATCTCGCCATTCAGCAGGAAAAAGATCGCGCGCTGAAATCCAAGGTGCAGATGGCCATGATCTATCCCGGCATCGTCCTAACGCTCACCGCAGTCATTACGCTCGGCTTGGCATGGTTCGTGCTGCCGCAGTTGGTGGGCATTCTTACCTCGCTGAATGCCGAGTTGCCGCTCGTAACGAAAATCATCATTTGGGTGGCGGACTTCATGAAAAATCACGGTGCAGTGGCTGTACCGAGCTTCGCCGTCGCTGGCGTACTCCTGGTCTGTCTTTGCAAATACACCAGTCTCAAAGGACCAACCGAGCAGGTAATTTTCCACATTCCGGGCATCGGTCCGCTGGCGAAGTCCGCGACCATTGCGCGGTTCGGCGTCATCCTGGGAAGCTTGCTGAAGGCCGGCGTACCGTTGGTGGAATCCATTCGATCCATGGCCGACGTTACCGACACCGTGTATTACAAGCGTTACTACTACAAATTGGCCGATGAAATTGAAGTTGGAGAGTCTTTTGCGAATGCATTCAAGAAGCTCAAAGATACGAACACACTGCTCCCCCTGTCTGTCCAGCAGCTGATTTCGACCGGTGAAAAGTCCGGCAAGATCGCTGAAATGCTGCTTCGTGTAGCCGATATCTACGAAAAGAAGGCTGAGGAGTGGGCCGAGAGACTGCCGGTTATTCTTGAACCAATGCTGTTGATTTTCCTCGGTGGACTCGTCGGCACGATTGCTTTTGCTATCATCGTTCCTATCTATTCCCTTGTCGGGTCGGTCGGACGATAAGTTCTCCCATTTCCCTTTTCCTTTTTCTCTCTATGCGTACCGCATCACGCACTGGACGCCTCGCCCGATCGCGCTTTGCGTTCACGGCGATGGAAGTCCTGATGTCCATCGGCCTCATGGCCCTGACAGCAGGCATTACCATCCCGCTGCTCCGGCAGTCTCAGGCAGACACGGACCTGGATATCGCCACCGAGCACATCGTGCAGGCACTGCGCGCCGCGCAGACACTCTCGCAGGCAGGGAAATTGGACGCCTCGTGGGGTGTATATGTATCGGAAGCAACGGTCTTCGCCGGTGACGACTTCGCAACGCACAACCCGGACAATGACGTCGTCTTCCCGCTTCCGCCCACAATCGATACGTCTGGCCTGGATGAAGTAGTCTTCTCGCGCATCGACGGATTCCCGAATGAACCCGGTGTCATTACCGTTCTGTCTTCGGTCAGTAACCGCTACCGCGAAATTTCCATTGATCCAAATGGTGTGATTACGGTGAGCACCGTTCTTACTATCTCAAGTGATACGACTGGCGGAGGTGGCACAACCAGCGGAACCACGGGTGGAACCACAAGCGATACAACCGGAGGAACAACTTCGGGCACCACGGGTGGCGAGACCTCTGGAACGACAGGTGGAACCACGAGCGGTACGACTGGAGGCACCACTTCGGGCACCACGGGTGGGACAACAGGTGGCGAGACCTCTGGAACGACAGGTGGAACCACGAGCGGTACGACTGGAGGCACCACTTCGGGCACCACGGGTGGGACGACCTCGGGCACCACGGGTGGAGAGGGTTCGACCGGAGGGAGCGGTGGCGACGGTTTTTCGTGTGCAACGCGTTACTCGCTCGACAGCAGCAACAACGTGGTCTCTGTCGGTACAAGCGACATCAACGTAAAAGTCCTGGGCTCAGAAATCACCTACGGCGCCAACGGTCCGGACATCCCTGTCCGCGTCTCGGCAAGCTTGAACGGCGGTATCGACTGGAGCGACCTGTACTCCGGCAATGCCATCACCGGCGGTGAGCAGCACGTCTTCAGTAACATCCCGCACAACACGTCGATCGCACTGCGTTTCAACGGTCGCTATTCGTGGTTGTTCAACAAGACCTACCGTTCCGACGTGAAAGACGGCCACGTCATTATTCTTCGCAACGGCGACAGCGTGCCAAGTTATCCGGCCTTCGCGAACCAGCAGAACCTGACGACATACATCCGCACGTTAATCGGAAGCAACGGCAAGATCAGCATCGGAAGCAAGGACCTGTTGTTCTTGGTCGAGCTTAGCTCGTTGGATTCCAGCGCCGACTTCCAAGACGCCGTCATTCTTGTGAGCTTTGCCGAGAAGCCGCTCACCTGCAACGAAGGCACAACCAAGGCCCGATTCAAGATTCACTTCAATCGCATGGAAAATTCCGGCTCCGGTGACGGTGCGCAACGCATCTTCGTCGGTCCGAATGCTTTGGCCTTCGCCGAAGACCAGTGGATTCCGCTGGTAGACGCCAACGGTACGGCAATTATCGATGGCGGAATTAAAGAGGAGGTCAAAGGCCTGGCAGTGCAGCGTGGCCCAAGTTGGGTGCGCATCCTGAGCCACGGCACGTTGGCGAACGGCAAGGAAATCGTCGATGCGCACGTGGAATTCAATCATGCATACATCACGTCCACCACCAATGACGTAAACGATAATAAGTCGGAAAACCCGACCGATGGTGTTATTAGCGATACTGCCGACGGCGATGAATTCGTCGCCGGTCCGAACGCCAAACATGCGTACTTCCACACGCGTGTGACCGGAGCGGACGACGCCGTGTACTACAACTGGGCGGCAGGCGAGCCGAGCAATGCAAGTTCCAGCAGCTCCAGCAGCGCGAATAGCAGCTCCTCGAGCAGCAGCGCAGCCGTGGACGCCTGTGCAGTCGGCTACACCGTAGATGCCGACGGAAGAGTGACACTCGCTGAAAAAGCCGACATTACGCTGCGCATCGAAGGATCCGAAAGCACCTACGGTCACCGCGGCCCCAAGGTCGCCGTGCGCGGCCGCATCAGTTTCGACAACGGCGCAACGTGGCGCGACTTGCTCCAGGCAAAGAGCTTCCGCGGCGGAGAAGTATCTATTTTCCGCAACGTTCCGGCCAACAGCAAAATCTTGGTGGAATTCGGCGGTCGGTACTCGTGGGTCTTTAACAAGGTCGCCAAATCCGGCAGCCGCGATTCCCACGTTCGCGTCTTGAAGAAAGGTGATGACGCTCCGGACTGCCGCTCCATCCGCGAGCGCTCCGGACGCTCGTTCCTGTCGAATATGATCGATGATGATGACAAGATGAAAATCGACCATCGTGAAGTGGCCTACTTGGTGGAGCTCGGCGAGGTGAACGACGACTCGGATTTCCAAGATGCCGTTGTCAAAATGTCGATCGACAAACCGGGTTCTTGCAGCACCGCAGTCTCCAGTTCTGCATCCAGCGTTTCGTCGAGCAGTTCGTCGAGCAGCAGTGCTGCCGTCGACGGCGACTCCGATCGTGACGGCGTGCCGAACTCCAAAGACTACTGCCCTGCCACGTCCTTCCCCGAAGGCTCTCCGACTGAATACATGTCTTTCGATCGGTACGCCCTCACGTCACCGCGCGGCAACCTGAGCACGCTGCCGGTCTTCCGTGTCGGACCTCGCAAGACCATCAGTCGCTACACCATTGCCGACACGCGTGGCTGCAGCTGCGAGCAGCTGTTGGATGCCGTAGATGACCGCGGTGTCCACGGCTTCCGCAAGCGCTCCGCAACATGGCGTCAGATGCGAAACCTCTTCGGATTCTACACCAGCAACTCGCGCCGCTTCGGTTGCGGCGAGGCGCTGCTGCGCATGGTGTCCGATGACCGACGTGAGCAGAACGAACATGGCGGCGGCGAAGGCCACGACGACTAAGTAGTTCCTACTCGACAGAACGCCCAAAGAGGACAACGCGATCGTTGTCCTCTTTTGTTTTGCGGTACAATCGAACCCATGGCACTGCCATGGACCATGCGATCGCGGCGCGGAAGTTTGCTCTTGGAGGCGCTCGTCGCAATCGGTTTGTTTGCGATATTTTTAGGCGCGATCGGACTGACGCTAATTTTAGGTGAGCGCAGCACGGTTGCCGGCGGAGACCATGTACGGGCGGCTTTCGTGGCCGAGCAAGCACTGGAGGGCGTTCGGCAAATGCGCAATGTGAACTTCGCATCGCTCACGACGGGGTCGCACGGCGTAAAGGTCGTGAATAACGTGTGGGCGTTTACCGGTACGTCCTTGGTCACGAGTGACGGTTACACGTCAAAAGTGAACGTAACGACCATGAGCGCGGATTGGCTGAAGGTGGATTCGACCGCACTGTGGAACTTCGGCAAATCCCGATCGGGATCCGTCGTGTTAACGACGTACGTCACCAACTGGCGCAAACCGTTCACCATCGGTAACTGGGCGGCAGTTTCGTTGCAAAGCACAACCAGCATCAGCGGATCGCCCTCACTCCAAAAAGTCGCCGTTTCCGGCAACTACGCATACCTTACGTCATCGGCCGGCAACGGGCTGTATGTGTACGACATCAGCAATCCCGCTTCACCGGTACGTGTTTCGAGCTCATTGAACTTGGGTGTATCCGTCTATGGAGCGGCAATCAGCGGCACGGGTTTGTACCTGGCCACCAATGGAACATCCTCAGAGGTACAACTCTTCAACATTGAGTCGCCGACGGCACTGACGTTGTCCAGCCGCATGTCGACCTACGATTTACCTGGTTCGGGCCTGGCCAGATCGGTCGCCGTGTACGCGCAAAACGCGTTCATCGGTGCCTTGGAAAACCCAGGTAATAAAGAACTGTACTCGCTCTCCGTGAGCGATACCGGGTCACTGACATTGCTCGATTCCATGGCGTTGAGCGGCAGCGTGATGGATATCAGCCTGAGCGACGGCTACGCCTACATCGCCAGTTCAAACAATGCCGGCGAATTCCGCGTCGTGGATATTTTCGACCCCACCAATCTCATTGATGCGCCGGGTACGGGAATCGATTTGGACAATACGCAGGATGCATTCTCAATGAATACCTTCGGTACATCTGCATTAATCGGACGTGCATCCGGCACGACAATCGACGAACTCATTTTGTATCAAATCGGAGACTCTCCGGTGCCCACCCCTCCGCCCGGACCTTGGACGCTAGAGCTTGCTGGTGACGGCAACTCAATCGCCAGCGTGTACGGGGGGAAATACGCGTTCGTCGGTGGCAGCGGTGACCCGAATGAATTGCGCGTTCTGGACGTACCGAAAATGGCTTCCGGACAAGTTGGAACGGTCGCAACATACAATGCGTCGGCGACCATTCGCGGCATTTTCTACAATTGGCAGACCGATCGTCTGTATGCGGTCACGTCGTCAACATTCCTTATTTTCAGACCCGGATGATCCACCGCCCAACGCACATTGGCCCCCGCCTACAGTTCGGCACAAAACCGGGCTACATGCTGCTGATGTCCGTTCTAGTCGTCGGAACGGTTTCGATTGCGATCGTGGCATCGCTGTTGTTTCTTGGCACAACGTCCGGAACGGTGAGTTTGTCCGTACAGCAGTCTTCCCAGGCCATGGCCCTTGCGCAGGGCTGCGCGGAATACGCACTGCAGAAATTGCGCGTTTCTCCGGCGTATATCGGCGACGAAGGAGTCGTGTTCGGCGCCGGCGACTGCACGATTATGCGCATCGGCGGAACCGGCAACACCAACCGGCTGCTGTGTGCCGAAGGCCAAGTCGGTGAAAACTACCGACGTCTGGAGATCATCGTGAAAGAAGTGCTGCCGCAAACGAAGATTTACTCCTGGCAGGAAGTGTCTAATTTCTCCCTCTGTCTCTAATGACACCGCGCAATTCCATGGGCGTGCGACCGAAGCGCGATGGTTTCACCATGGTCGAGACGCTGCTGTTTCTTGGTATTTTGGCGATCATGAGCACGATGATCATCGGCGTGCTGCTTTCTTCCCAAGATGCCCGCGTTCGACAGCAGGGCATTGCATCGCTGGAGCAGCGCGGTACGCAGGTACTAGACTCGCTAACGCGTCGTATTCGTCGTGCAGAAGCCATTCTCTACCCTGCCGTTGGCAGCACGGGATCATTGGTATCGCTGCAAATGGCAATGAATGCGGAGCACCCGACCATCTTCACGCGAAGCGGAACAAACTTGATGATGATTGAAAAAACGGACAAGACATTCGTATTTAGCGGACCGATCGCCATCAGCAATTTGGTATTCCGCAACGTCAGCGGCGGCAGCGTGACTGTGTCATTCGACCTCACGGCCACGCTGCAACTGCCCAGGCCGCAGTATTATCGACGACACTTCGAGGGCAATGTGACGCTATTCCCGGATGACCAAAGCGAGTCCGGCGGTTGCGGCAGTTGCCCGACGGTGACATGCCAGAGTCATGCGTATCGTTGGTACTACTGCACGAATGATGTCTGTACGCAGTCGGATGAAACCATACCGTGCTAAGAAAACTATACGAATTTTCATACTAAAAAATTACGGAAGGCAAGCCAGAAAGACTGATAGAATTTACTGCAATCCACATGGAAGATTTCCGCGCCGCCCCACCCTTACTTTTCCTGCACATGTCCACTCGTTCCACCCGCGGAGGTTTCACGCTCATCGAGCTGCTCCTCGTTATCGGTATCATTGGCATTTTGGCAGGCGTGGTCATTGTTTCCATTAACCCGACCAAGCAGCTTGGCGACGCTCGCAACGCACAGCGCCGCAGCGACG
>CAYUVW010000032.1:0-13558 GCA_964448405.1 uncultured Candidatus Peribacteria bacterium | reverse complement strand
CGTGGGCACCGGTCATTCCCACTACCATGTGGACAGCGAGGAGGCCACGTGGAACAGCGGCGAAGGCCCTGAAGAATGCACGAACTTGGGGTACACCATCCGCCACAAGGAAGGCTACTTCCCGGCCGCTCCGCACGACAAGCACCAAGACGTGCGTGCCGCGATGGTCATGGAAATGGAGAAGGCTGGAATTGAGGTGGAAACGTTCCACCACGAAGTCGCCACCGGCGGCCAGGCCGAAATCGACATGAAGTTCGACCGCCTGCTGCCCATGGCCGACAAGCTGATGAAGTACAAGTACATCTGCCGGAACGTCGCCGCCCGCTACGGCAAGTCTGTGACATTCATGCCCAAGCCCATTTACGGCGATAACGGTTCCGGAATGCACACCCACCAGTCGCTCTGGAAAGCCGGCAAGCCGCTGTTTGCAGGTAGTGAATACGCGGGCTTAAGCAAAATGGCCATGTACTACATGGGAGGACTGCTAAAGCACGCCCAGGCGCTGTGCGCACTGTGCAACCCGACCACCAACAGCTACAAGCGTTTGGTGCCGGGCTTCGAGGCTCCGGTGAACTTCATCTACTCGGCACGCAACCGCTCGGCTGCAATCCGTATTCCCATGTACTCCGACAACCCGAAGGCCAAGCGCCTGGAACTCCGTTCGCCGGACCCGGCCGCCAACCCGTACATCATCTTCGCAGCCATGCTGCTCGCCGGTTTGGATGGTGTGAAGAACAAGATCGATCCGGGCGCTCCGACCGACGAGAACCTGTACGACATGGCCCCGGAGAAACTGGCCAAAATCCCGCACGCACCGCACGACTTGTCGGGCGCGCTCGACGCCCTGGAAAAGGACAACAAGTTCCTCACCGACGGCGGCGTGTTCAACAAGCGTTTCCTGGATGACTTCATCGCCGTGAAACGCGCCGAGGTCGCCGACGAGCGCAAGCGGCCGACCGCAGGTGAATTCTTCAAGTACTACGACGTCTAAGCCAAACTTCCCGCAGCAGCGACGTAACGTCGCTGCTGCGTTTTTGTTTCCCCCCTTCCCCATGATCGATACCGGCAATACCGCATTCGTTCTGCTCTCGGCGGCGCTCGTCGCCATCATGACGCCTGGGCTCGCCTTCTTCTACGGCGGTCTTGTGAAGCGCAAGAACGTGCTGACCATCATGATGCAAAGCTTCATCTCCATGGGTGTCGTCACCGTGCTCTGGGCATTGATCATGTTCACACTGGTATTCGGCCCCGACGTGAACGGCTTTATCGGCGGCATGGACTTCGCAATGCTCACCGGCGTGGGCATGGAACCCCACACCGTCTACGGCACGAGCATCCCGTTCCTGGCGTTCTTCGTCTTCCAGATGATGTTCGCCATCATCACTCCGGCACTTATCACCGGCGCATTCACGGAACGCATGAACTTCAAGAGTTACCTATTCTTCCTCGTCCTGTGGAGCCTGCTCGTCTACGCCCCGCTCGCCCACTGGGTATGGGGAGGCGGCTTCATCGCACAGCTGGGCGCCATCGACTTCGCTGGCGGCACAGTGGTGCACATCAGCGCTGGCATGGGCGCACTGGCATCGGTCTTCGCACTCGGCAAACGCAGAAATACGTCGCACCTGCCGCATAACATCACGCACGTAGCGCTGGGCGTGGGCTTGCTGTGGTTCGGTTGGTACGGTTTCAACGCGGGTAGCGCGCTCGCCGCAAACGGCCAAGCCGCACTCGCATTCGCCAACACGGACATCGCTGCATCGGTGGCGATGGTCACCTGGCTCCTCCTCTCTTGGTTGGTGGACAAACGTCCTAGCATGGTCGGAGCGCTGACAGGCGCGGTTGCCGGCTTGGTCGCCATTACCCCTGCAGCCGGTTATGTGGACCCCAAGGCATCGCTGATCATCGGCGTCGCTGCGGCCGTCTGTTGTTTCGCCGCGGTGAAGTTCCGCATGAAGATGGATTGGGACGACGCACTGGATGTGTGGGGTTGCCACGGTGTCGGCGGCATCGTCGGCTCCATTCTCACCGGCGTGTTTGCCGTAAAAGCAGTCGGCGGCTTTTCCGGCTTGCTGGAGGGCAATTCGGCCCTGTTCATGGCAAACATCTACGGCACGCTCATCGCCATGGTCTACGGCTTCGTGATGACGTACCTCATCATCATGGTGCTGAAAGGATTCATGAAAATCAGCATCGACTCCAAAGAAGAACAAGACGGCCTGGACCGCGCCTTGCACGGCGAGGAGGCCTACGACTTCTAATCGCTCTTCATTCACATGTGCAGACGGCCCGGCTTCGTCCGAAAGGACTACGCCGAGGCCGTTTTTAGGAAAGTGAAAACGGACGTACAATGACGACCATGATGCAGCCAACCGCCACGGAAGTACGAACGGACACCCGCTGCGCCGTTACAGGGGAATGCTGTCCACTCTGTGCATCGGACAAATACATTGATAAAAAACTGAAACGCTTCTGCGCGCGTTGCGGAACATTATGCGAGACATGCTGCGACGGCGGCAGTCCGGCATAACCCGCAGGCAAAGTCGGGTGAACCGACGACCGACCTAGCCTCCGAACGTGAAGGCATATGCCTCCAGGCCGGAACCTTCCAGCTTCAAGATGAGCTCGTGCTCGCCGTACGCACCCGTAAATAGGTTGTACGAATCGAACAGGCTGATATCGAACTTCTTCACGGACTTGCCGTCGATAAACACTTCGGCCATCTTTTTGTTCTTGGTGGAACCGGGACCCAGCACCATGTTGATCTCGCCGCCGAGGAACTTCATACGGATTTCTCCGGCTCCGGACTCCATGGTCTGCTGTTCGCCATCGACGACCTTCCAGGTACCTGCCAGGTAGTACTTGTTCAGCGTCATGGCAGCCGGAGCTTTATAGGTAACAGGTGCGGCAGACGGCTCACCCTGACTGTTGCCAAGCGCAGGCCAGCTGCGAGAACCAAGGTACGTTTCGGGCGAGCGCTCCATGCCCGCATTCGGCTTGGCGGCCTCTTCGGTCTGGCCAGCGCCCTCCGGCAATGCAACGCCCGCTTCCAACAACAGGCTGGCGATAGCCTTGTCGGTCTCTTCGTAATCGCCCTCGCCAAAATGCGTGTAACGAATGTACCCGTCGGCATCGATGAGATACTTGGCCGGCCAGTAACGGTTGGCGAACAAATCCCATGTCTTGAAGTCGTTGTCCTGAGCGATGGGATACGTCAGTTTGTGGTTCTTGATGGCGGCAGCCACGTTCGTCTCGCTCTTCTCGAACACAAACTCCGGCGTGTGGACGCCAAGCAGCACAAACGAATCGGTGTCTTTGTACTTGTCCCAGTACCCGCGCAGATACGGCAGCGTGCGGATGCAGTTGATACAGCTGTACGTCCAGAAGTCGACAAGGACCACTTTGCCCTTCAGGTCGGCCTGCGTGAGAGCCGGGCCGTTATGCCAGGGGCCAAGACCGGCAAATTCGGTCGGAGCGCGGACGATTTTGGGGAGCGTGGGCAAATCCATGGGGTCGGAGGAGGAAGATGTCACAGTTGATGACGAAAGGCTCGATGCAGACTGACCATTTCGGGCTTCCTCGAATGTTTTTCCAAAGAAACGATCTTCCAATTGTGTTCCGATATCGCCGAATGGCGTGTTGGAAATCAGCCAGATCTGCAGCTGTTGGAACGCCATGAAGTGAAATGCCAACGCTGAAGCGACAAGCAAGCCACCTGCGACCATTTTCACATAACCGCTGTATTTGCTGAGCACACGCACCGAGTGCACGGCGGCCTGTCCGCCGTACCCAATAACAAGCAGCGGCACCGCGGTGCCTGCTCCGTACGCCAGCAGATATGCGGCAGCCAACGGTCCGGGCTGCTCACGAACGAGCGTGAGTGCAAAACCGAGCGCAGGGCCCGCACAGGGCACCCACACCAAACCGAGCGTCAGACCGATGATGAACGCGGTCAGAGGAGAATCGGCGCCGAACTCGCTGCGGGCCTTCCCCTGCACGTCGGAACCCAGTTGCTGAATGCGGGTAGCGGCGCGTCCGCCGATTTCCATGGCGATGACGCCGAACGCGGCGGCAACGCCGACCGAGACCCAGCCCTTCGATACGAAGAAGTACGCACCCAATACTGCCACGATGTATTGCGTAGGCTTGTTCGCGGTCAAGAAGCCGATGCCGAACAGCAGCAGCAGATAATACGTGGCAATACGGATGTAATCCGCCAATTCGACAAATTGCGAGAGGACAACGAGCAGCAGGAACGTGAACCCCACGAAACTGACGAGCATGCCGCCGACGGTGAACAGCGGCCGCCACTTACTGCGTCCGGCAATGCTGACGCCAAGCACAATGGGAATGAGCGGCAAGATGCAGGGCAGCAAAATCGTAAGCATGCCGGCACCGAACAGGGTGAAAAACAGCGTCATGAGAAAGGGGGTTAACGAACCACAAGCTTCTGAAGTTCGACGGGGTTGGGATGAAGAATCGATGACACCTTTGCACCAGAGCCATTCACGACCACGAACGTATCCGGCAGCAGCACCGTGAATTGCAACATCATGCCCGATGCAGTTCCTGCATCCAGGCGGTAGGTGGAAATGTTGGCTGCACCCGAACCGTACAACCGATTCAGAATGCGGTCGCTACGCTGCGAGAAGGCATCTCCGGCTTGAAAGAAGAACAGGACCGCCGGTTTACCTTGGCCGATATCACCCTCTGCAAAATCACGATAAAACACATCGGTGGCACGGTGCATCGCCCCGTACTCGCTCATCACGGTTCCAGATGCTGCCAACGTATCGCTTTCTGCGGGAGGTGTTTCGGAAATCGGATCTGGCGAAGAGCATGCCGCGAGCAAGAGAGTAGCCGTTCCCAGAATCACCAAGGCTGCATGTCGCATAACGGCGCGTATTCTAGCATATCCATGCGAAGACCATGGCAGACTTGGCGCAAAATTCTCTCCAGAGGAGAATCAGCGTGCTAGCTTGTTTTTGGCGGGCTTGAGCCGAGAGAATGGCAGCAACGCCGCCGACGGATTGCGTGCGGCATTGGTCGCGCGTCCATGCGCTATAAGAAGGTGCGAAAGCAGCGACCAATCCTGTCGGGGCGTGATACGCATAAGGTCGCGCTCGATTTTCGCCTGCGCGGTGTGACGCGTAAGCCCCAACAACTTAGCGATACGGGTCACATGCGTATCCACCGCGATCCCCTCCTCTATACCGTACACCGTGGACAACACGACGGATGCCGTCTTACGACCCACGCCACGCAGCGTGAGCATGTCGGCCATGGTCCGCGGCACTTCGCCACCGAAATTCGCAATGAGCGTCTTGCATGTTTCCCGAATGGCCAACGCCTTCATGCGGAATGTGCCGCAAGAATGAATGTCGCGCTCCAGTGCGCGTTGAGGAACAGCAAGGTAATCCTGTGGCTGCTTGTATTTTGTAAACAACGATTTGGTGACGATGTTCACACGCTTGTCCGTGCATTGCGCCGAAAGAATGGTGGCGACGAGCAGCTCCAGCGGTGTGGTCCAATCCAGGGTGCAACCGGCATCGGGATACAGCCGTTTGAGTTTTTTCAGCACGACATCGACTGGAATTTTCATCATGCCCACAGTGTACCGAACACAGGAGTCCGCGGAGACCATAGATCGCCGGAGTAGCACTTGAAAATCCGGAGGTGGAATCGTACCCTCCGAAGGTATGTCTTCCATGCCTTCGTTCACCGTTTTCGACGTTGAAACCACTGGTCTCGAACCGCGCAAAGGCCACAGGATCATCGAAATCGCCGGACTGCGGGTGGAGAACGGACAAATCGACGAAACACGTACGTTCGTTTCGCTGGTGAACCCTGAGCGCCAAATCCCATGGGAAGCAAAGCAGGTGAATAAAATCAGCGACGAGTTGGTGCAAAGCGCCCCGACCATCGACCAGGTGCTACCCAAGTTTTTGGAGTTTGCCCAAGGCTCGTTTTTGGTTGCCCACAACGCCGCATTCGATATGAGCTTTTTGGATTGCGAGAAGGAATTTTGCTGGGGCTACCTCGATTTGCCGGAATGCTTCTGCACCATGCGTCTGAGCCAGCGAACGTTCCCGCAGGAGTTCGGCCACAGTCTGGATGCCGTCTCTCGCCGTTTGAATTTGCAGCTGCCGCAGAACCGTCATCGCGCACTGCCGGACGTGATTCTGACGGCCCATGCGCTGCTGCGCATGCTTGCGAAGGGCAATATCGGTTCGATTGATGAGTTGCGTGAGGCAGCCAGCATTCGGGCTATGGCAAGGTAAAAACACGAAATCCCAAAACTCCAAATCTCACACCGCATTTTTTTGATTTGGCATTTGATTTTTTGGGATGTTCTCTGAGCGTGCATCTGCAGCAGAGTCCTTCTAGAATGCGCGCATGGCCGTTCTTCCGATCGTCATCGGCGCCGATGCTCCAATCTTGCGCGGCAAAACCAAAAAAGTGCCTAAAATCACCAAGGACGTCCTGAAGTTATTGAAGGACATGATCGATACGACGGTGAAAGCCAAGGGCGCAGGGCTGGCCGCGCCGCAAGTGAACCGCATGGAGCGGGTATGCATCATCATGCTGGAACGCAAAAGACTGGTTGCACTCATCAATCCCGAAATTCTTTGGACAAGCGAGGAAATGGACGTCATGGAAGAGGGCTGCCTGAGTCTGCCCAACGTGTGGGTGGACGTGCCGCGCCATATCGACATCGTGCTGAGGTTCCAGTCCGTGGATGGCAAGAAGCACGAACGCAAGCTCAGCGGCTTCGACGCGCGCGTGGTACAACACGAAGTAGACCACCTAGAAGGCATTCTGATCACCGACCGCACCAAGGAGATCAAGCACTTGCGCCGCCCTTTGTAGGCCGCTCGGGAAACGTTGCCCTGCAAACCTGGAAACAGGTACTCTCTGCGCACACATGGCAAACGAGTTAGAAGTCATTATCGGGTTGGAAGTCCACGCGCAAATGAACACGAAAACGAAAATGTTCTGCGCGTGCGACAACGATGCATGGGGCAAGCCGCCGAATACGACCGTCTGTCCGGTGTGCATGGGACACCCCGGCACGCTCCCTGTGCCCAACCGCGCCGTCATCGAAAAAGCAATCCGCGCGTCGAAGGCTCTGAAGTGCACCGTGAATGAAAAGAGCCACTTCGACCGCAAGAACTACTTCTACCCGGACTTGCCGACGGGCTTCCAGATTTCGCAGTACAAACACCCGCTCAGCAGCCACGGAGAGGTGCGCTATTCGATTCAGGAGGCCAACGGCAACAGTGGTACGACCATGGTCTGCCGTATTCATCGGCTGCATATTGAAAACGACGCAGGCAAATTGCAGCACCGCGCCAATGGCTCGCTGTGCGACTACAACCGTGCCGGAACGCCGCTCATGGAAATCGTCACTGAGCCGGATTTGCACTCACCTTTCGAAGCCAGCGCATTCGCCGAGGAGTTGCGCCGCATTCTTATTGCTGCCAACACCAGCGAAGCCGACATGTACAAAGGCATGATGCGTTTCGACGCGTCTATTTCCTTGCGACCAAAGGGCGACAACAAACTGTATCCGCGCGTGGAAATCAAAAACCTGAACTCATTCAAGGCACTGGAAAAAGCACTCGCCTACCAAGAGAAAGTACTGCGCAAGTTGTGGGCCGAGGGCAAGCAGCCCACCGGCGAAACCACCGTGGGTTGGATCGATGAACAAGAGAAGACCGTACTGCTGCGCGACAAGGAATCCGCCGCCGATTACCGCTACTTCCCCGAACCGGATATTCCGCCGCTGGAGCTCAGCCAGGACTACATCGCCCAGGCCACCGGTGACATGCAGAAGCTGCCGTCCGAAGCCAAAGCGGAGTACGTGGCCATGGGCCTGACCGGAGCCGAAGCGACCATGCTGGTGGATCAGCCAGCCTTGCAGGTGATGTTCGACGCCGTGCGCTCCGTATCGAATGATGCCAAGCGCGCTTCGTCGTTGGTACTCACGCAGTTGCTGGGATTCCTGAAGCAGCGCAACCTCATGCTGTCCGAAGGTCCTTCGACCGCTGCCATGGTGGAACTGGCAGGTGAAATCAAAGCAGGGACGATTTCGGTAAACACCGCCAAGGACGTGCTGGAGAAAATGGTCGACACCAAGAAATCCGCCAAGCAAATCATTAAGGACGAAGGGCTGCAGCAGGTCACCGACACCGGTGCCATCGAGAAACTCGTGAAGGACGCCATTGCCGCCAATCCGGTCGCAATCGAGGCCTACAAGGGCGGCAAAGCCTCCGCGCTCGGCGCGGTGGTGGGCTGGATCATGAAGCAATCCAAGGGCCAGGCCAGTCCGGCCATGGTCAATGAGCTGCTGAAGAAACACATCGGTTAAAGAAAATTTGAAATTTCAAAAAAGCAAAGCTCAAAATATTGCTATTTTGAACTTGGAGTTTGGGATTTGAAATTTTATCTACTTCTTGTCGTTGGCGCGCTCGACGTACTCCCAGCGCTCGGTGTTGATCTTGATCTTGTCGCCCTCGTTGATGAACAGGGGGACGTTCAAGGTCGCACCGCTCTCCAGCTTGGCCGGCTTGTCGCCGCCTTGGGCGGTGTCGCCACGCAGACCCGGCTCAGTGGAAACAACCTTCATAACGATGGTCACCGGCAACTGAATACCGATGGGCTTCTCGTCGAACATCAGTGCGTCCACCTCCAGACCGTCGATGAGGAAGTCGGCTGCGTCGCCTACGGTATCATCCGGCAGCTCGAACTGGTCATAGCTTTCCAGGTCCATGAACACGCGCGTGCCCTGTCCCTTATAGAGGTACTGGACGTGGCGGTAGCCCACTTCGGCAGGGGCGATTTTCTCGCTACCCTGGAAGTTCTTGGCCATGATGGCACCGGTTTTCAGGTTCTTGAGTTTGCACTGCATGTTGGCCTTGGACTGGCTCTTGCGTCCGAACTGGGACGACATAACCAGGAAAGGGTCACCATCGAGGGTGATGGCGCGTCCGGGCTTGAGATCGGTGATCGTGTACATGGAAAACGGGGAAAAACGTAGCTAGAGGAGTAAACACAAACGCCCCAAAAGAGTCAAACTGCGGCGGCTTACTCTACGGGGTCCAATTCGTCCCCTAATTGCTTGATTTCAGTGCGTACGTAGCCTGCCAAGCCGTTTTCGGGCAGGGCGCGATACAAGCGACGGAGCAAGGTTCCGCGGTACGGACTGTTATGGATATCCGCCATTTCGCTCATGAGCTGGTTGTAGCGGCTGCGCGGGAGGCGAAGATTGAAAATGCGATCCACCATGGCATCGACCTGGGCATTCAGCTCGGCCTCACCGAGCAGAACACGCTCGGGTTCGGATGGCAGATACTGTGCAATGTCTTCTTCGACGACGTTGGCACTTTCAATTCCTTCGGTCTGCTCCAGATCCGCAAGCAACGACGATGTGCTGACAAGCAGCGACTTTGCTTCGCGTTGCAACAATGGATGTACGCCGCTGTCTTCGGCCAACAACGTCTTCAGGTACGGCTGGATTTCTCTATAGGCAACCAGCGCACCGGTGAGGTTGCGCGACGTCATAAGGGAGCTGTTGAGAGCAGCCAGCTTATCAACCAGGACATATCCTTCGATATCTTTGGGCTTCAGATCGGCATTCGGCAGGGCAGCGCTCACGTCCAGAACGGCCTGTTGCACCGCTGCCAGTTGATTATCTGCGCTGGCCACCGCCACCGAAGAGCTCAGCTCATCGATTTGCTTCTTCACCAAGAATTGCACCAAGTTATCTCCGCTACCGGAAGCCAATGCAACCAACGTCTCGCGATATTCGGTCAACGACTCGGCGGCTTGGTCATCGTCACCATTCCCGATAAGCGTGAGTGCTTCGCTCAACCGAGTATCGGCCTGACGAACGCGCTTCTCGGTTTTGGCATCGCTTCCGAGTGTGAACAGCACATCGACCTCCTCAGCAATGCGCTTGGCCGGATACAAGAACGACGTCGGCAAGATGCCTGCCATTTTCTCACGACGATCTTGTTGCAGCTGTGCGATTTCCGTACGGTGCACGGCGTCTTGATCCAGGTTCACGCTTACCCACGGCGTGGTGAACAGCACGGGCGGCATGTCGTTCACGTACAGCGGTCCAGAGCGCCGGGCGATGGCGCGTTCACCGGAAATAAGGAACAAACGCCTGTTGTCGCCGGCATTGAACGATGCCCCTTTGTCGTACACGGCGGTCGTCACGCTGCTGCCGTCGTCGGATACCGAAACGCTGCCGCCGTTTACCTCCATGGTTCCGAGCGATGTCTCAATGGCCAAACTTTGGAACGTAGGCGGCATCAAGCCAAGCGCCCACACTTCTCCATTCACCAATTTTGCGGTCGTTCCGACCGATGCGAATTGGGGGCGATCACCCAAATCCATTAAGCGCAGGGTGGTATTGGGAGCCAGGCGCAGCACA
Organism: uncultured Candidatus Peribacteria bacterium; assembly: GCA_964448405.1. Taxonomy (GTDB): domain Bacteria; phylum Patescibacteriota; class Gracilibacteria; order Peribacterales; family Peribacteraceae; genus DAORHV01. Next base: position 3,120 of record CAYUVW010000032.1, on the reverse strand, counting down.
CCGTCGTCGTTCAGGATGATCGTGGCCTGTGCCTTGGGTCCGGTACTGATAACCACGGGTCCTTTCAGGGCTTGCGGCGAAGAAATGAGCGTGGACACACCGCCGACGGAAACCCATACGTCTCCACTGGGAATCAGCTGTACCGATGTCTCGGCCTGTGTGACCGGAGCCAACAGGACCAGCGGCATAATGCGGATGGCCAACAAAAACACAGCGAATGCGGCAGCCCATTTGATGCCGAAACCGGTCCAACGGATGGAGCGCGGGTGCAGTCGGGCAAACATGGATTCTTTCACCGCGGACGCACGGACCGGCGATAGCGCCCATTCGTTTGCCAAGGATTTGAGACCTTCTGGCAACCAGGTTTTCGCCAGAACTTTGCGGCGCACGTCTGTGCGGAATGCGGCGCTCGGCACCGTGTGTTCCACGGCATCCGTGAGCATGGCCGGACGGACACGCGTGTCGATGCGCTTCCAGATGCGATCCTTGGCCCCTTTTTCGGGGTGTTGGGAGTCGGCGAGGCCGGTGAGCAGCTGTTCGACGGAATTCATGGTTCGTAGCGGTGTCTAAAACGGATTATGAGGGCTTTTGTTACACAAAAACGGGCAATTACGGCTTCTCTTTGGGGGCATCAGACGGGAGTAGCGCCTCCAGCTTCTTCAGGCCACGGAATTTCAGAATGCGCACGCCGCCTTCCGTAATGCCGAGTGATTTGGCGATTTCTGCATGAGAAAGGCCTGAAACATAGTGCAACAACAAAATTTCACGGTAATAGCGCGGAATGCCGCCGAGCGCCTGGCGCACTGTGGCAACCGACAAACTGCGCTCGGTATTCTGCTTTGGATCACTGGAACTGCTTTCATCCACGATATTTTCCGAGATTTCCTCGAATCCGCGCTGGCCGCGGTACGCGTCCACCACGACGTGGCGCGCTATGCGGAACAGCCATGCCGAGAACGGCACGTTGGCCATGGACTTATACGAATGCAGCTTCTCCCATGCCTTTACGAAAATGTCGGCCACCAAATCTTCGGCCAACTCTTGCGGAAAACGAAACACGACATAGCGATAGATCGGCGTAAGAAACGCGTCGTAAATCTTGCCGAATGCCTCGGTGTCACCGTCCTGGGCGCTCTTCACGAGTGCGCGGAGTTCCTCAGCGGGGATTGGCTGTGCGGCCATGGGGCAGGAGTATAAACACAAAAGGACGCCGAAGAAACCAGGGACGCCGAAGAAACTACTTCTTAGACGGTCTGAGACGCCGCAACTTTCCGAAAAGTAACCGCGGGCGTCGCCGGATGCGACGGATAGGCTCCATTGCGGAGGGCGTCCAGGATCGGCATGTCGCGGTGATACACATACTCGGCCGTTTCCACGCCGAGGATCTGCGGCGAACCGATGATGAAGGCCAGCTCCTGCAACAGGAACGCTTTGCCAGCATCGATTTGTTGGGCCGGAGTCAGCGGGCGCTTCAGGGGAAATTTCGAATGTTCATACACCCCGCCGGTCGTCGAACGGACGTCATCGCGAAACGCGGCGTCGGTGTCGTAGAGCGCTTTCATACGGTCCAGCATGCCAGTGTATGCGGGCGTCGCCTGAAAGTCGCCCCAGCGCACGACACGCCCTTGGCCCGAAAGCACGCTCTCCAAAACGGCGCGGCACGTTTTTTCCAATGCTTTGAATTTTCGCTGCGCGGTTTTACGCGCTTCATTCGGCAAATAGCCGTAGCCCATCAGCGTGAATTCGGCAGGTTGATCCGGCAGCATGAAGACAACTTCACGCGATCGGTCGCGCACATCTGCGGCGGCATGAGCGATGGCATCCTGGGTAAAATACGAATTCAGCATGCTGATCCCTACGATCGAGGCATGTTTCGAGGCGGTTTCTTGGCCGGACAGGGTTTCTGGAACCTGCATTGGATGTATATTTTACTATAATATCAATATTTAGCAATTTAGCTTTTTGGCTTCTACTCCCATTCAATGGTTCCCGGCGGCTTACTGGTGAGATCGAGGAACACGGCATCGATACCTTTCAGCTTCAGGATGCGGTCGGTCATACGTTTGATGGCCGCCTCCGGCAGCGCCACGGCATTGGCGGTCATGGCATCGTGCGATGCGATGGGGCGCAACACGATGGACTGTCCACCCTTCTTGGTGCCAACCGGCAACAGCACGACCGGGAATTGCCAAATGGAATCGTAGAGTGCTGGGTCTTGAATCTCCTCGGTGACGATGGCGTCGGCGTCGCGCAGCAGGTCGGCGCGCGTGCGGTCCACGTAGCCCGGCGTGAACACCGGGTCGAACGGCTTGGTGTGCGAGGTGCACAGCAACACGCGGTTGAGCGTGCGATGCGTGTTCGGAATGGTTGTTGCAAGGTTGATGAGCTCGTCGGTGACGGTGTACGGCTTGTTGTTGAACATGGCTACCGCCAAGCGATACGTGCGGCCGTCGCCTTGCACTCCCACCGAGCGTACGGGCAACACCAGGTGCGGCAAATCGACCGACAAAACGGCCTCTTGCGTGGGAGCTGCTTCTTCGCCGCACAAGATACGAACACCCAAGCCAGGACCCGGGAATGGATGCCGCCAGACCAGCTCCTTGGGCAAACCCAATTCTTCGCCCAGCATGCGGACTTCGTCTTTGTAGAGGTCCTTCAGCGGCTCAATGACCAAACCAGCGTCGATCATATCCTGCACCGCCTTCACGCGGTTGTGATGCGTTTTAATATGATCGGCATGCTTCGTGCCACCGGTCTCGATGGTGTCCGGATAAATGGTGCCTTGGCCCAACATCCAACCGTCCGAGACATTGATGTTCATGGTGTCCCCCACCTGCTTCTGGACCGCAAGGAACGTATCGCCAATGGCTTTGCGCTTACGCTCCGGGTCGTTCACGCCCTTCAGTTTCGCAAAGAATTCTTCGGATGCATCCACGGCGTGCAAGTTGTCGATTTTCAATTTCTTGAACGCGTCTTGAATCAGCTTCACTTCGTCTTTCCGCATGAGACCGGTGTCGACCAAGAGACCTTCGACGCGATTGCGGCCCAGCACTTGGTTCAACAAGACGAATGCCACCGTGGAATCCACGCCGCCCGAAACGAGCATGAATACTTTGCGGT
>CAYUVW010000031.1:0-14731 GCA_964448405.1 uncultured Candidatus Peribacteria bacterium | reverse complement strand
GTCTGCTGTCATCGCCTGGTTTGCAACGCACGGATTGACCCTCATGCTCATTGTGGCACTAACAGCGACACTTGGAAGTTTGTACTTCTCGGAAATCGCACAATGGGCCCCGTGCAAATACTGCTGGATCCAGCGCATTCTCATGTACCCGCAAGTCATTCTGCTCGGCATAGCACTATGGAAACATGATCGAAACGTCGCACACTATGTGCTGGCACTGTCGCTGATCGGATTGGCATTCGCGGCCTACCACTACTACATCCAAATGTACGACATCATCGCCAGTCCGCTGAACCCTGCGACACCCTGCGATGCCAGTGGCGAATCCTGCGTGAAAACCCCGTTCGTGAAATTCGGCTACATCACCATCCCATTCATGGCGCTGACGGCATTCGCGCTGAACGGCGTAGGGTCATTGCTGATGCTACAACGGACGAAGGCCTGACCACGGTTTGCAGGTGGCAATCTTCTCTTTGGTTTGCGGAAATACTATCAAATTGACAATTTTAGTTTATATTGTATAATTCGCGCGCATGTGCACCCGATAAAAGGCGTTACGCCAGCACAGGCTACGGCCCTTTCGCAACACCGGCTTCTCTTTCAATTGCTATCTGAAAAAAATGACAAACTAGACATGTTCGACCGAGTCCGCCGAATCGAGATCGGCCTTCTGCGCATGCCATAGCGTACGCAGGATGCCGGTCTCGCTTCACGCCTCTACCAAAGGCGGACACGCAGACAGGCACTTCCAATGTGTTCCCGCTATCAAGCGGGGTCCAAGTCTCAGCACCTTAGGGTGGGAGACGCACCACCCGTCGGATGACGGGAGGGTAAAATGGCGCGATCCACGCGCAGCACCGGCCAGCGCCCGGTGTCCTTGTTCCTGACGACGCTGGAAGACCGCACGACGCCCACGACGGGACTGATCCCGGGGCCGACCGACAACTTCGTCAGCAGCGTCACGCTGACGAGCACCGCGAAGGTGGAGGCGCCGAACGGCGGCCCCATCGCGGTGAGCAGTGACGGCCTCGAACGCATCGCCCTGGGCTCGTTGCCCGGCGGCGCGCCGACCCTCCGCGTCTTCGACTCGGGGGGCAGTGTCATCTTCCAGACGAACGCGTACTTCCCCGGGTTCACCGGTGGGGTACGCGTGGCGTTCGGTGACATGAACGGCGACGGTGTCGATGACATCGCCACGTCCGCCGGCAACGGCGGCGGCCCGCACGTGCGTGTGTTCGACGGCAAGACCTTCAACGAGATCGCCAGCTTGTTCGGCATCGACGACCCCAACTTCCGCGGGGGCAGCTACGTCGCGCTGGGCAAGTGGGGCGGCGTCCCGATCATCATCACCGTGGCGGGTGAGGGTGGCGGGCCGCGCATGACCATCAAGACCCTGACCGGCCAAGTCCTGGACAACCGCTTCGTGTACCTCCCGGCCCTTCGGGACGGCGGCACGGCGGCGACCGTGGACGTGAACCGCGACGGGTACGACGAGATCATCACCGCGCCCGGCCAAGGGGGTGGCCCCCACATCCGGGTGATCGATGGAAAAATCCTGGCGACGACCGGCCAGGTGCAGTCGGTGGACTGGTTCGCGGACGACCCGAGTCTCCGCGTCGGAGTGAACGTGACGGCCGGTAAGCTCGGTTCCCCCTGTGGGGCCGCACTCATCGCCACCACGGCACGCCCCGGCAACCCGGACCCCAGCTGGATAAAACTGTGGGATCCGTCCACCGGCCGCCAGATGTTGACCGCCCAGATCCCCGGACCGCTGCCCAAGATGGGAGCGTTCGCGGCTTTCGCCCCGTCCAAGGGCGCGAGTGACCACCCGGACCTGCTGGTCTCGGCGTGGCAGGAAGGCGGCGACAAGGTCTTCGGCTACGACATCGGCGGGTACGACTACGATCGCTGGGACTGCGCCCCCATCGTCGTGGACCCGCCGGTCTCACCTCCCCCTCCTCCCCCGGCTCCGCTCAGCGATCTCCACCTCGTCAAGATCGCGGACCGGACCACGGCGCAGACCGGCGACACGGTGACCTTCACGCTGACGGTCCGTAACGACGGCCCGAACAGCGCGACCAGCGTGCTGGTGAACGACCCTCTGACCGCGGGCTTCGTCTACCTCGGTTCCTCCGCGTCGGTCGGTGCGTACAACGCATCGACCGGACGGTGGACCCTGGGCGACTTGGCCAACGGCGCAACGGGCGCGCTCACCATCACCGCACGGGTCACCTCCGTCGGTTCCCTGACGAACACCGCGACGGCGTCCTCCTCGGTCGGCGACCCCGACCCGGCGGACAACACGTCGTTCGTGGTGATCACCGGAACGTCCCCGCCCCCGCCGCCCCCGGCCCCGTCCGCGAACCTGCGAATCCAAAAGCAGGCCAGCGACACGACCGTGAGCATCGGCGAGACGGAGACGTACACGGTGACCGTCACCAACACCGGCCCGGACACCGCGACCTCGGTGCTCGTGAACGACCAGCTCCCCAGCGGTTTCAGCTTCGCCGGTTCCTCCGCTTCGGTCGGCGCGTACAACGCGACGACCGGAACGTGGACCGTCGGCAGTCTGGCCAACGGGGCGTCGGCAACGCTCACGATCACCGGGACCATCGCGTCCACCGGGAACATCACCAACACGGCGAGTGTTGCGTCCGCGATCGGCGACCCCGATACGGCCGACAACACCGCCGGAGCGACCGTCACCAGCTACGCGCTGACGCAGTTGTCCGCCAACGGACTCTTCTACCTGGTTGACACCCAGGGCAGCGGAGTCCCGATCGCGGACATCAGCGTCGGTATCGGGCCGGTGACGCTCAGCCGCATGACGATCACCCTCGGGACGGGCCTGTGGACGAACGTCACGAATCTCGCGCTGAAGGTTCAGGGGGCGCTGCCCTCTGACCCCCGGCTCGGGAACTCGTACGTGATCGACCCCACGGGAACCATCCTGACGGTGGACGTCATCAACTACTCGCTCACGACGGCGTCGGAGATCTTCCGACTGACGGCCGACGTGGGTGCGGGTGCGGTGCCGCTCCAGGTGACCTCGGTGCGCGCGTACGGGCACGCGTAATCACTTCAAAAGAGAAGCCGGCGTGAAAGACGCCAGCCCCCGATCCACGAGAGTGGACCGGGGGCGCTTCCTCGTATGCGGAATTATTCGATTCCCGCCGAGAAGCCGGCATCTCCTTGCGATGACGACGAAGACATGGCGGGCGTATCACCCAAGATGAAACAGGCGCTGTTGGAATTCGGCACCGGAGCCGCGTCGCGGTTCTTCAGGTACTGATAAATGGCGACGGCAGTCTCGGCGCGCGTTTGTTCGGCACCCGGCTCGAACAGCCAGTTGCTGTCCGGATACAACTGGTACGCCTCGGCCACCGCGGCACCGGAGGCGAACCAATCGTCGGGCTGCACGTCCTTCGCGCACACCGGCCAGCCGACCGGCTGGATGGAGCAAGCACGCAACAGCATGGCGGTGAATTCGGCATGGTTCACCGTATCGCCCGGTCGGACGGTGCCGTCGGGATTGCCCAAAATGACGCCATGCGCCATGGCCGAGCGCAACAGCGGCGCGTACCACTGCGTGGAGTCGATATCCGGTGCCGAACGGCCGGACTGCTTATCTTCGCTTAAGTTGCACGCACGCAACAGGAACTTGGCGGTCTGGGCGCGGTTGAGCGGTGCGTCGCCGCCGAACTCCCCCGTCGGCATGCCGGTGGCGATGTCGCGACGGTACAGCTCGGTGGCTGCCTTACCCTCGTCGGTACACTGGTCCACGTCCGGGTAGGGATTGTCGTAGTCGGAACACTCTTCATCGTCGAGCACGGGCTCATCGTACGAGGCGATCGGCACCACTCGAGTCCCGGTAATGTCGCATTCGTCGCTGAACTGCACCGACAACTCGGTGAAATCGGCACTGCGGTCCTGGCCTGCGTTCTTCAGGCGCACGAGTTTGGAGCGCAGCTCTTTGCAACGCTCTTCTTCAGGCTGATAGTTCGTCTGCGGCAAGTCTTCCAGGTTGTCGCACGACACACGCAGACAATCGTTGTTATCCCAAGCTTTGCCCGGCGTACCGCCTCGTGCGCTGCAGGCTCGTGCGATTTTTTCATTCTCTTCCATGCTCGGACACGACTGACTTGGATTGCCGCATGCGGTGGTGCCGCCGCACTCCCACTCCACAGCGAACGAATTCACACCGCACTTGCCGGTGGACTGGTTGCAACGGCCTTTGCAGGTATCTTCGGCAAAACGATGCCAATCCTCGGATGCGCGGCACGAGCCTTCGTCACCCGATTCCTGACGGAAACCGTCGTAGCATTCCCACGAAGCATTGCGGAAACCGGGGCTCTCCTGACATGCGCTGTCGGTACATTTCACTCGACGGCAACTGCCGTCATTCACGTACTCGTACGCAGCGCCTTTTTGCGTGCATGCGGCAACCGCACGATCCAGTTCGTAGTTCGACGGACAAGATTCGCCCGATGCACATTGCGCAATGCTGCAGGAATTCCGCGTGGTGTACTCGTAGTCTTTCCCCATTGCTTTGCACTTGGCGATGACATCGTTGTTCTGGCGTTCGGTGGGACACTCCGGTGCCTCCATGCAGCGGATAACGGTGCACCGACCGTCGTTGAATTTCTCGGGCTGCTTGCCGTCGGCCTGGCAACGTTGTGCGCGGTCATTCAGTTCGGCGTCCGTCGGACACGCCGCCGTGGCAGGAAGGCACTTGGCACGCTTGCACTGGCGTTCATCCATATACGTTTCGTAGGGCAGCAGATTGGATTCACAGAAGCGAATTTCGCTATCCAACGGCGGACAACTGGCAGTCGTGTTTTCGGCCAAGGCAACCGAAGCGGAAAATGCCACACTCGCCGTGAGCGATGCAGCCAATATGAGTCTGCGCATGAGCGGAAAAGGGAACGAGATGCTCTAACTATGCGAATCGACAGCAGCAAAAGCAATTGCGGTAGTCATCATTCCTCCATCCAATCGCCCGGAACCACTGGAAAACCCCCTGTAGCTGCTGTACCCTTCGGGCGCTTCGCTGAAGCCATGTACATCCGCGGTACATGACGCATTTGCATCACCGTGCGCCCGTAGCTCAGCTGGATAGAGCATCAGCTTGCGGAGCTGGGGGTCGTAGGTTCGAATCCTGCCGGGCGCACCATTACTCTCGTGAAAGGAAACCTCCGGTTTCCTCTCACGGACTCTCCTTCGGAGAAGAGTCGCTCCAGGCAGGCGGAGCCTGCCTTCGCGAGTTTTTTGATATACAAACGAAAGGCTGGGTACACCATCTTGAATCACGATCGCATCCTGCCTACCGGGGTGCCTTTTCGTACGCCGCTGCTAAACGGCTAGGAGCTCCGCAAGCTTGCGAACCACGACTTGTACATTGCTCGCAGTGGCGTACTCAATTTCCGATTCCACTCCGCGCGTCCCGCGAGATTCTTCCGGAACAACCAAGCGCGTGATTCTTCCGGAGGAAATCAGGCCGCGCCAAAACACGTCGAATTTCACCGCGTAATCCATGGGCGCACCGGCTTGATTGATATCCAGCCAAGGAATCTGGTCGAAAACAACCTCCCCCTGTGCGCGCAGCGCGGCGATGATCTGCTGAAGCGTGGCGATATTGGCGTTCAAAATTGCCTGATCTGCGCCGACGCGCATTTGCGCGGAAACCATCACCGCTTTGCCACCCAGCTGTTCATCGATTTCAGCCAGTGCTTTTTCGAGCAAACCGGTATAGAACAGGCTCGAATCGCCGTTGGGAGACTCTCTGGTCATAGTCGAAAAGTGTACCATATTTTCCGTTTTCAGATACAAGCCTGCCAAAACGCGTTCTATGGCTTCTGGACGTGCAAAAACGGCTGTTTTTTGCTATACTGAGATGATTTTCATGGTCCCAACGGAAACCCCTACCGGCAACGCACAGCTCGACGGTCTGCTCTCGCTCATGCGGCAGCCGGTCCCGGAAGCGCAGGCTGAGCGCACAAAAGTCTTCGGTGCTGTCCGCAAAAGCATTGGCGAGTTGCAGGCGAACTTGAATGCGCTGACCCAACCCCAGGTGAAGCAGCTGCAAGTTGCCATAGCCGACTACGAAGCACGCACGAAAACGGTGCAGGCCGAAATCCACGACGATCTGGGTACATTGCGCCAACAAATTCTCAAAACACATCCTGCAGCGGCTACTGCTCCGGCTGGAACAACTCCCCCGCCCACGGATCGACCCATGACGTTGGAAGAATATACGAACAACTCCTTCCCCAACCCCGCGGAGCGCACCGGAATCGCGTGGAATCTGCGATCACTGTGGTACGGCTTGTACCGCATGACGTTCGGCATCGGAAAGATGTTCAGACGACGCACATCACCGGTTGTATCCAATGCAGCACCTGCCAACCCACCCAACGAGGTGGCAACGACCGGTGGCACGGACATTGAAACGCTACCGCGGGTCGGCGGGCAACCGCAGAATTTACTTACGCTCGCCAACAGCGGCCTGCTCCGCTTGGGCGATGCCAGGCTCTCGCTGGTCCGCACGGGCACCGGCCCCAACGAAAAATACCTGTTCGATATCGGCACCAAGCGGTACGAGTTGATGATTGATGATTACGCATTCGAGGGAGGTGCGGTGACACCGTTGAGTGTCAGCCGAGAATTCGTGGCGAATGAACGGCAAGCCACCACCGCCATCCGCTTTCAGGACGGCGAGGTCGTGCTGGTCGGCGAAGCGAATATTCCCTTGAAGGGCCCCGTCGGTGGCCGAACGCATATTCCTCGCGCGGATTTCATCGCCATGATCCAGTCGGTGGTAAAGCAACAGGCAACCGGAACGAATCCGGTACGTTTCGACAACGTCAACGTCCGCTATACCGGCATGATTCAAACCACCGCCGGCAATCCGCTGTTCGCACGCATGCGCGGACCGGTGAATCAAGCACGCGTCATTCCCTCCATTCGCTTCGTGGAGGTGCCGCGAACCTGAGGTATGGATTTCAGGAACGTTTTGCGATGCTCCGCGCAGCAGCCCTTCTTCTTGATGAGCGCCAAATGCCCCGGTGTGCCGTAGCCCTTGTGCACGGCGAATTTGTAGCCGGGAATGCTTGCATCCAAGTCACATAGCAGCTTGTCGCGCGTGACTTTGGCAAGAATGGACGCGGCGGCAATGCACGGTTCGGACTGATCTCCGCGCACAATGGAGCTGTGGGGATGATCGAACCAGAACGCATCGCGGCCGTCGATGAGCAAGTAGAGCGGCTTGGCACGTGCGGCGACTTCGGCCACCGCAGCCTGCATCGCCAATTCGGTGGCCGCCAAAATACCAAGACGATCGACGTCGTGTGCGGATACGATGCCCACACCGCACAAACAGTGATCGATGAGCCACGCGAACGATTTCTCCCGTTGCTCCGGCGACAGTTGCTTGCTGTCGGCGATGCGTACCGGCGGCGTGGCACCGTCCGGCAGAGCGCAGGCACCGGCTACGACGGGGCCAGCAACGGCACCGCGTCCGGCTTCATCGACACCGACGATGAACGTGCGGCCTTTCACCGATAAGACTGGCGCGACGACGCTGACGGCGGACATACTCGAAAGCCTAGCAGACTCGACACACGCACCGTTAACGACCTCTCGGCTTTTTCGGTGACCAGCAAATGATGCCCACGATGCGGCGCCAGATACCGGACAAGGTCTGTTTGCTTGGCAATAACCAACCCGCTTTGTAGCGCTGTTGCATGTATTCCTCGAACGTCACCCAGGTAAAGAGTACGAGTACGTAGAGCGTTCCTTCGCCGGTAACGCCGGTCGTCCAAACAAGTTCGCGCTGCACCCAAATGAGCAACCAGATGAAACCGGCATACAAACGCAACCGCGTGAAGAACAGAGGCAGGACGAACGTCAGGACCCACCATGGACTGGCCCACAACCATGGCGCCACCTGCATGTGGCCGTCGATGAAATTCATGACCCACTGCTTCAGGACGGGATGCACACTCATGATGTCTTGCTGGAAGTGTGCATACTGGCCGACAAACGACGATGTCCACGGATCGCCGACGATGTACCGCATGTGCTGATATTTGAGCCCTAGCAGCAACAGCACGAACGTGAGCAGCGACCAGATACGCGGCGTCATGGAATCGCGGAAGACATAGAACACGCCCAGCCAAATGGCCACACCGCTGAACACCAAGAAGCCGAAACCGTTGAATGTCGACAAGAGAATGTTGGTTTGCACAAAGACAAGCAGAAGGCCTGCCCAACGAAGCTTCTTGTTATAGATAAGCAGAATGCCGATGGCGCACTGCGACAAAATGACCACCGATGCCAGAAAGTCCGCATACGGCAGCATGAACTTCAGAAATTCACGATAGCCGCGGAGGGTGAAACCGCTCTCCAGCCAATAGTTGATGTCTTGCGATAACGGAACAATGCGGGCGCCGAAGAAGCTGTCGGTTAATTTAAAATATGAGGCAGCCACGAAAAACAGACCCACGAAAATCTGCGCAATTCGCGGCCAAAAAGAATCTTGCACGACGGTATTCACTTTCTTGGACGGCCGGCGCGAGACGTTTGCAGACATTACTGAAGCTGGGAACGGAACCATTCAGCATTCGGATCCAGCGGAACGTCGCAGGCGTTGCGCGGATCGAAGAAATGCTTGCCTTTAAATTCAGGGCTTACCCACGTGACCTTCCAGCCGTCTTTGGTCACACGACCGCACTGCACCTTGCGAGCCCACATGAGACAACTCATAAAGTTGTGCATCGGCGCGCTGAAGACGGCCCCCGGCCCCACCGTGCTGGCCTGTACCCATTCGGACTGCACGCCCTCGGTTTTCGGGTCTGCCGAGTACGTGTCCATGCGGCACCAGCTGTCGGTATACATGCCGCCCCACTGGGTGAACTTCATCAAACCGAAAAATCCGGGCAACATCATGCAGGTGACAATCGCGGTTGCGATGACGCCAAAGCAGACCGACCACGGTCGAAAGAGGCTCGGCATGCCGGAACGTCGAAAGAAGATCGTAGACATTGTTCAGCGCGAAACGCGCAGATCAATTTTGCTCTTTTCATGATTGCGTTGCCACTGCTCTTCGTAGACAACCCATGCCAAAAGTGACAGTACCCACAATGTGCCTTCGCCGGTCAACGCAGTAAGCCACACCAACGTACGTGCAAGCCAAATCAGCAGCCACAGCGCACCGCCGAATAAACGATACTGAGTACACATTGCCAGCAGCGCCAATGCATTCAGCCACCACACGCCGGCCCATACGTATTGCATAAGCGGCAAGCCGGACGACCAGGCAATGAACCGCTTCAATTCAGGTGTAGTACTCATGACATCCTGCAGGAAATGCGCTCGTTGTGCAGGAAAGGTTTCAATCCACGGATCGCCGGCAAACCAACGTTGGCGCAATACCAAGGCCCCGATGAGAATCAGGCTGTAGGTAAGAAATCTCCAGCGCAGCACGCTCATCTTTGTACGCAGAACGTAATACAACGCCACCCAAACGCTGACCAGCGTAAGTGTAATGAAGCCAGGGCCGTTGAATGTTGCGGCCAGAACGTTGAGCTGTACAAACAGTAACAACCAGCCAGCCGCACGCGTGCCGAAACCAAAGACCAAACACAGGCCGGCAATGCCCTGCGAGAGGATGACCATCGTTCCCAATACGTCGGCATATGGCAGCATGAACTGCAGGAATTCCCGATACACGGGGAGCGGGAAACCACGGCTCAGCCACTGCTGCATGTCGAGTCCGATGGGAACCAACCTGGCACCGAAGAAGCTGTCGGTGAGCTTGAAGTACGCAGCAGCCACGAAGAACATGCCGATGAGCACGTCGGTCACGCGAATCCACCCAGTGGGCCGACTGAAGAAGCGATTCAGTGACTCCATTGTTCAAGTTGGGAACGATACCATTCGCCGGACTGATCCGGGACATCGCATGCATTACCCGGTGCGTAGTACGACACGTACTTGAATACCGGATCAGCCCATTGCACCGTCCAGCCGTCTTGGGTCACCCGACCGCACTGCACCTGCTTGGCCCACATCAGGCAACTCATTTGGTTATGCATTGGCGGACTCCACGTTATTGGCGGGCCGACAAGGCTGGCGATTACTTTTTCATGGAGCGCCTGGGGGTTCGCATGCGGATTGTCGGAATAGACCTGCACAACGCACCAGCTGTCGGTGAACATGCCGCCCCATTGGGTGAATTTTTGGAAACCGAACACCGCAGGGAGCATGAGCGTTGTCACAATGACGACGATGACCGCTCCAAAAAATATCGACCAGCCCTTCGTCCGATGCGACCGAGCAAGCAGATGATGCGGGGGGATGCTGGACATGAAGCTAGTCTTCGACGTGAACGACTCCGATGGCGATTGGATACAGGTGATCGTGGAACTCCCAATCCCCGACAGTATCGAAGGTAAATGACCAGCTGTCCCCCGGCAGAATGGGGCGCTTGGGGTCGAACGCGCCGTTGTTGTACACCTGGTGCGTCGGGTGATCGTCGGATGCCGGCCAGAACGGATCCTCGCCGTCGTTGACCCAGGTCACCGTCTGACCGCGCCGAATGGTGACCTCGGCCGGACTGAATTCACCGTTATCGTACTGAAAGACCGCATCCGCTTGCAGCGGCTCTGTGACGGTACTCGCATCGGAAGAGGAAAGAGATGATGACGCAACAGTGCCAATGGGAAGCAACGGAACGTTTTCCGAGACGGCGAACAGTCCCGTGAAGCCATGCCACAACCAGGAGAAGAATCCGCCGATGGCATGCACGATGCGCAGCACAATGTTTTCTTGGGGCGGCGGCACTGACTTGGTTCCAGTGGGGTCGCAAGCGCTGCGATACTCCTGCGGGAACTGCGGACAGTACTTCATGTATTTCTCGCGCGGATAGGACATGCGCTGCAATGCGGCACCGAAGTCACGATAGCAACCGCTGCGCTGGCCCTCGTACTCAGCCAACAACGAGCACACGCGCAAAGCGTCCGGCTCTTGATCGTAATTGAGCATGTTTTCGATCATGCCGGTAATGCAGTTGCCTTGTTCGCTCTTGGGGAAGCTCTCGCAGAGCTGAATGGCATTCGGCACCAATGCTGCTTCAGTGAACACGTCGTCGCCCAAAATCACCTTTTGCCAACCCGGGTTACCGATCAGTTGACCGATGCCGCGCGTACATGCCGGACGCGATGCTTCATCGGCGGCCATGCACGCTGCCGATGCCTTGGCCACATCGTTGTTGTTGATGCGCAACAGGAACGATGCCTGGTTGAAATAGCACTCCCAACGGTACTGCTGCTCCAGACGATTGCACGGACCCAAGGGATCTTTGGAGTTGAAAACACCGTCGCGCGCCTCGCCGCGCAGGTAGGAATTGATATTTTCCATGAACGATCCTTGCCAGCAACCCTGGCGCTTGAACTGGGCCTGGGGCAACTCGTTGCACTTGCTGAGCACGTCGTCCAAATCGTACGCGTAGGACATCATGAATCCGTGGCCGACGCCGTGATAACAGAAAAAACGCTGATCCTCCGGCGCGGACTCACAAACACTGAGTGCTGCTTCGACCGGCGACGGAGACGTGGCCAGCACGATTTCGAAAAAACCATGTTGGCAGCCGTAATAGAAATCGCGCGGGCAGCGCATGAACGCATCGCCGGATGACCCGAACTCCTTTGCCAACTGGCGACCGATGACATGCGACAATTCATGGCCGTCGGTAAACACCGCATACTGCTGGTGCACGGTCATGATGTCATTCAGCACGGTGGTTGCCAGCGTCGGTCCGCCCGACGTGGTGGCGGCACGCAGCATCGCCTCTGCACAATGGTACCCCGGCGCACACAAATTGGCGTAACAACCAAGGCGGCCATCGGTGGTATCCGCATTCAGGCATCCGTCGATGCCATCCTGAATCACCTGCAGATCCAACTCCTCTTCTTCGGCGCGCGCCGTAGGAACGGCACGTCCAGCGACCATGCATGCAACAAACGCAAGAACGACGCCGAATAGAACTCGATTCCTTACCATGCGGACCGATTGTAGCATCGACGCCCCTCCCTCTATACTGCCGATGCATTTCCCCTGCAGTACACGCTCGCTTTGCTACGGTGACTACAGGGCAAGCCGCCATTCCCCTTTTCTCTCTATGAAGCTCTTCCTGGATACCGCCAATGTGGATCAAGTCGCCGAAGTCGCCGCCTGGGGCGTTTTGGACGGAGTCACCACCAATCCGAGCTTGGTCGCCAAGGAAGGAAAAGACTTCAAGACCGTCGTACTTGCCATGTGCAAGTTGGTGCCGTGCGTGAGCGCGCAGGTGACGGCGACGGATTTCGAAGGCATGAAAAAGCAAGGCGAGGAGTACGCCAGCTGGCACAAGAACATTTACGTAAAGGTCCCCATGACCGTGGAAGGCCTGAAGGCGATCAGCTATTTCACGTCCAAGGGAATCCGTACCAACACCACGCTTGTCTTTTCGGCAGCGCAGGCAATGCTGGCCGCCAAAGCCGGTGCAACCATCATCAGCCCGTTCATCGGACGACTGGATGACATCGGCGAGAACGGCATGACACTCATCGCCGAGATCATGCAGATCTGGCGCCAGTACAACTTCCAGACCGAAGTACTGGTGGCTTCCACCCGCCACCCGCGCCACATCGTGGACGCAGGCATTCTGGGCGCACACATCTGCACCATCCCGTACGACGTGTTCATGAAGCTCCCCAAGCACACGCTCACGGACAACGGCCTGAAGAAGTTCCAGGAAGACTGGGAGAAGGTGCAGGCCAAAAAGAAATAAAGATTTCCGTCATCCGCTTCCCTTTCGACTCATGCATCTCGGACTCATCGGACTCGGCACCATGGGTGCCAACCTGGCGCGCAACGCCGCCCGCAACGGCGCGACTGTGGCCGTGTACAACCGCACGACCGAAAAGACCGATGCATTTGTAAAGTCATACGCATCCGAAGGGACATTCGTCGCCTGCCACACGCTGAAGGACATGATGAAAGCGTTACCCGCACCCCGCGTGGTGGTACTGATGGTAAAAGCCGGACAGCCGGTGGACGACATGATCGACGAGCTGACCCCCATGCTGGCCAAAGGCGACATTATCGTGGATGCCGGCAATAGCCTCTATCGCGACACTGAACGTCGTGAAAAAGCGCTCTCCGCCAAGAACCTGCACTTCGTAGGGATGGGCGTGAGCGGCGGTGAGGAAGGTGCGCTGCTTGGCCCCAGCATGATGCCGGGTGGTAGCAATGAATCGTACAACGTGCTGAAGCCGCTCGTAGAAAAGATGTCGGCCAACGACGGCGATGGCGGCAAGTGCGTGTCGCACATCGGACCGGGCGGAGCCGGACACTTCGTGAAAATGGTCCACAATGGAATCGAATACGGAATCATGCAGATCATCGCCGAGTGCTACGACGTGCTGCGCTCCATCGGCGGTTACGATCATGCACAGCTGGCCGAGACATTCGAGTCCTGGAACATGCTGCCCGAGCTGCAGTCGTTCCTTTTGGAGATCACGGGCAAGATTTTCCATGTGAAGGACGCCGAGTCCGGCAAGTTCACTCTGGATATTATTCAAGACGCCGCAGGGCAGAAGGGAACCGGCAAGTGGACGACCGAAACGGCTATGAACTACGGCGTGGCAATTCCGACCATTAACGCAGCGGTCGATGCCCGCATTTTGTCCGGCAGCATCGAGCTGCGTGCGGAACACGCCAAGTTCCCGTTCTCGATCGATATTCATGACCCGCTTCCGCGTCCACAAAAGCTGCGAGCCCTGGTTGCCGCCACCATGGAGCTGTCCGTCATTTGCGCCTACCTGCAAGGGTTCGAGTTGATGCGCGTGGCCGACAAAGCCGAAGGCTGGAAGCTGAATTTGTCCGAAATCGCCCGCATCTGGAAGGGTGGCTGCATCATTCGCTCTACGTTCCTGAAGACGCTCGAACAGGCCTACAGCACCGAGAAGAGCCTGGCACAGGCCGGCTGGGAAGCTGTGCATACTCGTTTCTCCGGCGAACGCCAGCTGGACTGGCGCCAAGTAGTGGAAATCGGCGTGAGCCGCGGCATTCCGATGCCGGCAGTCAGCGCATCACTGTCGTACTACGACACGCTGCTCCGCAAACGCCTGCCGCAAAACCTCATTCAGGCACAGCGCGATTTCTTCGGCGCACACACGTACCAGCGCACGGACAAGCCGGGGACGTTCCATACCAAGTGGGAAGCGTAAAGCCCGCCAAAAGGCCCGCCTGACTCCCAGGACTCCTTGAACTCCAGGGATCAACCGCCTTCGGTCGTGACCTCCTCGCGGCGCTGCTCTTCGGTGGCTTTGTGCTCCTGTTCCCCTTGTTTCGCCATTTGACCGGCGTCGGGCCGAACATCCGCAGCGGATTCTTTGGCCTGCGCCAATTCCTGCTCGCGCGTCTTCGTTCCCGTTTTGGAAATGTTCTTCTGCGCGTTCTTGCTCTCTTGATCCTTCTTGTCCTGGGCAGCCTTCAGGCCATCGAGTTGCGCACGGAGCGATTGGAGTTTGGCAGAGTTGTCGATCCGCACGACCTGCTTGGCAAGCAACTCTTTTCCATCCTTCCGCAGCTTATCTGCCAAGCCTTTCTGTTTCCGCGCAGAACCGGCCTCCATTCCCCTTTGGGTGGAGAGACTCAGCTCGAAATCGTCATCTGAGGAAAGCATTGG
>CAYUVW010000030.1:0-15012 GCA_964448405.1 uncultured Candidatus Peribacteria bacterium | reverse complement strand
GGCGGCCACAGCGTGGTGGCGCGCGTGCGCACGACGGTGAGCGGTGTTTGTTCTATCAGGCGCAGCCAGCCGTCCACCGAGTACTCGCTGTTGTGTGCGTCCAAGTGTCCATGCGGCGTGTCTTTGGTTTTGCGGCCGAGGAGTTTTGCCACCGCTTTGACGAAATGCACATAGTGGTCGTGCATAGCTGGCACACTCACCAGCAGTTCGCCGCCGGGTTTCAAAAGACGATGTGCTTCGATCAGAATTCCGAGCGGGTCCGGTAAATGCTCAATAATGTCGATTGCCAGTGCTTTGTCGAAACTGGCGTCCGGCAATCCTGTCTTCTCTACCGGTGCGCAGAGCGTTTCGTAGTTCTGGACGCCATGTTCTGCCAGCAGCACCTGGGATGCCTCCAGGCGTTCGGCGTTCAGGTCCACGCCGACCATGTGCGAGAACTTTCCTGTATACGTCACTGCCTGCGGACCGACGCCGCAGCCCAAATTCACCACCGATTCGGTGCCGGTGAGCGGGAAGAACTCCGGGTACACGATGGAGCTTTGGAGTTTGCCGTTGAACAGTCTGCGATCGAGCTGCAAAGTGGCGCCAGCATAGCACGGCCGACTTTGGTATAGTCCCAGGCATGCGGATCGCGTACTGCACCAACGTACGACTGCCCAACGAGCGGGCGCATGGTCACCAGGTCGCCAAAGTCACGCAGGCGCTGTACGGCCTCGGACACCACGTGGAGATTTTTTCACCGTTCCGCCACAACCCCATCGACCAGAACTTTGCCGCGTACTACGGCCTGTCGTCGCCGATTCCGCTGCACCAACTCGGAACCATCGACGGCATTGCCGCATGGTGGGCACCGGGCGTGACGGGTCTCAAGCTCACCACATTCCTGTTCGGCCGCGCGTTGCACGGCGTCCTCAGCAAGCGCGCCAAGGATTTCGACTGCATCTACACCCGTACCCCGGAATTGTTGCCGGTGCTTACGTCGCTGAAGAAGCCCGTCATCCTGGAATTGCATCGCATCCCGCGCGTGGGCGTGCGCGGCTTTCTGAAGCAGTTGCGCAAATGCCGCCTTATCGTGGCGCTCACCACGTCCATGCGCGCCGCGTTGGTGGATATGGGCGTCTCCGATGTGCCGGTAGTTGTGGAAGGGGACGCAGTCGATCTGCATGATTTCGACATGCTTCCGCCCGCTGCCGATACACGTCAGGGGCTAGGCATTCCAGCCGGCTTGCCGTTGATCGGTTATGCGGGGCAGCTGGAGTCTATGAAGCTATCCAAGGGGGTTCCGGAATTACTCGATGCGCTTATTGCGCTGCGCAAGAGAGGCTTCGATTTCCGTGCCGTCATCGTGGGCGGTCCCGAAAACGTGAAGCAGCGCTTCGTGGACGAACTCGATCCACTCCTGCGCGACTGCGTCACGTTCACGGGTTTTCTTGCGCATGCCAAGATCCCTACGTTCCTCACGGCCTGCGACGTCCTTGTCTATCCGGCGCCCAAATCCAAACATCCGTTCTACACCCGCGATACCTCGCCGCTCAAGATTTTCGAATACATGGCTGCCGCACGGCCCATTGTCACTGCAGACCTGCCGCCCATTCGCGACGTGTTGGACGAAAGCATGGCGCTGTTCAATCCACCAGGAGATGCCGAGGCGACTGCCGATGTCATACGCGAGGTATTCGCTCACCCCGAGAGTGCCGACAAGCGCGCCCGCATTGCTCGCGGCCATGTCGAAAGTTTTACATGGTCGAAAAGAATGGAGCGTATCCTCCGCGCGGTGGGTTTTGACGGCAGATAAGCCGTTGTCATCCGCGGACTGCTATACTTAGGCAGTTTCCGCATATCGCATGAGAATTCTCAGTATCTGCTCGGCGCGTCCAAACTTCGTGAAACTCGCGGCCGTCCACCATGCCATTGCGGACCGCGACGGCGACGAGGTTGGACATCTCATCGTGCATACCGGCCAGCATTACGATCCGTTGTTCTCGGATATCTTCTTCGAGCAATTGGAGATTCCGCTGCCGGATGAAAATCTGGACATCCATGGCGGTACGCGCGAAGACGTCATTGCCAAGACCGAGGCCGCTTGCCTACCGGTGTTCCAGAAGCACGCGCCGGACTGGGTACTCGTCTACGGTGACGTGAACGGGGCGCTGGGAGCCGCACAGGCCGCCAAGAAGGCCGGCATCAAAATCGCGCATGTGGAAGCCGGGTTGCGCTCGTTCGATGACTCCATGCCCGAGGAGCACAACCGCATCGCCATCGACGCCATCGCCGACCTGCTGCTAGTCTCGGAGCAATCCGGCATGGACAACCTGAAGAAGGAGAAGCACAAAGGAAAGGTCGAACTGGTCGGCAATACCATGATCGACACGCTTATTCGCATGCTGCCGCATATCGAACACGCCGAACTGCCCGAAGGAATCTCGTCGCCGTTCGCGGTGGTGACGCTACACCGGCCTAGCAACGTCGATACGGCCGCCGCGCTGGAGCGGAATCTCACATTCTTGAACGAAGTCGCCAGCCGCACGCCGGTCGTGCTGCCGCTGCATCACCGCACCAAAGCATCGCTGGAGCGCTTCGGGCTGACGGACAAAATTTCACCCGAGATCACCGTCATCGAACCGCTCGGGTACATTCCGTTCCTGCGTTTGTGCAAAGACGCGCGGTTCATCCTCACCGACTCGGGCGGTCTTCAGGAAGAGGCCGTGTTGCTCAAGAAAAAGTGCTTCACGCTACGTAAAAACACCGAGCGCCCCAGTACCGTGGACAGCGGCAGTAACACACTCATCGACTTGGAGAAGCCTGCCGACGTAAAAAAGGTCTTGGCGTACGCAGAGTATCCGGCACCGCCGACTGTGACGGTCCCAAAGCTCTGGGACGGCCGTACGGGCGAGCGTATCCTGGTATCCCTCCTCGCATGAAGCGCATTTGCGTCGTTCTCGGCACGCGTCCTGAAATCATCAAGCTGGCTCCGTTGCTGCGCCGCATCGTCACGCGCAAAATCCCGCTGCAGCTCATCCATACGCAGCAGCATTACGACTACATCATGGACAAGGTGTTCTTCGAGGAGCTCATTCTTCCCGAGCCCACCCACCGCTTGCAGACGGCGTCGCCGCATGCGGTGCTCATGCTTGCCAAGGTTATGGAAGGCTGCGCCGAGATTTGGCACACAGAGAAACCAGATGTGGTGATCGTGCAGGGCGACACCAACACCTCGCTGGCGGGCGCGCTGGCCGGGCACAAGAACGGCTGCATGGTCGCGCACGTGGAAGCCGGCTTGCGCAGCGGCGACCTGGGCATGCCCGAAGAAGTGAACCGCATGCTCACCGACCGCATGTCGGACCACCTGTTCGTACCGACCGAGCACCAGCGCAAGCACCTGCTGGACGAAGGCATGGACGACAGCCGGATCATGGTGGTTGGTAACACCGTGCAGGACGCCGTGCGCGAGCACCTGGCGCTGGCCCAAGGCTCCGCATTGCCCAAGGATCTGGCCGGGTTGTCCGGGCCGTATGCCGTACTCACGCTGCACCGCCCGTCGCTGGTCGACGATCCGCGGCGGCTGGCGTTCACGCTGGAGCGCCTCTCGGCCCTGTTCGTCGAACGCAAGATGACCGGCGTGTTCCTCATCCATCCGCGCACGCGCAAAATCCTGGAGGCCCTCGACCAGTCGTCGTTTGCCGGACAGCATATGCTCATCCACGATCCGATCGGGTACCTGCCCATGCTCAAGCTGCTGTCGAAGGCCGAGTGTGTGGTCACGGATTCGGGTGGACTGCAGGAGGAAACGGCGATCATGAACATCCGCTGTATTACGCTACGCACCACCACCGAACGTCCCGAAACGCTGGATGCCGGCGGCAACATCCTCATTTTCCCCGATGATCCGCTGCTGGCCGGAAAGGCGCGTGCGTTCCTGGAGCGTCCGGTCCAATGGAAGCCGCTCTACGCCGTGCAGAACACCAGCGACGTCATCTTGGACCATCTGCTCAAAGCCTACCGGTAAAACCCTCATGCGCATCCTGATGACCAGCGACACGTACCTGCCGCTCCTCGGAGGCGGCGAATATCACGTGCGCTACGTGCGCGATGAACTCCAGAAACTGGGCTTGTCGGTGCGCCTGTTCACCACGTACCCGGCAGATGCTGCGACTACCGACGATGCCGGCATCGTGCGCGTGCGGTATGCCGGTTTCGCTTCGGTGCCGTCGGTATTCCTGGCGTTATGGCGTGAGAGCAAAGGCGTCGACCTGATCCACAGTCACTACAGTTACCGCCTGGCGTTCTTGGCCGGCACGGTCGCCCGTCTGCGCGGCATTCCGTTCGTCATCACCCAGCACGGGCTCGGTCTCCTGCCGCAAGCCGGTTCGCGGCCGTGGCAGACCGTCTTGTTCCGTCTCTGGCGCCGCTGGAGCATGGCCTGCGCCAACTTAGTGATTTCGACCAGCGATGATCTTTCCATCGATATCCGCAACCTGGGATACGGGTCCAAAATCGTTCACATTCCCAACGGCTTCGACGCGTCGGTGTTCCTGCCGCTGCCGCCGCCGCATGGCGATCCGGTCGTGCTCACCGTGCGTCGTCTGGTGCCCAAGACCGGCATCCATTATTTCATCCGTGCGTTGCCGGAATTGATCAAACGGCATCCCGCATTGCGTGCCACGCTGGTCGGCGATGGCCCGATTAAGCCGCAGCTGGAAGCCCTGGCGACCGAACTCGGTGTCCGCGACAGAGTGGATTTCATCGGCGCGGTTAACCACAAGTGTCTGCTGGAGTACTACCGTACCGCGCACGTCGTCGCCATGCCGTCGAGCGCCGAATCCACCAGCCTGACGTGCATCGAGGCCATGGCGCTGAAACGTCCGGTGGTCGCCAGTCGCATCGGCGGTTTGGTGGAACTGCTCGGTGCCGATGAGTCGCGCGGCTACCTGGTGAAATTGTTCGATGACGAACACTGCAACTATGACGCGCCGTGGGACTTGGAGCCCGAGCGCATCGCGGAGCTCGCCGCCGCCATCGGCCGGGTGCTCACGCATCCGGAAGAAGCCGCTGCCAAGGCCGGAAAAGCTTCCTCCTACGCCCACGCCAATTTTGCATGGACCCTGATCGCGGCACGCACGAAGAGAGAAGTCTACGACAGGTTGCTCGAGGCGCAGGGATCGCGCACGGTCTAGCGACCGGGGCCGCGTTTGCAATCGAGGGAACTCCACGTAGCATGGGCGCGCCCGACCATTCGTTCCGACCCTTTCTCCGCAATGTCTCCAGAAGCACATCCGAACGGCATGTTCCAAGGAGCGGCTGATTGGCTGCGCACGACCGTGAAACAACTGGCCGCCGTGCCGTTCGTCCGCGGCGTGGCAGTTTTCCAGGTGGGTGGCATCGTGATGATGTTCACCGGACTCGCGTCGTCGGTCATCTATGCACGCTTGCTCGGATTGCAGGGATTCGGCTTGTACGCCGCCGTCAGCTCGTTCACCGCACTGCTCGGCATTGCGACGTCGTACGGCCAGGAGACGGTGCTTGCTACCTTCTTGTCCGAGGCGAGCGGCCGCAAGGATGATGCCGCCAAGACGGCGGTCCTTCGGTACTACTTCCAGGCCACGCTGGTGGCCACGGCCGTCATGGTCCTCATGATCATCCTGACGCCGCTGCTGACCGCATGGCTGCACGGCAACGCGGAGATCAGCAATTACATCCGCATCGTATTGCTCAACAGCATTCTGCAGCCGGCCAACCTCATCTTGTTCGTTGTTCTCCAAATTGGTCACAAAGTCGCCCGCGTGGCGATCATCGAAAACATCGCCGATGTCGCGCAGCTGGCCATCTCCACCGTGTTGCTGCTGCTCGGCTGGGGCGTTATGGGTATTTTGGCCGGCACACTCATCGTTTCGCTCGTCACCGCGCCGTTGTACCTGTACTTGTACCAGTGCGCCGCTCGCGAGCTGAAATTCCCGTCCCTCGGCGAGATCACGAAGACACTGACGCGCCGTGACACCGGCAAGTATGCGGTGCAGGGTTTCTGGATCGCATTCGACCAGAACATCGGCAAGAACCTCTACCCCAACTTGTTCTTCGTAGTGCTGAGCGCGACCACCTCGTTGCAGACGGTGGGTATTTTCCGCCTGGCGTTCCGCCTGGCCGGCATGCCGCTGAGTGTCATCATGCCCAGCATCACGCGCATGACCACAGTGTCCATCCCGCGCATCGCTGCACTCAATCCTTCGCACCTGCTGAGCGCCTGCAAGAAACTGATCTTCGGTTCGGTCGGACTCGCATTGGCCAGCGGCATCGCCGCGGCGGTCGTTGTTCCGCCACTCATTCCCATCGTCTACGGCAATGCGTTTGCCGCCGCGACTCCGTTGTTCCTGCTACTGCTCCTTACCAACGTCATGAGTGCCACGCACGTCATTTCGGTGCCCCTCCTGCGCGTCTTCCAGCGCGTGTGGGTGCTGAGTATCACGAACGTATCCGGTGTCGCGATCGCGCTGGCGGCATATTTCGGCTTGATTAGGATCATGCCGGCCGGCTTCGCGATGTGTCTGGCCATCATCATCTTCCATATGAATACCCTACTACTGTTCGCGTACCTCCGATTTTTTCTCCGCCGGAGGGATGTCTGCTACCATCCAGCGTGATGACAAAGTCCGCAATTCCCGATGCAGCCCGGCTGTCTCGCCTGTATGGGACGAGCGAAGTCATGAACGAACTCCGGCATCTCATTCGCGGTGACGTTCTGGATTACGGCGCCGGAAAAGGGAAGCAGAAACAGTTCATCCTGAGCCGGTGTCCGGGGGTCACGAAATACACGGCGCTGGACATCGAGCCGCACGCCAGCGTCGACATCGTCGCCGACGTGCTGGCCTCCGGTTTGCCCGATGCCAGTTACGACACCATCATCTCCAACCAGGTCATCGAGCACGTCCGCAAGCCGTGGATCATGGTGCATGAAATCGCTCGGCTGCTGAAGTCTGGCGGCACGGCCATCGTCACCGGGCCGTTCCTGGTGCCGTACCACGCGCATCCGTCGGATTTTTTCCGCTACACCGAAGAGGGGCTGCGTTCGCTCTGCCGCGATGCCGGCCTGGAAGAAGTGCTGTGCACCAAGCACGGCGGTTTCGGCGCCGTGGCAGGGGAGATGTTGCGCCACCGTTTTTTCAGCCCGTACGTCACGCATTCCCGTTTCAAGCGGATGCTCGGCCGCTTCACCGAGCGCAGCTGCCGCACGCTGAATGACTGGCTGCCGCCGGGAGCCGTGTACGCCAGCGTCGTCTGTATCGCCCGCAAACCATGATCATCACACAACCAGACCGGGTTCTGCTGCTCGAGGAGGTGGCGCGCCATGCGCCCCGCCTGCGCGGCAAAGTGCTGGACGTCGGCGCCGGCCGCTGGCGCCGCTACCAGGTCTTTTGCACCGGTGCGACCGAGTACCTCACGCTGGATCACGACGTGACCTGGAAGCCGGACGTCATCGGCTCCGCCGAGTCGATTCCGCTGGCCGACAACAGCATCGACGGTATTCTTTGCACGCAAGTGCTTGAGCATGTCCCTCACCCGTGGATTGCCATCCGTGAAATGTTCCGTGTACTGCGTCCGGGCGGCTACCTGCTGCTCACGGTGCCGCAGACCAACGAACTACATGAGGAGCCGCGCGATTTCTTCCGCTACACGAATTACGGATTGGTATCGCTGTTCGAGGAAACGGGGTTCCGCGTGGAGCACATGGAACAGCGCGGAAAGTATCACGCCATGATGATGCAGATCCGCATCCGTCACCTGGTGAACACCTGGCAGCCGTACGAAAATCGCTGGGCGATGTGGATCCTGTGTCCGCTCACGCGCTTGCTCACGAACTGGGCGCTGTGGCGCGACCGGCGTTCCACCGGTGCGGCCGTAGCGCTGCACACCATCGGCTGGTGCGTGCTCGCCCAAAAACCATGAGAATCCTGCAGCTCAGCGACGAACTGCCTCAGGTGCTCGTCGGCGGCTCCGGGCGCATCGCCTGGGAGACGAGCAGGTCGTTGCGTGCGCTCGGTCATGAGCTCGGCATCGTCACCGCCGCGCCCGCGGGCGCGTTCGCGGACCAAGTCGACGGCATCCGCATCTATGCATTACGCCAGCTACCCGGCCGCTGGGCACATTACCGCAGCGTCTTTTCACGCCGCCGCGCGAACGAAGTGCTGGCCGCGATCCGCGATTTCCGTCCGGACGTCATCCATGCCCACGGCCTGGCCTGGCAGCTCGGCTACGCGTGGCTGCCCGAGGCACGCCGAATGGGCATCCCGTGTTTCTACACCGCGCACGGCGTGATGAACGTGTCGTATGGCAAAGTCACCGGCCACGAGCCGCGGCTGTGGCTGGCCGACCTGCGGCGCGCCCGCTGGACCATGAACCCGCTGCGCAATCCCATTGTCCGGCGCACCCTGGCACAGTGCGAAAGGGTACTGTGCGTCAGCAACGCCCTGCGCGACTACCTTGTGCGCTTCGGCTACCGCAATCTCACCACCTTGCACAACGGCGTCGATCTGGAATTCTGGAAACCCGAACTCACCCGCGCCGAAGCGCGCCAGCAACTCGGCTTGCCCGCCGACAAACCCATTTTCCTGTTTGCCGGGCGCATCGGCCACGACAAAGGATCCGCCGCGCTGTTGGGCGCATTGCCGGAGGCATGCCACCTCATCATCGCCGGACAAGCCGACCCGGAGGGGTTCCGGTCGCTGGGAGGTCGCGCGCATATTTTCCAGCGCCAGTCGCCGGCCCAGATGCGCGTGCTGTACGCCGCATGCGACGTGACGTTGGTGCCGTCGGTGTACTTGGACCCGTTTCCGACGGTGTGCCTGGAATCCCAAGCCTGTGAACGGCCAGTGGTCGCCACCACGCACGGTGGCGCCAAAGAATGCGTCATCGACGATGTCACCGGCTGGGTCGTCGATCCGTTGAACCAAAAGCAGTTCGCCGAACGCCTGCAATGGTGCGCCGCGTCGGCCGGAACGTTGCACGACTACGGCGTTCGCGCGCGCCGGAACATTGCTGAACATTTCTCGCAGCAGTTGTACTGCGAACAACTGTTGAAGCTGTATACCTCCGCGGCCCAGAAACGCTGAGCGTCTTACGCGTCGTAGACTTCATCAAACCATGCAGCCAGCTGCGTGATCATCTGCAGCGTGTGCAGGCCGTATTTCACATGTTCTTTATGGGCGATGAACACTGCGCGAAGTTCCTGCACATGAAACAATTCCTGAATGCGTTTATGTTCCAATGCTGCTTCCACCAGCGGTGCGCATTCGCGGCGGAACCACTTGGCTAGCGGTGGGTAGAATGAGGATTTCCCAATTGTTCGCACGGAGTCAGGTAACACCGGATAATACGTGTCTTTGAGTAGTGTCTTTGTCCTGCGGAAATCCACGTGCCAGCTTGTCTTGGTGCCGTGAGATGCCGCGATGACGAGCGGGTCTACGAACGGCACGCGGCATTCCAGTCCGCTGGCCATGGTCACGCCGTCGCACAGCCGCAGCGATTCATCTACCAGCCACAGATTGCGGTCAAATTCCATCATTGTGCGCAGCGGGTCCATGTTCTGCGGCAGTGCCTTGAACCGCTCACGGAACAAGTCGGTGGTTGCCTCGGGCTTGAACCACGTGCCGCGCGTGAGCGAGTGCGTTTCTTTCGTAGCGCGGGCCAGTAAGCGTTCGGCCAACTGTGCGCCGGGCTGCATTTGCAACACGTCGACCGGGTGGCCAGCCATGCGTGCCGACATGCCGCGAATGCCCGACGGTACGCCGCGCAACGCACGCAAGATACGAGCGATGCGATAGCGCGGGTAGCCACCGAACAACTCATCTCCACCGGCTCCGCTGAGCACCACGTCCACATGTTTCTTGGCTTCGCGCGAGAGTACGAACTGCGCCATGGCCACCGAGTCGGCATTGGGCTGGTCCAGCGACCGTGCCGAATCCGCATAGATATCGCGGCACAGTCCTGCGGTCAGCACCACCTCGCGGTGGTCGGTGCCGTAGTGCTTGGCGGTCAACTTTGCGACTTCAGCGTCTTTATTGAAGCGCGCTTCATCTTCGTCGGCTGTGGCTTCGAAGCGCACCGTGAACGTTTTCACTGGCTTCTTGGCGTGGTTGCTCATGTGGTGCAGCACGATGGACGAATCCATGCCGCCGCTCAGAAAAATGCCGACCGGCTTATCTGAAACAAGATGGTCGGCCACGACCATATCCATAAGCTCCGGGAAGTGCGTGCGAAAATCACTCCTGGAATGGTAGTGCACCGGCTCGACCATCGGCTGAAACGTATCGCGTGCTTCGCCGTGTTCGTTCCAGGCGATTACCGTACCGGGTGGTACCGATTCGATGCCCTGGCACAGCGTGTGCGGGCCGGGAACGTAGTGCAGGCGCACATATTGCGACAAGGCCTCCATATTCAATTCGGGCTTTTTGGGGAGCGCTTTCATGAGCGAGCGCATCTCGGATGCAAAATGGAGCTTGCCGTTGGGATACGACACGAACAGCGGCTTGATGCCGCCGGTGTCTCGGGCCAGGTACCAAGTTTTGTTGCGCGTGTCGTACAGGCCGAAGGCGAACATGCCCCGCAGCAGTTTCACGAAACTGATGCCGTACTTATCGTAGAGCTTCAGCAGCACCTCGGTGTCGCCGCTTGTCACGCAGTCGAATTTCTCGGCACTGCGCAATTCTTGGTAATTGAAAACCTCGCCGTTATAGACGATCACCACCGTCTTCGAGTCGTTCCACATCGGCTGATCTGCGGCGGGCGACGGATCCAGGATCGCCAGACGCGCGTGGCCGAGCGACACGCCATTCGTCACCAATGTCGCGTTCCCGTCGGGGCCGCGGTGCACCAGCGCGTTCGTCATCGCATCGATGCGCGCCTTATCTTCGCCGAAGAATCCGGTAATGCCGCACATACGGCGTAAGTATAGGGCACAACCGGCCGCTCGGCTGCTGGATCATCCGCAGAAAGAAACAAGGGAAACAGACGATGCAGGGGTTGCGAGACATCTCGTGCTCCTCTTGCTTCCCTGTCTCGCCGCCGTCAGGCAGCTTTTGGATACGGTGCCCGGATGACCGCGTACGCCGAGTAGATGGAGTAGGTGAGTCGGAAGATGCCGCGTGCCACGATTGCGCCCATCAGACCCATTGTCGGAATGAGTGTTAGCAGACAGGTCACGAACACGGCGGCGGACGCCCACTGGCCGATGAGTACTTCACGCGCTTTGCCACGGGCTTCCAGCTGCTGCGAGAAGAGGCCGCACGGGAAGGTGATGAGTGTCACGGCCGCCGCATTGCTGAGCGAGACCATGCGCACCGGGTCGTATAGCGGAAACAGCAGCGGCATGATCCACGGACTGATCAGCATGAACGCCGCGATGCCGACGGCGAACACGACGGTCATCCAGACGACCGCCAGTACTAGTTGCCGCCGCCGCTCGGGCGTGTCCCGGCCAGCCGCCTGGCGCGAAAACGAGATCGGCACGAAGTCCTTCAGGAATCCCTTCGCTTCCTCGGGGATCATCAGCGCCACCGAGAACAATGCTAGCTCCTTGAGTCCGAAGAACATCGAAATCAAGAGGCCGTCCAGATACCACGATAGCGTCATGGGGACGTCGCCCAGTGTGATCTTCGCCGCGTATACAAGGATCTCCTTCGAGGAAGACGCTGAAGGATATTCGCGAATCTGTTTGCGCAGTTCCCACAAATACACCACCGGGGGAATGCCGGCTGTCAGCGCCAGTAGCAGCAAGGCTGACGGCCGCAGCCACAGCATAAGAAGCACCGAGACAATCACCAGGAGTCCGCTGATCACGTTGGCGCGCAGCGAAATTCCGAACTGCCCGCGTCCGATGACGATGCCGCCGAAGAACGCGGTGCCGGCGTTAATGGGCACGAACAGTACTGCTGAGAGGAGGAACAGCGTCCACAAGTTTTCGCGATTCCAGTACGGCAGCAGCGCGATGGCGCCGAGGATCACTGCGGTGCCGAGCAATAAGAACATCGAGTACGTGCGTATGGTCCAGCGCAGCGGCGCATTCTGTGTGTCGCGGGCGACCGAACGCGAGATGGCCGGCTGCATGCCGGAGAGCGTCAGCACGCCGATGGCGCCGACAATGCTGAGCACGAACCGGTACTCACCGTACAATTCGGCCGGAAACAGGCGCGAAATCAGATACCCCGATACCACGCCTTTGGCGACGTTCATCAATTGTCCCAAGACCACGAACCCCGAACTCCTGGCGAAATAATGCGCGTCGATCCGCAGCCGGCGTCCGATGTCGGTGAGTGTCGGCGACAGCCAGACGAACGAAGCTAGCTTCATGCCTGGCACTATAGCAAGACCGCTTTTATGCCTCAGTCGAGCGTTTTGGTCATTTCCAGGGCGATGCGGCGGGCATTGGCCATAATCGTCAGTGTGTGAGGCTTCGCCGGCAGGCAGGGGAATACCGCGGCATCGGCAACCCAAACACGCGAACACTGTCGTACCTTGCCGTTGGAATCGGTTGAAAGAGACATGCGATCATCGGTGCTCTGCGGAATCGTGCCGGCATAGTGCGAACTCGATGCCTCTGGCAACCACATGTTCTTCACGGCGGGCATTCCGAGCTTGGACAATGCTTTGCGAAGTCGTTTCCATGTGCGAGTTCGTTCGTCGCGTTCGTTGGCGCGTACATCCATGGCGATATGCAGCGAGCCATTGTGCAGCAATCGCAAGGTGTTGTGGGGTGCTGCGAATGCCGGGAAGCGAATGTCGGCAATGACCAACGACGGCGACAGCGCCGCCAACAGCGATACTGCTTCGGGTGTTGGAAACGGTGCGCTTCCCAAGAGGCGAAACAACTGTAACGAACGGTAGCTATACAGCTGCGCGCAACCGCTTTGCACTCCGTTTCTGCGTTGCTCGTCGATAACAACCAGTTGGCAGAGACTGGTACGTTCGTCCGGTCCAGCGCTGCAGAGCGAATGCCAATCGATACATGCACTGAAGACGTGAGGCTTGCCCACAAATGGAAGCGGGCGGTCGTAGAGATGCTTGCTGCGCAGAAGAATGCGTGCGGAATTCACGGCTCCTGCCGCCACAATAACGCGCTTGGCGGCGAACGTTTCGATGCCGACCACCGGTCCGAGTCCGTGGGCGTAGACGATTGCTTCAGCGGGGGCCTCCTCAATGCGATCCACGACGTAGCCGCCCCGGTACTGAAAGTTCGGTTGCCGTTCCAGTTCCTCGATTGTGAATTGCGGTCGATAGACCGATTTTCGAGGGTCTGCCCAATAGTCCATGTCGGCATAGTTCGTTGCACGTCGCTTGCCCATGTCTTTCGTCAGGACGGCGGACAACGGCTGTTGCACCGAGATCATGCGGGAGTCGAAGTACTTGCGATGATGCTCATATGCTCCCAGTGCGCGCGTGGCGTGATGGTCGAGCCTCAGTGCCGGTTGGATTCCGGGTCGCATGAGCGTGCCGGATACGCCAATGCGTTCGATGACTGTGTCGTAGTGCTGCTGCATTTCCGTGGCATTCAATCCCAGCGAGTACAGTTCACCTTCATCCAAGATTGCGCATGCCGCTCCCCAAGCGGCTCCCAGGCCGCCTTTGGCCAAACTCTGAATCACTTGG
The DNA here is from genome assembly GCA_964448405.1 of uncultured Candidatus Peribacteria bacterium. Classification (GTDB taxonomy): domain Bacteria; phylum Patescibacteriota; class Gracilibacteria; order Peribacterales; family Peribacteraceae; genus DAORHV01. The sequence goes on along the minus strand of CAYUVW010000030.1, from coordinate 1,380 downwards.
CAGTTCTTCAGTTGCAGCGGCAACGCATGTTCCGTTCCTGCAACCACGTACGATCGATTGCCGCTTACTTGTCCGCCACCCAATCCTCCGGTCAGTCCGCTTACGGGAATGCCCGAAAGATCGTCGCCAAGGAACCAGCGATATTGATTCGCATCGTTCTTACGCACATCGGTGAAGTTACGATCCGGTGCCTCCGCAAGAGCCGTTGCCGCGTCGTTGCCGCCATCGATCATGATGACCGATGCACCGGCTTCGACCAGTGCTTGAGCGGCATGTGCTCCTGCAGGACCCGAGCCGATGATGAGTACGTCACAGTCCGGCATTGCGCGAATAGAAGTGCGGCAGGCAGCAGAGCAGAGCTCCAAGCAGCAGTTTGCAGGCGACGCTCAGCCCGGCCCCGAGTACAAGGCAGAACAACGCCGCCTTCGAGCGGTTTCGAGGCAGCAGTGCGTTGGCCGAAGCAGGGGAGCACTCCACGATCGCGGCGGCCACCAACAGCTTGCGCTGCAGCGTGCATTGCGGTCGCAGCAGGCGGGTCACGGCGTCCAGGCCTCCCAACATCCAACTGCTCTCGACCACACGGTGCTCCAAGCGGTGCAGAGGGTTGATTTCGTGTACTTCGCAGGCGCGGCGGTAGAGCGCGATCATCGCGGCTTCCGGCTCTGCGTGACTGGGCATGACGTACTGCAACAAGGCGCGCGGCTCAGAGTCATCGCGCGGCGTGGGGCCGAAGAGGTCATCGAGACCTTGCCGTAAGGATCGTGGTACAAAACCGATTGCGGCGAAGAACGGGTCCACGTTCATTTCCAACACTGCGTCTGCGCCCAGCACGTTGCTGCGCGTTACCGGCGGACGGCGCATCCAACTAATGCATGTTGCGATGCACAGCGCGACAGACGATGGAATATGCATGCGCATCTTGCGCATGCCTTTTCTGTGCAGCAGTTCATCCACCAGCCAATTAAAACTCACTTCGTCAGGTCCTCCGACATCGAATACGCGTCCCACGCTGGCCGGGTCGCGTGCCAGAATCGGGAGTGCGCGGGCGAAGTCATCTTGGTGAATTGGCCGAAAGGTCGCTTTGCCGCTGCCGATGATCGGGACCACCGGTAGCTTCAGGAATTTCAGCAATGATCCGAAAATTCCTTGATCTGCTTTGCCGTAGACCACACTTGGCAGCAGCGTCGTCACCGGCAGCCCGCTGGCGGCAAAGATCGCATCAGCTTTGGCTTTGGTGCTCGCGTAACGGCCTTTATGACTCAGCTTCACCGACTGCGTGGAAATATTCAGGATGCGGCGTACGGGGTGCGCTTTGCAGGCGGCGACCAGGTTTTCGGCGCCACCGACGTTCACCGCTTCGCTTTCGGATTCATCGGATTT
>CAYUVW010000029.1:0-15384 GCA_964448405.1 uncultured Candidatus Peribacteria bacterium | reverse complement strand
ACGGCTTGCCCTTCACCGCTTTGCCAGGAGCACGCTGCACACCCGGCGTTCCTTCAATTTCTTCCATGCCCTTCACGATCGGCTCGCACTCCATGAGCATGCCCGCGCCACCGCCGTACGGCTTGTTATCCACGTGCCGGTGTTTGCCGACGGCAAAACCACGGATATCGTGGATGCGGATGTCCAGCAACCCGGCCTCAGCGCCGCGCTTCAGGATGCTTTCGGTCATCGGACCTTCGAACATCGCCGGAAATAATGTCAGCACGTCAATGCGCATGGCAGCAGTATAGGGAGGACCGCAAAAACTGGACAGGTACAGGCAAACAGCCTCTCAAAACTCGCAGGATGGGAGTACAATCAAATCCCCCATGAGCAATGTAACGGTCAACATTTACGTGCCTACGTACGAGCCAAAGCCCGAGCATTTGCGCAATGCGCTGGAGAGTATTACAACGCAAACATTCCAGGATTGGACGGCCTTGATCCACGACGACGCTTCGCCGAAAGCGAATGTGCGCGAAATCGTGGGGCCGTACCTCCGCGACCCGCGCATCGTCTTCAAGCAGGCTGCGCAGCGCAGCGGCATTGGCGGGAACTGGAACGCCTGCATGAAGCACGGCAAAGCCCCGCTGGTGCAATACTTGTTCCAGGATGACATTTGGGACACGACCTATCTGCAGAAAAGCGTGGAAGCGCTGACGTCGGATTCCTCTCTGGCATTCACCGCAGCCAACCACTTTTACCGTGATGACGATGGCAATGACATCGGCGGACGCTACGGTGAAATCAAGGCGCTTCGCGACGAGATGTTCAAAGACAAAGGCGACGGACGAACATTCCTCATGAACTGGATCGCACAGGGTCTGGCACCCAACCTCATCGGCGAACCGAGCTTCGTCCTCATGCGCCGCGCCAACATGGAGCAGGCCGGTCCGTTCGTGGAAGACATGCCGCAATTCCTGGACGTGGAGTACTGGACGCGCATGCTGCTCACCGGCAATTGGTACGGAATCCGTGAAGACTTGGGCACGTTCCGCGTGCACCCCGACGGAGCAAGCGCGCGCAACGAGCGCACCGGCCAAGGCATGTTCGACCGCTTCCGATGTTTCCAGAAGTTGATTGCCGCGTTGCCGCGCGGACCGGAGCGCAAAGCCGTCATCAACGCCCGTAATCAAAGTTTGGAAGAAATGATCGACAAGTTTTTGCGCCGTGTGAAAGGTGGCAAAAAAGTCACCAGCGGAGGCGGCAAAAAAACTCGATCGCTGATGCCGGCCGATTATCCGATCCTCGCCGCAGGATTGGTGCGCTACGTTCTGCGCACGCCGTGGAGAATGGCGGAGCGCAAAGAGGCCGACAAGAAATCGTCGCAATAGGACGCGAGCGGTTGCGTGCGGAGTCGCGTCGGCGCTACGCTGCGCACCAGACTTCGTTCCGCTTCCACCACACCATCATGAAGCTCGATACTCTGTTCCGCCGCGCGGTCGACATCGGTATGGATTACGACCCCCGCGGTCGCAAACCGATCGAGAAAATGCTGAAGAAACAGCAGGCTCGCGCCAAGGATTTAAAGCCAAAGGACCGCGAGTATTTCGACGAAGAGCGCACCTGGAACCCGTACAGCGACTGCCGCATTTTGTACGGCGCCGGCGACCGCGAGATGCGCACGCTGATGGTGGGTGTGGACATTGAAACGCCCGAAATCCTGTTGGCAGACCGTCTGCGCGAAAAAGGCACCAAGATCGACGGCTTGTTCATCCACCACCCAGAAGGCCGCGCACTGGCCGATTTGGAAAAAGTGATGCCGATGCAGGTGGATGTACTCGCCCGCGTGGGCGTGCCGGTGAACCAGTCCGAAGCAATGCTCCGCCCGCGCATGGACCGCATTTGGCGCTCCATTCACGCCGATAACCTGTTCCGTGTGGAACGCGCCGCCGAGCTCATGGATATGCCTGCGTTCTGCTGCCACACCATTACGGATAACCTGGTCTGGTCGTTCATGGAGAAGCACATCTGCTCCAAGGAATACGACGAACTGGGCGACGTGATCAACGCCATTCTGGAAATTCCGGAGTACAAGTACTACGCCAAGAAGGGCAACCCGCCGATCATCGTGAGCGGCTCCAAGAGCAGCCGCACCGGCAAGGTGACTGCCACCGAGTTCACCGGCGGTACCAACGGCCCCGAGGAGTTCTACGAGGCTAAGGCCCGTGCCGGCGTCGGCTGCGTGCTCTCCATGCATGCCGGAGAGAAGGCCGTGGAGGAAGCCAAGAAGCACCATATCAGCATCATCCAGTGCAGCCACATGGCCTCGGATGCCATTGGTATCAACCTGCTCTTGGACATGCTGAAGAAAGAAGACCCCAAGCTGAATTTCATCGAGGCTTCCGGCTTCGTCCGCGTCGAGCGCAAGAAGTGGTAGAGTGATTTGAGGGCTTCATCATCGCAAAAGCAGCCAGATCGACCCGGTCGTCATTGACCTCCGGGTTGATCGGCGTACAGTTCGCCTCCATGTCCGAACGCACCCCTAAATTCAACGTCTCCTTCACGCTCGTAAAGCACCGCGATGATGATTGCGAAACACGCTGGACTGTGGAGGGGTCAAGTCAGGAGATTGTTGTCGACAGCGAGTTCTTCGATACCCCCGATATCATCGCCAACGGACGCGATGCATTCGGTCGCCGATTGATCGGCATTACCGGCGTGCCTCAAAAGCAATTAGCAGCCGTATTGGACACAAAGGAGGAATTGGGCGGCTTCCTAGACATGCGCGGACAGGAGCTCCTCGACGAAATCACCCGCAGACTGCGGGCGGCGCTCGGCATGCCCACTGATGAAGAAGAGGACGAAAACGCCTAGGAGTGGTGCGCCGGAACCACTGAAAAATGCTGGCCGTCGGGCTTGAGGAACGACCGCTCGAGCGCGAAGAGGACTTGGCGAATGCAGCGGCGCTGTTGCGTGACATCGGGCTCGTTGAAATCGACCGGAATGTACGTACCGGCCGCATAGCAATCCACGACGACATCGGCCGATGCTTGTAATTCCACATGCTGGTTGTACGCATCGATCAAATCGACCGGCAACAGCACCACGCGTTCGGGATCTAGAATCACCGCACAGCGGCGCTTCACTTCCCGCAGGGTGCTTAAGACCCGCCAGATGTGCTCCTCCTCCGGAGCAAGGTCGATGGCAGCCTCCACCATTGCGCCCATCAGTCGGTAGTTCGCGGGATCTATAACGACGGGCTTCGGTCCTTTTACAACCCTGTTAGCCGCCATGTTCGCCCAGCGAACGACCGGTTCGCTCAAGCCGGCACCGACTTCGATGAGTTGCTTACGAGGATCAATATGAAAGCCGGGCATCATGGCTTTGTACTGGTGCAAAAACCGCGAACTGATGACGTTTCCCCATTCCGATTCGCCGACTGAAAAACGACAACAAAGTCCGTCGTCGCCAGACAAGGGGGAGCAGGTCAACGTATAGTCGTCATCAAGGGCGACCAACTGGGTTTGGTACGGCTTTCCGTCCGGATCGTGCTCGGGTGCGGGATGCAAGATTTCGTATCTCCTGCCGCCGTGTTCGATAATTCTGCCCAAAGACATGAATATCCGCGGAAGCGCGGGTCGCGCATTCTACAAAAAAGCCACTGCAGTGCAAACATATCGTTCGCCTTACTACTTGGCAGCGGACTGCTTCACCACGGCGGCGAAGACCTCCGGGTGCTGAATAGCCAATTCGCTCAACGACTTGCGGTCGAGGGCGATCTTGCTGACGCTGAGTGCGTGGATGAGGCGGGAGTACGACGTGCCGTTAAGCTTGGCGGCGGCGCTGATGCGCACGCTCCACAACGAACGGAAATCGCGCTTCTTGCGACGACGGTCGCGGTACGCGTTTTGACCGGCCTTGATGATGGCTTCCTTACCCTTCTTCACCGTGGTCCGCTTCATGCCGCGGTAACCTTTGGTCAGAGCCTTGATGGCTTTGACGCGACGATGCCTGTGAATACCACGTTTGACGCGCATGGGAGAGTGTTTAAGAGTTCGGGAGGAGGTAGCCGAGGTTGCGGGAATCGGAGGGCGAGAGCATGCGGGTGCGGTTCAGGCGCTTCTGGCGCTTGTTCTTCTGCATGAGCAAGTGATTGCGGCTGTTGCGCTTCATGGCGATGCGCCCGCTTCCGGTCTTCCGGAAACGCTTTTTAGCGCCGCTGTGTGACTTCAATTTGGGCATGGACGCAGGAGTATAGACAGAAAAAATACGAATGCAAAGCCTAATTTGCAGGCGCCGGTTCGGAGGGGCTGGGTCCGACACCCGAACGCCTGGGGCGCAAGATCACGATAAAGTGGTTGCCCTGGCGCTTGATCGGCTGATCGACCTCGGCTGCATCCACCAATCCTTCCACGAATTTCTTGAGCTTGTTAATGCCATATTCTTTGTTGGAAAGCTCACGACCACGTAGCACGATGCTCACCTTCACCATGTGGCGCTCGCCCAAGAACTCGCGCACGCGATTCGCCTGACGATCCAAATCGCCGACATCGGTACGGAAGCCAAAGCGAATGGCTTTCACTTCGGTTTGTTTGCTGTGGGACTTCTGGCGCTTCTCCTTCTTCTTCAGTTGATACAAATAGCTGCCATAATCGCCGATCTTCACGACCGGAGGATTCGCTTTGCCTGCAACTTCAATAAGATCGAGCTCTTGCTCTTGCGCCATTTTCAATGCGTCGGCCGTCGGCATACGCTTGGCTTCGCCGTCGTCGCCCACCAGGAGAACCTCGGGGGTGCGGATTTGTTCGTTGGCTCGGGGGCGGTTGAGAAATTCTCGCGGTGATTTACCGTAACTGGAGTGTTGTCGCAGGGAGAGAATGGGGAAGAAACCAAGGCGTAGAATGGCGAATATTCGGCTTACAGTCAAGCAGAACGCGCATTCAGCTCTTTGGACAGGCGACGGCGAACAGTCCTTGTGCGCTCAGCGGCGTAAGACAAGGGTGCATGAGAACTCCACCCACGACTTCAGGCGGATAGTAGGTAAGAAACGCTTCGCTGGCATACACGAAGGCCGGCGCGGGAATGCTCAGGAAAAACTCACGACGTTCGGCATCCGAGCCGTAGATAAGCCGCTCCCATGCTTGATATTCCGGCGAAACGAATACGCCCGGAGCAACAATCTCCGCATGCGGCAGAAGTCCAAGCATCCATGGTGCGATGAAGTTATCCAGCACGATGACATGTGCTCCATCTGGGACCAACTGTCCTGCGGTTTGAACGGCCTGAAAATGATCAACGGAAAGTTGTGGATGCGTTGTGACAATGTGCTGAAGCATGAAAATGCACTGCACCACAAGAAGGGCAGCCGCAAGCCAGCGCACGACGTGATCACGGTAAAACCACAGATGAGCGAGTCCCACTGCCGCAAACGGCAACAGGAAGAAGTCGAGCAACAGGAGGAAACGCAGATAGAAAAAGAAGTGCGAGAATACCAATGCCGCGCACCACACCAGCGCCCATTGCCAGGTGGAACCCCATTCGCCATCCCGCACCGATACCCAGAACCCGAGGCCGCCAAGTGCAAGCAGTGGCAGAGAAAGTTGTATGTACAACGCCAGCGACAGGAATGATCCGGGCACAACTCTGTCGTCGGCACCGATCATCTGCTGTATGAACATACTCCCCCCGAAGACGGCAAGGCCGATACAGAGAAGGAGAACGATGAAAGAATTTCGCGGTGACAACAGCTGTTCGCGCACACGGCCGACGCATGCCGCAGCAGCCGCTACGATAAGAATAAGCACCGCTGCAATGCCGATGCTGAACGGATTCAGTGATCCGGAGACCTTGGCCCATAGCGGCACAATCGCCTGTCCGTAGTTCGGCACATACCACAATCCGCCGAGCACGGCTGTCGCCGCACCGGTCCACACCAGGAAGACACCCACCCTTTTGTCGCCGCACAACAAACGGAATAGCAACGACGAAGCGATACTGAGTCCCAACACCAATCCCACTTGCAAATGCGTCGCAATCGCCAGCATGCCGAACAGCATCCACCGACGCTGACGCCGTTCTGCAAAATGTAATGCGAATGCGCACCACAGTAACGCCACGATGACCTTGGCATACATCGCCAAGAATCCTTCATGCTGCGCGACTGACAAGAAAAATACGACGAGCAGAGCTACACCGACGTGCATTCCCCTCTCGCGACCGACGATCCATGCCAGCATGCAGGCCCCTGCCACCGGAAAAAGATTCCACATCCAGCCGATGAGCGCATCCACCGGAACGCCGAGCTTGAGCAGCGGTGTGGTAAACGCGAACAATCCCAGCGGATGGGCAGAAGCCCATGGGGGCAACGCGGCAAGGAAAAACGGCGGCCAGCCTTCGGCGTGCCGAAGAATGAGAAAACGATAGATGCCCGCGTCGTAGCCGAACGGGATAGGCGAAATGCTGAGCGACCAAAGATATTTCACCACCAGCAAGGCCACAACGACCACTGCGAGTACGGAGCGTCGAGACGGCAGCGAACGTCCGGATGACTTCATGAACGTGAGTATACAGCAGCGTAGACCGCCTCGTATGCAGCCGTTTCTTTGGCGGCATCGAATCGCCCGCGCGCAAGGCGGCAACCGTCATGCAACAACGTCCACTCGCGTTCATCACGCAACAATCCAACGACGGCCGCGGCGAAATGACCTGTGTCGATGGGCACCAGCACGCCGGTCTTGCCACTCTGAACCGTGGTACGCAGTCCCGGCACATCGAACCCCACCACCGGTGTCCCGGCGACACAGGCTTCGGCGGCAGCCAATCCGAATCCTTCGATGCGCGACGGTGCCAGGAGCAAACGGCTGGAGCCGAGGAGCTCTTGTAGCGCGCCGTCATCCAGACGCCCGCGGTACGTAACGCCTTCCATGGGCGCGGCCGTAAAACCGACGACGTGCAACTCGGCTTCCGGATGTTCATGCTTGATCTGCAACCAAGCCGCCCGCAGTAAGTCCCAACCCTTGCGTGCCTGCGGGCGCCCGATGAACACGCACCTCGAACGATGTCGGTCCGCAGTCTCGCGATCGGCGGTGATCCACGGCGTAAGATCGAAACCGCATTCGGCGACGGATGTTGTTGCTGGGCGGATGCCATACGTACGCGTGAGCGCCTCGCCGGTATCCGGCGAAATGCACACCACTCGATCGGCGATCAGGTAGCCGCAACGTTCCCAGTGCACCAACAACCGTTTCCAAAATTGCCCGGGGACTCCGGCTTGTTGCAGGTATGTGTGATTGGCGGTAATGACCACCGGCACGTCCGTGCGTGTGGCAAGAAAGAGCGCGCCGCCCGGTCCGCCGTGTACGTGCAGGACGTCGATGTGCTTCTCTGCAATCCAACGATCGACGGCGCGGCCCATGAACAACGACGCCAGGATGTTTTTGCCGAAACGGTACGACAGCAACCTGCGCACATCGAACACATGCACTTCGTAACCCGCGTTCCGCAAACCGGTACACAGGCTATCCACATGCCTGCCGATGCCGCCGATACTCGGCGCACAATCAGCCGTGAGCATGCCGATCCTCAGCCGGCGCGAAGACGTGGTTTGCATAACGCGAGGCAACGGTAGCGATGTCGTAGTGCTCGCGGCAACTGCGCTGCACCGACAACCGGTCCCAATGGTGCGCCAACGCATGTCGGACAACTTCGGCCGCGTGTGCTGCATCGCCGGGCCTGAAGAACACTCCGGTCTCACCGTCGATGACCGCATCTTGGATGCCCTCCAGCCGCGCGGCGACCGTAGGCACTCCCCTGGCAGCTGCCTCGATACACGCCATACCGAAGCCTTCCATGTCCCCTGCTATCGGAATATTCGGCATCAAGAGTACATCCGTCTGCGCGTACAGTTTCTCTTTTTCTTCATCGCCAATCGCACCGAGCAGCCGCACGTTGTCGTCGAGTTGAAGCGTATGCACCAACGAACGCAGGCGGCTCATTTCGGAGCCGTCGCCGACAACGATGTACTGCAAATCCGGATGCGTCTTGAGGACGAGTGGCAACACATGCTCGATGCACCACGCCGTGCCTTTGCGCGGAATCAGTCGTCCGACCGACAGCAATGTCTGCGCACCCGAAACGCGCACCGCGAGATCCTCGTGCGAGGTCCCCCATCCGATGACGGTCACGCGGTTTGCCGGGACGCCGCGCTCGGCTACGGCGTTCTTGGTAGCCGCGCTCACCGCCGCGACAACATTGCAGCTGCGCAGCCCACTCAGCAGCAACCGGTACAGCGGGTGCGGGTACACCACGTCCAGTCCGTGCACAGTGCACGTCACGCGCAACGCAGGACGCACGAACTTCAGGCAGCGCAGGACCGGCGCGAACACTGCGTCACCAAAGTGCACGCAGCCGCCGGAAAAGAACATGCTGAGGACCAACGCCTTCACGAAAAAGAACGGCAGTCCCCATTTCGAACCGCTCCAACCGACGACACAGAGTTCGATCTCCGTCCGGGTGCGAAGTGCATCCAGCAGCAGACGCGTGGCGGTTTGCATGCCACCGGGGGCGGTTTGCAACGAGCGGGTGACAAAGAGAACGCGAGTGCGTGTCATGCGACACGGGGAAGATCGGCATCGATACGCCGTTGCGACAGGTGGGATTCGGCCAGTAATCCCATAAGCACGAACTGGAACGCAATCGCACCCAATGCGACGAACAATACATACGGTCCGAAGCGCGTTGGCGGCGAAAGCGCGAATGAAAAACCGAGCACGGCCATGGCGAGAAACGTGAGCCCGGCAAGCACCAGAAAATTCCGCAGCGGACGGCAAACGAACAGTGAGCGCAGAATGGTTCCGCACGACCGCAGAATATGGTGTCGCAATGTACGGACCAACTTGCTCTGACCATGTGCGCGCGGCAGAAATTCCACAGGTGCGTCGGCGGTCACCAGTCGGGCAGCCGAGGCTTGTATGAGCATTTCGTGCGTGTAGGTGTGTTCGCTGGTAATGCGCAGTTGCCGTGCGGCATGCGCCGAAAACAGCCGCAGTCCGGAAGATGCGTCGCGGACATTCACGGATGCCAACCGACGCAACATCCAGCTACCCACCACATTGCCGATGCGGTTACCCATGCGCATGTGCGTGCGCAGTTCCACTTGGCGGTCACCGATGACGATGTCTGCCTTTGTCGCACGCATGCGGTCCAGCAACAAACGAATGTCTTCCGGACGGTACTGGCCGTCTGCATCCAGCGTGACCAGCAGATCGCTCTTGTCGGCAAGTGCGGCATGGATGCCGGTGCGGAACGCGGCGGCTAATCCGCGCCGCTGGAGATGCGGCAAGACCGTTGCTCCGGCTGCCTTGGCGCGTGTGGCGGTGTCGTCGTCGGAACCGTCATCCACAACAAATACTCGAACTGAATCGATGCCGGGTAAGTCGGACGGAATACACTTGATGACATCGGTCACGCTTTCTTGTTCGTTGTAGGCCGGAACGATGACCGCAAGCCGCATGTCGAACAGACTAGCGTCACACGGTCGATTGGCGAAGCAGGCGGTGGTTTCAGAAGTACCTACGCGCGGCCGAAGACCACGATACCGAGCAACCATTGTCCGTCTCCGGTGCGTTCGAGTGAATCAACGCGAAGAAGGGGCATGGGCCACAGACGCTGCTGCTTCAATCGCGGAGCCACGGCCGACAGTGCTGCGCGAACATCCGCCAAACCGGCAGAGAGCAGTAACGTACGCACATCGGTTGCCTGTGTCGGCTGCATATCGCGCGTCAGGCGTTGCTCAGCGCCGTCTGGGTCGGCTGCATAAGCAACGAGATCCGAGAACAGAAATTCTTCGGCACTCGGCAAAGAAAGCGGGCTCTGCGCTTCCACCAGCTTCAGGAACGCGCGGCTCTGTTCGGGGGAAAGCGCGTCGCGTACGGACAAATTCCCGCTGAACTGCAGTACGGAGAGCACACGAGCCATATCGGGCAACGATGCGCTCACCTTTGCCATGCCGCTCAGTTCGCGATGCTGATCCACGGTGACCGCATCCGCGGCGAACGAAATGCCATCGATGTTCACCGGCGAACCGTCGGCGGAAAGCGCGGCGGCAACTTCTTGGAGCACGGTGACTGCACGAGCTCCCTCCGGTGCTTCGGGTAAAATATAGACAGACGCCTGTTCCTCGCGAGCGGCGAATTTCTCCATGCCGAACAATCGTTCGGCCTCCACGTTGGCATTTAAGAGCGCAACGCGAGAGCGCAATTCCGGCAATGCACTGCCGATCAATACGGCCAAATCACGCTTGGGGCCGAATGCATCGATGTGCTGCAAGAGCATGGAGCACCCGGCGAATACACCGACAATGCCGACTGCGAAAACAGTTGTTTTCACGACGCGGCCGGAAAGGAATGCATTAATCGCCATGGGCGAGCGAAAGAGAAATGGCAAACGGCGACGTCACGACTCCGTCCGAAGTTTCGGACTGCGCGTATTCCGGTTCGGATACTTTTTCGAATGCCTTGGAGGAACGCAGGTTGTCCACAAACGACGCCAGAATGTGCATGGAACGACCGGCTGGGTCGCGCACTTCACCGGCCACGGCCAAGCGGCCTTCCGCGCGGCTGTACCAAACGCGATGCAGCGAAATGGGGCTGTCGCCTGCCAGCGCAAAACTCTTTCGCACCTCTTCAACGGCCATTAAGCCGTGTCCGATGTCGGCATTTTGCGCACGCAAATCTTGGATCTGCCGCAGCACCGGCGTCGGCACTTCTTCATCCAGCTCTTTCCGAACAGCAAGCAATGCTTCCTCGCGCACCTTCAGCGACTTCTCTTCATCGGAAAGATCTTTCAGTTGAATGACTTTGTCGCCAATGCGCACCGGGAAACGATCCGGCGAGGCAAGATACAACAGCGCAAGCATGGCACCGCTGAATACCAGTCCGAAAACGAACACGGGCACGGCCATGCGATCGATTGCTGCGAACACGGCGGAGGTGGGTTTGTTGGACATGGGGTTTTCTCACTATTGTAGCAGAAATCGGAGTTTTCCGCTATACTGTAGATACTGCGATTTGCGCATCCGTACCCCCTTTCCGATTGGACGAGCTGCTCCACAACCTCGAAGAGTTGCTCTCTGCCTTGCGCCTCGGAAAGGACTCTCTTTGAAGCGCGCGGAGTGCCTCAGCAAATTGCAGAGCTTGAAACCGAAACCACGGCTGCCGACATCTGGAACGATCATCGTCGCGCGCAGGGATTGTTTGGCAAACTGAAGGCACTGAAAAAGCAGTGGGAGCCGATTACGAAGTTGCAGCAGGAAACAGAGGACTTGTTGGATGTGGCAAAAGTGTCGCACGCATCCGACGTGCCAATGCTCGAAAAGGAGTATCACCGCTTGTTCCACGCCTGGGCAGCCGCTGAGCGCGGATTGTACTTGGGTGGAAAATACGACCTGGGCAGTGCGTACATCACCATCTCCGGCGGAGCCGGCGGCACCGATGCCCAAGACTGGGCCGCCATGCTGCAACGCATGTATTTGCGCTACGCAGAGCGCCGCGAATGGAAAACCGAGATTGTGGAACTCACGCCAGGATCGGAAGCCGGACTGAAATCCACAACCATTCACGTCTCCGGTGACGCACCGTACGGCCACCTAAAATGCGAGCGTGGCACGCACCGTCTGGTGCGCATTTCGCCGTTCGGTGCCAAGGGAATCCGCCAGACGTCATTTGCGCTGGTCGAGGTACTGCCGGACATGAGCGAGTACCAGCACGACATTGAAATTAAAACCGAGGACCTGCGCATCGACACGTATCGTTCGGGCGGCGCAGGCGGCCAGCACGTGAACAAAACCGACAGCGCCGTGCGCATGACGCACTTGCCGACCGGCATTGTCGTCGCATGTCAAAATGAACGCAGTCAGCTGCAGAACCGCGAGCGAGCCATGCAGATGCTGAAGGCAAAGTTGATCCAGCGTCAGCACGACGAAGAGCAAGCTGAGCGCAAGCGTCTGAAGGGCTCGCACGTGAGTGCCGACTTCGGCAGTCAGATCCGCAGCTATGTTTTGCACCCCTACCAGATGGTAAAGGACCTGCGTACCAACGTGGAAACCAGCGACACAGAAGGTGTACTCGATGGAGATTTGGACCCGTTCGTGGAAGCCGAGCTGAAACGCATCGGAAGGGAATAAACGGGAGCACTAGGACGAAAAGCCGAATATTGCTATCCTCTGCCGCACCACGGAGAGATGGCTGAGTGGTCGAAAGCGCACGACTCGAAATCGTGTATTCCCTTACGGGAATCGAGGGTTCGAATCCCTCTCTCTCCGCCACGAACTTCGCGAAGTGCGTGGCTCCGCCTTCCGCAAATAAGGCTCATCTTCGCGCCTTTTTACGGATGCCACAAAAGGGTCTCTTCTAGATACAGGCAACGAACACGCATGCGATCTAAGGTGTGCCAGCCCCGGGAACGAAGTCCCGGAGCCGGCGAAATCAGGAGGGGTCAACGGCGCTTGTTACGCGCCGTTTTAAAGATGTTCGGCCGGTTGTCCGGCGGCGGGCCGTAGTGGCCCTTCACCTTGGGCTGCTGCTTGACGAGCGGCTTCAGCTTAGCCGTCACGCCGAGCAGCCAGTGCGGTCGTCGAGTCATCGGGTGCTCCTGACAAGCGCTTGACCGGGCGGATTACCCGGCTCAGAGCGCATGCATATTCGCGGTGATGGAAATGGTCGTAACGACGAAGAACGCGATCTCGCGGGACATGGAGCCCACCCTCCCCAACTATGCCGAAGCACAGTCGAAGAGGGCGGAGGTCCATCAAAGGGGTGATGTTCGAGGGATGAAAGCAACGCAATCACTTGGTTCGCGCGCGACCTCTTCACCATGTCTTCACACGGTGTAGTGGTCGTGGCACTCGCCGTTCAGGTTCTGGTTGACAGCGTCGGGGGACGTACAGGCAGCGATGATGGCGATGCGACGGGACTCGGCCACTTCCGCGTAGTAGGCTTCGCGCTCGCGACGGCACTCCGGGATGGACAGGATTTCGGCGGGATTGAGACCGCGTTCGGCCTGCTTGCGGAGCTGCGCCTTGCGGATTCGGGTCGTGGTCTTGTCGCACTCACGGTCGCGCTTCGCCTTGCGCTTGCCCTTCAGCACGAGCGTGACGTGGGTGCTGTCGGACATCGAGGCGAGGCCGTTGCTGCGGTGCTGACACACCGCGCGACGCTGGAACTTCTTGTGCTTGCGGCGCGAGCGGTGGCTCATGTCGCGGTACTTGACGAGGGACTCGAGGTAGGTGACGTGATCCTCGATCTGCTGCGCCTCGGAGTCGATCTCGGCCTGTTCATCCACGAGCTGCCAGTACAAGTCGGCGGCCTTCTGGATGGCGTCGGCGAGGACGGAGCTGCGGCGGCGGAGGTCGGCCAGCGTGGCGGTGACGGACGTGCCGTTGTCTTCGGCGGTGACGGAAACGGGGGATGTGGCGGTCTTCATCGGGAACTCCTCTGATGGGGGTCTACTGGCGCCTTGCGGCATGATTGTGCGGGGAACACCCCCGCAACCGAAGCACCCCTCAGGGTAATCTCCGATCAGCCGCACCTTCCAGGTGCGGCAACAATGCGCTGCAAGAGCGCGTTTTTCGTCGTGGAAATGGTGATGTGAAGGAACCTTGCAAACGCTGAAAAATCAGCCGCGCGCAGTCTAAGGATTGTCAAGCAGTGCTCAAGAAAAAACTGGTTTGTTTTAACTCGTTGACATGTGCAAGCCTAAAAAAGACATGCGGCCGAATCGGGTTCCACCGCTATTTCCCCTCGTATCCACCGAAAATTTGCTCTGCTAGACGCTCCAAAAGATCGGAAAATACCCGTAATTGGGGGTAAACGGCCATATACGACTGTCTAATGTGCTCGGCGGTCGGTTGACCCTCCAATTGCAAAGACTGCTGCCAAGCCTCGTGAATACGTTGTACCAATGCTTCAGCCTGCTTCAGGCATTGTTCCTGGCGCAACATGCGAGCCAGTGTGCGGCAATCCTCGGTGGGAAACGGGCATGCATACGACATGATCATCCGTCCAAGACCGGTACGTTTGGCGTCGGCAGCCACGTGTTCGCGATATTCTTCCAGCACGCGCTCGGCGCGTCTGCGCATTGCGGCAATATGCGCGACGAAACGATCACGCTCGATGGCCGATGACAGAAACAATCTCTCGGCGTTTCTCGGTATGGGCAACGGCTCCGAAAGTGAGTGCGTCGGCAAATCCGTCACCGAACTTTTCACCATGTGCTTGGCAACGAATTCTTCGCTGTGGCGGTATGCAAACGGCAGAAGTTGCAATTGCGTACGACCGATATGTTGCCAATGAACATTGTTCGGCGACCCCCAATCCGCCGCAGACGGCATGCAAATAAGCGACAAGCCGATGCGCGTATCGGTCAACATCCGGATGTAGGTGGCGCGCACGACGTCCAGCGACGCAGACGGCCCACCCAGTTCGGCAACGCGATCGAAATCACCCATGGCTGCGGCCCGCTGCACATCGGGTTCAAGCGGCATACCATGCGCTATGGCATCGAATGGATGCAGAGGAGGTCGACCGGCGTAGAACTCCATATCCGTCATGCGCTCACCGGCATGTCGCACGAGGAATTCGTTATATCGTGTGACCAACGCATGCAATGTACGGAACGCCTCATCGGGTAGGCATTCGCGGATCCAGCGTTCCACGCGTGGACGCAATTCCCCCTGTAGCTGCTGCTCCACCGCCTGCCGATGCGCATCGGGGCGACTGCAATCAAACGGGATATCCGGCAATTCCCCACTTTGCAGCACAACCTCAGCCACCGCGCCGCGGATGATGTTGAACGGGTCGAGCTGCGGCGGTTCGGGAGAGTTCATAGAAGGGCACAGTGAAATCCGCTTTGGGTGAAAAAGCAAGAATTCCAGCACTCTCTCCCTCGGAAAAGAGTTCGATTAAAAAAATCCCTGAGCGCATGCACGATGCGGTTCAGGGATTCGGAGTCGTAGGAAAGAGGCTCAGGTGCCTTCTTGCCAGCTGCCCAAGTACTTCACCTGTTCCGGCGTGAGTGTGTCGATACTCATGCCCATGGCGTCCAACTGGAGCCCGGAGATGAAATCGTCGATTTCGGGCGGCAGGGTGATGACCTCGTTCTTCATCTTGCCCTTGTTCTTCACCAAGTACTCGCAAGCCAATGCCTGGCCGCAGAACGAAAGGCTCATGACTTCGCTGGGGTGGCCTTCGGCCGATGCCAGGTTCACCAGGCGGCCCTCGCCGGCCACGTAGATCACGCGGCCGTTCTTCATGAGGTACTCGTCCAGGTAGTGGCGGACACGGCGCTTGCGGCTGGCTTTCTTCTCCAGCGTGGCCATGTCGATTTCGTTGTCGAAGTGGCCGGAGT
>CAYUVW010000028.1:0-15566 GCA_964448405.1 uncultured Candidatus Peribacteria bacterium | reverse complement strand
CGCGACTGTTCACGCGCTCTTCCTTCCCTACTTGCTCCATGTCCACTCGTTCCACTCGCGGAGGTTTTACGCTCATCGAGCTGCTCCTCGTCATCGGTATCATTGCCATTTTGGCCGCCGTCGTTATCGTTGCCATTAACCCGACCAAGCAGTTGGCCGACGCTCGCAACGCGCAGCGCCGCAGCGACGTGAACACTCTGTTGAACGCGGTGTATCAGTACGCTCTGGATAACAACGGAAACATTCCGGCGACCATCACCACCACCGCCACCAAGGTCTGCAAGAGCGGTGTGAACGTCAGCTGCAACAACGGCGTAAACTTGAACATGTTGACCGGCTCGTACGTCGTTTCTCTGCCGGCCGATCCGCAGACTTCCACGACGACCGGAACGAACTACCTGATCTCGAAAAACGCCACCACCAGCCGCATTACGGTTTCGGCTCCGGGTGCCGAGAACAGCGCGACCATTACTGTAACTCGTTAGTTTTTCTTTCTACGAAGCCAAAAACCCTCCCTTCGGGGAGGGTTTTTTAGTAGGAATTTTTTCAGTGTATGAGGTGGAAAAAACCGCATGTTTCTGCTATAATTCTAAGATTACGCAGTTAAGCGTGCACATGCGACAAACATCCGCCAACGGCTCGCTCCGCAGAACGCTGTTCGTAGAAACGTCGGTGCTGCTCGCATTCGCCGTCATCATGACGGTTTGCGCGGCGTTTTTCCTGGCTCGCAGTGAAATGCGTGCACGCACTGCGGCGCAGTTGCAGTCGATCATTCACGCCAAAGAGGAATTACTCGAGCGCATGACGTCGAACCGGCGCGAGCAGGTGGCCGCATTGGCAAAAGACCCGAGTATCACGCGCTTCCCGAGCGTAACGAATGTCGTTGGATTCCAAGGTTTAACCATCGTCAACAACGACGGAGCGGCTCGCACGACGGTCGGCTCTCCTCCGTCGGAAGAGCTTCTGGCGTCGGTTGCGACTTTGCGCAGCACGGATGCGACACGCTTCGTTGCATCTATTTCTCAGCGCGGCTGGGAAACATACTCGGTCATTGCACCCATGCGCTCCGGCGAGAAAATGGTGGTCACATTCAGTGCCGAACCGCTGTTGAATGAATTGTTGAGCGTCGAAGAACTGGGCGAAACCACCGACGTATTGCTTGGGGCAAAAAACAACGGTGACTTGTTGCTGTTGCACCAGGCACGTGGATCGGACAGGGCTTCGCCGCTGGATTTGGGTGAGTACGAAGCACAGCTTGTGGGTGGATCGCCGTTGGCAAAGGCCATAGCGGGCCGCGAAGGCATTGAGCAGGCCAGAGACTATGCGGACATTGGCGTGTTGGCCGCCTACCGCTCCATACCCAGCATCGGCTGGGGGTTGGTGGTGCAAATCGACCAACATGAAATCGACGTACCGTTAATCACACTGGCGCTGAAACTGCTCGTTGCAGGCGCCGTGCTTATTTTGCTGTTGTCGCTGACCATGTTCAGTCTGGCACAACGGATTACGGCACCGCTCTTGGACCTGACGCGAAAGCTCGACGGCCTGGAGTCTAAAAGTTGGCGCTTCGCACGATCGATTTACACGGGAAATGAAATCGAGCGACTGGACGATGCCGCATTCGATCTGACGCATCGCTTGCGCGAGTCGCACGACCACCTGGAGGAATTGGTGCGCGTACGGACGCGTGCCCTTATGGAACAGCATGCGCAGGACGACGCCATTCTGCAGAGCATTGAATACGGCCTTATCGTCACCGATGCGAATGGCGTTGTAACGCTCGTGAATGAAGCGGCCGAGTTGCTTACCGGCTGGAGCCAGACCGAGGCAGCGGGGAAATCGTGCGATGCGATCTTGCGCATCGTGAATCACGAGGAACAGCCTGTTATCGGCCAGGATCATCCGATCATGAGCGTACTGGAAACCAAAAAACCCTATGCACCGCTTGTAGATCCGCAGCTTGCACTGCGGCGCAAGGACGGCACGCCGATGTCTTTGTCGCTGCGTGTTACGCCTATTTTGCGCGGTTGGCATTGCTCCGGAACGGTCACGATCTTCCGGGATATTACGGAGGACCGACGCATTGATCGCATGAAGTCCGAATTTATTTCTTTGGTGTCGCACCAGTTGCGCACGCCGCTGTCCTCCATGCGCTGGTATCTGGAAATGCTGCTGACGAAAGACGTCGGACCGCTGAACGAAGATCAGCAGGGATACGTGGAGCAGGTCGCAACATCCAACGAGCGCATGGTGCGCTTGGTCAATGCGCTCTTGAATGTGTCACGCATCGAACTGGGAACACTGACTGCCGGTGCGGACATCGTGAAGCCGCTGCAAATGCTGAAGGAGATTGAAAAATCGATCGCGCGCGATATTGAACGGCGCAAGTTAACCGTGTCATACAATGTTGGAAATTGTGCCGAACTCAGTGTGAAAACAGACTCCGTCTTGTTGCAGCTCATCTTGGAAAACCTGCTGATGAATGCCACGAAATACAGCCGTGAAGGAGGCATCATCGGCGTGGAAATGCGCCAAGACGACGACGGAGGCTGTACGGTGACAATTACCGATAACGGCATCGGCATTCCGCCCGAAGAGCAACACAAGGTATTCAGCAAACTCTTCCGCGCGCACAACGCGCAATCATCGGACACCGATGGCAACGGATTGGGATTGTATATCTCGCGCATCGCATCTGAATCGATCGGTGCCGATCTTCGGTTCAAGAGCACGGCAGACCGAACAACGTTCGTATTGCGACTGCCTCCTACGACCCAGCAAGCATCGCAGACGCCTGAAACGCCGCCGACAGACCAGCGATGACCAGTGCGGTGTAAAAACCCGCTACGACGTCATCCAGCAAGACCGCAACCGGGGCATTGATTGCATCGATGCGGCGAATGCCAAGCGGCTTGATGCTATCGATGATGCGAAACAACCCGAATGCCAAGAGCGCCGGCAGCACCCGCACGCGGTCATCGACCAGTTGCGGTGCCAAGGCGACAAGTATGCCGAGGAACTCATCGACCACCACGTACGATTGATCGACGTCATGTGCTGGAACGTCGCGACGCAACGCCAGAAGCGAGCCGCAACCAACGAACAGCCCGATGCCGACAAGTACGCCGATGCGCAGCGAATCGTTTTGCGGCAGCACGAATTCCAAGACAAGCAGGGCGATTGTCGATGCGGCGCTGGCCAAGAGCGCCGGCCGCCACGGAAGTCGTCCAATGCCTCCGAGCGTGAGCAGATACAGGCCGAACGTCATGCCTTTTTTGTGCATACGACTTAGTACCAAACGTCTTTCCAGCCCAGCAAATAGGAACTGCTGTTGGCAAGCAGGCTGAGCAGCGGAGCGGCAATAAGCAGCACGAAGACGTCGAGAGGCGTTGCGTGGTAGAACGGCCAAATGAAGACGATGGCGCCGAGCACGTAATCGATTCCGTCCAAAATCGGCCAAGCATGTCCCGGCGCAATGCCGATACGTCGTTTGACGAAGCTTTTTACGAGATCTCCGAACAACGCGCCGAAACCGAGAAGTAGGCCCACAAGGGCGCTCTGGCCGAGTGAGGTATGCAATTCATTGAGCTCTTTGAAGAACCAAACGTTGCGCAGTGAAAATTGGATCAACGCGCAGATCACCGCCGACGCCACGCCGACCGCAAAGCCACGATACGTTTTATTGGCGCCGAAAAGTTTGATGTTAATCGGCGTAGTCCACCGGGCGATGCCGGGCAATTTTCGGGCAACAACAGGCATGCCATTGGCGACGAAAGCCGGCAGAAAGAGATACAGCACGTCGGGGATGCTCATGCGCAAGAGAGTATGCACCCCGACGAAGTGCTTTTCTAGGGACTTGGCAACGAACTTCTCCTGCTGTGTGAGCCGCGCTACAGTGGCCGCATGCGAATCCTGGTGACCGGCGGCGGCGGCTTTCTCGGACGCAATCTGGTGCGCTTGTTGGCGCTCGACGCCGGCAACGAGATTGTTGTAGTCAGCCGCTCCCCCGTGCAACAGGTGGCACGCGACTACGCAGGCAATACGCCGAACGTCCGCTACGTCGACGGCGTCGATATTGAATCCCAGAGCTGCATATCCGGTCATGTGAACGGCGTTGAAACGGTCTATCATCTCGCCGCGCGCATCGAGTTCGATACCCGATCGTTGCAGCGTGATTTCGATACCAATGTGATCGGCACGCTGAACGTATTGCGCTGCTGCGAAGACGCCGGCGTGAAGACGCTGGTCATCGTGAGTTCCATTGCTTCCATGGGATACACCGACGACGGCAGTCCGGTGACAGAAGACTTCCGGTTCGACTGGGATGCACGTCCGCACAACGTCTACATGCGCACCAAATGGTTCGCAGACCAAGCGGTGCTGGCTGCGCCGACCAAAAATACGCGTGTAGTGATCGCCAATCCGACCGTGATCGTAGGCCCCGGCGCCACCGGCAACATATTCAAGCTGTTCAAATACGCCGCCACCGCGCCGTTGATCTTGGGACCCACCGGCAAGGTGAATATCGCCGATGTCCGTGACGTAGCGGCCGGACTCATCCATTTGAGCGTGCACGGCAAACACAAAGAGCGCTACATCGTGGGCGGCGACGAACATGCGAACTTCTACGATCTGCTGAAGCTCATTGTGCAGGCGCTCGGCAAGCACACTCCGGTACTGCCGCTCCCCAAGCTCATGGCCACGCTGCTGTGCCCAGTGCTGCAGCTGCTGGAGGCAGGTGGCATGAACTTCGAAGCGAAGAAAACCACCAGTAAACATTTGGCGATCAGCTTCCAGGATATTTTCGCATCCAACGCCAAAATGCGTGCGACCGGCTGGGCGCCGGCAGGCGGCATTCGCAAGACCGTGACCGAAAGTGTGGCATGGTACAAGGACGCCAAGCTCCTCTAGTCGCAACTTGTGACGCGCCGGACCGCAGACTAGTATTTGCGCATGAGTCTCGCCAACAGCATCACGTGTCTTCGCATCCTTCTGGCACCGATCATCACCGCGTTGTTGTTCGCCCCCGAGGTCCCCTACAGCCTCGCCGTGGCTGCCGGACTATTCGTGCTGGCCATGCTCACCGACTTGGTCGACGGCCGCATTGCACGCGCATACAAACAAGCGAGTCAGGTCGGCGGACACTTGGACGGATTGGCCGACAAATTGCTGTGGAACCTGCTGCTGTTTTCGTTCGCTGCATTCGGCCTGGTGCCATTCTGGTTCGCCGCCATCGTCTTCACGCGCGACGCGCTGGCAACCGAGTTTAAAAGCATCGCGGCCATCCGCGGGGTGAAAATGGCGGTCACGTCGTTCGAAGGAAAGGCCAAGGTCGCCCTGCAATCCGTAGGATTGTGCTTCGGCTTTGCCGCACTGCTGGGCAGTGAATACTGGCCGTTGGCATTGGATTATATTGTCGTGCTGGCACAGCTCTGCATGGGCTGCTTTGTCATCGCGCTGTTGTTCGGGCTCGTGAACTTCTACAAAGACGTCGTCCGCAACTTTCGGAAAGTCCTGCGGTAAGCCGGATTACTCGACGTGCTGCTTGCGCGATGCGAACAACGCCTTGGTGTTTTCGATAAAATCATGCGGCGAGATGATGAGACTGAGGAAGAAACCCGCCAGCATGGTGTAGTACGCCCATGTACGAAGCACGAGCGCATCGCCAACGTCCGGCAGTTGTCCGGATGCGATGCAAATCGAAAGCAATCCGATGACCAGCGACAAAATAATGAGCAATCCTTGCCACTTGCCCGCAATCAATGTTCCGACATTCGGCTTGTAACTGATCATGTAGCTTCGTACGCCGTTCACGATGATCATGCGTCCGAGCACCAATTCAAGCAGCCAGAGCGGATACAGGCCCATGCTTTGCAGATACACAAAGTATGTGAGCACCAAGAGTTTGTCGGCCATGGAATCCAAGCAACCGCCAAGCGTAGTCACCATGTTACGACGGCGGGCAATTTGCCCATCGACGATGTCCGATGCCAGCGCAATGAGAAATACCGCCGTGGCCCACGCGTAGTTATTGGGAATTTGGGTGAGGAACAACAACGTCACGCCCACCGGGGCCATGAAAAGGCGGAAGATGGTGATCTTGGTTGCGAGGTTCATGCCTGAACTATACCCCCACCGGCGTCCGCACGCTGCTATCGACCTCCAGGATAACCGGTAAGTGATCCGACAGGCGCACGTCTTTCAATGCCTGAATGCGCTTTATGACAATGTCCGGCGAATGGAGAAAAACGTCCAGCGTCTTCTTGGGGCGATGCGTCGGAAACGTAAATTCCTTGGGGTCATTCGCCAGTTTCATGCCTTCTTTATGGAATGGCTCCAGCTCATGCGTTCCGGCAAGAATGTTGTAATCGCCGCAGGTAATGACTTTCTGGCGGCCGCCACCGGCCAACAAAGACAATAGGTGAAACTGATGCTTCCGAACCCAGCGGCGCAAGGAGTTATGGCTCAGGAACACCGAGAAGCCGTTGTCGAAACTGGCTTCGGTCAACAGCCTCTTAAAGCCCTTCTGGAAGTAGTGGCGCTTCACCGAGAATTTCATGTTCGCCATGATGCAGAGTGATTTTTTCTTGTAGAACGGCACCCGGCTGAACATGCTGCCGGCGCGATACTTGTTTGAAATATCCGAATATTTGTACTTGGGCAGCAGCCGGTCAATCAGCGGAGAATCCGAATCGATTTCCACGAAGCAGCACACGTCCGGCTTCTCGCGCTCGATCATCTTCTGCAAAGCGGTAATGTGATCCTCTCCCTTGCACAGCATGGGCAATGCGAACTTCAGGCCTTTGGAAACATACCGCTTGGCGGAACCGTCGACACCGGTGCAGTACGCCAGGTTGTAGAGCAAGACTTTCATGGGTCGGAGTATCGCCTGTTTTCGGGAAAAAAGACACCAGGCGAAAGAGGGCCAGCATCGTGCTGGCCCTCAGTCTGCCGCTCACCGCACACCAATGGTCGAATCAATCACTTCTTCTCGGCCGCGGCCTTCTCTTCGGCCCGCAGCTTCAGCCAGTTCTCTCGGTACATCTTGCCATACTCCACCCCCTGGCCGAGGGTGAAGATCATCTGCTGGTCCGGCGTGTCCTTGGGCAGAAAGCCGGCCGCCTTCAGTTGGCGAACGGTGCCCGCATCGAACGGTCGGTAACAGTTGCGCTGCAGCATGCTCTCGAACGACTCGCCGATGGACTTCTCCCACTGCTCCTTCGTCACCTTGCGGAGTGCCTCCGGCACCTTGCCCTCGGGTGTCACCCCGTGGAGCAGGCTCCAGTGGCAGCCGCCGCGGTGGTCGTAGGTCTGGTCGGCGGCCTTCTGCAGATCGGCATGCACCTTCTCGGCCAGCTCCTTGGCCACGCCACTCACGCCCCACTTGGGGTCGGCGAGGAAAAAGATTCCGTTCGGGTACTGCTCCGGCGCATCGAGGGGAAACTCCCCCTTCTGCGCGAAGTAGAACCAGTACGGTCTTGCCCCCACGATCATGATGGGCGTTTCGATGCCCTTCAGCGTCACCTTGTGACTGTTGTAGCTCACGAAGGGCCGCTGAATGCGGATCTCCAGCGTCTGTCCGGCCTTCAGCGTGACCTGCTTGTCGTCCACGGTCACGCCCGACTCCCAGAGGAGGCCGCCCTTGTCGTCTTTCAGGGCGTACTCGACCGGCTGGGGAAAGCCGAACCGGGTGTGGCGGGTGAGGAACCGGAACGTCCCGGGCTTGACGGTGAAGCCGGAGGCCGGGCCACCCTTGGTGAAGCCGAGGCACTCCTGCGTGCCGAGTTGCTTGCCTTCGGAGCTGGAGATGACGGTGGTCGCGGGGTACTGGAACCCCTGATCGACGTACGTAACCCGCACGTCGTCGGCGGGCGCGGCGGGCATGAGAGCCGCCACGAGAAACAGAATCGCGTTCATAGTCTTGTCCTTGTCTGTAGGGAAACGGTGTGGTGAATGAGCGGCAAATTGCCCGCGTCATGCAGGCAAACTGCAACAAGCAGTAAATATACTGTAGAACATTTATTGAAAAATGTCTATTTATGCCTTGGAGCTTCCAAGAGCATGCATTTGGAATATTGAGAGATATTTGACAAAATATATTAACTATTGCAAAAAATAATAAAATGGTACAATAGAGGCACGTTCTTTGGCTGCACCAAGAACAGACCGTCCGACGCCGCACGATGCGCGCGCCGGATACCAACCCAAACCAGAAAGTGAAGTGACTTATGCGCACCATGCGCACCCAGCCGGTGAACACCGGCACGTTCCTCCTCGGCGTCGCGTTGATCGCGATCGCCCTCTACAACAACCAGTCCGCGTCCGCACAGGACAAGGACACTCCCGCCCGGATGACCCCCGCCCCCGACGTGATGAAGAAGCTCACCAAGGCCGGCGACAAGGTCGTCATCAAGGCCACCAGCGACGACGGCCGCATCGACATCGACCTGTACATCGGCACCGCGAAGTACCCCGCCGTGGCGCAGGTCGGCAAGAACGGCTCGATCCAGTGGTCGCTGGAAGAGTTCGACAGCGGAGGAGACAAGAAGGTCACGGCGCTCGTCCTGCGCTACGACCGCCCCGACAAGGACAACGCGAGCGTGATGTTCAAGAAACTGGCTCCACCGGTCGAGCAGATGGCCCTGACCACGGCCAAGGACACCGACTACGGAGCCAACGTCTACACCGGCGTGGACAAGGGCGGCGACGAGCCCGACGACGGGAAAGTGCGCAACATGTGGTCGTCGCAGGGGAATTACGGAGACAGCGGCAAGACCGCCGGCGGCCCGCTGTTCTACGTCAGCCCCAAGTACAAGGACGACCTGAACACCGCGGAGGGCACCCGCGGATTCTTCATTTCGGCAGTGCCTCAGCCGACCACCACTGCGAAGGTGGGCATCGTGCTCGGACTCACCACGTGGAAGACCTCCAAGTGATAGTTCGTACGCGATGATGCAGCGCAGCCAAAGGGCATAGACGCAGCGACGGATCGCTGCATCGGGCCGGTGCTTGTAGCACCGGCCACCCTTTTTGTGCCTACGCAAAAACAGCTCGGATGTGTTTTAAGGCGATGCAATGAAATCAAATGGAGCCGCCTATCGGATTTGAACCGATGACCCACGCATTACAAGTGCGTTGCTCTACCACTGAGCTAAGGCGGCCTACTCTCACGAAAGGCAAAGCCTGCCTTCACCACACTTTTTGATTCAAAGAACAACGTAAGATCAGTGTACAAGATATCACCAAAAACTCCACCAACGGGTTGTTGATAACCATAAAATACGCGATAATGAGGATCCTGCTCTTTGGGCGACCGCCGGTACCGCTCTGCGGTACGGGAGGAACGTCCGGACACCAATGGAACGCCATGTGGGTAACGCCCACCCACGCGCGATATACCTAAAACGCGCGTGAGGACTAGTGCCACAGAGACGAGTCCCGTCACGTACATCTCCGGTCTCCGGGGACCAAACGATGGGAAGTGAAACGGCCCTACGGGGCCCCTGTAGTGATGCGCAAGCATCTACTGCAGGGCGGTAAACTCTTGGTGGTGCAAGGAGGAATTGGGTGGCAGGAGTTCGCGATGGTTCCGTCGCGCCAGCTACCCCTCCGCTTGAGGTGCCGGGCAATCGGCGTCCTAGAGAGATGGTCGCCTCATTCCGCGCAAGCGGGAGAGACAGAATCCGGCGTACAGAAGGGCAGGACGAAGCACATCCGATTCATTCGGGTGTTTTTCGTGCACAAATGTCGCGATTCCAAGGACTCCATGGAGTCCAGGGATTCCTGTCCGCCATGGCATGGCTTTCCGCTATACTCAGCCCCTGTGAAATACTCCGAGATCCTCTTCGGCGTCCTGCGTGTGCCGCTCGATGCACTGGCGGCGCTGGCCGCATTATTGCTGGCATACCGCCTGCGCGAAGCCAATATCGATTTGTTGCCCGGCATGCAGATCATTACGCAACCGTCGAACCTGCCTGCTTTTTCGTACTATTTGCAGACATTCGTGTTGCCGTGGACCGGCGTGTACATCGGTCTCAGCGCGGTACTGCGACTGTACCATTTGCGCATTACGCTCGGCGCGTGGCATGAAATGGGCCGAGTCGCTTTGGCGGCGAGCATGTGGCTCATGCTGATTATCGCCTGGTTCTTCTTGGTCGAGAAACAGCTGTTTTTCTCACGTGCACTGCTGCTGCAATCCACCGTGCTGCTCATGGTATTCGCCATGATCGGTCGCGCAGCTGTCGTACTGCTGCAACGCGCGTGTCTGCGTCGCGACATCGGCGTGCGCAACGTCATTTCGTTCGGCGGCCGCGAATTGCCGGACGTGCTGCACCAGACGCTGCAAGATGAACCTCGCTTTCGCTACATCGGGCATTTGTCCGATCTGGAAGGTCTGAAGCGGTTCGAGAACGAGCGTCCAATCGACCTCATCCTGCACACCGATCCGCTCCCAACCGGCGGTGAAACGGCGCAGTTGATCGACTACTGCCGCAGTCATCACATCGGGTATTCCTTTCTGCCGCCGGTATTCGTGGATTCGCCGCATCAGCTCTCCATGGATCGCCTGGGCCTGGTGCCACTACTGAAGTTCGAGCCGACACCGCTGGATGGCTGGGGTCGCGTCTGGAAGCGCCTGTTCGACGTCATCGGCGGCATTGCCCTGCTTGTCGTCCTGAGTCCGTTGCTCGTGATGATCTCGGTACTGGTGCTGCTGACGAGCGGCTGGCCGATTTTGTATATCAGCCGACGCGTTGGACAACATTGCTCCGGCAGTATTCCCGTCTTGAAATTCCGCACCATGATCCGCGATGCCGACGCGCGCAAGCAGGAGTTCGCCGAACTCAGTCACCGCGACGGCCCGCTGTTCAAAGTTCAGAATGACCCGCGCGTCACACCCATCGGCCGCATCTTGCGACGTTGGAGCGTCGATGAATTCCCGCAGCTGTTCAATGTGATTGTCGGCCAGCTCTCGCTGGTGGGTCCGCGTCCGCATCTGCCGGATGAAGTCCGCAAGTACCGCGAAGACCAGCGTCGTGTGTTCGCCGTGCGTCCGGGCGTGACCGGGTTGGCACAGATATCCGGTCGCTCGAATTTGAAGTTCGAAGACGAGGTTCGCTACGACATGCAGTACATTGAAGAATGGTCACTGGCGCTGGATATGTGGATTTTGTGGCGCACCGTGTTCGTGGTGCTGTGGGGAAAAGGAGCTGATTAGAAATTTCAAAGAAGAAAATCTCAATTTCAAAAATAGGTGAAAACGTATCTGTCTTTTGAAATTTGAACTTTAGAATCTTGAAATTCCTACAAGAACGACATCTGTCCGCTATCCGGCTTTTTCTTGGTTGTCTTGGGTGCCTTCGGAGTTGGCGCTGACGCAGCAGCCCTGACCGATGCTGCAGATGGAGCGGCAGGCATGCCAAGTGTGTCCAGGTAGGCGCGGATTTGTTTCCCGTACCCCTTGGTGCGCAGGCGTTCATCCAGATAATCGGCGATGGCATCTGCGGTGCGGTGCTTGCAAAACGTACGCAGCAGGCGGAACAGGCGGTGCATTAAACGCGGCAGCGAATACTCACCGAACGGATCGCGGAAACGCCCTGCACGACGGCCGATGACGGCGTGCGACGGATGATCGAACGGCAATGCCTGCACAAGCAAGCGATCCACCGTATTCGGCGGAAGCTCGAAGGTTTCGTAGGACCACGGCGTGAGCACCAACACTGCCGGTGCAGGTGCGGCGGCGAATTCGGCCTGCATTCTCCCCTGTCCGCCGTTGAATCCCTGGCAGATGAGCGTGACACCTTCTTGTTCCAGGCGCAGCGCATGGCGTACGAACACATCTTCAATGATGCGCTTGCTGCCGACCAGCAGCACCGTCTTGCCGGTAAACGTTCCGGCGAACAACGCCTGAAGTCCCACACCCTCGGTGAACACGATGTCCGGTCCGCCTTGCGAGGCGTCCGGCACTGCGACGATTGTCGTCTTCATGCCCACAGCCAATATTGCACCGAGCGTCTTGGCGCTGCCGGGCGGAATCAGCAATGCCGTCGGATAGGCATCGAAGAGTTGCTCTTTCAGAACAACGGCGATGTCCTCGGGGACCGACTTCAGATGACGGCTTCCGTCCTGAAACACTTCCATCCACGTAATGCGTCCGTGCAGATTTTCCGGAGTAAGGATGCGGGCGATGTTCTCCAGGTAGTGCAGCACGCGGGCGGCGACGCCGGATTGCATGAGTTGCTCAATAATGTCACGCAAGCCCTCGGCTTCACGACTATGGATGTCGGCATCCACCACATAGCGCAAATCGGTGCCGGCACACGTTTTCTCCAGCCAAATTTCCAGCAAGTCGACGAGTTTGGTAAGCGTTGGGTCCCCTGCGGCACCTGCACGTAACGGCGCCACCGGGCAGTACCAGCCGAATGCTGTTGTGGCGGTGTCTTCCAGCATGGACGCGTCGTCGATGACGATTTCACAATTTTTTCCGAGCAACGCCGACTTGTCTTCGGCAAGTTTCAGTAATTCTTGGTGATCCACCACAACCGTTGCAGCATCGTTGGAAACCTGTTTCAGGTACGCCTCCTCGCCCCTTGCGCAGGCCAACTTGCCGGTCCACACCGAGTGTTCGTCGCCGTGCAGCGGCACCTGGGCGCGCACCGACGGTGCGTAAAGCTTCAGCTTTATGGCCAACGTACACTCGTCTTCGGTGAACGCAGTCTGTTCCAAGAATGTTTGCGCAGACGATGGGCGCAATACCAATTCAGGCGGATACAACACGCATGCGCCTTCGGGAACGCCGAAGCGACGGATCCAAGCCTCGATGTTCTTCACGGCGACCCAGCGCTGCTTGCCTTTGCTTGAAGGACGCATGCACCCGAGCACGAATTCCGGCTGCAACCCTTCTTCCACCAACTGCACCGCGCCGGCGAGCGGAGCAATGGACACAGCGGTCTCGGCATGCGCGGATGCATCTTTCACCACCCCGCGTTTCAGCCATTGCGGACGGCTCTTGCCGACGGACTCGCTTGCCAAGCCTTCGAACAGCATGCGGTAGCCGACCGGCGAACGGGCGGCGATACTGGCAATGTCGGCGCGCGCGTCGGGCGGCAGCTGCGACAGACGTTCCCAGCAATGCGACAGCAGTTCCAGCGTGGCATGCACATCGCCAAGCGCGCGGTGCTTTGGCTCGTGGTTCAGCTTCAAAATTTCGCTCATGTACCCCAGCGAGTAACTGGAGAGTTCCGGGAACACGATGCTCGCCAACATGGACGTGTCGATCCACGGATGCGCCGAGAGATCCCAGCCTTCGCCTTTCAGCATGCCGATGTCGAAACGCACGTTCTGGCCCACGATGAGCGTGTCCGGCGTCACCATGCCTGAAATCTTCGGCAGGATGTCGGCGAACGCCGGCTTGCCCTTCAGGTCTTCGTTTTTAATCTGCGTAATAACTTGTACGTGCGGCGGAATGTCTCCGGGAATGGAAAGCAATTGTTCGTACGTCTCCACAACCTTGCCGTCATTCACGTCCACACAGGCGTATTCAATGACGCGATGCGTGCGCGGCACAAAGCCGGTCGTCTCAGTATCCAGCACCAGTAATGGAATGTTCGGCAGCTTCACGGGTGTGAGCATAC
Source organism: uncultured Candidatus Peribacteria bacterium (assembly GCA_964448405.1). GTDB lineage: Bacteria > Patescibacteriota > Gracilibacteria > Peribacterales > Peribacteraceae > DAORHV01. The sequence continues at coordinate 1,935 of CAYUVW010000028.1, read as the reverse complement.
CCCACGCATCGCGCCGATCAGAGGCGAAATCAGGGCACGTGTTTGCCGCGCCCCCTCATGGGGACGCGGCGTTGCAGCTATAAGTCAGTGGTCACACTTGTGCCCTCGATGCGCGTGAGACGGATTTCGGGTTCACCGACATTCAGGCGAACCCACAGGTCGAGACCTGCGTCGCAGACATCATTCTCGATCCGCACGTGTACCACCTTCTTTTTGCGCGAGATGGCGACCGGGATGAGACGTTCGCCGTCGTGCTGCCGCCACATGTTCACATCTGCGAGTCGGAGGAAGACGTCGTGCAGCAGGAACGCCGCGCGCTCGCCTTGCTTCCGAATCAACAAGATGCGGACGCCGTCGACCTTTAGTTCGACGCTTTGCGCCAATGCCATGACAAGCGTGAATTTCATCCCAAGCCCTGGATACACCTCAGTACCATCGATGCTGATACGTTCCGCCATCTGACTGACTCCGCACTGCTGCAGCCCCCATTCGCGAATATATTTCGCGACGCCTATGGAAGCTGCAGCGTGAGGAAAGGAATACGACAAAGAGCAGCTGCGCATAGTAATGCCTCCACACGGCATGTCAAATTTTTTGTACATGGGACAATCAAAAACCGCGCCCGGTGAGGAGCGCGGCTTTGGCTTGTATGGCGGAGTATTAGGCGGCTGCCTCTTCGCTCTTCTTCGGCTCTTCGGCCGAAGTCTCTGCGGCAACAGCTTCGGAGGCGGGCGGGTTCAAGATGGCAACCGGCACATCCTCGCCGCGCAGTTCGGCCAACTTCGCCTTGAACGCGGGCAGCTCCTCGTAGTTGTACATGTCGAGCTCGAAGCCGGTGAGCTGGGTGGCCAGGCGGATGTTCTGGCCCTTCTTACCGATGGCCATGGGGCGCTGCGCCTCTTCCACGAATACGGCTGCACGCTTCTTGATAACGCGGCCCTCCTCGTCGTTGTGCTCCTGATCATTCACGATGATAACGGCCGAAATGGACGCCGGCTGCAACGCGGTCGAAATCAGTTTAATGGCGTCATCGGACCACTCGATCATATCCACGCGCTCGCCGTTGATTTCTTCCATGACGGCCTGGATGCGCACACCCTTCTGGCCCACACAGGCACCGATGGGATCGATACGCGGGTCGCCGCTCTTCACGGCAACTTTGGAACGCATGCCGGCGTCGCGGGCAATAGCCATGATCTGCACATCGCCGTTGCGGATTTCCGGGATTTCGAGTTCGAGCAGTTTGCGCACCAGGCTGGCGTGCGTGCGCGAGATGCGCAGCTGCGGGCCCTTGCCGGTCAGCTCAACCTTGTCCAAGTACACGCGGATGCGCTTACCGGTGTAGTAGTGCTCGCCGGGGATCTGTTCGCGCCACGGAAGAGAAACAGTCATGCCTTCCACTTCGAGCGTGACCCAGTTCGGTTCGACCTTGGTGACGCTGGCGGTGAGCAATTCGTTCTCGCGGTCCTTGAACATTTCGAACAGCGACTTCTTCTCTACTTCCTGGAGCTTCTGGATAATCACCTGCTTGGCGGCTTGGGCGGCAATGCGTCCGTAGCCGACCGGCGTGACGTCGATTTCGATTTCGTCGCCTTCCTCGGCGTCGGGCTTCACTTTCTTGGCGTCCTTCACGGACACCTCGAAGTTCTCGTTCAGGACTTCTTCCACAACTTCCTTCACCAAAATGACGGACGGCATGTCCTGGTCCTCGCGGAGAACGATGCGGATTTCCTGCTCTTTATTGCCGTAGTCCTTACGGTAGGCGGTGGCGATGGCGAGTTTCACGGCCTCGAGGACGTCCTCGGGCTTCACGTTTTTCTCGGCGCAGATCTGGTTGATGGCTGCGATGAACGACGCTTTCATGGGATGATGGGAAAAGAAGAATGATCCGGGAAGGCCACCACTCCGTTAAACGGACTAGTGAAGCTACTCAAA
>CAYUVW010000027.1:0-15979 GCA_964448405.1 uncultured Candidatus Peribacteria bacterium | reverse complement strand
ACCTCCCTTACCCTCCCTGTGTAACCGAATGGATGTTGTCGTCTGGCTGCTTCTTGTGCGTGAGGAATCAGCTGTTTGAAACGGCCAAGGGCTTGCTGTTGCTTCGGGCCCTGAGACGGCGTGAGCGGGAAAATCTCAAAACGAGTTCTCATACCACCAAAGGGGTGGCAGAAGAAAAAACCAGAGGAGGAATAGTGACATCGGCAATCGAAGAATTCTGCTAGAATCCAGGTAATGGCCGAACAATCGTCCGCAAGTACGCCCATGCGCATCGCCCTGAAAGCGGCGCTGAACGTGCTGCTGGTATATTTAATGGACCGCTATCTGCCGCAGTACCTTACGGTCTTCGGCGGCTGGGCGGCATTCGTGGTCGTTGGTTCGCTCATCACGTTGCTCAACTTCGTCCTGCGTCCGATTTTGGACATTCTCACGCTGCCACTGAAATTGTTTGCGACCATTTTCGCGCTCATTCTGGTGAACGGCGTCTTCTTGTGGCTCACGTACCAAATCACACTGCGAATGGACCCCAGTCTCATCGCCATGACGATTACCGGAGGATTAACCGGCTGGATCGTATTGAGCGTGGTACTTGGCACCGGAAACTGGGTCGTGCGGCACGTGGTGAAATAACCACTAGATCGTAAGCAGGAATGCGACTGTCATGCCTGCCAACACGGTTGCGAAGAAGCGCGCGTGCGTGGCGTTCAACATGGAAGAGTGGGTACGCATACAATAGTTGACGTGACGACCGGGAATTTCTTACGCGGCGAAATCCAGCCGGAACGTGGTATACTGGCAGTCTGCCTGGAACGAAGGCGGAAGATCTTTGAAAGGTTCGGCATTCGAACCCATGCGGCCTCCATCTAAAAAGCCGCGCGAAGCCCGGACTTGCTCCGGGCTGGAGCGCACCATTTGGAAAGGAGAGCCCGCGAGAGGGAAACGCAGTTTCTCTTTCGCGAGATGTATGGGGATGACAGGCTTCGACAGCGTGAATCTGCGTTGACTGCGTCTCGATCCGGGATTGCTCTGGTTCCCGATACCCACCGTTGCACCAATTAATTGCCAAAAGCAATTTCATGGCTCGCGTTCAGTCCATCGCTAACTCCGTTAGCTTCGGACAGCTCGTTGCAGCTTAGTTCTGTTTTTTAACGGAACACGCTTCCCCGCCGATCCTCGCTGAGCGGATGAGGCGTCACTAGCGGGGCTGGCTTTCCGTCCGGCATAGCGGACTGCCAACATTCATATGCCATCACTCTCACCCTATCCTTGTTCCTTCCTAAGGGGCTGAGAGAATCGGAAGGATCATGATCGTACTGACCGTTGGCGTACACGTTGGACCCGGGTTCAACTCCCGGCATCTCCACCACATTTCGATAACTGACTAAGAAATATACATTATTTATCCAGATTCAAGAGAAAGATGTATCGGCGTATAATGCGCTTTGCTATGCCCTATACCTTAGGAGTTTCCTTCGATAGATTCCTGGAAAACATATCAACCACAGGAAGCCACACAGAAACGGCAAATACACGTCGAGAATCCATCGTTACTCTAATGAAGGACAAATTCACAATAGTTGAGTCATTCCCTACAGGCTCTCTCATCAGAGGTACGGCAATAAAAGGTCATGCGGATGTAGACGTTATTGTGGCTCTGCATCATGTAAAGCACATTCAAGGTAAAACTCCTGCCCAGGTACTCGAAGACGTGCGCACCCACCTCGCGCAGTACGGTGCCGTCATGGCAAGAAAAAATGGCCAGGCTGTAACACTTTATTTCAAGACGTGGCCTGATGTGGATGTGGTGCCTGCTGTACAGGTGGCGAACTCAGGAGTGTTGATGGGGTATCAGATTCCTGATGCTAATCGAGGCGTGTGGATTGATACATATCCTCAGACGCATGACAGGGCAATGAGCCGCCTTTCTGCGAAGGACTTAGCAAGAATTCGCATGGTTAAGGCCTGGAACCATGCGCACTCAGAATTTCTGACCTCTTTCCATATCGAAGTTATTGCTCTGAATCTGAATACAATGACTAGCACTTGGGCATGGGAATTGGTGAATTACTTCTCAAAAGCACTGGAGTTGATCGACAAATATCTCTATCACCCGAACACGGGTAATGGGCAGGTGGATGCGTATCTCACATGGGCAGATCGCACCGCTGCCAAAGCAAGAATCTCACGGGCAAAAGACTTAGCCGTTCATGCGTGGTATGCTGCGGAGCGGGAGAATAACGAAAAAGAAGCGATTGAGACTTACAGCACCCTTTTCGGAGATAAGTTCCCTGTATATGGCTAAAGTTCTACAACTCTCACGGGCGAGTATCGAGAATGCGAAAAATCTCTATAGAGGGAGGCTAGTTGCCCACCTGGTTACTCTCGCCATTGGTGGCGCGGGCATCTTCACACCCGATTCTTGGGCACTACCCCTTGGTCTTTTGGCTCTCGTAAGTGAAGCGGTGGCCTGGATTCTTAATTACTACGGCGAAGAATCTCATACATTGGGAAGAAAGGGCCTGAGAAGAGCAATACTTATGGACTCCTTCGGGACGAGCGATGCCACCCTGGATATTGTGAACTTCAAACGCATGTTCGGGTCATCAACCACTGCGAAGGCAGAGCAGATGGATTTGTCTCGCTACTACACGAGCACCCTTGATAAAGGTATCGAGCGCTTCAGGGAGAATCTCCAAGAAAGCGCCTTCTGGACGGCACATCTGTTTAAGAAGGCCTTCGTTCGGTCTCTTTTGAGGTTCCTTTTCTTCTTCCTGGTTTCCTTCGCGATTGTGCTCGCGACAGCACCGTATCTAACGGGCCAGTCAGTGAGTATGTTCTTCAGAGTGATCGTTCTATTCCTGAGCTTCGTCCCTGCATCCGAAGAACTGCGTAATATGTTGGCATGGTGGGCAGCGTCGCATGATGCAGCCACAGTGCGTGATCGCCTGGAAGGTGCAGACCTCGATGCTAAAGAGCAGCTTCTTATGATTTTCGGAGACTATGTATCCGCAGTGGAATCTGCGGCGCCTATCCCTACTGCGGTACACAAAAAAGATCACGAGCGATTGAATAAGTTGTGGGAAGAATTTAAGCGCCCAGCGGATTAACCGTACACGGGGAATCTGTCTCCAAAGACCTTACGGAACTCAGCAATGGCCGTAGCTTCGTCCCCGTGGTGCTCAGCGAGCCAACCATCTCGCGCTTGTTTAAACGCCGTTAGAAGCCTTGGGAGGGCTTCTGCCGTATCGAGATAGTCATCTACCCGACCTATCTGTGGTACGGGGTGCTGCGTACTGCGGCCAAACAGGATGGGGATACCAGGACTGATCTGCGAGTCTGGATAATCCGTATTCACTCCGTAAGCCTTCAGAGTGTGAGAGAAGAATTGCAACACCGCCCACCCCCACCCCTGGTATTCATTCGGCCTATAAACAGGTGCGGGACGAGACAGCGATTGCCTCGCCTTATTCACAGTCTCATTCAATATCAGCGTCTCAATGTGGAAGGAGGTTAAATACTTCGAGTGCTTATGGTTCCAGTATTTCGCCAAGAGGATAAGCTGGCGGCTTTCTTCGGAAAGCATCCTCATGGCCTCATCATGCTTCTTGGGATAGGTCGGCATCCATTGGCCGAATGCATCGGGGATATAGAACTCAGGCTGCGGAAGAAAAACGAGTGGAACACCCTGAGTAAGTTTTGCAGGAACGAGATCAACATTCGGCCATGTGTTGTAGTGCAGGGTAATGGCTTGTCCATCCTCTCTTGCCTGCGTGCCACGATGTAACGGGCTGAGGTGTTGCTGCACCGCCTCCATAACTGCGGCAGAAGAAGGTTCGCCACTAGAGCCAATGTCCACTTTCACAATCACATCTGCATCAGAGATGCCGCTCAATGCCGTACCTCGGAACGCTGAGCCAGCGCGATACACCTCCCCTGTACGAAAACCTCTCTGCAATAACCCTACCGCGTAGTCAGCACGAGTGATTGCATCGCTTATCGCCTGTGGACTAGGGGTGATACGTCCTATGAATTCTATAAGCGCATCCTCCAGTGTTAACGCCATAACGTGCCATATCCTACTCCCTAACCCTCTTTCTACTAGTTCGATACTATACATGGCCTGTTATCACTCTAGGCAGGAACAGCATTAACAAGCCGTCTACGCCTTCCATATTCAAAGACAGGGTTAAACCGCTTTACCGCATTCGCATACCTTCTGCCCAAATGCGCGTGCTCTCGGTGGTACTCATGAAGTAGTTTAAGTAAGGCACAGGATGTGCCACCATCCTTAGGGAAGTTAGATTTCAATATTACATAAGTAATAATCAGCTACAGCATCTCCACCATTCATTGATTCCTCACCGGACACCACGGCGGTGTGCGTCCGCATTGTTCGTCATGCGCACTCGCGATACAGTACTCAACAATGAAATTCATCCTTCTTAGCACAGTCGCGTACTGTCTTGTGACATTTCCCTATGCCGTCGTGTGGCATATGGTTCTTTTTAAACCTCTCTATCAGAAGTGGGAGTATTTCGGCGGCAATCCCAAACCCCAGTTAGGACTTCTGTCGATGATGGTTCAGGGTGTTGTGCTTTCGACGGGACTGTCTTTTCTGCCTCAATATCAGTCATCGCTTTCGGCAATTATGGCCTATGCGCTTCTGTGCGGAATATTTCTGTGGAGCTCCCATGTTCTTGCGGCGATGGCAAAACACGCAGAGTCTCGAAACATCTCTTTCCTGGCTCTGGAGACGGTGTATCTGTTTTTCCAGTTCCTACTCTTCGGTTTTTGCACCTACGGCCTAGTTCGTTTTCTATAAGATAATCTCCAAAGCCTATGAAAACACTCAAATGTGACCTGTGTGACGCTACGGCGGAAGGCGAAACGTTCGAAGCATGGATGCAAAATCTCATGCCTCACTACATGCAAGCTCATGCCGATGTCATGAACGACCCCACTCATACCCAAGAAGATCAAAAGAAATGGATGACTGACAATAAGGCGAGGTTCGATGCTGCCTGAGCTTCAAAAAATCGACGCGCTACAGGCTATGCATCGAGACTAGGGATGTAGTAATCAGTTGCGACATCTCCACCATTTGCACTCTCTGCAGCTCAGGGGCGAAGCAGGCACCATACGCTTGCAGTTTCTGTGCTGATTTTTGTGCTGGGAAACGCCAAGAAAGACCCGGAAGCGTACTGACAATTCCTGCATACGATGTTAGCCTGCAGTGGTGGAAACACTCTCTGCATTTGCGGTGCGCTTCAACCCCGTCTTTCACGAAGCCCTTGCGAAAGAAATTGAAAAAGTCGCCGAGTGCAGCAATGACGAAAGTGTCCTGCAGACGTACCGCCATATCGTCACGCTTGCCAAAGCCGGCGGCAAACGCGCCAGGCCCTACGTGGCGTCGCTGCTGTACCGCGCGTGCGGCAATGAATCGGATGAAGACATTCTGCAATTTCTCATTGCCCTGGAAACGTTCCATCTGTTCGCGCTGGTCCATGACGACATTATGGACAACGCCGAGGAGCGGCATGGCCAACCCACCGTTCATGCCGCCGTACGCACGCGCCTGGCACAAAGCGGCGCCATCGGCGACACTCGCGGCACGGCAAGCGCCGAAGCGATCTTAACCGGTGATTTTTTACTGACGTTGGTGCACCAATTTGCGTTGAGCCAACAGGACGGCATCGTGCCGAGGGAACGGGTGGACCAGGCACATCGGCTCCTGATCCTCATGAGCCGGGAGGTGGTGGTCGGCCAGCACTTGGATATGGAATTCCCGACGCGCCGCGACGTACGCGAACGCGAGATTTTAGACCGTCATCATCTGAAAACTTCGCTCTACACGTTCGTGCGACCCATGCAGATTGGAGCGGTACTCGCCGGGGCAAACGCCGCCATGCTGGATTTTTGCCTCGCGTTCGGATCGGCACTGGGCATGGGCTTCCAGCTGGAAGATGACTTGCTGGATCTGCTGGCGGACGAAACGACCATGGGCAAAGTTCCGGGCGCCGACTTAACCCAGCGCCAACATACGCTCCTGACGGCAAAATTGCGCCAGAGCGGCACCAGCGAACAAAGTGCGATGCTGGAAGGCTTTTGGGGTCACACGCTGTCCGCGTCGCAACTGCAAACCGCCCGCAAAATGTTCCAGGATTCCGGTGCCATAGACGCCGTACGCACACGGGCAAAGCAAGCGTTTGACGATGCACGGAAGCTGCTGGACTCCGCCCCGCTTCCACCATCGGCAACACGAGCACTCGAGCAACTGTTGCTCTTTTTCGAACAACGTCTGCCATGAGCGCCGCTCCGCATCCTTTCCGTGCCGATGACTTGGCTGTCTGTGCAGCCATTCAGCAAAAACATGCAACGTCCTATGCCATGGCCACCCGGCTATTCCCGGCAAAAGAGCGGGCTGCCGTGCAGGTGTTGTATGCGTTTGTACGAACCGCCGATGACTTGGTGGATGAGCCGGTGAATCCCGATCCACACGTAACGGAGGCCACATTCAACGCCTGGATACAACAGTGGGAAAACGCGTACGCCAGCGGTACCAGCGATGATCCTGTCTTGCGCGCTTCGGCAACGCTGTTCCACACATTCGCGATTCCCAAATCGTATGCCGATGCGTTTCTTGCCGCCATGCGCCGCGACCTTTTTGTACAGCGGTACGCGACCTACCAACAACTCTTGGATGACTACGTGTACGGCTCGGCGGCCATCGTAGGTTTGAGCATGTGCCGCATTTGCGGCGTGCACGACCCGGCAACGCTGCGACAAGCGCAGTCGCTGGGCGAAGCCATGCAGCTGACGAACTTCCTGCGCGACATCCGTGAAGATTATCTGGATCGCGGCCGTCTCTACCTGGCCGAAGCCGACCTGTCGGCCTGCGGCGTGACCGAAGCCGACATCGCCGCCGGGAAGGTGACGCCGGGCTTTACGAAACTGCTGCAGTTGTACATCTCGCGGGCGCGGGCGCTGTACAACGAAGCCGATCTTGGCATTCCGGCACTGCCTGGATTTGCTCGAAAACCTGTACGCCTGAGCCGCGTGCTGTATTCCCGCATTCTGGACAAGATTGAAGCCAATCAGTACGACGTCTTCCGCCACAGAGCCCGCACGAACGACGCCATGAAGGCGGCCCTCTTCCTGAAAACACTCCTCTTTTCATGACCAAGCATGCCGTCATCATCGGCTCCGGTATTGGCGGAATCGGCTCCGCCTGTCTCTTGGCGCAAGCCGGCTACCGCGTCACGGTGCTGGAAAAAAACGAACAGATCGGCGGGCGCATGAGCGTGCTGAAACAAGACGGATTTACGTTCGATATGGGGCCGTCTTGGTACCTGATGCCCGACGTCTTCGAGCATTTCTTCGCATTGCTGGGCGAGCGCGTGGAGGATCATTTGCAACTGACCAAATTGGCGCCGTCGTATCGCATCTTCTTTCCGGAACGCACGTCCCCCATCGACATCTATTCCGATCTCGCCAAAGACTTGCCGACGTTCGAATCGCTGGAGCCCGGCTGCACGCCGCGCATTCATGCGTACCTGGATGAAGCGGCACGCAAGTACGGGATTTCCATGCAGCATTTTTTGTACCGCAACGTGGACCGGCTGCGGGATTTCCTCATTCCCGAATTGGCCAAGCAGGGCAAAGGACTGCATATGATCAAGTCGATGGACCGGTATACCAAAGGCATGTTCAGCAGCAATGAGCTGCGGCAAATCCTGCAATACACGTTGGTGTTCCTGGGCAACTCGCCGAAGAATTGTCCGTCGCTGTACAGCATCATGACGCATATCGACGTGTCGCAAGGCGTGTACTACCCGCAGGGCGGATTGCATACCATCGTGCAGGCCATCCAGCGATTGGCGCATGCCCGCGGCGTGGAGATGCGCACGCATGCGGAAGTCGCGAAGATTTCCGTGCGGGATGGAAAAGCGGACGGCGTGGTGCTGCAGAACGGCGAGCGCATCGAAGCCGATGTAGTGATCAGCAACGCCGACCGCCACTGGACCGATACGCGCCTGCTCGACCCCGGCCTTGGCACCACCACGGAACGCTACTGGCGCAAAGCGGTGCTCGCGCCGTCGGCGCAGATTTTGTATTTGGGCGTACGCGGCACATGCGAAAGCCTGGCGCACCATAACTTCATTTTCGCCAAGAACTGGGATGAACATTTTTCCACGATCTTCGACGCACCGCGCTGGCCGGACGACCCCAGCATGTACGTCTGCGCCCCCAGCCGCACCGACCCCAGTGTTGCTCCAGCCGGCCACGAAAATTTGTTCGTGCTCGTGCCCATCGCGCCCGGGTTCGAGCGGCCGCTCAGCGAACAGCAGGAGTTCGAAGACCGCATCCTGGAACGGATTTCCAAACGCATGAACATTCCCGACTTGCAGCAACGAACCGTGGTCCGAAAACGCTTTTCGGTACAGGATTTCCGCACGCGGTACTTCAGCGTGCGCGGCACGGCGTTGGGCTTGGCCCATACGCTGCGGCAAACATCGTTGCTGCGGCCGAATAACTGGAACAAGCGCGTGCAAGACCTGTATTACGTCGGCGGAAACACCGTACCGGGCATCGGCATGCCCATTTGTTTAATCGGCGCCGAACTGGTGTTAAAGCGCGTGCTTGGCGACCGCTCAGGCGGGCCGCTCCCTACTCCGCTCCACGTCTAATGCATCCGCTGCTCGCCGTCTCCCGGCCGCGCTTCTGGCTCTACGTCGTGGGGCCGGCGCTCATCGGGCTGGCCGTTGCGCCGGAGCCTCTGCAACTTCTCCAGCATGCCAACACCTGGTTTGCACTGCTGATCTGGACGCTGCCGGCCAACCTGCTGCTGTACGGCGTGAACGATGTGTGCGACCACGACACGGACACACTGAACGAAAAAAAGGGCGCGTACGAAATCCGGCTGCAGCAATCGCAGCATCGTCAATTACTCATCGGCATTGCAATCAGCGGCATGTTCATTGTGGCAGCCGCATTGGCAACCGGCTCACGCGCGTATGCGCTGTGGACACTCCTCTTTCTGGTATTGGCGATTGCCTACAGCGCCCCACCGCTGCGCTTTAAGCGGCACCCCGTCATCGATTCGCTCAGCAATATTCTCTACATCGTACCCGGATTCGCCATAGCCAGCCTGAGCGGGCTTTCCCCCACCGCCGCGGTCGTGATCGGTGGGTGGAGCTGGAGTGCGGCCATGCATTTGTTTTCCGCCATTCCGGATATCGCCCCCGATGCCGCCAGCGGCTTGCGTACCACCGCCGTCGTAGCCGGTCATCGCCGGGCATTACTGCTGACCGCCATACTCTGGGCAACAGCCGCAGCAAGCGTGTGGTTCGTGCCGGGGTTACATCTCGTTCCCTGGCTGGCCGTGGCCTACCCTCTCCTCAGTCTGGCATTGCTCACCAAGCCCGCATCCACAGTCTTCCAGGCATATCGCTGGATGCCGCTCCTGAACGCAGTAATCGGCTTTGCGCTCTTCTGGGACATTCTTCTATGAACAACGCGCCGCGCATCAGCGTCATCATCCCGGCCCTGGAAGAAGAGCTGCATGTGCCGAACCTGTTGGCCGATATCGCCCAGCAAACACTCCAGCCACTGGAAGTCCTGGTGGTGGATGGAGGATCGAAAGACCGCACCGTGGAAGTGGCAGCCCGGCATGGAGCACGCGTTGTGCACACCACGCGCGGCGTTGGGCATCAGCGCACTACCGGCGGAAACGCCGCCCAGGGGGACATTCTGATTTTCCTGGATGCCGACGTGCGACTGACCCCGACCACGCTCAGCCGGCTGGTGACGCGCTTCACGTCCGGGCGCTACGCCGTGGCGTGTCCGTGGTATTGGCCGCACCGCTCGAGCCTGGATGTGCAGGGTTGTTTCGCACTGTTCGGCGGTATTTTTTGGCTGCTGCAGAAAATCACCCCGTCCGGCGCAGGCTGCTGCATTGTCGTCACCCGCGAGCATTTTCAGCGCATGGGCGGGTTTACGGCCACACATACCTACGACGACATTTCGTTCATCCGCCGCGCCGCCTCCAAAGGAAAATTCGGTATTTTGCCCGTACAAGTGCAAGTGTCCGACCGCCGCTTTAAACACGAAGGCACCTGGCGCGTGCTTGGCAAATACCTGCTCCTCAGTCCGTTCTTCTGCTTGGGCCTGTTCGGGCTGGCCAACGTGGTTCGCTACCCGTTCGCACACTACGGGGCGAAGCACAGCACGCGTGCATTGTAAACAATCCGGCAGACAGTATTTGTACAGTACGAGAACGACAGATACCCTAGCGTCATGCCCACCATCAACCCGTACATCAACTTCAATGGAAACGCCGAAGAAGCGTTTACCTTTTACAAATCCGTCTTCGGCGGAGAGTTCGGAAAAATCATTCGCTTCAAAGACCTCGCAAGCGCCGAATTCCCGGTGCCGGAGAAGGAGGCGAACAAAATCATGCGCATCAGTTTGCCTATTGGAAACACTCTGCTGATTGCCAATGACGTGCCTGAATTCCTGGGGCCCGTGAACGAAAATGAAAACCGGTCGAAAATCGCCGTCATCGTGGATACTCGCGAAGAAGCCGACAGAATCTTTACTGGTCTTTCGGCAGGAGGACAGGCGGAAATGCCTATGGGCGAAAGCCCCTGGGGTACGTACTTCTCCATGTTCCGCGACAAATACGGCATTGAATGGACGGTCGAGTGCAATAAAAAGTAAGAACCGCACGGCCCGTGATTCTTCAATCTACACGGCGTATCATGCTTTTAATGAAAGCCTTTCTTACTGTCGACGCCTACATCGCCTCCTTCCCCAAAGAGACACAAAAGCTGCTTGAGCAGATCCGTAAGACGATCAAGAAAGCAGCACCCATGGCGGAAGAGAAGATTAGCTACGGCATGCCCGCCTACCGCCTGCACCGCAACCTGCTGTATTTCGGCGCGTTCAAAGACCACATCAGCCTGTTCCCCACCGCCGCCGGCATGAAAGGGTTCGAGAAAAAATTGAAGGGCTACGTCGTTTCCAAGGGCACCATTCAGTTCCCGTATGGCGAACCACTGCCGCTGGACTTGATTGGGGACATCACGAAACTGCGCGTGAAGCAGGACGTCATGGACAGCTGATCTTCTCTTATTTCGCGTCCAGCGCGGCAACCTGCTTCTGCAGAGCCTCCGCACGGGCTGGGATAGTACTTCCGGCTGCCAGTTGATCGAAGTATTTCGGCGGTACGGTGATGTTCTGTCCGATCACTTTCCGGTCCGGGGTCGCCTTCGCGAGTTCGGCTTCCACTTTGGCCAGAAAGAATTCACAGCGCTTGGCAATCCCCGCCTGGAGTTTTTCGGCGAGTTCGGCCGCACGTTCGGGAGCGAAGCCAGTGCAGAGGTCCACCCACTGTGCCAGCCAGATGTTGTCCGGCTTTTCTCCGGCACATTCGGCATCGATCGCATCCATATACGACTGCACCAACTGGGCCACTGCCGCAGGTTTCTCGGCGGCAAGCTTGGCCTGCCAAACCTTCAGCGCGTTCAATGCGCCGAAATCATTGTGACGACCGGCCGACAGCGACTTGGCATAGCTGTAGCCGAAATGAATCAACACACGCGCCTTGGCGAGATCGGCCACGGTGTCTGCCGCACACTCGGCCTCGGCATCGGTTAAGAACGCCGTGCTGACGCGTTCGGTTCCCTTGATGTGCCTTGCCACAAGATCATCCACGACGCCGTCGACATTGGCGCTTCTGGCATCCACGATGCCTGCATCGGATGCTTGAAGATCGCGCACTTCCTGGCGGTCGCGGAGTTGCTGGCGGAGCACGCGCAATTCTTCTTCACGAATGGCTGTTTTCGGCGCCTCGATCGTCTCTGGCCGTATCAGCTTTGCCACAATGTCGGCCGCTACGTCCGTCACCAATGCATCTACCTTCTGCTCCTGCAAAGAAGCCCCAGCGGAATCGGGGGTGACTGGAACATCCGAAACACTTCCTGGTTTGAGGGGATCGGGCATGTGGTTATTATACAACATATAGACATATATGTCGATTTTGTCGTATTCTGCAGCCATGAAGCAACGTGTGTCTTTTGCCAGCGGCAGCCTTTCCGTCAGCGCCGGCTGGGACGGCAACGACGACCTGCCCTCTCTTCACGACGCAATCGAGCCAGGGTTCTTGCACGTGACGGAATCCGCGACGCAACGCACCGTGTATGAACGAGTGGACGCGCTTGCACATAGAATCGCGTGGCTGCTGCACCATGCGCTGGCAGATGTGCAGAACATCCGGAAGTGGAACTGCGTCTGCACCGTTCGTGTAACGGCCGGCAAAACATGTAATTTGAGCTTCGAGGAAATACCCGATGAGCGCGGCACCCGAACAGATGACATGGTGCAAACAGCGCGGCAAGCGGACGGGCCATTCGTCGTGGACTGGATCCACACCAAAGCGGGCTACCGGAAGCCATATACGTTTCCGCCGCGCGTCTACCACACCGGAGTCATCCTGGGTCATGACCGAGTCGTGGACGACGCACTGATTTTCGAAAAAAACGGCTATGCAATGCCCGTTATCCGCTACTGGAAAGAGGCGGAGCAGGAATTCAAGAACGCCACGGACTACGTGACACATATGCCATTCGATGCGCTGCCGATGGATGCCGGGAAATAATGTGGAAAGGATCAATCGACAAAGATGCTCCGAGTGAGCGCGGCACAATCTTCCGAAGGCACCGATACCAACACGCTGCAACTTCATTCTTGCTTTCCAAGAAAAATGAAAGAATATTTCCGGAATGTGAATGTTCGCATTTTCCAAGAAGAAGGCGCCACAATCTTCTTTTAAAGAAATATTCTTTGTTTCCAAGAAGTATGGGGGTATTGCGAAGCGAAAGTGCCGGGTGATACATGGTCCCTTATGCTTTTTTCCCCTCCTCCTTCCATGTTTTCCAAAAAATTTCTTTCCCTGAGCGTGCTTGCAGCACTGGTGTGCAGCATTGCGCCTCCGGTTCAGGCTCAGGTCGCCCCGATGATTATCGACGACGGCAATGTCGGTTTTGCCACTACCGGAAGCTGGCAGAACTATGCGCAGGGCTACCAGGGCGACCAGCGCTACGCCATGAACCAGAGCACTGCAACCTGGACCTTCGCCAACCTGCAGCCCGGCAAGTACCGCGTTTCAGTCACCTACAAAGAAAACCCGGTTATGGACACGAAAGCTTCGTACACCGTTTCGGATGGATCGGTTGTGCTGAACGCCACTCCGGTCACCGTGAACCACCGCCTGGCACCGTCATCGTTCACCGATGCAGGAATCAAGTGGCAGACGCTCGGTGAATTCAGTGAGTACCGCGGCTCCATTAAAGTAAAAGTCACCAGCGGCACGGCAAACAAGTACTTCTGGGCAGATGCAGTTCGCATCGATCTGCTGGAAGCCTACAGCCAGGACACCGCACTGTTGGATGGCACGCCTTCCTACTCCGGTGGAGAAGGAGAAGGCTCGGGAACCACCACGGTAGAAGCACTGGTTCTGTACACGCCGGAGGCCGTGTCCGTGTTCGGCTCCGTAGCAGCACTGCAAGCAGCCACCAGGAAAACGGTCGACTGCGACCCTGCCACCGATACGACCTGCCAAATTGCAGGCGGCATTGAGCTGAGCACGAACGGCATTTTCGCCGGAAGCAGGTCGAATGTGCGCATTGCCATTGCCGGATTCGCCGCCGCTCCATTCAACGATGCAGGCCACGATTTGGAGGTCACACTCCTGAGTGCCACGAGCAACACGCAGGTCCAAGCGCTGCGCAACTCGTACAAGGCGGACGTGGTGATTCTGATTGTCGGCAACAGCAACGTTCTGTCCGAGCGCGGCATCAGCTTCGTTCCCGCGAGCATTCCCAATGGAGGTTCTTTGGCCACGCTGCAGGTAACGGACCCCGCCGTGGAAATCATGTCGAACAACGCCTTCATCTCCGTAGTAAAGGCGTCCTTGAACAACGAATTCCTGATTGCCATTACCCACGAACTGGGCCATACGCTCGGCGATAATCATGAAGTGACTGCAGATCCGGCTGGATTAGAGCCGTGGTCACATGGATTCGTTTCACAAAATAATTTCAAGACCATTGAATCCGGTCCGGTGAACTGCGGAACAACCTGCCGAAGAATCCAGCTCTTCTCCAACGCCACTATCTCCTGGCTCCCCACTGGTACGACCACGCCCATTCCCGTGGGAAACACAACGAATGCCAACGGTGTCGTCACCATGAACAAGATGCTGCCATTCGTCTCGGTGTACCGCACGAACTTCACGAACCGCGCCAACTGCTTGGACGTGGACGGCGACGGTACCGTCGCACCCATCGATTCGCTGCGCATCATCAACTTCCTGAATACCGAATATGCCAACGGCTACCCGGGCGATGTTGCGAACTTCCCGGATCCGCGCCGCATTTTCTCGACGTATGGCGCACTGGATACCAATCACGACAACAACGTTTCGCCAATCGATAGTCTGCGAATCATCAACTACTTGAACAACCCTACCGACCCGCAATTCTCCCCGGCAACGGTCTGCGTTGCGCAATAACTGACGCTGCAACGGCTGGCAAAAGAGCTCCTTCGGGGGCTCTTTTGTTGCTACAGACAAAGCCGATCACCCATGCCGTTACACCCATCTACTCCTGCGGAAGATTCAGTTGATACACAGTCCACTGCGTATCCCCGCTGACGTTGCGCAGCATATTCCACGCTTGCATGGCATGCACCGTATTCCGGACTTGCACACAGGCGCCGGCCTGCACAAAGACCGTACGGATATCGCTATCGAGCATCGTGCGCACGGCCTTGGCGTAGTCGGCCTGGTCTCGTTTCAGCACGCTGCACGAAAACAGCGATATCGGCAGCGTGCGCTGGAAAGCCTTGGTCGCCGGAATATCGGCGTTGTATTTGAATATTCCACCGACAAGCTTCTTGCCGCTGAAGGTCGGAATGAGGTCGGCTTCGAACGAACCATTGGGAAGACTCAGCGCCCCTGCTCCGGGCAGTGTGCGGGCGGAAGCAAGGGCGGTAACGGACACAGGCGCGGTCATGGGTATTGCCAGCAACAACCTATCGACAATCGCCAGCACGACAAGAACGCGCACCACGCGAGCCGAGAACACCTTGGAAGCAGCCACGACGCACGCGGCTACGAGCAGAATGCCGATGACATAGCGACCATGCGACCCGGTACGGACAAACATGTCGATGAACGGCGTCCGCAAGCTGCCACCCAGTAACAAGCATACGTAACACAGGTACAGCGCCACCCGGAATTGGACACTTGCACGCACGCGTGAAGAAAGCAGAAACGACCCCAGTGCCACGATGGTGGCGCTTCCCAAGAAAACGCTGCGTCCGATGGCGGGGCCGGACAATCGCAACGCGCTCCAGACCGAACCGAAATACGGATTCGGCACAAAGAAATCCCACACATTGGGATTGTTGCCGCCGCTTCGTACGGTTTGCAGCTGGTGTGTAAGGATGGCAAGTATATAACCGTGGAAGATGAACAGGAAAACGGCCGCAAGCAGGCAGCACTGCAACGTGGTGGCACTCCACTGCTTCCGGTCGGCGACGAGAGAGTGCCAGCATTGCTGCACATGGCGCGGCCGGACGCAGAACACAAGTGGTGCCGCAAACAATGCCGCGATTGCCAAATATTGAACCGAGCCCATGGCCAGCAGCAGCATCGCCGCAGCACAAGCCCGCAACAGAGCATGTCCATTCACCGGCTTTCCGTGTCGGACGAATGCCACGTACGCCGCCCATGCGAACGCCGCGAATCCGCCGATGAACGCCAGGTTCAGGTGTCCGGAAAAACGCGCGTAGACATACGGCGACAATCCAAACAACAATCCGGCGCAGCATGCTCGAAGCGCATGGTCCTCATCCGGCGCACTCGGCATGGATGCGCGAGACATTTTATGAAAGTAGAACGCGGAGACAGAGACGT
>CAYUVW010000026.1:0-16997 GCA_964448405.1 uncultured Candidatus Peribacteria bacterium | reverse complement strand
CGTCTGCTGCGGCTTTATCGTATGCCGTAACATTGCTCTCGTTGGCAAAACCGTGACCTGCGTTCGGATAAATGAAGACTTCATGCTCACCGGAAAGCGTCTTCAGCTTGGCTTGAAATTCCTTCACGTTATCCACCGAAATAGCCGCATCCTTCTCGCCGAAATGGCCGAGGATATGCGCCTTCATCATCTTCAGGTCATCCTCGGGAGCAAACTGACCGTAATACATGACCGATGCCTTCACACCCAAATCGTTCTTCGCCATTTGGTAGCTCCAGCCGCCGCCGAAACACCAGCCGATGGAAGCCATGCGGTCCGGATCGGCAGACGGGAAGCTCTTCAAGTACTGCACTGCAGCTTTCAGGTTCGCGAATGCCGTATCGGTGTCTTCGCGCACGGCGGTTGCCAGCACCTTGGCTTCTTCAGGCGTGGCAGCTTTCTTGCCATCGTATAAGTCTACCGCGAGAGCCACGTATCCCTCAGCCGCAAATTTATCTGCCAATTGCTTAATGTTGTCGTTCAACCCCCACCATTCGTGGATAAGAATCACCGTCGGAAGTTTTCCGGCCTTGAGTGGTCGCACGAGGTACCCCACTGCCTTGGGATTGCTCGGCATATACGCTACGTCCAACGATACAAGCGACGTTTCCGGCTGCTGCGGGGGAGCCGCAGGGGTGCAAGCCGCTAATACAGCGAAAGAGGTGGCGAAAACAACGGTCGTGCGGAGTGAGAGCTTCATGTGCGAAGTATAGCACGCTAAAAACCACCGCGAATCGGGTCGATCAAACCTTCTACCAGTTCGCTGCTCCGTCGAGCGGATGCTCAGGCGGATACTTCAACATCATGTCGCGGACGTCACGTTTGTCTTGCAACACTCCGAGCGCATGCGATGGATTGCGGAGCAAATAGAGAAAATCTTGTGCCCTGCCGAGCGCAAGTTCCAGTCGCGAAGCATTCTCCACATTGGCGGTACCGTAGAGCTCTACGAGAGCAGCTTTTCCATGCGACCAGCGTGCCAATTGCTGCAGTGTCATTTTGCGGTCCGTGCTTGGCGGACACAAATTCGTGTAGAGCGTGTCATGCAAAATAGCCCACGGTATGCCCGAGCGTTCGGCAAGCGCAACCTGCGCCGTATCCTCGGAACGCAACCCTGGATACTTGGCTACCGTTTGACCCAGCGCCAACATCGATTCCGTGCGTCCCGCTATGGCTCCGCCTGAAAAATAACGGTGACCCAAATTGCCGTGCGCCCAATTGTTGGCACGGTGCAGATCGGCGATTGGGGCATCGAAATTCGGCACGCGCTCGTTTGCACAAGAGAGCAATCTGTATGCGCACATGCGCACTTTGGCTCCAAGAACATGTGGTGCGCCGTACATCTCTACGCAATCCAACAATGACTCAAGGCCATTCGAATCTTCGTCCGGGGCTTGCAAATGAGAATGCGGTGCATCGTAAAAATGTGTTTCCGCATCCATAAACAATGTTGTGCGCGGCAATGCGCCTCTGCGAACGCAGCTGTGCATGAGCATGCCGAATGCATCGCGTAGCGCATTGATTTTCCCTGCAGCAAATGGCGATTCCGGTTGCCGGAGTACATGCAGCGTATGCGGCTGCGTCTTCGACGTTTCCAGTATGTAGGGCTTGTCTGGCCCATCGGCAGGTTTGTGCACCGGTGCGGTCATACCGGAAAATTGCTGGCTCACTGCGTCTAAGAACACCGTTTCGACCTCTGGAAAATGAACGTCGTCGGGAAAGGCGGTGCCATTGTTCAAAACAAGCACCACATTCGCTCGGCGTTGCGTCTCCCCAATCTGCGAAAAAAGACGCCGCAGAGAAGGCTGGTAGAGCTGCTCTGCCTGTTGCCCTGCCGACAGCACGACCAGGACGCGGTCATCGGGCTCCTGCAACAATCGATCACTGATCGCATCTTGATATTCATGCACCGACCGCACGTCGGCTGCCAAGCGTTTTGCCGCCTCTACTGACATCTTCTGCGCATTCATAAAGTAATACTAAGGAACGTATTACAGAATCGTCAAATTTGGCCTGAAAATGGATAATTTTGGGCTTTTGAGCTATTTCAAATATTTACAGAATATGGGTAATAATGTATAATATACTTAATACAAAATGAAAATACCAAAAATCAATATACATCGGGGAACCGGCAGTGCCTGGCATGAACATGTTCATTTCCTGGCGTCACTGACGTGCGGCATTGCCATGGGTGTGCTGTTCAGCACCAGAATCGCAACCTACCAAGCCCATTACTTCCAAGAACGTTACGCTGAAAACCGTGCATCATCGTCCGTATCGATCTCGGCATCGTCTGTCGACATGTCGAGCACTCCGGCGCCTGTGCAACATGAGGCCGATGAACCACTGACCTTTTTTGTATCATCGCAGTCTTTGGCCATGCCTGATGTTTCGGAAGGCAATGAGGTACGTACGGTGAAGAAGGGCAAGCAAGTGACGATTTCGGTGATTCTGCCACCGTCTTCCAGTGCTCAATCGGTCGCTGCGGCACCGAAGCCGCACACCCCACCGGTTGTTGCACAGCTGGTGCCGACAGAAACATCATCTTCGTCGTCCGAACAATCATCGAAACCGACTGTAAGCGCAGCAAGCAGCAGCACACCGGAACTGCACAGTGCGAGCTCGAGCAGCGCAGCTTCATCGCAGGCTGCAGAAATCATCGCATTGCCAAAGGAACCCGAAACAACACTGCCGACGCCGGAGTTTTCCAGCAGCGCACAGCAGCCTGTGGACGACACATTCCCTCCGTTCATTCGAGCATCGCAGCCGGTCAGTCGTGTGCCGAATTGGGGAGCGATGTCCACGCCCGCAGAATGGAAACGCTCCTACAGCCAACTAACCGATGCCGACTTCGTACCGATTCCGGCGTATGACCTGAAGACACTCACGATCCCACTCAAGTCACTGAGTAGCGGCGACACCGTGCGTCCGGCGGATGTTCCCACGGTTACCGCGAAGCTGTACTACTCCACGCGCTACATGGCCAAGTATGACCTGGATGCCGATGAGCACAGCGGAAACCACCCCGGCGTGGACCTAAAGCTCGCGCTGGGGACGCCGGTCGGCGCAGTGGGTGGCGGGCGTGTGTACGCGGTGTCGTCCGATGCAAGGCTGGGATTGCACGTCATCGTGGAGCACCGAAACGAAAGCGGACAATTTTTCTCCGTATACGCGCACCTTGGTTCATCCAAGGTCTCCGTTGGCGATACGGTGAAGCCAGGGCAAACACTGGGCTTTGTGGGACTCACCGGTATGACGACCATGGCACACTTGCACCTGGAAGTGCACCGCGGCGCTGGACCTGCGCAGGACGGACTGCACGCTGCGGCATTTGCAGGCTCCGAAGTCATCAACCCCATGGTGTTCATCGGGCGAAATGGCAAAATGTAGCGCACTCAGCGAATGTTGACTCGCGGTGCAATGACATATGGCGCCGGAACCGTTACGAAAACCTGCGGCTTCAACGTGAGCGTGAAGTACTCCATCTCGGGGTAATCCGGGTGTCGCCAGCGGCCATCGTGCAGCGAGTATTTTTGGCAACTGGCACCCACGAACACTTTGCCACGATGGTCTCTTTGAACACGGTCGGGATTGGCTCGAATCAACGGCAAGAAAATTGCCTGACCGCGAATGCAAAGATCGAATACCGGAGTCCGGCTCGACACCGGAATGCCGGCTGCATCGACAAAAAATGGAATCGAGGGCACCGAAGACGCTTGCACCACTGGGCGAATGAAAACTTGGTTGAACCGCTCACAGTAGTCCGGACTGGTGAGCAGCGTTTCGATCGCTTCGGGGGATGCGTCAATCTGCACGGACATTCTCTCCGCCACAAAGAACACTCTGGAGCGAAGGGGATTGGCTCCTAATCGTCGCTGCATGGCGCAAATGCGCTGATCTACACCAAGACGCATGATTGCCCCCGAATGATTGCGAACCACGAAATCCGCAGCAGCCCCGAGTATGTCGGTGCCGTTTCCATGGTGGCCGCCGCCAAGACGATCGCTGGAAAGCGAAAAAATGCCGCCGTTTGCCTTTGGCACGGAGGAAGCATATACGCATGGAACGGACAAGGCAGAGACCAGAAACAACAGCAAGAAACTTTGAACAGCCTTTGAATGCGAATAGCGAAGAATCTGCATGAATATGAGGAGAAAGGATGCATGCAGCGTAATTCGTGTAGCTTTGCCTTTTGCCTTCAAGAACATGCACTGCGATTGTCATGCGATGCTTCTCGCATACCGACGATGAAAATCGGGTTCTATGTGATGCAAGAACCACGCCAGGCAAAGAGCATACTGCGACGAAAACCGAGCACAACAAAACAGCCTCCGTTACCGGAGGCTGCTCTGATCGAGAAGGCTAAAAGAGATGAACTACTTCTGGCCAACGCTGAAGGTCTGCGTCGTCACAACGTATGGAGCGGGGACCGAGAGCACCTTCTTGGGCTTCAGGGTAAAGGTGAACGGGTCCATCTCCGGGTGATCCGGGTGCTTCCACAAACCATCACCCAGGTAGTATTCATCGCAGCTGGCTCCTGTCTTCACTTTGCCGCGATGGTCCAAGTCGATCTGATCGGGGTTGTTGCGGATGAGCTCAAGCGGGATGGGCTTACCGGCAATACAAAGGTCGAAGACCATATTGCCACGCGCTACGGGGATGCCATCGGCATTCACATAGAACGGAACGGGCTTTTTCGCAGCTGCCACCGGCTTAGCAGGACGGATGACTGCTTCATTCAGCGGAGTGCAGTACGACGGGTCCGTCAGTAAGTCAGCAATTTGCTCCTGCGTGATATCGAGCTCGGTTGCCAGGATTCCGGCAACGTAGTGGACGATACCAGGCGACGGATTGACGCCAAGCAAGCGCTGTGCGGCGCACACGCGTGGGTCGGGTCCGGCACCGAAGGCTGCACCTGCATTGTTCTGAAGCACGAACCTTGTAGCTGCGCCGACTGAATCGTAGCGGTTACCGTGGTGGCCTCCGTTACCGGTGCCGTCGTCCGTGTTGGCAACGACATCGCTAGCAGAAACCTCTTCGTCTCCACCGCCTTCTTCCGAAGAAGCGAACGACGACGAGCTGCCACCTCCCTCGCTGCTGGAGGAGCCGCCACCTTCTTCTTCGCCACAACCATTGTAGATGTCGGTGATTTCCTCGGACGTAAGCGCGCGATCGTAGACGCGCACATCATCCATGCCGCCTTTGAACACCGGCTGGAATGTGTAGTGACCCAAGCGCATGGGAGTCGAGATAGCCAGACTGCCAACGGTCATAGACGAAGTCGTGCCAATCAGCACGCCGTCGACGTACGTTTCAATCACAAGATTTGCGCCACTGCGCTTGTAGACACCGGTCACGTTATGCCAACCACCATCAAGCAACGTGGGGGAGTTGAACGAGTTGTCATTCGAGCCTTCGTCACCGTATGCGAAGAAGTTCACGTTACCAGTGTTGTAGAAGTACAGACCCCAGCCTTTGAATCCCTCGGCGCTGTCGAAATGACCGAGAACCGAGCGGTTGGCATCTTCTGCTGAGGCAACTTTCGTCCAGGCGCTGACCGTGAAGTCCTGGTTGCCGAAGCTGAAATCCGTATCGCCGCTGTTGGCAACAACTTCGTCATCCGAACCATCGAACGAAAGTCCGAACGTGCTGTCATCGACAGCCGGAGCACCGGCACCGAAGCCCAGGCCGTTCTGCAGGTTGCCGTCGTGAATACCGACGACATCGTCAGTCGTTGCACCGACGCCTTCCTCAAAGGTCCAGTGAGCGTACAAATCATTTTCGGAGCAAGCTGCTGCCTCGCTGGAAGAACTGCTTGATCCTTCGCCACCCTCGGAAGAAGAGAAAGAAGAAGATGAGCCTTCGCTAGAACTGAAAGAGCTGCTGGAAGACGAACCAACCTCCTCATCCTCACATTCTTCAACGGTTCCCTCGGTGCTCTCGCAGCTGTGAACGTCTTCGCCGTTCACACACAAGTCGTTGTTATCGTTGCCGCGAACATCGTCTTCTCCGGAACCTGCATCGATACGGTCGTTGCCGTTTCCGCCGCGAATGTCATCGTTTGCAGCACCGCCGCAAAGCGCGTCCGAGCCGTCGCCGCCACGCAGGTCATCTTTTCCGTTTCCACCATGGATGACGTCCGCGCCATTGCCACCGTTAATGTCGTCTTTGCCGTCGCCACCGTAGATGGTGTCGGCGCCGTCATTGCCTTGGATGTCGTCGTTTCCACCAAGTCCGCAAATGACGTCACCTCCGTCACGACCCTCGATTTTGTCCTTCGACTCGGTACCGACGATTACATCGGGGCCGCTGGTGCCTTTCAACTTCGTGTGACCGGCGTTGTAAGTGTTGCCATCGTTCGGACCACCGACAACCTTACCGTCCCTTACGTAAACCGTAGCGGTCTGACCGTCACAAGTCGGGACATGAAAGACAACTTCGCATGAATTGCTGCACGTATCGGTGTCATTCTCGTTGCCGTCATCGCATTCCTCTTCCGACTGCACGTAGCCGTCACCGCACACAGGCAACAAACAAGAAGTTGTGCAGGCATCCGTGTTGATCTCGTTGCCATCATCACATTCTTCAGTTCCGGCATAAACGATTGCATCGCCGCAAGCAGCGACATCGCAAGAGTTCGTGCAAGCGTCGCCGTCTTCAGTGTTGCCGTCATCGCACTCTTCACCCGTATCAAGGACTGCATTGCCGCAAGCCTCCAGTTGGCAGGTTTCAGAGCAACCGTCTCCGCCAGTAACGTTTTCGTCATCACACTCTTCGCCATTCTCCTCGGATGCATTTCCGCACACCGACTTGGTGTTGGTGAACGAGCAGGTTGCAACGTCACCAGGGGACAATGCAGCCACGACACCACCCTCAATCGAGCTACCTCCAACGGTGCACGTTGCGCTCGTGAAGTTCCAGTTTGCCGGAAGCTCTTCCGTCAGGTTCACGTTCTGTGCCGAGCTGTTGCTGAACGACAAAGTGAACGCAGTGGAATCGACGGGAGTGTTTTCTACAGTCGTTGTTAGATCCGTGCTGTGTTCTGAGCCAATGCCGGAGCCGTCGATACCGACGATCGTAAATGTGTCGAAGCCACCGACCGACGTCTTTTGCAGCGTCAGCGAAGCATTCTTGTAGTTCGTGAACGTGCACTCAACCTCTTCACCGGGTTGCAACTGTTCATCACCGGAACCTGCGCAAGTATTGCCAGCTGCAGGTGTCCAGCCGCCTAATGTATCTTCCGTAATGTTGAAATCGACAGCAACGTTGGTGTCGACCCACACGTCGAATGAATCGGATTCACTCGTGGTATCGATACTAAAGGTGCTTTCGGAGCCCAGTCCGGAAGCATTTGCGCCGTGGAAGCCGAAGGTGGCGTCGCCACCGACTGCCTGCTTCACAATGTGAATGTGTGCCTTCTTGGTGTTGTTGAACGTGCAGGCATTGGGGATGGACTGACCCGGCTGCACGGTGAACGAACAAGCTGAGCTGTGATTCACCCAACCAGCGGCAATCTGTTCCTCGGTCAAGGTTTCGGTAAAGGTAAAGGTCGTGGCGTTATCGACGAACATGTCGACTCCGGCGGTTCCCGTACCGTCACTGGTGTCGATGCTGAACGAACCTGCTCCATTGTCGCCGGTGATGGCGAACGTGCCATCGCCGCCGATCGTCGTCTTGGTAAAGCCGAGATGCGACTTCTTTATGTTGGTGAAGACGCATTTCACGGTCTGCCCTGCAGAAGGAGTGAAGGTTGCAGTTGCCGTTTCAACATTTCCGGTGGCGCCGGAATCACACACGATCGACTGTACTTTCCAGCCCTCCGGAACGACTTCTGTAGTGGTGTACGTTCCTGGCGTGACGGTCGAACTCATTTGCGATCCATCCACCATGGTCGTGCTGGCCAAATCACCCGTAAAGGTGAACGTGGAAGTGTCACCGTCCGGCAACGTCTGCTTTTCCAAAATGATGGTCGTGGGCTGCGAGTTTGTGTAGGTGCAAACGACTTCTTCATCGGCATCGATGTTAATCGTTGCCGTGCGTGTACCGAGGTCGGTGGAAGAATCTCCGCCGCCGCCTGTGCAGGAAAGGCCAGTCAGAGACCAGCCGCTCGTGACGGACTCCGTAACGGTGCGGGTGCTGTCGTCCGTAGCTGCAACCAAGAAGTTATTCGGCAACGTTGCGTCGGAATCATCGTCGCGCGTAAAGCTCCATGATCCGGTGAAATTGAAATCCTGTGCAGAGTTCGGAGAGGCATCTTTCGTAACGCTGATGCTGCCGACTTCAGTACCTTCGTTATCGCCTCCACAACCGCCGATGTCGTCGGAACCAGAACCACCCGAGCAGTTGTCGGTACCAGATCCACCGTAAATGACGTCGTTGGAGTTGTCACCGTTCAGTGTGTCGTTACCAGATCCACCGGTAATGCTATCGCTGGAGTTTCCACCGAAGATGGTGTCGTTGCCGTCACCACCATTCAAGATGTCGGATCCGTTTCCTCCACAAATGGTGTCGTTGCCGCCGAGACCGTCGATATACGAATCGCCGTTGCCGGAGACAATGACGTCGTTACCGCTCGTACCAATGAGAATATTGTTGTATGCCAAACCGTTCATCGGACCACCGTAAATCGTA
This sequence comes from uncultured Candidatus Peribacteria bacterium, assembly GCA_964448405.1. Taxonomy (GTDB): domain Bacteria; phylum Patescibacteriota; class Gracilibacteria; order Peribacterales; family Peribacteraceae; genus DAORHV01. The sequence goes on along the minus strand of CAYUVW010000026.1, from coordinate 8,327 downwards.
CCGTTCACAACAACAATGGTGCCATTGGAGCCGTTGCACGTCGGACCTGTTTCCGTGAGCGCACCGTAGTTGCTTGTAGAAACTCCCGAAAAGCTAATACCGGAACGAACGATGTTTCCAGAAGCCAGCGGAGTAACGGCAGTCGGTCGAACGCGGACGTTCTGCCACGTGAGACTGTTCTCGGTAGAACCACCGTCGACGTCATCCGTAATGGTTGCCGTAAGCGTGGTGGACGTTGCTACCACGGCGATCGTGGAGTTGTTCGTAAGGTTGTTGACGTTGTTGTTTGCACCACCTCCACAGCTGTTCGTGCAGTTCACGCGCACCGTAGGTGCCGTGCCGCCTGTATCGAATTCAAAGCCAGAAGGAGCAGTGAGCGTAATGACGCCGCTACTCGCGCTCATGTCGTTGTCATCGATCGCCGTGACCGTCGGTCCGGTGAGCGAAGTCCATGATCCGCCAACAGTGCTGCTGGCAATGGAGGAGCCTCCTGTGGCAGCCGTAAGGCTGGCGGCAAACGCCACGGGCATAAACACCGGCAAGCCGGCGACCAGTGAGCTCAGCACGATATTCGTGGCAAGCACACCGAAGCTAAGGCGCGCGCAGACCTGGCGCACCTTTTTGGGAAGAAAAGACTTCTCCATAAAAGGGAAAATGGGAGCAGATAAATCTTGGACGGCGGTATTGTACATCCCTAAGCCTAAAGATCAACGATCGAACACATTATGTACTCAAGAAAGAGGAGAATAGTAAACATCACTATCTTTTGAAAGTGACTAGAACCCACAATTCATTTTCCGAACCCTTAATGAAAAAAGTCACGGGCTGCTGAGTTTTTGCAGACCAACCGTGACCAAGTAGCTCCGGTTTTTTTAGACGCGAATGTCGGGTGGCAGGCCTCCGGTGGCAAACAGCGGCGGCAGGGGAGGACGCCGTTCGGATGGGTACAGCGGAAAGTCTTCCTCTTGTTCGGAATCCAAATTGCCTTCCACCGTGTACGGCAACACGTGACCGTCTGTGGTGACAACGGTACCACTGCGGCGCTCATGGGCATCCAATGCGACATCCATCTTTTTTCCGTCTAAGGTTCCAAAACGTGCGCCATGGAATTCCAGTCGGCCGTTGTTGTATTCCAGTCCGGAAACAATGTCGCCGTCATGCAGGCGAACGGGCTCGGAAAGTTCCGGCAAGAACTTGTGCACATCGCTGTACACCGCCTGACTGTTCGTATCCAAATCGTCGTGGATTTGGTCTAACACAACCGCCGTTTCTTCGCGTGCCAAGTGATCGTTTTGAAATGCCGGATTGTCGCCCAACTTGGCAATGCGCGCGTTGAACGCACCGACATCATCGGCATTTTCCGGAATCTGCGATGGCGACTCAGGACCGGGCATCATGTGTGCGCAGAAGGAAGCGATGAAGAATATGATCGAGTTTTGTCACGGCTTTGCCGAAAATAGACCGCTGCTTAGCATCGCCCTTTTGCAAGCGCTTCAGCAATGCATCGCGCTGAGCCGGCGTTAAGCGCCCGGCCTCTTCCGCAATATGCTCCAGCACGGCAGCCGACAGGCACTGGATGCGCTTTACATCGGCCTGAAAGGGCACGGTTTCCATCGGGATGCGTTCAGAAAGGGGATTGCTGTTCTTTCCTTTATTATAACACATTTTTTAATACATGTAAAAGTGCGGTTTTTGCAAGAATCAGTAGGGCAAATACAGAAAACAATCGTGTATACTCACTGCATGCGAAAACCCATCATCGTTGTCCTGTCGCTTGCCCTGTCGCTCGTCACGGGCGCGGCTTTTGCAGCAAGCCCGGTCTCTGCGGTTACGGCAACCGAACGAACCACGCAAGCGGTGATCACGGGTCCGGACGATATCGCTGTCGGCCGCACCATTATTCTGGATGCATCTTCCAGCACGACGAGTGGCGAAAAAACCGAGTACCGCTGGTTTATCGAAGAGCCGCGCCAGACGATCAGCCGCAGCGTGGAGGCGATTTACACGCCGGAGAAACCCGGAACGCTCGTGTTCCACCTTGTCGTGCGCACGGTTTCGCTCACCGGACAGGTGGAAGAATCCGAAGTCACGCACACCGTCGTCGTGTACAACCGGAAAATCGCATTGATCGTGGACGATTCGGTGCCGGCCGAAAAAGTCGTAACACACGCCAAGGCCGCCGCTGAATCGAACATCTTTCTGCGCGTGGTGTCGCCAGCGTCGATTACAACGTCGCTTCGCACCGATGACCGGCTGAGCGAAGCATTGGGCGAACAGCGCCAAGCCATTGCGAATGCGGAGACCATTATTCTGTGGACGAACGACGGCATCAGCGGATTGCAGGCACTCGTGAACGCGGTGCAGAACGACCCCGAGCGTCTGTCGGGTATTCACAATCAGAGCATCGTGCTTGTCACGGAGCGCAGTCTGACGACACTGGCCCGAACAGCGCGCGGCCCGTTTTCGGTGTTGCAGCCGCAGCAAATGGTCATCACCCGTAGCGAGGCGATCAACCCGTTGCTGCTTTCCACCTCCATGGACGCATTCAAGGCGACGCTGACGCAGCGCGACATCGACTCACTCACCATTACGAGCACCGACATTTTCTTCCGTCCGTGGGACGTGCTGTCGGCATTGGTGAACTACATGCTCACGCACGGCGTCTCCAGTTCAACCGTGCTCTTGCTGCTGATGCTGCCGGTTATCGCGACCATTCTTGCGTTCCTGAAACAAGTCATCGGCATTACCACATTCGGTCTCTATACCCCGTCCATCATCGCGCTCAGCTTTCTGGCGCTCGGTTGGTGGGTAGGCTTGCTGTTCCTGACGTTCATCGTGGCAACGGGCTACCTAACACGCTCGATCATGAAACGTTGGCGCCTCCTCTATATACCCAAAGTTGCCATCGTGCTCACAGTCGTAAGTTTCACGCTCATGATTTTGCTCGGCATCGGAACACTGTTCTCCATTACGTTCTCACGCGACACGGTGTTCATCTTGCTCATCATGTCTTCGCTCACCGAGAACTTCTTAAGCATGAAATCGGAACAGGGTTGGAAATCGGCCATGATGGGCATTGGTGAAACGGTGCTCGCATCGCTGCTGTGCGTGTTCATTGTGCAGTGGTCACCGCTGCAATCGTTCATTTTGGCCTACCCGGAAGTCATTCTGCTCACCATCGTCGTGAATGCCTTCCTCGGCCGCTGGACCGGACTGCGCTTGCTGGAGTACATCCGCTTCCGCGAAGTCTTCAGACATTTGCAGGAAGAAGAGTAGAACAGAAGACAGTAGAGAGCAGGCAGAAGAGAGTTTTCAGCTCACGACACTATGCTGTTACCGTTTCTCACCAATCGCGGCATCCTGGGAATGAACGCCCGGAACCTGTTGTACATCCGCCCGTATAACCCACGGAAGGCCGTGGCGTTTGCCGACGACAAAATGAAGACCAAGGCGTTCTTGTCCGCCCGCGGCATTCCGACTGCACGCGTGTACGCCCGCATTGATAACCGCGAACAACTGCGCAACTTCGATTTTTCGTCGCTGCCGGATACCTGCGTCCTAAAGCCGAACTATGGCTTTGGAGGGGAGGGGATTATGATTTTGAAGGGTCGCAAGAACGGCCAGTTTTTAGAACAAGGCAAGCATCCGGTGACGCACAAGCGGATGATTTCGCACATCGAGGATATTCTGGACGGCAAGTTCTCGGTGAACGGCATGAGCGACGCGGCGTTCTTCGAGAAAATCCTCATCGCCCATGACAGCTTTCTTCCGTTCAGGCCGGCGGGTCTTCCGGACATTCGCATTATTGTGTTCAACCTGATTCCGGTCATGGCGATGGTGCGCATCCCCACGCCGGAGAGCGGTGGCAAAGCCAACGTGCATTTGGGTGGCATTGGCATCGGCATGGACATGGCCAAGGGGACTACGACCTACGCCGCGCAGTACCACCACATGATCACCGAGCTCTCGCACGGTACGCCCGTGCGCGGCATTCAAATACCGTTCTGGGAAGAAATGCTGCTGATTTCGTCGCGGATTCAATACATGACGAACATCGGCTACCTGGCCGTCGACCTGACCATAGACGAAGAACAAGGGCCCGTGTTGCTCGAGGTGAATGCCCGCGCAGGGCTGATGGTGCAAGTCGCAAACTTGGCACCACTCCGTGCGCGTTTGGAGCGCGTCAAAGGCCTGCAAGTCAGCTCGCCGGAAAAAGGCGCGCGCTTGGCACAGGAGCTGTTCGGCGAGAAAACCACGCGTCGTCCAAAAGCGGACGTGGAAGAAAAACCGGTGCTTGGCATTCGTGAAACGCTGTCCTTCGTAGGCGAGGAATACAGCCTGGACGAAGAATGCGCGATTGCACCCGAATCCGAGCGAACCGTCTTCAGTCCCGAACTCATTCAAGAGCTGCAGCAGCACAAGTTATTGGATGCCGCCGAAACCACCGATGCATACCGTGCCAAATTCACGCTCGGCGGCCGCAAGATTCAGACTGCGGTCTATGCCGGGCAAACAGGTGAGCCGGTGCGTGCCGTCATCGGAAGGCGAGATCTGCAAGGGTTTCTTATCGACCCATCCAAGCGTGCCACTCCGGTACGCGCGGGTGTGAAAAAAGACCTACATCCGCTGGATCGCTCTTTGGCGCAGCTTGACCGTGAGATTGCGCTGCTGAGGCACTTGCGACCTTCCAACCTGCGCGAGGAACGCGCTCGCGCATTGGCCGACGCCCGCTACAACCCAATATTCCAGTATCGCGCAATGGATACAGATATTGCCGAACTGCGTCAGCGTCTCAACGAGATGAAATCGGATACCTCTCCACTGGGCACGCTTTTGGAGCGCAAGCGCCGAGAGCTGCTAAAGAAGTTGGATGTGCTGGATTGCCGAGGCGACAGCATGCGCTTTACTGCGGCATCCCAAGCGCTGTACGGAACACCGAGCACCGCTTTGCTTGGTTTTGCCGAAGCCACGCTGAAGTCACAAATCGCCTGTGATCTGCCGCCTCCGAGCAAAGACCTGCTGTCGGCAAGTGAGGTTGCGCCGCTCTTCGAAGCCGCGCTGGTGCAGTACGGCCTCCATGATTGGCAAGTCGGCGTACGCGAAACGCTGGTGTCGGATTGTGCCGCTGGCGACAAGCGCCTCTTCCTACGCGAAGGGGCAACATTTTCGCGTCAACACGTTGCCGCATTGATTGCCCATGAAATCGAAACCCATGTTCTGACCGCGGAGAATGGCAATATGCAGCCGTATGAACTGTTTCGGCGCGGCTTCGCCAACTACCTGGATACACAGGAGGGCTTGGCGATGTACAACCAAAACCGCGTACTCTCGCCGTTCCATGAAAAGCGGTTCAATCATGCTCGCAGCGTGTTGGCATGCGCATTTGCTTTAGAGCACTCCTTTGCGGAAACGCGAAAGTACTTAGAGGAATCCCTGTTGTATCGACCGGAAAAGGCGCTTGGAAAGACGATTGAATTGAAACGAGGCATTGCCGATACATCCGAATCCGGCGCTTTCACCAAAACGCTGGTCTACTTCCGCGGCTTGCGCGCCATTGAGCAGTTCGTGGCAAGCGGCGGCGATTTAAGGCGCTTATATGTAGGGAAGATCGCCTTGGAAGACCTAGATGTCCTACAGCACATCGATGGAGTAAAGCCGCCAATGCTGGTTCCAGCCCATTTGCGGCCGTCTTCGCAAAGTAACAAAGGTGCCAAAGCCAAATCCAAGAAAAAAGGCGCCAAAGAAGGCCAAGAAGCGAATCAGGAGGAATAACGCCTACAACAAGCCTGGTAGTAGGCTAGGGGTCATTTGCGGGAAATGGGGGAGCCAAGAGAGACTGGGGATCCGGAATATCCTGTTTAGCCTGTTTCTGCTGATTTCAGAGCCTCTGTAGCCGATTTCAGGTACTTTGACCACTGGCTTAGATATGTAGATACATACAAATGTAAATCATTGTTGACAAATCAGGAGAATGACGGTATAACTACTCCCTTTTTGTCTCCATACCCCCCTATCCCGTGAACGGAACTTTCTCCCTCCTTTCCCTTGCACAAGCCAAGAAGATGGCCGCAATGGGCACCATGGTACTCCTTGTAGTCACCATGTTCTCCGGACTGTTCTCGCTCACGACGGAACATGTCGGTGCCGCCGACCGCGCACAGTGCGCCGACGGTATCGATAATGACACCGACGGACGTGTGGACTATCCGCAGGATGACGACTGTGAGTCGCTCGACGACGATTTCGAAGGCCGCGGAACCAGCGGATTGTTTATCAGCGTCCGTGACGACAAGGAGACTGTCGCACCGGGCGGAGCCATTACCTACGCCATTACCCTGAAGCAGCAGCGCGATGACGCACGCGTCATCAACATTTCGCTCAACGTGCCGTACCAGGTGACCATGGCTTCGGCCAGCGACGGCGGTGCCTTGAGCCCCGGCCGCGTGACGTGGACCAACGTCTCTGTTTACAAGAACGTCACCCGCACGCTCACGGTGCAGGCAAACTTGGATCCGAACACTCCCGAAGGCCACCTGATTGTGGCCCGCGCCATTGCGCAGGGCACAGAGGCAACCGACACCACGCTCGTTGAGCGCACGGTTGCTCCGGACACGCAGGCTCTGAAAGTCTCGCTGACCGACGGCAAGGAATACGCACGCCCCGGTGAAATCCTGAACTACACCTTGAAGGTGCGCAACGACAGCACGCTCAGCAACAAGAGCAACGTATCGTTGGAAGTTCCGTGGAACGCCGAGTTCCTTTCGGCAACCGACGGCTACCGCAAGAAAACGAACAATATCACCTGGCCGAACGTCACGTTCGAACCAAAGGAAGAAAAGACGTTCCAGTTCTCGGTGAAGCTCGACGACCGCGTTCAGGATCGCTTCGTGTACCGCACTCGCGCCTACGCTGGCATCGCCAACGCCGTCGATCAGACCATTATCCGCGTAGGATTGCCGTACAACTCCATTACGTCGTCCATTACCGATAACCGCAGCACCGTGGAGGTCGGACAGGAACTGACGTACGTGGCAACCATCCGCAACAACAGCGACGTCGTCGGCACGAACGTGTCGATCGACGCCTCCATTCCTCACTATGCCGAATTCGTCTCGGCCAGCGAGGGCGGAAAGTTCGACGGTACCAATATCCGTTGGTTGATCTTCCAGATCGCCCCCAATGACTCCCGCGAAGTGAAGTACGTCATCCGCGTACGTCCGGACGCGCCGCTGGGCTCCCAGCTTCTGGCCGGCATCAGCGCCGACGGCAGCAGCGACCGCGACACGACGCAGGTTGTGCAGAAGAGCAACGAAGGCAAGGTGCAGAGCGTCTTACTCCGCAAAGGCGTGGACCGCAGCGAAGTCGTCCCGGGTGGACACATTCGCTACACGCTCTACGTTCGCAACACACTGGATCACCCCATTGCGGACGCCATGATTGTGGATCGTTTCGATGCCCAGTACATGAGCTACGTAAGCACCGACAGCCCCGGCGACCTGACCAAGCAGATGCCCGGCCAGCTCGAATGGCGCGTTCCGGTTCTGCAGCCTGGTCAGACCTGGCAGGCCAGCTACGTACTTGAAGTCGCACCGGATGCACCGAACGGATTCGACTTGAACAACATCGCATCCATCTCCGGTCGTGACGTGAGCGGCGTAGCCCTCTCCGAGAAAGTCCGTACCGTCGCCACCGCAGTCTTCACCGACTTCCCGACCACCGGTTTCGGCCTGGATACCGCCATGGCACTTGCACTCGGCGTACTGTCGCTCGGCATTACCGGCATTCACCGCCGCCTCGGCATCTTCGCATAAAGTCGTCTGACTCAATCATCGATTACAAAAAAGGCCCCGGTAGCGGGGCCTTTTACTTGCGAGAGGGGAGCGCGCTCTACTTGAACGACTGGAACAGTTCGTTCATAAGATCCAGGATGGTGCCGAACGAAAGATCGAACGGAATCTCGAGCAACTTGGCGATCCAGGACACCAAGAAGAATGCGATGAACGAAACGAACAAACCGATGATTGCGTAGCGCACGGTGTGAACGGCCTTCTTGATTTTCTCTTCGTTACCTGCGGAAAGAATGAACGTAATACCTCCGATGATGATGTACACCAAGCTCAAGACGGACGACAGGATCAATCCGAAAGCGATGAGTGTGGCGACAATCTGAACAACGGAACCGTTCTCGATGAGTCTGCGGATCATGGAAAAGATGGGAAAAGAAGAAAGTTCGTGTGCTTAGGCTGCCGCCGCTACTTCGCCGGGCTCCAATACCTTCAGGTTCACGCGCTGGTTCGAGGCACCGCCAATAACGCGGAGCAAGGTGC
>CAYUVW010000025.1:16107-17475 GCA_964448405.1 uncultured Candidatus Peribacteria bacterium | reverse complement strand
GTGGATTTAACAAAGCCGTTCCCGGCCGACATGCCGGTGGCGCCATGCCTGATCTTCATTCGGGAGTATCTGCTGCAGACCCGCTGAGAGCCTTGCGCATGATGTCGACCGGCGTAGTCTATGCGTATGCCGTCGCTACTGGACCTTCTCGGCTGGAAGCATTCGAATGTACCGCACTACTACGGCGACATGGTGCGTAGGTTGTTCATGATTGCCGGCAGCATCATGTTGGTCACGACTCCGTTTTTCCAGGACCGCCTGCCCGTCTCGGCATACGTCGGCCTGTGCGCGATTCTGGTGCTGGACATCATTGCCGGGTTGGCGAATCCGCTCATGCGCTGGCTTGGATATGTGGAAGCGGCCATTGCATTGTGCGCATGCATGACATTCGAATACTTTGCCATCCGTGATTTCTCGGTATACGACTCGCTGTTTTGGATCAATCAAACGCTTGCGCTGCTCTTTTTCATCGCGTTGTACTACGCGGTGAAAACCGCACGAAGCGCCGCACTCAAGCAGCAAAGCGGGCTACCCGAACTACAAGATGAAAAGAGCATCACAAAGCCAAAAGAATAGTTGACAAACTATAGAAAGAGGATATTTTAACGGCCTCATGAATTCGGAACCAAAGCTGCAACCGGCGGCGGATTTGCGTGTCGTTCACGCGCAACTCCGCGCACTCTACGAGAAGGAATACCCGCAGGGTGCTCCGTATCTGTACGAAGTATTGTTACCGCGATTACCGGAGTACATTCGGGCATTGGTGCGCCGAAAACTGGATTTACTGGTGGACTACGAAATCGGCACTGAAGAAAAAACACATGCCAATTTGGATGAAACCGAAAAATCCGCGCTGGCTCCGTTCTTCGATATGCAGTTGCTCATGGCGCATATGGAAGTAGGTCGCGATTCCGCATTGTCGAACAGTGACCACTCCATTGCGCATTTCGATACGCAGCCGCCCATCATCGCGCGCAATCTTATCGCCGTGGCCTCGGCGGAAAGCCCCGAGCGCCTGGAACGCATGGGCGCCATCTTTCTGGATGTAGACGGCACCAAGACGATTGTGGATTGCACCAGTCACTCGCACGCCGGCAAATACCTAGAGGCTCTGGCCAAGTTTTTGCGCAGCCCCTCTCCGCGTGTACAAAGCTGGCTACAGGAGCGTGGACTGCGTGCAGAGGCGTACGCCGTGGCCGGTGATGAATTCCTGATGGTCGTGCGCTCGGCCGACGCACCGGTGACGAAACAGATGCTGGATGAACTCTCGGTGGAACTGCAGCAAGCCATCGCCGAAGATCCCGGTCTGAATGGGCACATTTCATTCGATGACCCGGAATTCGTCATGGAGTACGACGACGAATGGAC
>CAYUVW010000025.1:0-16007 GCA_964448405.1 uncultured Candidatus Peribacteria bacterium | reverse complement strand
TTCCGCGAAGGTATTACGGACCCGAAGTGGAAGGCATTCTTGCTGCGCAACGCCGAAAACCGCCGTCTACAACTGGAAATGGACGATATGCGCGCCAAGCTGGAGGCAGCATTGCGCAGAATCGATGAACTGGAAGGTATGGGATTGGTCGGATAGCAGGCTTTTGTATTCTGTAAAAAGCCGCGAAGGCAGGCTTTGCCTGCCTGGAGCGATCCGCTTCCGAAGGAGAGTCCGTGAGGGGAAATCCCTAAAGGGACTGCGCGCCAAGCCTTTCGCTACGCTCAAGAGCTTACCGCTGGGAGCGGGACGTTTCCTTTCACGAGAGTAAACTGGTGCCCAGGAGAGGAGTCGAACCTCCACGGGATTGCTCCCGCTACCACCTCAAGGTAGTGCGTCTGCCATTTCGCCACCTGGGCATATTTGAACCGCGGGTCTCCAAAGAACGAGGAACTGTAGTCTAGCGGAGCGTGTATACCAGGAACAACCGTATCGCGCTATGGCGTCGACAAGTCGAGAATGCGGGAAATAACGCAAGACAACATAATGCCAGCGGCCTACGATGAAACGAGGGTCCGAGAAGATCAATTCTTCATTTCAGCTCTTTCTGAAGCCAATTTCTCAATATTTGCTTTATTTGTATAAATGTAGTATAAATATACTCCTCTGATTCTACAACTTCTTCCGCAGTATGCCAGAACTTACACCCGTCCCCGCAGGCCCAGAGGACGCACCCGTACAGGTGCGGCGCCTGATCGTAACGTTCGATCGTCCCGAGGTACTCGAGCAGATTGCCACGCATTTGCTGTCGAAGGGGCTGATATCAGGCTACAAGCACTCTCCGGTGGAAGCCGGATATTTGCATAATGGCAAACAGGTACAGGAAGGCCAGCACGCATTACGCATCTTCTTGCCCGAGAGTAAATCGGCAGCCGAAGTCCGTACCTATGCTGCAAGCATCATTCGCCAATACTGGGATGTGGAGGATATTGAAGAAGATGAAGCGACCGTGCCGGCATCCATGCTGTACTTCATGCAGAAAGCCGGCGACGAACAGCGCAAGCATATGCGCATAAAGCGCACGAACAAGATCATCGTCTGGACGTCGGCAACCTTGCTTCTGATTCTGGCGGGCGCAGGCGTAAAGCTACATTCCGATGCCAGCCGGGCCGAGGGGCAACTGGAAGGTCAGCGCGAAGCCTTGCGCGGTGCGCATGACGAACTGAACGGATTGGACGGCAAGATGGAACAGGAATTCTTCGGCGTACCCAACGGCCTGACGACTCGCTTTCAGGGAACGTACCAGCCGCTCCCGCAGGGTCCGGATGGAATGAAGCGCAGCGGCTGGATTATTCCGGCCAAGCCCGAAGATTTGCAGGGGGAAAATCCGGTGCCGGTACAGATTTGGATTGTGACCGACGACATGCGCGCCGCCGTGAAAAAAGCCCGCACGAAACTGGAGGCAGCTGAAGGCAAATAGCCTACGGCTCCCCCAGCATCTTCAGCAAGCGCTGGCGGTCCGGACCGGCGATGTCGAGCTTCTCCACGAAACCGACCAGCAATGGCTTGGTGATCTTCTGCCCGCGGGTGAGCTTTTTCATTTGTTCGTAGGCATCCAGGTAGCCGTTCTTGCGCATGACGGTCTGAATGGCTTCGCCGTACACCTCGGGGTGCATGGCCAATTCCTCTTCCAGGCGGTTCGTGTCCACGGACAATTTGCCGACACCTTTGTTGAATGACTTGAGCGCGAGCAGGTGATAGCCGAAGGCCACGCCAATGTTGCGCTGTACGGTGGAATCGGAGAGATCGCGCTGCATGCGACTGACGGGGAGCTTCTCGCCGAAATGTCCGAACAAGGCGCTGCTGATTCCCAGGTTGCCCTCGGCGTTCTCGAAGTCGATGGGGTTCACTTTGTGCGGCATGGTGGACGAGCCGGTCTCGGTCTTTACAACCTTCTGCTTGAACACGCCGCGCATGATGTACAGCCATGCGTCACGCGAGAAATCCAGCAGGATGGTGTTGATGCGCATGTAGAGGTGGCCGAGTTCGGCGATGTCGTCGTGCGGGTTAATCTGCGTGGCGTTCTCGATGGGTGTAAGGCCCAGTGATTTGAGCAGCTTGCGGCCGAACGCCTCCCAGTTCACGTCGGGATAGGCGGATTTGTGAGCCATGTAGTTGCCGACCGCGCCGCCGAATTTTCCCTGCATGCGGAAGGACGCGAGCTGGTCGCGCTGGCGCTCCAGACGCTCGACGAACACCATGATTTCTTTGCCAAGCGTGCTTGGGGTGGCGGGCTGGCCGTGCGTAAGGCTGAGCATGGCGCGGTGTTTGTTGGCGTTGGCCAGCGTGCGCAGCGATGCAATCGTCGCCTGCAGTTCGGGCTTCAGTACGCGCTTAATGGCGTCGTGCACCAGCACGCCATACGCCAAGTTGTTCACGTCTTCGCTGGTGAGTGCGAAGTGAATGAATTCGCTCTTCACTTTGGCGCCGCTCATTTTCTCCAGCTCGCCGCGCAGGTAATACTCCACCGCTTTCACGTCGTGGTTGGTGACCTTCTCGATTTTCTTCACTTTCTCGGCTTCTTTGTCGTCGAAGTTATCCACGATTTCCTGCAATGCTTTCTTCTCGCGCTTCAGTAAAGGCTTCAGTTCGCGGATGCCTTTCTCGTCGGCCAGAGCCGCGAAATAGCTGATTTCGACGAAGATGCGCGCGCGCATCAGGGCTTCTTCGGAGAAGAACGGACGCAGCGCGGAGACTTTGTCGGCGTAGCGGCCGTCGAGTGGGGAGAGGGCTTGCATTGGCGAGGAGTATAGCAAGAAACTCTCATGACGGGGATCACTATTCGTCCGAACCGGAGGAAGCCGACGAATACTTCGATTGCAAACGGGAAATTTCGCCCATTGCGGCCGCGACCATCTCCTTCTTTGTGGACGTGGGCTTCCATGCACGCTGGACGGCCAACGTGACGATACCGCGAAAGCGATTGAAGGCCGCCAGCATGCCGACTTCTTCCAGTCGGAACCACTCGGCGATGGTGTCCTCATCCGGCTTCGGAATGGCGTTCACGCCGACAGTAGTTTGCTTCTCCAGTTCGACGGCGACACCAACGACTTTGCGGGCCGCCTCCACTTCTGCCACGGTGAATCCGGGCAGATCCTGGGCCTCCACCTTGCGGCCGTAGTGACGGTCCATGTGCGGAAGCATCGCGCACAGCACCTCATGCGGCACTTCTCCGTTCAGCATGCGCTGCACAAGCATGGAGAACGGATGCTTGTCTGTAAAACCGCCGGCCTTCAGCACCGGCGCGACGGATGTCCATTTGGACTTCCCTCCTCCGCGCAAATGCACGAGTAATTGCGACAAATTACTGCTGTCGTACGGAAGATGTGTGGCAAATTCCTCCTGCGAGAGCGCATTGGCGGCAACGATGACTTCCAGCGCGCGCGGCAGCGGATGCTTCACTGGATTGGCAGCGCGTCCGTCCAGATGCGCGGCGTAATCGGGATACCAGTGTGCCTCCATCGCCGCACTCTGGGTGCGCAACTTCCAATTGGAACTCTTTTCCACCGCTTCCAGCATGTTGGCGAGTAGCGGCAGGGGCGCAAAGGTCGTACCGGCAACAATCCCCTGCGCGCGTTCGGCGGTGAACGCCAATCGGTCGCGCTCTTTTGCGGCGGTACCGTTGGAGGTGCGAACGACGGCCTCCAGTGAAGTGAAACCACCGAAATGGTCCGCTAGTTTCTGCACACCATCGGCAACCGACGTAAATTCAGCCAACGCGAGCGGCACGTTGCGCTCTGCGGCGCGGCGTTGTTGCGCAGCAGTCAGTCTGGCCGCTGCTGCGGATTGGATCGCATTGTCGATACGGGTGAGCTCACCCCGCTTGATGCACTTGGGCTGACGCGTGCCGGCACCGCTCCCACCCGTACGCGGCGCGCTGACACCTTCGGTCATGGCGACGTCACCGGCCTCGATGTCGAGCAGGCGATCGCGCCGCCCGCGCATGGCATGCGTCAGCGCGGTCAACTGACGGCGAAGATCCGCCAATTCTGGATTGCGGCCGGCTTTGCCGCTTACTACCGGTGCGGCGGCTTCGAGTTCGGCGATGCGTGCTTGCAATCGAACATGCTCGCCAGCGTGATCGACCATCTGCCATGCCACGTCTTCGGCCGACAATCCGGCCAAGTCGCGCTCGGCACGCAACCGCACCCCCTGAGCATTGCGCCCTTGGGACCAAATCTCGCTACCGGTCCGGCTGTAATGATCGATGCGAGCCTGACGGAAGGTATCGGCAAGAGCGTCTGCTTCGGACTGGTCGCCAATCTTCTCGCCATTGCGGGCCACCAGTCCGATGAGTACCGACGCCGGAGCATGCTCGGAAGCACACGCGGTGTCGATGACATACCGCACCGGAGCGGTGACCTCTGTTGCAGCCGATGACTTCCGTTCTCCACCGTCTCCGCGCCGTTTGTCTTCCACGCCAACCCACGCCGCCAGCTGCGTATTGGTGATTCCTTGCGCGTCACGCACAGTGCGGAACAGGCGGCCAAATCGGTCGCGCGGCTGCTCGACCGAAGCAGCCAACGTCCATGCCGCCTCGAAATCGGCCATGGTGTCTTCGGTAGCCAGACCCATATCCAATGCCAGCACCCGGATTTGATCTCGCCACGGCCACATGCGGCAACCGGAAAATGCATGAGCCATTTCGTACGTCATCCAGTCCATCATTGCCTCGATGGAATAGCTCTTGCCGGCTTTGCCACAACGGCGCTCCAAAGCGACGAGGAAATCCACGAGCACGGGCTCGATGTTGCGGCCCAGCAACTGAGCTTTCTTCTCCGCCACCCACGTGACATCGGCCTCGCCAAGCAGCGCAACACGTTCATCCGGCGGCAGATCGTCATCGGTGGGGTATAGACGCGCGACTATCTGCTCGGGCTCGCGGTAATCGGGAATGATACCCAAACGCCGACGTTGCACGCGGCGCACCTGCGTCATGCCCTTGAATTCGCCGTCTGCAGGCAGCAGTTCATAGAAACGCGCATGGCCCACGCGATAGCACAGGTATTCGTAAAATTGCTCCATGCCGGAGTATTTGCCGGCGAGCAGGCGGCGCAGTTGTTCCTGCGTTGCCACAGCAACGGTTTTCGTATTCCAATATTCCAACAAACGATCGAACGTTTCGGGTTGCGAGGCTTTGTCCGGGTTCTCCAAGACGGCCAACGCGCGTGCCGACAAGCCTGAATCGTCGGCGCATTCGCCGTACGTCAGGTTCAGTTGTTGCCAGCGAACCTGGGCGATGAGCGTGGCCACCGGATCCTCGCGTTGTATGACACGCTCGAACGCAGCAGTGGCATTTTCGTTTCTACGCCGGAGCTGGGCTTCCTGACTCATTGCGGGCATTGGAGAGGTATCCTGCTATGTTTGGCGAAAGCGGTCAATAATTTGACTCCACTCAGATCAGCTTGTAGGTTTTGACCGTGAACGGATCGTACGTCCTCAACTGCTCCCCAATGTCGTCCTGCTCTTGTGAGCGGGGGACTGAGCAGTAGACGCTGAACAACCAGCAACTGCCCGTCCTCTGCGCGCCAGAGGGCGCATTTTTCCGTATCTCCCTACTCCCCTTTCACTCATGATTACCGCCCCCAAACTCCTCCCGCCGACCCTTGTGACTGCCGAAGCACAGGGCACCGATGCGATTGCATTCACCTTTCCAGACGGCACTACGTTTGTTCGCGACCAGATTGGCACCATTCTTGGTTGGGCGGCAATCAGCAGCCAGGAAGATGGAGTCGCGCGGACCCGCGTCGAATTGCACTGCCGCGATGAACATGCGTTCTGGATCACCATGATCATCCAAGACGCCAAAGGCCGTTTTGAAGAAATGATCGTGCTGCCGCGCATGCCGCTTGGTACGAACAAGCAGCCGGTGCAGCACCGGAATGTGCACGCGTTTCGCTCCACGACGTCGGCACCGCGGACGGGGGTCGCCATGGGACATGGGAGTGGAATGCTCGCTGCGGTACACTCCGGCTCATGATGATCCCCCGCAAACTGAAGGCCGGCGACAACGTGCGTATCATTGCGCCGTCGTGCACGTTGCCCAGCATGCCATGGATGGACGGCAAGCCCTTGGCTGATGCCAAGCAGTGGTTTACCGACCGTGGCATGACGGTAAGCGAAGGGAAATACATCCGCGAGATCAACGAGTTCGGTTCCACCAGCATCGCCCACCGTCTGAAGGACCTGCACGATGCGTTCCGCGACCCCACCGTACATGCCATGATCACGGTGCGCGGCGGCTGGAACGTAAATCAGCTGCTGCCGCATATCGACTACGGGCTGATCAAAAAGAACCCCAAGATCCTGTGCGGATTCTCGGACATCACCGCGCTGGGGAACGCCATCTTCGCCAAGACCGGACTGGTGACGTACAGCGGCCCGAATTTCAGTCAGTTCTGTTACGGTGACAAGCTGCACTACACGCACGACTATTTTGAAGCCGCGCTGCTGCGCAAAGAGCCCATCGACCTGAAGCCGTCCCCCGCCTGGACCGACACGTATTTCACGGCCGGCAAACCGTGGCCGTTTGAAAAAAACCCCGGCTGGCGCGTGCTGCGCAAAGGCAAAGCCGAAGGCACCTGCATCGGCGGCAACCTGTGCACGCTCAGCCTGCTGCAAGGCACCGAGTACATGCCTACGGCAAAGAACGTGATCCTGCTGGTCGAGGATGACCACGAAACGCACCCCAGGACGTTCGACCGCGACCTGACGTCACTCACACAGCAACCGTGGTTCGAGAGCGTGAGAGGCGTGCTCTTCGGCCGCTTTCAGCGCTCGGCCGTGAACACGGACTTCGGACCCGTCACGCCCGCCATGCTGGACGCCATCGTGGCCAACAACGCCCGGCTGAAGAAACTGCCGATCATCGCCGACGTGGACTTCGGTCACACGTATCCTTCGGCCACGCTGCCGATTGGCGGAACCGTCGCCATGGATGCAACGAAGCGCACGATCGTGATTAAAACGCACTGAACGCAAAAACCGGACCCCGTAGCGGAATCCGGCTTCTGGAATACATGCGTGATTACTCGGTCTCTTTCACTTCCTTGCCCTCGCGCTTGGCCTTCTTCACGCGCTTGCGCTTGCCGCCGTCGAAGACTTCGGCGAATTCCTCGGCCGACATGGTTTCAACCTTCAGCAGCAACTCACACAGTTCGTCCATCTTCTTGCGGTTGTCCTGCACCATGCCCTTGGCGCGCTTGTACTGCTCGGCGATGTTGGTCTTCACGAAGTGGTCGATTTTGCGGGCGACCTCCTCGGAATAATTACGCGAGGAACCCAGGTCGGCGCCCAGGAACATGGAGCCCTGCTTTTCACCGTACGAAACAATGCCCAGTTCTTCGTCCATGCCGTAGCGCATGGCCATGTTGCGGGCGATGGCAGAGGCCTTCTCGATGTCGTTGGATGCACCCGTGGTGATTTCGCCAAAGATGATTTCCTCGGCTGCACGACCGCCCAAGAGTCCGCAGATTTGGTCCAAGAACTTGGTCTTGCTGGTGGTGTACTCGTCTTCCTTGGGCAAGAACCACGTCACACCCAGTGCGAAGCCGCGCGAGACGATGGAGATTTTGTGCAATGGGTCGGATTCGGGGCACAGGTAGCCAACGACGGCGTGTCCGAGTTCGTGGTAGGCGGTGATTTTCTTCTCTTTTTCAGTGAGCTTGCGGGACTTCTTCTCGGAGCCGATGGTGACTTTCTCCACGGCCTCCACAATGTCCTCCTGGCTGATGAACTTCTTGTTCTGGCGCGCCGCGTAAATGGCGGCTTCGTTCATGACGTTCTCCAAATCCGCACCGGCCATGCCGACGGTCTGGCGGGCAATGGTCTTCAAGTCGATGTCGCGGCCCATTTTCTTGTTGCGGGCGTGGACTTCCAGAATCTGCTCGCGAGCGAGAAGGTCCGGCTTGTCGATGAACACACGGCGATCGAAGCGACCCGGACGCAACAACGCGCTGTCCAGAACGTCCGGACGGTTGGTTGCGGCCATGACGATGACATTGGTTTCTTTATCGAAACCGTCCATTTCGGTGAGGATTTGGTTCAGTGTCTGCTCGCGTTCGTCGTGACCTCCGCCAAAGCCTGCTCCGCCGCGCTGGCGGCCGACGGCGTCGATTTCATCGATGAAAATGATGCACGGCGAGTTGCGCTTGGCCTTCATGAACAGGTCGCGGACGCGCGAGGCACCCACACCCACGAACATCTCCACGAACTCGGAACCCGAGATGGAGAAGAATGGGACACCTGCTTCTCCGGCAACGGCGCGGGCAAGCAATGTTTTGCCGGTACCCGGAGCGCCGACCAAGAGTGCACCGCGCGGAATCTTGGCGCCGATGGTGGTGTACTTCCGAGGGTTCTTGAGGAAATCCACGATTTCCTGCAGGTCTTCTTTGGCTTCGTCGCAGCCTGCAACATCTTTAAATGTAGTCTTGGACTCCTTCATGTCGGCTACGCGCGCGCGTGACTTTCCAAACGACAACGCGGTGTTCTGACTGCGGGCAATGGAGCGGAAGACCCACATGGCTCCGCCGATGATGAGCAGGAAGAAAATCAGATCACCGATGTGCGCCTTGAAGAAATTCTTCAGCTCGATGTTCTCGATTTCGACCTTGGTCGGGTTGGATGGGTCGTTCCATTCCAGGCGGGTGATGGTGTCGGCTGTTTCCTTGTAAGCCTGAATATACGATCCCGAAGCCATTTTGGCGTAGACGTTGTTGCCTCGAATGAGGATGCTTTCCAAATCGCGAGCAGCGTATGCATGCGTCACATCGCTGATCGTTACGGGTTTAGCGGTGGCGTACTTTTCATCTTCGGTACGCTGCGGAGCCGTAATGTAATACAGCGAACTGAGAATGAGGAACGCAATCAGCACCACGGTAAACACCTGGTTCTGACGTCTGCGCGGCGGAAGCGAGCCAACGGCCATAAAAGAGAAGTGAAACGGGTAGGACCGATGACGAATCAATGGACGCTACGCCCTCTTGTTCAAAGACGAACGAGATCCCCTGTTCTTAGCGAGCGGCGGCCGATGACGATGCTGCCTTGATCATTGCTGCGGCGCTGGCCGGAGCGGATGATGCGGCTGCTGGCTGCTGCGGCGTAAGCTGCACCGGAACGACGTCGATGATCAAGTCGCGCCCCGGATCGTAGAGAATGGCGCGAGTCGGCGTGATGATGAGGTGATCGCCGTTCTTGGCGTTCTTGTAGAAGTCATTGCGTGCCTTGAGCGTCTCGACATCGACGATGGTGGCGACGGTCGGATCGACATCGCCGGGGATGACGAAGTGCTTCTTCACCTTCTCGATGATGCGCTTGGCAGCCTCTACGTTCTGCTGATTGCCGACTTGGTTATCCTGCAATGAAACTTTCCCGAGCTGCTCTTCCAGAGCGACGCGCTGCTTGTAGTTCATGAAGGCCAGAACGCCGAGGGCAACAATGATGATGACGACCAAAACGGTGCGCATCTTTGCGTTGCCGGCTGCGGCGGTAGTGTGTTGCTGATCCATTGGGAAATGTGGGGGAACACCCGAATTCTAGTCGCATCGGTCGTCATTTTCAACGCTACGTTTGGCCTGAGGCCATTCGTGATAGGCTATGAGCCGCATGTCGCAAAAGCATTCGCGGGAGTCCATGGAAATCGGCACCGACGGCATGGTTGTGATCGCCATGGTGGTTGCGACATTCATGCTGCAAGTGTGGCACTTGAAAAGCGCGCTTTTGCCGGCAACAGACGAGGGTGTCTACGCACTCATCGGCAAGTTGATGCTGAAGGGATATGTGCCGCACAGCGATTTCCCGATGTGGCACATGCCGCTGTTGCCGCTGCTGAGCGGCATTGGCCTGTGGCTGACCGGAAGCATGTATCCGCTGCGCATCGCGTATCTCGCAGTCAATTGCCTGGTCGCCATTCCGCTCTTCTCCAGTTTGAAGCGTGCAACGTCCAGTCCGCTTGCGGCAATGACGGCAATCGCGTTCTATCTGGCATTCCACGAGATGATCGACCATGACTTCCGGCTGCTGGCCATTCGTCAATTCGCCAACGTCTTCTTCATTCTGTTCGTGTGGGCCGGCATATGTGCATGGGAGAAACCCTGGCGTGAATGGCTGCAACTGCTGTGCTGCATTGCATCGGCCATGACCTTCTTGCCTGCCGCATTGAACATTGCGGTTGCCGCTGCAGGACTGGTGTTTTTGGCGCCGAAGCAGCACCGTATGGCGGTTGCAAAACACTACGGCATGATGCTGTGTTGTGCCGCCATCTGCGCGATCATGTACCTGCTGGCAATGGATGGTGCTTTGCGCGAAGTAGTATTCGATCAAGTGAATCGGTTGCCGTTTTCGCGCATGGCACGGGTGACGCGCATTCTGCAGAAACCCGATGCGCTGCTGGTGGCGCTGGGGACAACATCGCTGCTGCTTGGCATCTTCGTTCTGCCAAAACTACGTTCCCTCTGCGGCGCCATGCTCGCAGTCGTGCTGATGAGCATGTTCCTGGCGACGAACTACTTCGATCATTACGTGACGATCGCCGGTCCGGCACTGGCATTCGGTATTGCCATAAGCGTCGTGCTCATTCGCGAGTGCGCCGGATTACTCCCGGGGCAGTGGCGCGATTCGGGAACGGTGATTGCGTGCAGCTTGCTGGTGCTCTGGCAATTCTCGATCGTCTTACCGATTGTGAGCCGGCACCTCTACACGCCCAACGACAGCCGCTACCGCGCAATGCTTGCGGTGCTTGCACGCCAACCGGAACCGGTACTCATTACCCAAGCGCTCTACGCAGCGGAAGCCGACCGCATGCCGATTCTTGGCGTCTTCGAGCAATTGTTCCGTCCTCCGGCAATGCTGAAAGTTCCGCTGGATGAAATAGCCGCAGCCGAAGCGGAAGCATGCACCATTGTCATCGACCCGACCATTGCCGACGTCGTGAATACGGCGACGCTCGCCAGCTGGAAGCAGCGATACACGAGCGTCTTCGAAAACACGTTCGCGACTATTCTCACGACCGGAAACCCCGGCTGCGAGGATCAACGAGACTTGGTGCCGCGCACGTAAAGAGAGAGGACACACCAGAACATCTGCAGGCCGTCGCGTACAACGTTGACTTTGGATTCCGGAACGGCGGTCCAGGTAAGCGGCACTTCACTGATGCGATAGCGATGTCGCAATGCCAGAGCCAATACTTCCACATCGAATGCAAAACGGTCGATGCGCTGCAGCGAAAAGAGCTTTTTGGCGACCGGTGCCTTGAACAATTTGCAGCCGCAGGCGGTGTCGTGGATTCCCGGTACCAACAACGAGCACAAGCCATGATACAAACGACCGATGATGCGGCGATGCCACTGCATGGTGACCAATCCGGCACGGCGCTCGAGCACGCGCGAGCCAATCGCAATGTCGCTGCCGTCACGTTCCAGTGCGGCGAACAATTTGCGCACTTCGGTAATGGGCGTCGCTCCGTCGGCATCGTAGAGAAGAACAAAATCCCCCGCTGCCTGGGCAACGCCACTGCGTACTGCAGCACCTTTACCGCGATTCACCGGCAACCGAAGGGAAACCATGGGCAGCCGACTAGACCACTCGCGTGCAATGTCGAGCGTGCGGTCTTGGCTGCCGTCATCGACCACCACGACTTCGGCAAGTGCGATGCCCGGCATACGCCCCTCCTTCCATGCATCGGCAATGGAACTGAGCGTTTTACCCAGGCGATCCTGCTCGTTGTAGGCCGGTATGACAATGGAGAGCCGCATTGGAAACCTAGCTTAGACCTTCATCGAAGCGGCTCAAAGCCCGAACGTTGCAATGTCTTTACGGCTGCTCGGAACTGGCCGAAGAATCAGCCGACGAGCTGACCGATGCCTCGCTCGAAGCACTCGAACTCACGGCGCTGGAAGATTCGCTGGAAGCCACCGAGCTGGAGGATTCACTGGAAGCGACTGCACTCGATGATTCGCTGGAGTTCATGGCGCTGGAAGATTCGCTCGAAGCGACCGAGCTGGCGGATTCACTGGAAGCCGAGGAGCTGGTGGACGATGTTTGCGCGCTGGACGAGGACGATGTCACTTGCTCGACCACGACGGTCTCGTACGATGCCGGAATCACCAAGCTGGACGGTCCGGAAGCAGCGTCATACGTGAAGCTGAGAACTTCTTGGTTGGCCTGCATGATATCGGGGTGTGCAAACCACATGGAGCCCTGATGGTAGCCATTGCAGGCATCCAGCGAGTTCGGATCACGGATGCAGGCATTCCAGACGTTATCGGCCACCGAATACGGGCGGCCTTCGGCATCGACATGGAACGGAATTGCGGGAACTGCGCCGGCCTGTCCGGAAGCCGTGTATGCATCGCGTACGCCCAGCGCCGTCCAAGAGAAGCGGATGTCCTGCGTCACCGGCTTTTCACTGCGGATGACGAATCCGGTCTGCGACTGAGAATCGACCCACCACTCGGAGCCGACACGGCTGTTTGGCGTGGCATTGATGATGGGCGTGGAAATGAAGCCGGTGCCGAAGAGAACGGTCACTGCCTTTGAGTGAGACGGAATAATGGCAAAGCCGGCCTGATTGTTGCTCACGATCAGTTCGCCCTGCACTTCCACGTCGCCGAGGAACGTAGTGAGTCCGGCGATGGTGACGTTGCCGACGACTTCCAACGCAGCGGCATCGGTAATAGTGCCGATCTGCACGGTGGAGCCGGTGAAGCGCATGCTGCCGAGTGCGAAGTCGGTACCCGGCAAGATCGGACCATCGAAACGGATGGGCCCGCTCATGGCAGCCGCATGCAGCGTTCCGCCAATAAGGACATCGTGCTGCACGGTGAGCGCTCCGGAAACAAGTAGGTCGGAGCCGACCGTCAACGCGGAGGTGCCGCTGCGGGACAAGCCCAAGCGCGAGGCAATGGCACTCTGCAGGCTCAGCGAGCCGCTGTTTGTTTGCAGTGCAGCAAGGATATCCGCAGGCAACGAACCATTGGAACCGATGTTCAGCGTTCCGTCGGCCAGACGCTGGTTGAGAATGGCGTTGATCTCGGCGGCAAGATTCAGGCTCTGGACCTGGGCCTGGACTGCAGAGGCGACGGTGGCATTGATGTTGGCGCCGTTCATAGCCGTTTGCACCATTTGCAGCACGTCGTCCTCTATGTGCATTTCGGCAATGCTCTGCGTGACTTCGTTTTCAATCTTCTCCACCAAGTCGGATTGGTTGCGGCGGGTGATGAGCACATCGATGCTTCCTTCTCCGCTAGGGAGAGGGCTCAATGCCACACCGACAGTCGACTCCCCTGCCTTGGCCTTGCGGACAAATCCGGGCTTGGCAGCGGTGGCGAGAGCGTCGCCTACGGTGATTGCCTGGCCATCTTCCACAATGGCTTTGGCCGGCAGCTGACCGATAAGACCGACAATCGTGCTGGTGGCATCGGATTTTGTGTCGCCAGTCACGCCACGGTACTTGTCACCAACGAATGCAGGCTTGGTGGAAACGATACCCATAACGTTGGAGTCACCCGAGCGGTCGCACAGCTTGACCGTATTGGACTTCAACGGATCCAAACAAACGGCCTGTCCGGGCTTCAGATTCGGCGTGGAAGCCAAGAAGCGCTCAGCATAGTCGGCTCCGCCACCGGAGAAGCTGCCATCGGTGTACATACTTCCGGCCGCATCCATGCGGAGAATCAGGTTGTGATTCGGGTCGCCGAAGCCGGTTGTGACGTTGGAGAACACCTCCATAAGGTTGGCATCCGCCGAGGACGTCATGCCGGTCTCCATTTTTAGCAACGTGCGTCCTGTGCCGCCGCGAAGCAGCATGGTGCCGCTGTTGGCGAGCACGCCGGTACCGGCGCGATACAGCATGGTGTCGAAGGTTCCGCGGTAACCGAACAACAGATGCGGAACGATCTTCTGGCTACCCGTGCCGTTTCCGCGCCAAGAATCCAAAGCAAGCACGGTGCCGGACATGCCGCGGTTCACGATAATGGCGCCGGTCATACCGCTTACGGTGCTGCCGGAGCCGACGGTAATGGACAGCATGCCGTCGGACTTGATGCCACCGACGCCGACGTTGATGGAGTTGAGCACGGTCAGGGTGTTGGCGACGCTGGCGTTGCGGCCGACGTACAGCACATCCACGCCCAGGGTGCCAATGCTGGCCGACGGAGCGTCGATGCCGTTAATGTCGTAGATGGTGAAGTCGGCACCGGTGACGTCGGGCAAACCTACGTACAGGAACTTGCCGGCAGCGATGACTTTGCGAGCGGAGGTGGAGATGTCTGCTCCTCCCACGATGGCAGGCAGTGCGACGTTGCTCACATCCACGACGCGGAAGTCGTTGCCGGAAACGCTGGTAAGACCGAGGTAAGCGTAGCGGCCGGCAACATCGACCGAGAGGACATCCGTGGTGAGATCCAATCCTCCGACCGTGGAGATGGACGCCGGGTTGCTGATGTCGAAGATGCGGAAGTCATTGCCCGTAACGCTGGTAAGACCGACGTAGGCGTAACGGCCGGCGATGCTGATGGACTTGACCGCGGTGCTCAAGCTGACGCCACCTTTGTTGATGAGGTTGTTGGGGCTGGAGATATCGATGACGCTGAATTCGTTGGCGCTGCTGAAGTCATCTTCAATACCGAGATAGGCATACTTGCCCTGTACGACAACCGAATTGATGCCAACCGAGGAACCAAGATCCATGGAAGAAATAATCTTGGGAGCGTACGGATTATTGATGTCGACAACGAAGAATTCATTCGTCGAGAAGCCCGATGCCTTACCCACAAACAGGTGTTTGCCGGCAATGAACAACGAGCGGGTTTCAGACATACCGCCCACATCCAACGAAGCGATTTGCACCGGAACGGACGGGTTGCTGATGTCCACGACAATCAGAGCCCTGCTCGTCGAGGTAAACATGCCCAAATACGCATAATTGCCGGAGACCGCAATCGAGCTGATGTTGGTTTCCATGCCCAGCGTGGACACGATCTTGGGCGACAAAGGATTGCTGATGTCGACGATGCGGAAGCGTGCACCTTGCTGGCCGATGTAGGCGTAGCGGCCGACGATCACGGCGTCGTTGAACTGTGCGCCGAGGTTCACGCCGGACAGGGTGCGAACGTTGCCACCGGCCACGTTGAGGATGCTGCCGCCGGAGACGGTGAGTTTCTGGCCGGGGGTGGCGGTGCCGATGCCGACGGAGTTCCACGGAGCGGAAGCGAAGAACAGAGGCTTGCTGCCGGTACCGGTGGCGATGAGCGTGGTACCGGAGATGGAACCGACGACTTCGAAGGCGGATTCCAGCGTGTTGGTGCCGATACCGACGCGAGAGGTGGAGGCGTCTACGAAGAAGGCGTTGTTGTTAGTTTGCGAACGGATGGAGAAGTCGACGTTGCGGTTGAGAGCGTTAAAGACGGTCTGGCCGGAGAGCGAGAAGGTGACGTTGCCGCCGCCCAGGTCCAAGCTGCGTCCGGAACCGGCGCCTTCCCAGATGATTGCTCCCGAGGATGTGAGGCGCTGTTCGGCATGCAGGTGGCGGCCGGAAGCGGTGTTGATGATGCGTAGTCCCAGCGTGTTGCCGTTGCCGCTCAGCATGTCGATGACCAGCGCACCGGTCATGGTGTCGCCCTGCTTCTTCACGTAGCGGGCATCGCCGAGGCGCAGGACTGCGCCGGAGAAAGAGAGCGTGCCGACCTCGGGGGCGGTAGAGCCACCGCCGGTCTGGTCGGTGCCACAGGAGAACTGCTTGGTAGCGGAGTTGTAGAGCAGCTTGGAAGTCGTGGCATTGCTGCAAGAGGTTAAGCCGGCTCCGCCGAAGGTTGTTGCGGCGTAGAGATGAGTACCGGAGATGGAACGGGTGGCGAAGAGGTCCATGCCGGAGGCGGTGCCGAGGATTTCAAGTGCGGCGCCGGAGATGTTCTTGTTCACCACGAGCGAACCGGTGACGGAAGCATTGCCGGAGA
>CAYUVW010000024.1:0-17671 GCA_964448405.1 uncultured Candidatus Peribacteria bacterium | reverse complement strand
ACGAATGCCACCGTGGAATCCACGCCGCCCGAAACGAGCATGAATACTTTGCGGTCGCCGACGTCGCGCTTGATTTCTTCGCCCACCAGCGACGCGTAGCCATGCATGGACCACGGTGCCGGCTCACACAATTCGGCGAAGTTTTTCAGCATGACAAGCCCGTTCTCGCTATGCGTGACCTCCGGATGAAACTGCAGTGCGTACACGCGACGAGCTTCGTCGGAGAATGCGGCGTTCTTGCAGGTTTCCGAAGTGGCAATGCGCGAGAAGCCGCGAGGAAGTTCCGTCGCCTCGTCGCCGTGCGACATCCAGACGGTGCAATCGCCGGCGATACCCTTAAAGAGCTGGCTGTTCTTCCCCAGAATATGGATAGGTGTTTTGCCGTATTCCTTCACATGGCCGGGGCTCACTTTGCCGCCGAGTGTCTGGGCGATCCAATGGAGGCCGTAACACAAGCCGAGCACCGGAATGCCAAGATCGAAAATTTTCGGGTCTGCCTGCGGGCTGCCCACGTCGTACACACTCTGCGGTCCGCCGGACAAAATGATGCCGGATGCGGTTTCCAGTTCGGATGCCGGCGTGTCCGGCGTACGGATTTCGGAATAGTAGCCGAACCGTCGGATACGGCTGGCGATGAGGTGGGCGTACTGCCCACCAAAGTCCAGAACGACGATGCTGCGCGGGTGCCTCATGTGCGGAGCATACCGCAAGCGTTTTCAGGTTGCAGCCGAAAGCAGCAGGTTCTTCTCTCTTGCAGGGTGTTACGCCGTTTGTGGAGACTTTCGTGACGAAAGTGCGGCGGCGACCAGAATCCACAACGTATAGGCTACGGCGGAATCCTCCCATGCGTGCAAGAACAAGCCCGCCACGCAGACCGAGACAAGCATGAGGGCTGTCGGCAAAGCCAACGGCGATGTTTCGCGGATGCGCAACAACGACTGTCCGATGATCACCAACAAGGAAAGAAAGAGCAGAAGACCAAAGACCCCTGTCTCAACACCGATCTGCAAGTACCAACTTTCGGGCAACAGCGGGCAATTGCACGGACGA
The DNA here is from genome assembly GCA_964448405.1 of uncultured Candidatus Peribacteria bacterium. Taxonomy (GTDB): domain Bacteria; phylum Patescibacteriota; class Gracilibacteria; order Peribacterales; family Peribacteraceae; genus DAORHV01. The sequence continues at coordinate 16,621 of CAYUVW010000024.1, read as the reverse complement.
CCGGTCGGCTGCACTTGAGCACCGGCAACGAACACGCACAGTTCGGGGTGCGGCTGCGCCCATGCAACGTCTGCACCTGCTTCAAGTTCCACGCAGGTATCGCTGAAGCGATTGCTGGCCGGACCTGCCGTACCCAGACCCAATCCGAACGGGTTCTGACCGATGATCTGCAACGCATGCAGCGGCTTTTCGAAGTGTCCGCGTGACGATGCAGCTCGCAACACCACGGCCGGCCGAACGATGAATACGGCAACGGTGAATACCGCCACGCAACTGCCCAGCACAAGAACAATGCGACGCGCATGCTGTGCGGGCAACATCCAGCGTGCTCCGCAAACAACCAACACCGCTGCCGCAAGCCAGGCTGAGCGAGAGAATGTGAGTGTGAGTCCGACAACCAATACGAACAACAAGAGCATGCGACGGAGATCAACTTTCGTTGCAGCGTGTCGAACGAATGCAACAAACGCTGCGGACAGCGGCAACAAGAACCAGATGCCGAGTTGGTTCGGACCGCTCATGACGCTCTGCATGCGGCGAAGGAGGCTGCCGCCGATTTGCTGATACGGCGCCAACGGCCCGTTGGCAACATACAGGGAATGGAGATCGGAATACCCCAATGCCGTGAAGACGTGCTGCGGCAATGCAAGTGCGACAAAACCAAGGAGCGCGACCGCCGTGCCCGTGCCGATGAGCAGGGAGAGTGCGCGCCGCCCAAATGAGGGCGACCACGGGACAAGGCTCAAAACGGAAACCAGCAAAAGCGGCAAGATGTCGTACTTAGCTCCATACAAAAGAGGACCCCACCCACCAAAGTGCGTACCGGTAATCACGACTGCCAATATGGCGAAGAGCGAGATGAGCCGGTCGATGGGATCGATGGTCCTCAGACGATCGAGCGCCGTGGAATCGGTGACGAGCTCGACGAATGCCAACCCAAGCAACGCAAGGACAGCCACCTCTTTCCAGAGAGCCAGTACGGTCAGCGGCGCGTGGCCCGGTCCAACGAGCACGCGCGTGAGGACGGTGACGGCAAACGCATGAAATGGCAAAAGAACAATAAGTGCCAATGCCAACCGTTCACGAATTCGCTGGAATCGCATCGGAAAGAAGTATGCCCGAATGCCACGAGCCTGTGAACGACTACAGATGCAAACGGTCTTCGTCGTTGCGGAAGACATCGCCGCTTTTCAGAACGCTTTCCACCGAGTCGATGCAGGCCTTGCTCACGTTGCGTCCGTAAATTTTCGGCGCGCTACGCATGAGTTTGTTGTCCCAGGCATGCTCGATCATCTTCACAATGAGCTTGGTGTCCACGGGCGGCGCGATGAGATTGCCGCCGTTCATGGCCGATTCGCTGCGGTCGCTGCCAAAGCGCATGGTCACGCACGGCACGCCGAGTACGTTCATTTCTTCCTGCATGGAACCCGAGTCGGTGGCGCAGACCGCCGCCTTGCTCATGGCAGCGACCACGTCGCCATATTCGGCCCACACCGGCGACAAGATGAAATTCGGGTAGCTCTTGGTTAGCGCTTCCAAATCGGCCTTCAGGTTATAACGCTCCAGCGCGGCGTTGGTTTGGATCATGCTGATGAGCAGTACTTTCTTGCCCTTCTTGATGAGATCGACCATGGCGCCGTAGATTGCGCGGAAGCGTGCTTCCGAGAAGCAGTTCTCGCGGCGGTGGATGCAGAACCTGACGAAGTCGCCGTCCTTCAGCAGCGGGTACCGGTCGAAGATGGTGGAATCCTTCGCGCGCTTGAGCGCATCGTTGGTGGCGTCCACAACCGAGTTACCGACCACGAAGATGCGGTCGTCGCAGTAGCCTTCGCTCAACATGAATTCGCGGTCCAGGTTCACCGGAGCCAGGTGGATGCCGGTGGCCGCCTCGCTGCAGCGCGTGTTGAATTGTTCGGGGTACGGCTCCTGGCTGCCACGCTGCCAGTTCTTGCGGTCCATCAGGAACGTGCGCCAGGCGCCGACGTCGATGTCGTGGCGCACTCCTTGTTTGCCGAAGAACGCGTTGTAATCGGGCGTGAGCGTACGGATGCCGGCCTCCACGTGCACCGACGCGAAACCATGGCAGTAGCCGGCGTTGCTGGCGGCCATGGCGGTGGTGGTGTCGCCGTGCACGTACGGGATCACGATTTTTCCGGCTGCCTTCAGTTCGTCGATCACGTCACCGAGTCGACCGATGATCTGGCTGACGACTTCGTGCATGGAGCCGCGCACGTTCAAGTTGAAATCCGGCTCAACGCCGAACTCGGCAAGCATGCCGCCGCTCAAGTTTTGGTCGTAGTGCTGGCCGGTGTGACCAAGCAGCACGCAATGTCCGCGCGACTGCAACTCCTTATACAAAGGAATCTGCTTGATGATGTCCGGCTTGGTCGCAATGAGGATGAGATGCACATGGCGTACCTCGCTCTTGGCGATGGCATCGAATGCGGGCCGGTCCTTGAACGTAATGTCTGGCATGCGAAAGTGGCCGCATGATACCACGCGGATCATCCGCAACGATCAGTCCGCAACGAGCGGCTCCAAAAGCGGCAGCTGCAACAGCAGCACGGCCTTTTCTCGCACGTCGGCACGAATGCCGGACGGATGCCCGTGCTTGGCACGCAGCGCCAGCCAAATGCGCACGGCATTCCACAATCCGCAAAGCGTCATGCCAAGCGTAATGAATAGTGCCGATGTCATGGCGAAGGGAAGAAGTCCGAAATGCGCTGGATTGACGATCAGTCCCAGTGGTCCGCCTTTGTTTTGCAGATTCGCCACCAACACGTTGCGACCGGCTTTCAAATACGGAGCAAAGTCGACCACACGGCCGTCTCCGCAGAACACGGCTTCGGCAACCGCCGTACCGTTCATGGAAAGCGACGTAATGCAATCATCGGGCTTCAGGAAAAAGCGGGCATCGTTCAATGCGGGCGCCAACTGCAGTGTCATCGTCACCTTGGCATCGTCGGTCGATTGCGCCAATGTGAACGGCGTGGATGGCGCCGATCCGTGCAATCCATCCGTGAGGGTGTATCGGACGTCGGACAGGATCGGAAGGAAATTCGGGCGGAATGCCTGCAGCAACAAAACGGCAATCAGCAACATGCCGCAATCCACGGCCAATGTCGCCAGCGCATCCACGAATTCCAGACGACGGTGCACTTTGGCTTTGGTCGGTACCAGTGCATGACGAAGCAGCACCAACGCAAGCAGCACTATGGAGATATTGCGAACGTTGAGCATGAACAGCGCCAAGGGCTCTTGATCGATGACGCTCATGTAGTTCAACGGAAACACCCACTGCGTGGTGAAGCCGGCGAGCGCCGTCAGCGCGGCAACGGACCAGAACACATCGCGGTTGCAAATCATCCCCGAACGCAGGACAAGCCAGCTGAGCAGCAGCGGTAGCAACCACACGATGTACTGCGGCGAGAACACCGGACTTGCTGCAACGGCAAACAGCAACACGCCGATGCTGAGTGTATCGACCTGCGCATGTCGACGCTTGAAAAGAGCAAAGCCGGCCGCGCCGACGGCGACGCTGGCAATGAGGAATTTCGAGAGGGTGACGAATATCGGCCCCAAATCATTGTTGTTCACTGACAAATGCCCCAGGCTGACCGGTGCGCGCTGTCCGACCAGTGCCTTCATGAGCATATGCACGCCGGACCATGTGCTCTCCAGTTGCACTTCGCGATTGGAATGGTATCCGAGCATGTGCTGAATGTTGCCGATCGTGAGTTGCAAACCCATGACCGCGACCGGAACGGCAAAAGAGACCAACAAACCCGCGGCAAAACCCAATGCCATGCGCTTCCACTGCGTACGCGGTGCCGTACAAAACAGCGCAGGAATCAGGAGAGCAGGCACGACTTTAATGGCGCATGCCACGGCCAAGAACGCGGCACACTGTGCAAAATGCCCAGTGGCACGGGCACGCAAGCACAGCAGCAGCATGACCGCCACCAGCACATCGAAGCGGGCGAAAACCAACTCGGGGCTAATGAGAAATACCGTACCGACGATGGATGCGGGAATCAGCCAACCAAAGCGATCGTGCAGGACGAATGTGGCGTACGCACCGGCCAAGGCGATCATGGCCACAATGCTCCAGAGCCACGCGACATCGAAACTCACATGGAGCGGATTGGCGAACGACGCAAAGAACAGCAGGCTCGCCAGCGGCGGATACTCACTGTCGAGTGATGCTGTTCCACCTTGCAAAATGGCGGTCAGACGCTCACCGATGCCCTTGTAAATGGCGATGTCGAATACGCCGGCCACGCTGTTCTTGTACAGGAATGCCAGTGCCGCAAGACATGCGATTGCAGCCAGCAACGGCACGACCGGGGAACGGTCGGCAAACGGAAGAGGTGTGTTTTTGTGTTTGTGGGCCGACATAGAATCCCATCAGTATACCACAAAACATACCTTCTCCCCAGGCGGAAACCTGTGGTTCCAGAGTGTGGACTTCTGCGGTTATTTGGCGCCCGGAGCCTTTGCGGAGGCGTCCTGCGTCTTCTGGATTCCAGGAACGTCCAGAACCTTCTTGTTCACCATTTCGTCACCTTCGAATGTGTAGACGTAGGGCGTGACCAAGCCGATTTCCATGCCGGAGGCGTCTTCGGGCGTCAGCTTCTCCAAGTACTTCATGATGGGACGCAGGCTGTTACCGTGGGCGGCGATGATCACGTTCTTCCCGGACTGCACCAACGGCAAAACGTACTGCAAAAAGAAGGGCAACGTGCGGCGCTCGCAATCGGCCATGCTTTCGCCGTTCGGCGGACGCGTGTCGTAGCTGCGGCGCCAGAGCTTCACCTGATCTGCGCCGTACTTGGCGGCGGTCTCGGCTTTGTTGAGACCCTGCAAATCTCCGTAGTGGCGCTCGTTCAGTGCGGAATCGAATTCGGTGGGAACATCCTTGGCGCCCATGGCCTTCAGCACGGTGCTGAGTGTGTCGTTGGCGCGCTTCAAGCGCGACGTAAATGCAGCATCGAAGGTGAAATCTTTCAGCGCCTTGCCGGTCAATGCGGCATCGGCTGCTCCCCGCTCGGTGAGCGGAACATCGGTCCAACCGGTAAACCGGTTTTCAAGATTCCAAAGAGACTGGCCGTGGCGGATGAGAACAAGAGAAGACATGGCGCAGATTCTACACGGCTCACCCGACCGACGGAAGCGTCACTGTCTCGAAAGGGCAAAATCTGCTATACTAAGGAGAAATATGGATCTCGAAAAACTCACACACCATAAAAATTACGGCCAGACCGTCGTTATTGCGTTGTTGCTTTCTGCCACCATGGTGGTGGCTGCTGCGGTCATCGGTCGCGGCACGTTAAATTTGAAGAGCGCATTGGTTGCCGAGCGTGTAACCGTACCCGTCGTCATGCAGTTGTTCAGCGAAGATCACCCCGTGGAGATCATCGGCGACGTGGAGGAGTTGCCGGCGCGCCAGGAAATCGTGGGTTCGGCATTCGTCGTAACCACCGATGCACATTCGTACTACATGCGCGTCAGCCCAACCAAGCCGTGGGAGACGCTGGAACTCAAAATCATGCACGGCGACACGCTTTAGCGCCTCGTGCTGAGAACTTTCCTGGGGAACACCACCGTGGCAACCAGAATACGCCCCAAGCGGTGAGGTTCTTGCAACAGTCGCCACACCCACTCCACACCCCATTGCTGCATCCAGGTCGGCGCACGTTTGCGCAAACCGGATAGAAAATCGAACGCACCACCAACACCCATGGCTACCCGCACGGAAGGCATGCGGGCCAAGTTGCGCGCAATCCACAGTTCCTGCTTCGGCGCACCGTACGCAACGAACAAGAGCGTCGCCCCCGATGCATTCACCATGTCGATGATTTCCTGTTCCTGTTCCGGCTTGGGCGAACCTGCAAATGTACCGGCGATGACCAGTGCTGGATTCTTCTTCTTCAATGCGTCAGCGGCATGTTCGGCAATCCCCGGAATCGCGCCCAGCAAAAACACAGGCCCGTTGTTCGCACAACAAACGTCGGTCATGACATCCACCCCGGTAACGCGTTGCGGCAAGGGCGTTCCGGCCCGGCGTGCGGCCCATAGTAATCCCGTGCCATCCGGCACATTCAATGCAGTCTGTTGCAGTACGGCAAACAGCTGCTTGTTCTTGGACGCTTCTACGAGCATTTCGGGATTCGGCGTCGCGACATGATGCTGTGTGTTGGAGCGCAGCATATTGCCGATGCAACTCACCGCTTCTCTACGCGTAACCGCATCGACCGGAACGCCGAGAATGGAAACCCTGGGCTGCATGTGCGTCCATTATCAAGCAAACTCTGGCTTACGCAACGGCAGAGTCGTACACTCGCCAAGCGCATGAAGTTCTCCGTTCTCTCACTTCCGGCAATAATCACAACATGCTGCGTCTTCGGTGCATGCACGGTGCAAACCGGGACCACGCCTGAAACGGTACAAACGGATAGCGGCGCGCTCACGCAAGCTTCCAGTGCCGCAGTCACTTCTTCCATCGCAACGTCTTCGAGTGCGTTGTCTGGTGCGTTGGTGGACGGGTTTGTGGCAGACCCGGCACCCACAACCACGGACAGCTTGGAAGTTCCAGTCCAGGACCAGCCGACATCGGTGACGGGGCATCTGCTCGTGAGTACCATCGGCTTTGGCAATACCCCCGAAAAAGACGGCCCGCCGCGCATGATGGAATTGTTCGATTATGACTGCGAGTACTGTCGTCAACACGCGCAGCAGGAGCGTCGCTGGATCGATGAAACGTACGTTGCGAAAGGTTCTCTCGGTATTGAACGTATTTTCGTCGCTATGACGCCGGCTGGCAAACGCATGGGCCAAGCCGCGCTGTGCGCTGGCGTACAAAACGTCTTCCCGGCCATGGATGCGTTCTTGCTCAGCAACGTGCCGCAAACGGATCCGCCGATTTTTGCGTTTGCCAAAACGCTACCCATCGACCAAACCCAATTTAAAACCTGCATGCAGAACATGAGCGTCGCCGAAGGAAGTTATACGTTGCCGAACGGCAACGTGGTCGACCGCATTCCGGCATTCAGCATCGGCACGACCGTATGGAGCGGCATCGTGCCGCAAGGTGAACTGAAAACGATGATCGACAAGGCCATCCGCGACGCGAAGTAATCCGCCACCCATGCCCGAACTGCCCGAAGTCGAAACCACCGTGCGGTCGGTCTCCCCTTTTCTGGTGAGACGTTTGATCGTGGACGTGGAAGTGCTACGCGCCAACATGGTCGGTGACGCGAAGCGGTTCGAGAAAGCCGTGCGGAAGCGCACGGTGAAAGGCATCTGGCGGCGCGGCAAGTACATGCTGGCCGAACTGGACAACGGTACGACGCTCATTCTGCATTTGAAAATGAGCGGACGTCTGGCCATCCGCAAGCACGACGACACGCCGCTCAAATTCGAACGCATTCGGTTCCACACGGATGATGTCGTGATCGTCTTCAACGACCCGCGCACGCTCGGCCGCGCACTGGTGATGCCGACCATCGAGGCGCTGAACCATCCGTCCATCAAGGCGCTTGGACCCGAGGCGTTGGAGATATCGTTCGCCGAGTTCGAGACGCGGCTCGCAAAGCGCCCCAAGCGCCAAATAAAAGAACTGTTGATGGACCAGGCATTCGTGGCCGGAGTCGGCAATATTTACGCCCAAGAAGCCTGTTTCGTGGCAAAGATCGACCCGCGTCGTGCGGCCAAGACGCTGAAGCCAAGCGAGCGGAAGGCGATCTACGACGGCATGCGCGAATCGCTGGAAAAAGGTCTGCGCAACATGGGCACCAGCATTTCGGATTTCTCGGACCTGTTCGGTAAACCGGGTCAGACGATTGATGATCTGTTCGTGTACGGCCGCGCGGGAGAACCGTGCCGTGTCTGCGGAACAATCTTGAAATCGTGCGTGCAGGCCCAGCGCACGACGGCATGGTGTCCGAAGTGCCAGCGGTAATTACGCAGTCGCCACCGCCTGGACGAACGCCGAGCGTTTGCCGTGATACGCGGCGCTGGATTTGCGCAATGAAACAATATCGAATTCGCTCAGCATCGACTGCAGATAGTCGCGGCTGAAGAAATGCCGCGTGTGGTCCGAACGGAACATGTCGGGGCCAATCTGTTCACCGACGCCATACAAACAGTCATCGACCGATTTACATTTCACGAATAAAAATCCGCCGGGCCTTAAGACTCTCCGCATCTCGGCAAACACCGACCGCGTCACGGCGTCATCGAAATAATGCACCGAAAGATGCGCATAGACTGCATCGAAGGACCGGTCCGCAAACGGCAATGTCATACTGATGTCGTGCAACAACGGCTGCACGGCCTCCAGTCCGCAGGCATCCAGATCGCGCTGCAATTCGACTATGCCGCTCGGGGAAAAATCGACGGCGGTGACGCTGAATCCGTGCTGGGCGAAGAACACCGAGTCCACGCCACGCCCGCAACCCAGATCAAGCAAGCGGCTCCCGTTTGTCTTTCCCAGCGTGCGCACTGCGCTGCGGGCAAACGCATTCACCGGCTCATTACGGCCGGACCACTTGTTTTGCCAGACTTCTTGATTCGTCCGAGGCATCTGACAATGTATCCTACCGGATGCCGATGCAACTCAAAGACGCCATCTACGATTTCCTGACGCACTGCGAGGTGGGCAAATATCAGAGCAAGAAAACGGTGGAGAACTACCGCCACTACCTGCGACGCTTCGAGCAGTTCGCCAAACCGACCATGGACGTGTCGGATATTTCATCGGATATGATCCGCGACTACCGTCTGCACTTGCACCGCATGGAGCAACCCGGTCAGGGCGTGACACTGAATATTAAAACACAGCAATACCACCTCATCGCGCTGCGGTCGCTCTTGAAACACTTGGCAAAAAACGACGTGAAGACGATCTCGGCAGAGAAAATCGAACTGCCCAAAGTCCCCGGCCGCCAGGTGGACGTACTCTCCCGCGAAGAGCTGGATGAAATCTTCGCCGCCGCCGACCCCACCAAACGAAACGGCCTGCGCGATTTGGCCGTACTGCACATGCTGTACTCCACCGGCTTGCGCGTGAGTGAGCTGAGTAATTTGAACCGCGACGACGTGAACTTCGACAAGCGCGAATTCCGCGTGGTCGGCAAGGGCCGCAAGGCGCGCATCGTGTTCTTGTCGGTGGAATCGGTCGACCATGTAAAGCGTTATTTGGACTCGCGCACCGACAACTGGAAACCGGTGTTCGTGAGCAATTCCAACCGTTCCAAGAAAGACATTGTCGGCGACGAGGGCCGCCGACTGCAGCCGCAGGCCATTGAGCGGATTGTGCGCATGCTGACCGTGAAGGCCGGCATTTTGAAAAAAGTGACGCCGCACACGCTGCGTCATACCTTCGCCACCGAGTTGCTGCGCAACGGCGCGGACATTCGCTCGGTGCAGGAAATGCTCGGACATGCCAGCATTACCACCACGCAGATTTACACGCACTTAACGAATAAGCGGCTGAAGGAAATCCATCAGCAGTTCCACCGCTAAAGAGAAATTTTGATGCGCTTCTGTCCGCTGGTGTGACCGGACAAAATTTCAACGTGCGATTTCGCCACGCCGAATGCATCGGCTAGGAAATCAATCAGCTCCGCATTCGCTTTCCCGTCTTCGCGCACCGCCGCCACATCGATTTTATAGACGCCGTTGTCCAGAATTTCCTTGGCTTTCGTGCTGTGCGCGCCGGCATGCACCTTCACCTCGAAGGTCACAGATCCGCTCTCGGCCAAGGTATTTTTGAGGATCGCGAACATGCTGTCAGGATACACGCTATTTCTTGCCTGCCAGCACCTTCAGTTGTCCGGCAATGGCGATGATTTCCCGGCGAAGTTCTGGTGCGATGTAATTGGCCCGGCTGCCTTCGATTTTGCGCAGCATGGTGACGAGATGACCCACGATGATGACATCGGTTGCTCGTCCGGCACGGATGGCATCCAGATGGGGACGCAGTAGCGTTTCCACGCGCGCGAACGGAATATCTTCGTATTCCTGATCGGCGATTTTCCAGAGCAGCTCAATGAGATTTTCCTCCGTGAGCGCGATTTCCGCGGCATCCACGCGGTGCACGTCGAAGCCTTGTTCAATGAGCCACCCCAGCTTGCGCTTGTTGTTCGTCAACAGTCCGAATTTCTTCAAGCCAACGCCGCGCAATGCGGGACCGATCCACGTATAGTCACGGAAATCGGCTTCCGGGAAACCGGTCTCACGCATGGCCTCGGCCGTACCGACTTTGCCCACCCATTCACCCTCTTCGTTGCGTCCTTCCTGGCGGCGCAAGGACTGAGATTTTGCGCTCAGGCCCATTCCGCGGCCTTCGGCACGGTGATAGAACATGCCGCCGCTGCCGTGTGCTTCGATGGCATCCAAGCAGTCATCCAATTGCGGCCCGCAGCCGCAACGCATCTGGTCGAAGATATCGCCGAGCAGACACTCGGAGTGAATGCGCACGATGGGATCACGGCCGATGTTCAGCTGGCCGGATTTATGCACGCCTTGCACTGACAAGGGCTTCCCGTCCGAGGTGATCGGCTTGGGAAGGCGAACCAAAAACACGTGTGGGCCGCCGGTCGTGCCATGCTCCGGATCATCGTGGTCGTAGAACAACGAGTACCACGGCGAACCGGGGCACCAGCGCATTTCGCACGGAAGAATGACGTCGGGGTACCGCACACCGTCGGTGGAACGCATGGCATCGATACCCTGCTGCAACGCTGCGGCACCACTGCGGATGTGCGGCTTCACCGCCTTACGGTCGTCGCTGTTGAGCATTTTGAAGATCGCAACCCGCGCCTTGCACAGCACGTCGACCGGCACTCCACCATGTACCAGTGCTTCCATGCCGTCGCAGGCGGCAAGGATTTTTTCACTGTCCCCGAATTTTGCGCGCACGGCCTGAATTTCCGTCAGCACGGCGGTGGCCAGCCCGCGCTTGACGGGCATGAGCTCTCGGTCGACGGCGAAGGATTCCAAGTGTTTCATGGTGAAGGAATGAATCGTAGCAACGAAAATAGGAATTGCAAAAGCTGCTCAGCGACCGTCGAGTGTGGCATCGAATAGCGAAGCGTCTCGCGCCTGCCGTGCGAGTTCGCCGAGCAAAATCATACTGGTCACCCCATGATAATCGCCGTCTGGAGTCATGAGCGCCCTGGTCGCTACGACGAGATCGGCTTGCGTGCGGAGAATTTTCAAACCGGCCTGATCCGAAAGCGCTTCGGAGCCCACGTACACATGCAGCGGACGGAAGCCTTCGTTGGGTCGCGCCAGCGAACGCAGCACGGCTTCGGGGTCGTCGCTCACAACCGCCGCGTGCTTGCGGAGCTGCTCGTCCGACACATCATCCGGCGAAGCGGCCACGCTGGTCCATGGACGACCGAGTGTACGCATGGTGAGAAAGCCACGGTTATGGTTGCGGCACTCCTGTTCCAAAATCGGCCCTTCGCCGGTGACTCCCCGCTCAGCCAAGATACGCAAACCGTTGCCGGCTACGCGCACATCGGGATCCACCAAGCCGTAGGCGACATGCTGCACGCCGCGAGCCAAGATGATCTCGGTGCAGGGAGGTGTTTTCTTGGTGGGGCTCGGACAACAGGGTTCCAGGTTCACGACCAAAACATCGTCAGGTTCCACCGGATCGCCATACCTGTTCAATAAATCGCGTTCACCATGGGCCGTACCGAACAACCGATGCACGCCTGTTGCAACGATATTTTTCCCGCGAACCAGCGTCGCTGCGACCATGGCGCCGGTACCCACCGTACCGCGCCCCTCTTCTGAGAGCGTCAGACACGTGCGCATGGCATCCTCCAGTGTTTGGCGGGTGGGACGCATAGAGTTGACATACTATAGAAAAGTTCTGTAGTTTCAAGATGATGCAACGACCGTACATTTCCCTCAGCGCACTGTCGTCTGCCGAAGACGTCCGTACGATCCAAGCCGCTCACGAGGAGGACTCTGCACTTGCGGTGCCGGCAAGTCACGACGTGCTGCTCGGTATTTCTGCCGATCGCTACACGGCAAAAGGCGAATTGCCTGGCAAACCGAGAAAAATCGCGACCGTGGAAGACGTCCGCGTCATCAGTGGAGCCGTTACCGCCGCCATGCCGCTGGCAGTGCATGTGGAAACGTATTTCCGCGACCAGCCAAAGAAGGACATTCCCGACGTATTGGACTTCGCGCGCTACCGCACCGCTCCATTCGCGGACGCCGTCCTGCGCATCTTGGAAGGTGCAGATCCGGCAACGTTGGGAGCACTGCAGCTGAATGGCGTGGTAGATCCCGACGAACTTGCAAAAGTACACAAGGCGCACCCGAATCTGCCGATCATCTACCAGTTGCGCCGCGAACTGCTGGAGCGCGGTGAAGACGATGTCGTCCGTCACCTGGATGCCTGCCGCTTCGCCGTCGCTCACGTGCTGCTGGATCTGTCGTCAGGCATGGGTGTGAAACTAAGGCATGATGAATGCGCCCTGCTTGCACACCTGGTACGCGAAACAACGCCGGACGCCCGCATCGGCATCGCCGGCGGCATCGGACCCGACAATGTCGAGGAGATGTATGCCAACGCGTTCCGCGTCGCCGGTACCGTGAGTCTGGACACCGAAACCGCCATCCGTGAACCGGATACCGACGCTTTCAGTGTGCCCAAGTCGCTGCATTTTCTGCGCAATGCGTACGCCGTCGTTCGCAGTACTTCCTGAGAACATATGAAAATTGCCGTCGCCTCCACCAGCGTCCACAAGCTCGAAGCCGTGCAGCTCGCCTGCAATGAAGTGTTCGGCCCCGGTGTCGAGATCCAAGGCTTCAAGGCAAACTCGGGCGTGAATGAGCAACCGAACGGACAGGCTGAAACGCTCTTGGGGGCGGAGAACCGTCTTGCACATCTCATCCAGCTCATCGGCCAAACGCAGTACGACCTCCGTGTCGCCATGGAAGGCGGTATTTTCTCCATCGGCGAAGGTGACGCAGAGCGCATCTTCGACTGTGGCTGGGTGGTGGCAAGCGACGCTGGCGGATTGGTCGCACGCGGCACGTGCACCGGATTGGAATACCCGAAAGACGCTGTCGCTGAAGCGCGCACTCGTGGCTTCAAAACAACCACGGTCGGCACCGTTCTCCAGGAACGCGGCGCCATTACCGATGGAACGGACACGCATGCATCACTGACAAATGGCGTGCTGACTCGTGCGCATGTACTGCATGTGGGACTGCTGTCCGCGCTCGGTCAATTGCTCCGGCAATCGGAAAAACTGCAGGCGCTGGCAAAAGACAAAAAATAGTCTTCTATTTTTTCTTTCTGTCCTGCGTGCTCATGGAGTCAGCGGCACTCTTGACTGAAGGCGGCGAAAACGGCCGAGGACTATCAACGCCGAGATCGGCGAGGATCGTACGAGCATGCGGATGGTCCCAGCTCATTTCGCGGCGATCGGTATCTCCGCGCAAATGCGCCAGGATTTCATCGGGCTCCAGGTCATCGCGACGATCGTAATAGCCGAGTGCGAAAATCAGGAGCGGTGCGGCTTTCTTCGCTTCGTCCGGCGCCATGCACTGCATGACACGCCGCAGCTTGGCGCGGCAATCGCACAACGTCGAGCCCAGGATGTGTCCCGGCATGCAAGCTGAAAGCGCCTCCACTTCAGCGTCTTGCGCCTGATCGTCCGGCCGTCGGACGGCGAAATACATGCGTTCGTTGATGATGTAATAGTACGTATCCAGCTCCAAAATGCGGCCATTATCGGTACCGTCGATGGCATAGGGCAGTGGGAATGGACCATAGCGCTGCCCGTCGGGATTTACGATGTGCGGCTCAACGCTGTAATCCACTCCTTCCAGCTCCCCATTCGTGCGCGGCACGATTGCGCCTTCCACCGACATCGCGCCCAAGTCCCTGTCGAACGTGTGGCCCAATCCGCGCTGACGCGACAACAACTGTCCGTAGTTGTACTTGGTCACCGGCACGTTCAGCAGCAATTGGTCGGCGCGGAACCCAGCCTCGCGGAGCGGGTGCACTTTGCCTGGATTATTGGTCAGCACGCGGACCGTGCGCTTGCGCTCATGCAAACCGAATTTGCGCATGATGTGCACCTGCTGACCGTAGTTGCGCGGATCCACGTCGATACCCAGTCCCTGGTACGAGGTAACCGTATCAATGCGTTCGCGGTGCTGTAGGACGTAGGCACGCACGTGGTTCAGCTCGCCCGCACCGCGGCCTTCATGATCTTCGCCAATCGAATAGATCATCATGGCGCCGTTGTTGGTTGCCGCTAATTGCTCCTGAGCAGCACGCATTTGGGTTCCACAGTCGCACTTCACCGAACCGAGTTGATGGGCCAGACTGCAGGCAGTGGCAAGTCGCAGGTCAACGATGGGCTTGTCGATATCGCGTGCCAGCACAAGGTGGGCGCTGCGCGGCGAGTATTCGAAATAGTGTGTTCGATAATCCACATCCGTTCCACCCGACGTCACATAAGGAACTTCATACGGACCGGCATGATTTTTGACCTTGGGCATAAGGAGGCAAGTTGTACCAGAACAATTTTTCTGCCGCAACAAGCTCGCCATGGTGCCATCGGTCTACCGCCAGGGATACGCCTTGCATCCGACTGTAAGGGAAGTACAGTAGGAAACCCCTCAAATCTCCTCACGCCCCCCCATGGACCTGACCAAAGCCATGACCACCGCCGACGGCTGCATTGTGGAATTGGACGACGAGCAGGACGCCCAGCCGCACCCCAAATATAAGCTGCCGTCGTACCGTGCAGTCGTAGAAATTGCACTGCAGCCCGCGCAAAAAGAACTGCTGCAGGTGCTCTTGCAGCGCAGCGGACTTGAGGAGGTCCACCGCGGCACGCGTAGTTCCATCGACCAGCTTGGACTGTTCGGCTGTGACTCCGCCTCGACTACCGTGCATGTGGAAGGCGAAAAAGCCGTTGTGGAAACACGCGTCACGCTGGTCGATCCCCACCCCCAAAACAAAGTGCTCGAAGCACTGCGAAGTATCCTGAATACCCGCAAAGCCCAATATTGCCGCCTGTTGCTCACACCAGCCGAAAGCAAACATGGCGAGCGATCCTTGCCGATCATCCCCGACCGTGAGGTGTGGTACGACCATTCGCTGCTGACGCGGGAACAGTTGGAACGGCTGTGGCTGGGCGGTCCCGGCCGCGAAATCATCCTTCCCGCCAAGCGCGAGCGTCCAATGCCCCAAACAGTGCGTAAAGGTCAGTTCTTCATCGGCGAAGTTGTGGCCATGGACCCCGATCACCCGTCCAAGGAACATTTGTGGGTGCTCAAACGCCGCGTACGCCAGGGTGCCTGGCAGAACCGCACGCGCCTACGGCACGGCGATGCCTGCGGTTTCGATCCGCACCGCTCCACCGGCATTCGGCAAGGCGAATTCTTCATGACCGGCGGCACGCCGCTCTCCACCAAAGACCTCATCATGATCGCCGAACAGTTCGAATTGGACTACGAAAACTCCAACGGCGGTTCGCAGCACGCGGGAGTCTGACGCTACGGGATTATTCGTCCTTAAGTGTCTTGCCGCCCATGCTCTCGCCCGTGCGCTTGTCGAGCGGCTCCGGTCGATAACCTTCATCTGCCACATTGCGCAACTGGCCGCGCACCGGATTGCCGGATGTTTCGGGGTCGCTTTGGATGACGAAGCGCTGTTCGATGGCAAGCATGCTGGGGGTGGCGATGTACTTGGGAATAGCGACACGAAGTTTATCGACAAGTTTCTCTTGGATTGCACGACGAACGTGATCGCGGAGTTCTTCTACCTGTGCGCTTTCCAACCTGTCGATCGCGTCACGTAGCCGATCTTCTTGCTCGTCCCAAGTTTCGCGTCGGTCGGTACGTGCGGGTCGTATGTCGCTTACGACAAAAGGAATCTCCTGAAACCAGGAAATCTCGTAGAGAACGCGGGCGAGAATTTTGGATACGGCATCTCGCGAATCCTTGAATGACTGTCGAATACTCAGCGCATGTTTCTGGAATTCGCTATTCGCCTTTTCACGCATGACCGGGTCCTCGAGCTGCTGCTCGAGAATATCGGCGATTTTGAGTGGCTTCTTGGATGGCATAAGAAAACTACTATACTATATTTAGCATTATTGTCAATAATCCCCTACTGCAACTGCTCCCGGCGCCATTTGGCGATGTTTTCGTGGTGGCCGGACAACAGAATATCCGGCACCCGCATGCCGCGGAACTCTTCCGGACGGGTGTAGTGCGGGTACTCCTTCTTGCGCTTCAGTGCCTTGGAAAAACTCTCCTCGGCCGCAGACTCTTCTTTGCCGAGTACGCCCGGGACATGACGGGCAACCGCATCGATGAGCACCATGGCCGGCAGCTCCCCGCCGGTAAGCACGTAATCGCCGATACTGACTTCTTCGTCGATCCAGCCGTCGATCACGCGCTGGTCGATGCCTTCGTAGTGGCCGCACAGCAGCACCAGCCAATCGTGTTTCTTGGCGATTGTTTCGACTGCTATTTGCTTGAGTCGCTTGCCGCGCGGCGAGAAGTGGATGCGCCACGGCTTGCCCTTCACCGCTTTGCCAGGAGCACGCTGCACACCCGGCGTTCCTTC
>CAYUVW010000023.1:0-18847 GCA_964448405.1 uncultured Candidatus Peribacteria bacterium | reverse complement strand
CTCGGCATGGATGCGCGAGACATTTTATGAAAGTAGAACGCGGAGACAGAGACGTTGGCCAGTGCCAGGAAAAAGATCGTCAGGTTGTAGGCCAACACCGGCTGAACCACAAAACCCAACACGCCACCGACCAGTGCCGACAGCGCACCGTCGAAGCCTCCTCCTCCGAACCAGAAACCGACCGGGTACCGCAGGACATCGCTGAAAGCGAACGGGTGTCGCCAGTGCAAGATGTTCTCCCGCACAATGTACATGTCGTTGAAAAAGTTATACGAATCCCCCGGCCGCCCGATGAGCCTTTCGGCAAGCATTGCCGGGTTATTCGGCCCGAACAACCGCAGCGCAACAGACAGCAACAGAAGCGTGAGAACTCCCAAGCCAAGCCAACACCACCTATCTCGTCGCAGCATGGATGTCAGTATGCCGGAGATGCACGGTGCACGGAACAGTTGAGGGAAAGCGACGACATACAAAGAAGGCCGATTGTAGGCGGCCTTCTTCGTAGTTCATGCCGATGCTGGAATTTCGTGTGGAATTACTGAGCGTCGGTCGGTGTTTTCATCATGCCGCCCATCGGACCGCCGTGTCCGCGGCCGCCGAATCCTCCGCCCATCGGACGAGCCGGTAGGGTTACGCCTTTTTCGGTAGCGATCTGTTCAATGGTCTTGCCGGAGTCGATGGCTGCCTTCAGTTCGACTTCGGTCATGCCGAGCTTCTCGGCCAAATCACCGGGACCGTGGCGACCGCCGAAGTCCTTACCGCCGTGCTTACCACCGCCAAACGGCATGGCCAGCTTCAGGTTGGGGTTGGCAGTGACTGCGGCCTCGATTGTGGCACGCATGTCGTCATGAGCTTTCTTTAGAGCCTCCAAGCGCTCGGTGTCGTCGGTGATGTTCGCTGCGGCCTGGAGCGCCGTCAGGTGCGCCTGCGTCGCAGACTTCTGGATCGTCACCATGGCGTCGACATTGGCCAAGAACGCCTGGTCACGCTGAATCATGGCCTGCACGTCGGCCTGGGTGAACGACTTCATGCGCGAAGGCATGCCTGCCTTCGTCGCAGCGGCGACGGAGTTGGTGGCCGGAACCGACTGGGCGCCCGCAATTTGGGCGATGGCCGGAACCGCGAGGGTGAGGGCCGACATACCGGAGATCACTCCGAGTGCGAATTTGTGCTTCATACGAATGGGGGGAAAGTGAAAAACGAAGTTGTCGTGTCGCGACAGATGCAACTCTACTCACCGGACCTTAACGCGAGATTAACACCCATAAGGAGTTCTTAATCCCTGGAGCGGGTTTAGGTATAGTCGGCGCATGCCCACCACCTCCCGCACCACCAAGATCGTCGCCTGGACCCCGGCAATTCTCGTCTGTCTATTCCTCATTCTGGCCTCGGCCGCGCCGAAGTTGTTCCTGGCATACCCCGGTTCGCCGCTGGAGGCGTTCTCCAAGGAGCTGGGCCTCTGGGACATCCAGGTATGGATCGGCATCGTGGAACTGGCCGCAGCCGTGTTGTTCCTCATCCCCCGCACCGCCACCGTCGGCTTCGTATTGCTGGTAGGACTGCTCGGCGGCGCATTGGCCACCATTCTCACGCACAGCAGCCAAACCGCCATGCCCGGCTTCCCCGTCGGCATGCTGGCCCTGCTGATGCTCAGCGCCTACTTCCGCTGCCCGGAACTGCTCACGCGCATCATGGGAAAGACGAAGAAGCACAAACAGCGCTTGGCCACACTGATCGCCGGCTGGCTGCCGGTGGTGCTGATCGTATTCATGAACCTCTTCTCGGCATATATGAAGTTCGCGCTGGATGGCGGTCTGGCGGAAGCGAAAATGATGATGGATCTTGGCGCGTGGGACATCCGCATTCCACTCGGCATCCTGCAGGTCGTCATCTGCGTGCTCTGGCTGATCCCGCGCACGTCGACTTGGGGCTTCATTCTGATGGTCGGCTACATGGGTGGCGCTTGGGCCACCAACCTAACGCACGGCATGATCAGCGGGGCCGTCGTCTTTTGGGTCTTCTTCGGCCTCATGACGCTGAGTGCATGGTTCCGCAACCCGGAGCTGACCTGGCGCATACGCAACCTGCCGGTGAAGGCTTAGGCATTCAGCCACGTGATGGTGAGCTGCAATGCGGTCGCAAAACCCACCCACAACAGATAGGGAATTTGTGCGTACGCAATCCAGTGCGCATACGGGAATATTGCGACCATCGCCCACACCAGTGTTCCGAACGTTGCCAGGATGTCGATGCTGGCCAAGAAATTGCTCCGCAAGCCGAACTGCAACGGCGTGAATGCGAAATTGGCGAGAAGATTAAAACCGAAGGGAAGCGCAACAACCCACGGAATCGTATGATTTGCCGCCAAACCAAAGACAGACGCAAATGAGAGAAATATGACGATATAGAGCACGGTCCACACAGGGCCGAAAACCGAAGGCGGCGGAGCCCACGATGGCTTCTTGAGTTGTGCGTACCAGGAGTAGGTGGACATGGTTGCATGGTACAGGAGTTGACATGCTGCCAAAAAAGCAGAGGATGCCCCACCTATGACATCGCGATTGATGCCCGACCGGTATGCAGTGGAAAACGTTTCCTACGGTAACGGAATACACAAGGCGCTGTATCGCCGCGACATTCGCGAGAAGGGCAATCGCTCGTTGACCATTCGCGGGCTGCAGAAACAACGCAGTGATTTGGAGCACGTCGACCACCCGCATGACCACGTGTATTTGGACGGCGCATGCAAAGGACCGTACTACGACAAAAAGCGCGGCATTTTCTCGCTCGATCACCACGACGATTGCCTCCGCCAAATTACGCTGTCGACCTGCATGCAAGCCGTCAATTTGGCACGCACGCGCATTATTACGGCCACCGGAAATACCATTCTGGGTAACGACCCAGACGCCGATACCCGCTTTGCGCAGTGGGCGCTGCTGAACGCGGACATCATCGCCCACGATGACCGTATTTTCCGACGCGTGCAGCCGCTCATGATCGTGGAAGGAAATATCGACAGTTTGGGCCTGGGATACGAAGAGCTGACCGGGTTATCTGGCGAGGTCGTGGCCGACGCACGGCGACGCTTGAACTGGCTGCTGTTGGAAGAGCGCGATTTGAAAGCGCGTGGCCGCTGGGAGACCATCGACTTCACCGACTTCACCGAAAACGCCATGCGGAAGTTCGACGAATTCGCGTTCTACCGCGACGCGTTGGATACCCCCGTAGTCATGGTCGCCAGCGAAAAGGCACCGCTGCAAAACGGTCAACATGTGCACTTTACGCAGGCGGCCGACGCCGGAATTTACGAAGTGGAATACACGTTGCTGAACCATATGAAAGAAACAGACTGCGCGTGCATTATTTTCCACGACGGTCGTTCGAAATGGACCATTAAGCTCACCGGATTCGTGAATGATTTCGATTTGGCAGACCTGTGGACCGAGCTGAATGAAGAAGAGCTGCGCATGAAGCAGCGACAGGGCGTTGTGGATGAAAAGCTCCTGAAGGCACAGTGGGGCGGAGGAAACATCATCGGCGGTCCGCCGCGCTACTACAACGGCATGGGCACGTTCATCCCGAAACACCGGATTATCGAAATCGTCACCGCCGCACTCAACAAGCAGCTGACTCCGAGGCGCACGCAAAGCTAAGCAGGCGTATACTGCCGCCATTCCCCTCTTTTACGATGCCACCGAACAACCTGGCCGGACTCTCCAATCATTCGAAGAAAAGCAAAAGCCTGTTCTTACAATTCGCCAAGTGGACATCCATGTTCACCGGCCACCCGATGGCGTTTCTACTGGCGTTCAGCATCATTATCGCCTGGATTGTTACCGGACCCATTTTCCAGTTCAGCGACACATGGCAACTGGTAATCAACACCGCCACGACCATCGTCACGTTTCTTATGGTGTTCTTGATTCAAAACACGCAGAACCGCGATACGCAGGCGATCCACCTGAAATTGGATGAACTGATCCGCACAACCAAGGGTCACAACGCCCTGATGGATTTGGAAGAACTGACGCCGCATGAATTGAACGTCATCAAGGCACGCTACGAAGAACTGGCGGAGAAAGCTCGCGACGATCTGCGACACGGCTTGAGCGATACGGGCAGTCCGGAGTTTTAAGCCGCCTTCAAAAACACCGCCCCCTGCATGGTGGGAGCGGTGTGATTGTGCGGAAGAATGAATTACCGGACCGCGGACGGAGCCGTAGCCTCTGCAGGCGCAGCGACATCGCCTTCCATGCCGCCCTTCATCATGTACGGAGTCGGGTAGCCGCCACTGGACTGCTCGTCGAGCATGTCCTGAGCCAGCGGCACAACGATGGTGGTGCGGTAGTAATAGACGTCCTTGCCGCCTTCCACATGGTCGACGGGGAAGATAAGCGACGGAATCAACAGCTCTTCGTTCTTGTTCTCCGCGTAGCGGTAGTACATGGAGTAACCGACGACGGGCGTGCCCAGAATGACCTTGGCTTTCTCGACTTTGGCGGAGCCTTCGTTGCTGGCGGCCGGATCGATGGAATAGTTATCGATATTCGAGACGTACTTCTGAATGGCGGCTTCGTCGGTGACGCCCTTGTAGCCGGACTTCAGGTAGCTGCGGTCGGCGATGCCGTACACGTTCATGACTTTCTTGTGCTTCACGTTCACCGAAATACTGAGACCGACGGGGATTCCAGACTGGTCATGGACGACCTGACCGTCGATGAGCTGCGGGTATACAACACGCTGGGTGTCCGGGATATAGGCGTTGGCCTTGTCCGTGGAACGCTCGTACTCGCGCTTCCAGCTGTTGTCGACTTCGGGCTGGCCGTAGATGGACAAATCGATACCGTGCGCGGCGGCGAATGTCTTGGCAATGGACAGAAGCTCGGCGTCGGAAAGCAATTCACCGATCTTCACGCGTTCTGCCTGCCAGCAGGCGTCGGTCTGACACTTGGATTGCGGCCACTGTTCCCAGTTGGCATCGATGCTCACGCTGGCATCGCGCAGGTTTACGTACATCTGGTACCCAAACGGGGTTTGCTGGGTGAACGCGATGTTGTCGATGTTCATGCCGTCGAACGAACCCAGGTTCAATCCGCCCAGGTTCAAGCGGTCGGCAATGACGGACATGGGAAGCTTGAGCGGCTTGGAATCACGCTTGTAGACATCCACGGTGGGCTGCAAGCCGGTGAGTGCGCCGCTGAACACGTACTGGTACTGCACCATGGGCCACGGCGCGATCATTTTCGCATCTGCATCGCCGTACGCAAACGGCGCCTCTACGCGAATCGCACTTTCTGTCGTCGCTGGAGGAATGCCTCCGCCAACCACGGAGCGGGCGCTGATGGCTGCAGGTGAAACACCCGCAATTCCATTCAGTGAACCGAAAGCATTTTGGCTAGTAGCCTGCACGCTGTTGCTGAAGAGCGGGGCGTTCGAGGATCCCGGATGCTGGTTGGTGGCGATGATGGCGACCGGAATGATGACGGCGGCAGTGACTGCTCCGCCGAAGGCGTAGGCGAACTTCTGCCAGAACGAACCGGCTGGCTGCGGCTGCAGGGCGGCTGCGCGCTCATTGAGCTGCAGGCGCAAGCGGGCCACAAACGCGGCGTCGGGAGCATGGGACGGATCCTGCGCCAGGAGTTTTTCCAGGAGCGGAATCAGTTCGGTCTGGCGGGACTTCAGTGACGGATCGATCTCGTAGAGATCTGCCAGAAACTGCTTGATGGAAGTTTTCATAGGAAGCGGGAGAAAAGGAAGAAGACGGATAGGGAGGGAAGCTGCGTGCGCAGCTCGGCGACGGCGCGCGAGAACAGGACTTTGGAGTTGGCCTCGGTTTTTCCGGTGAGTGCGGCGATCTCTTTATGGGAGAGGCCTTCCCAAACACGGAGAAGCACTATTTCGCGCTGATCGGCATTGAGCTGAGCAAGCGCCTTATGGAGCAGTGCGGACTCGATGTGCCGCTCGGTCGTAAGCGTGGCGACTTCATCGCCGGGCAGATCCCACACCGTTTCAATGGTTGCAGTGGGGCGCGATGAACGATAGAAGTCGATGAGCGTGTTGCGCGCGACGCGGTACAGCCACGCACGCAGATTGCCTTTGGATGGGTCGAAAGAGCGAATGGACTCCATGGCCTTAAGGAACGTACTGCTGGCGAGGTCTTCTGCCACCTCGCGGACGAGGGTGCGGCGGTACAGGTATCGGTACACGGCGTCGATGTGCTGGGTGTACAGAACATCGAACTCCGAGAGCTGTCCGGCCTGGCAAGCGGCGACTGCCGCGAGTTCGGTCGAGTCCATGGAAGAGAAAAGGGAGGGGGTAGGTCCTACAGAGAGTATTACGGATGAGAACGAAAAAGGTTACAAAGTTTGCTGAAGGCTAGAGAAAACAAAGCTTCTTCATTTCCACTTTTTTAAAAAAAGTGGAGCAAAAACGTCGCGCGGCGTGCCGGCTGGCCTGCGCTCCACGCGCCTCACAGCCCTAAAAGTCAGGACTCGCCCGTTGCGACGGGCTCAAACAGGCTGACTTTTTTCACGGGCTGTTTCGGCGGGAGCGCGACGGCACCGGCCCGATGCGCGACACTCCACCCCGTGTCCAACAACCCAACGAGAACGAAAGGCATGTTGCGAGTGCAAAAGCTCTGAGCAGCCAACTCAAGCCACCAGGAGGGCGCGCGCCACGGAGGGGGCCAGGCGGTCTGCCGCCGAGCCTAAGCGAGGCGTGCGTGGGAGCTGGCGCGCACGCGTTTTTTGGTTCCTTTTTGGCGCTCGGCCAAAAAGGGACGGAAGAATCGAAAGGAAATCTTTGGCAGCAGCAATGATGGGCTTTGCAAAAGTGGAAAGAAGAATTGTTCTCGCGGCGTTTAGGGAATCCCTGCTACCAGGGGTTTGCTGACAGCAAGCTCAAAATACTCATCCCAGTGCTAGAGTAATCCGGTGACCATCACGCGCTCCGTAGCCCTGGCCATTCTGACCTCGCTTGTTCTGAGTACCGCGCCAGCAATCCCCTATGCCGAAGCTGCCACGCCGGCGCCGTTTTCGGATATGGAGAACAGTTGGTACCGCTACCGCGAGGCGGTGCAGTACCTGAAAGCCAAGGGCGTTATCGGTGGCTACGAAGACGGCACATTCAAGCCGAAGCAGACTATTAACCGTGCCGAGTTGCTGAAGATCGTCTTCAAAGGAAAAAGTGGCATTACGCCGAGCAAGCGACGCTGTTTTTCGGATGTGAACCCGGATGCCTGGTACGCGCCGTATGTTTGCACGGCCAAACAACGCGGAATTGTGGACGGCTACCCGGACGGCAGCTTTAAGGCCGATGAACCGGTGAACTTCGCCGAAGCGGTGAAGATTATCCTGAATGCCTATGGTCACGACGTAGAGCGCGGTACCGGCAAACAATGGTACAAGCCGTATGTGGAAGAGCTGGATCGGTTGGACGTTTTGTCCCGCAGCAGTTACCTGCCATGGCAACCGCTCACGCGCGAGCGCGCAGCCGATGTGTTGTGGCGCATGCTCCGCCACGACGAAGACCGCTTCATTGCCCGTATGTCGCCGGGCTGCGGCCGCACACAACCGACCGCCCCCAATACCGTGACCGTGAACGGCGTGGCACGCAGCTTCCTGCTTACCATTCCGGCAGGCTACGTACCGCACGATGCGTATCCGCTGATTTTCGCATTTCACGGACGCACCAACGACAACGCGCAAGTGCGCCAGTACATGAAGCTCGACCGTCAAATCACCGATGCAATCATCGTATATCCCGCGGCAATCAGTAACGGCAAGGGCAGCTTTTCCTGGGCGGACCCAGGGGACAAGGCGCAGGAAATTCGTGACATCAAATTCTTCGATGCCATGGTGGAAGCCCTGGCCGACGACTACTGCATCAATATGGATCGCATCTCGGTCGTTGGTCATTCGCTGGGCGCCTGGATTGCCAACACCATCGCCTGCGTGCGCGGCGACGTGGTCCGTGCATCGGCCACGGTCGGCGGTGACACGGTCATCACCACCTGCAACGGACCGGCTGCGGCCATGATCATTCACAATCCCAAAGACAACTTGGCGCCGTTTTCCGGCGCACAAAAAGTCTTGGATCAACGGCTGGTGACCAATGTCTGCGACGACGCCAAGCCGTCGCTGCCCGGACCGGAGTACTTGAACTGCAAAGGCTATGCGGGTTGCACGGGCAACAACGACATCTTGTTCTGTCCGAGCACAATCGATACCGATTTCCACGGCGACTATTACCCCCACACCTGGCCGAACGACACCGCCCTGTACATGCGGGAATTCCTGCAACAGCTGTACCGAAAGGATGACGAAATTCGCCGCTGAAACCGTTGTAGATGCGGAATACGTCACTTACAATACGGATGTGAGTACCAGCACCCCGACCGGGAAACAGACCGGCCGCGCCGTGCGCTTCGAGCTGTGTGCCTCGCTCTTGCTGCGACTTGCCAATGCCGAACAAGTGGAGCGCGAACGCTTGTCGCATTTTTTCCTTGAGCGCTTTGCCAATACACCCGAACAATTCGCGCATTTTCTGCGGCACGTGGAATTGCGTTTGCACACCAAAGAAGGGCGGATACTGGCGAGGCAATACCTGGGAATACTTTCGCCGCTCGCCGAGCACTTCGGTATGTTCAAATTCAAGCGCCGGTTGGATACCGCATGTTTCGCTTTGGCCTTCCCGACGGAGTACGCCGAAGTGCAACGTTACCTGCAGCGCTACGAACACGACTCTGCCACCACCTTGCGTCGCATTGCCAATTTACTGAAGAACGCACTGCGTCCGCGCCCCTGCATCATTCGCGGCCGGTTCAAAGAACCGTACAGCGTCTATAAGAAATTCCGCGAAAAAGAGTACCGCAGCCTGGCATCCATGCACGATTTGTTCGCATTTCGCATCATCTTGGCATCTGGCAATGAACGTGACTGCTTCGATGTCCTGCACAGTTTGCACGACAAATTCATGCCGGTTGCGGGACGATTTAAAGATTATGTCAGCATCCCCAAACCCAACGGCTACCAAAGCCTGCATACAACGCTGAAACAAGTGCTGCCCGATTTGGACGTACCCGTGGAACTGCAAATTCGCACCCAATTCATGCACGACTTCTCCCAAGTCGGTTTGTCGACGCACTGGCTGTACAAAAAGAAGGACGGCCCCGTACTCTCGCGCGAACAACGGGCGCTGCTTGAGCACGTGGCATCGCTGTCGAAATTCGCGGGTCGCCAACGGCACGTCTACGTCTTTGCGGAAGGACAATTCCTGCGATTGCCGGTGGGAACGACCGTCCGCACGGTTGCGCGTACCTTCGGCAAGGGTGTACTGGACGATACCGAGCCCCGCGTGAACCAACAGCGACGCGATTGGGACTACGCCGTAGCCGACGGCGACACGGTAACGTTCTTGCGCACAGGCAATCCGCGTGCCAAGGTAGCAGCCCGTAAACGATGAACGCACCCTCTCACCGATTTGTCGGCACGTTGTACCAAAAGCTCGTCGAGCATATGAACGAGGGTGTTTGGATGGGCGACGAACACGAGCGCACCGTGTATGCAAACCCGAAATTCTGCGAATTGGTCGGCTACAGCCTGAAGGAAATTCTGGGGAAGCAATCCTACGAATTTTGGGAACCCGAAAGTGCAAAAAGAGTTCGCTATATTAACGAGAAGGATCGCAAGCGCGGCATCAGCAGCAGCTACGAAGGGAATTTGCTGACCAAAAAAGGGGCGATTATTCCGGTGCGTTTAAGCGGAACTCCCCTTCCGGACGGCGGGACCATTGGCATTATGACCGACTTGCGGGAGATGAAGAAAAAGCACGAGTCGGCGATGATTTTGGATCACGCAATCGCGCAATCCAATGAAGCGATGATTCTGATCGGACATGATTGGACGATTCAGTCGTGGAACCGCGGCGCGACACACACCTTCGGCTACCAGAAAGGCAAGATTCTTGCCCGGCCGCTTGCGACACTCCTGTCCTCGCTTGAACCCGACGTGTTGTTGGCCTCCACCCGCAAAGGGCGCGTGGAACTGGATGCGCGGCATGCGGGTGGCGGGAAAATAAAAATTGCGGCTACGTTGAGCGTGCTGCCCAAAAATGCACAGGGACTGAAGTATCTGATGATCGCCCGCGACGTCACCGCACAAGTGCGGTTCGAGGAAGAGCTGTCGCTGAAGTACGAAAAATTGTCCGATGCCTACAACCAGTTCGGCATTATCCGCCGGCAGATGGACTACATGTTCGAGCTTGCCGAACTCTCGGCTGAAAGTACCGATGGGAAAACATTGTCCGACTACATCGTCAGTTCGGTCATCATGCTCTCGCGCGTGGATGCCTGCACCCTGCGCCTCTACGACCCTGGTAAAGGCACATTGCGATTGCTCTCCGCCTACGGCGCACCGGAAAAGATGTTGGACCAACAGGAGATCACCTTCCGCGGAAGCCTGGCCGAGAAAGCGTTTCTGCAGCAGCGGCCGATTAAAGTCATCGACATCGCCCATGAGCCGCTGTATCGCTCCGTGCAGTGGGCCAGGCAACACAACTTCACGTCGGCACTCATCATTGCTTTGTCGTTCCAGTCTCAAATGGTCGGCAGTCTGAATTTGTATGTGACGCCCGAAAAGAAGCTGGAGCTGTTCGAAAACGCATTCGTCGAACGGTATGCGCGCTTAATCGGCATCATGATGGCAAAGTGGCGACGCATGGAGTAGGCATGACTTCTGCGTTCACGCACTCTGCGACGCATGAATTTTCAGTACGCGCTGCACAGTCTCTTTTGCCAATTCAGCGGCTACACGATCGGGGTTTTCTATGCAGGGCACTTTTGCTTGAACGATATTCCTCGCAATATCCCATAAGACTTCCTCGGTAAGCTCCGGTTGTTCCGGGGCATGTTCGGCCAATGCGGCAATCATGCCGTGCAGTATCGCTTCGCTGTAATGCTCTTTCACCTGCAGCCTGTGCTGACGCCCCTTCTTTTGCGTTGCACCGAAACGTTCGTACATCCACGACCGGAACTTCTTGAAAGATAAATCGAACAGATCGGATGCGTCTGCCTTGCGAGGAATTTTCGCATCATCCGGTGATCCGAAATAGTCCGTGATTTCCGTACGGATTTCATCGACGGAAGGGCGGAATCCTTCCCCGGACCTCCGCACATGCTCGCGCTCAACCGCACGATGGATCAACGCGGCAATACGCACCCGAACCGTCTCGAAAATCGTCTCTAGCATGTCGTGCTTCTGTTTGGGATCGCTATCGCGAATCAGCTGTCGACACAACGTGCGAAGCAATCGGTGACGGACCTCGACATCTATGAACTGCTGCAAACCGATAAATTCCTGACGATCGTGCAGGCATTGCGCAACCTGGTAGCGGACCAAATTCGCAATGTGTAAATCGAGCCTGCGTTGCAAGGTTTGTTCAGGGTCAACCAGCTGGGAATCCGGTGCGAGTAAGCGCGTTTTCAGCAACGGATTCTGCTGCAAGGACGGTTGCTCGGGATGATCGCGCTGCACGATGAGCGAAAGTGGTTGGCCAGACTCGCGATGCTGCGCCCACCACATGCGATACCCCTGCGGCAAACGAGGAATACTGCGATGAATACGGCTGTAGGATTCACGATGTCCATCGACAACGAGCATCCCTCCGGGCTGCAACAGCTCAAGATTCTGGAGGATATCGCGTCGCCACACGTCGCCGGGCTCGTGCGAATCCGATCGCACCGATGTCAGGAACAACACCGTCCCCTTGCCGCTTGATCCAAGTTTTTGCGGGAACTCGAGGAAAAACGACGGCAGAAAATTCCGTGACACAAAACGCGCGTGGTCGTTCAGGTCGATATCATCGGGCGCCAACGTTCGATAGTACTCCGGACCGGCATAGCGATCCGCACCCTCCACTGCGTCGACAAAATCGTCCGTGAAAATATTGCGAAGGGCGGCGACACCGTTGCCGTTCTGCACGCCCCCGGTGCTGGGGCGCCACAATGTTGCCGCGGATGCCGTTGTCGCGGTCTCGCCATTGCGACGCAGGCGGACAAGCCAGCTGATGTCGTCATTCACGGCGCCGAGATATTCAACCACGCGTTCGAGCAGATCATCACGATTGCGTTCACGCTCAGGGACTTCCATTCCGCTGCATTGCGTATAGAGCGACGTGATTTCGCTGAGACGATCGCCTGACGGGGGGCGCGGCGAACGATGCGGAGAAAGCTCGGATAAAACATCTTCAAGCATCACGCGTTGTCCATACAGTTCCATGAGATGCTCTTCGCGGAACCGCTTCCATTCCACGGCGTCGGCATCGGCGTCGCTCAAGCTTCTGTTTCGGTAACCCGCCACCCAGCGGCGCATGGACAAGCTCATGGTTCGCGTGGCGTCGCCTACGTATTCACGCGAATCCAGTATTTTCCCCAGTTCCACCACTCCTTGAAACAAATCGTTGGGATGCTGCAGCAAGCGAAGCACCTCGTTCAAATCGAAGAAATCCGGTCCGGCGACTGGGCCGTGTTCCGCTGCTCTGTTTGGCATTTGATTGGTAAGACGACTGCCCCAACGATCTCGCAGGCGATGCTGCAACGCATGCGTGAGGATATCGATCGCTTGGCGTGCATGACGATACGCCTGAAGACGCTGGTGCTCCTCTGCCTGATCCTCCCGCGGTACCAATAATTCAGGTCGGATGTAGCGCTCCAAAATCGGCCCGATGTCGAAGTACAGGCGATCTCCCACCCGTACGTGGTCGACTGCTGCATTGAGCGGTTCGCTACGACCTTCGCGGACAATCATTCGTTCGGATTGCATGTCGTATCCTTCGACGGTGATGCCGTTCCCCGGCCCTTTCACCAAGTGCAACGCCCGCTCGCCGGGTCGTGTGTACGCTTCGGCCAGCGCCGCTTCCACATCGAGAATGGACCCCCTCATTCCCAGGCGCTCGGTGAGCAAATCGTCTTCACGATCGACGCGCCAGTCCTGCCATGTGGAGGCGCGAGCGACGTTGCCTACAATCAAGAAGAGCGTGTACGCCCGGTGCAGCTGAGGGTGAAGCTCGTGAAAGAGCGGTAACGTTTTCCCACTGCGATTGTCCTGCAGCCATGTTCCATACTGCCGGTCGTGCGCGTGTACCAGTCGCTGCGCAAAGAGCCGCGCAGTCGTGGAATCGCAACATGCATCTGCTTCGGGTAAATCGACGTCTTCGCCGGAAGATGCGACCAACGCACGTATGCGATGAAAGACGCCGAGTCGCTGCATCCGCTGCAGGTAGTCGGTATCGCCGAATGTTTCGCAGATATGCTGCAAGACTGCTCCGGCAAATATTGTGGAAACGCTTTCGACCGCGTCATTCTGGGATTCCAGATCACGCTGTGCCGATTCGCCGGTGAATTCAGGGGGCTTCAAACTCATGCAAGAGCAATGTGCGAGGCCGAAGCCGTCGCATAAGGAGGCGAAGTGTGCCAGAGCCTCAGCGGAACCGCCACGACTTTCCCTTGCCTCCTCACCCTACTGAAAAGCCTCTGCAGAAGGAATTGTCAACCTGCATTGACGCACTTCTGCACGGCTTGCAAGAAACACATACGCCAAAACCCCCACGCGCTGGCGTGAGGGTTGAGGTGAGCACAGGACGATGGACCAGTGTCTCTGTTACGGATTACAAGCTCCAGACGTGCAGCCGTTCGCACAACTGAGCGAGATATGACGGACCGTGCCGTCGGAGCGGGCGCAATATGTTTCCTGTACGCCGGTGTTGCCGTTCACACAGATGTCGGAATCGCTACCGGACAAGTTGGTGGCAGTACCCGCCACTGAGATGTCGAATCCGCCATCGGTATCGCTGCAGTCCAGTTCGCCACCGGACGGAGGCGGTGCACCTGCGGCGGTGCATGAAGCGGCGCCGCTGACTGCCACGTTGCACTTGGTACCGACCGGGCAGAAATGCAGGACCTCTTCGCGCAAGTGCGTGGTGTTGTTGCAGGTCTGCTCGTAGATAAGCTCGTCTGCAAGCGGATTGGCGTCACAGCGATCCTGCACTTGGCTGGAGCCGAAGGTGACAACGTGGCTGGCGACCACGATGTTCACGCTGTCGATGTCCTCGCAATCCAATGCACACACGTTGGGCTGAGCCATGTTGCATCCCCAGCCGACTTCAATCTGACAAACATCGGTGCAACCGTCGCCGGAGGTGGTGTTGCCGTCATCGCAACCTTCACCCAACTGACGAACGCCGTTGCCACAAACGATCGGAATACACGTGCTTGGTTGGCCGCTGCAAGAGAAGCCGTTTTCAACGAGACATGCAGCCGAACAACCATCGCCCGCTGTTGTGTTTGTATCATCACAGGTTTCGCCGCCGGCAATTGTTCCGTTGCCACACTGATCACAGATGTTCGGAGAGCCTGTGTCACAGCTGTAACCGCTCTCCACCCCACAAGTAGCATTGCAGCCGTCACCAGCGGTCGTGTCGCCATCGTCGCAGGCCTCGGTGCCACCACGCGTACCGTTACCGCACAGGTCGCAGACGTTCGGCGTAGCCGTGGTGCAGCTGTAACCACTTTCCACAGCACAGACGGCGTCACAACCGTCGCCGGCAGTGGTATTGCCGTCGTCGCAAGTCTCGCCACCTTCACGTGTGCCATCTCCACAAACCACATCCGGCGTACAGACGTTCGGGGACGCAGTGTCGCAGCTATAGCCACTTTCCACAGCACAAACGGCATCGCAGCCGTCGCCGTCCGTGGTGTTGCCGTCGTCGCAGGTCTCGCCTGCTTCACGCAAGCTGTTGCCGCAGTCACTATTCGAAGCACAAACGTTCGGGCTGGCAGTCGTACAAGCAAAGCCACTTTCAATCGCACAAGTTGCATTGCAGCCGTCGCCAGCGGTTGTGTCGCCATCATCGCACGATTCACCGGAGTTTCGCGTGCTGTCGCCACAAGCCGGGTCCGCACTGCAGATGCTGCCATTGTTGTTGTCCGGACAGATGGCATTCGCAAGCTTGCCGATCTTGTCGTGCGTGGAGTTGTATTCGGCGAACCACAGGTTGCCGTCGGGACCAAGGGTAATAATGGTCGGCTCAGCGCTGGAGGTGGGGATATCAAATTCTGCAATGGTTCCACCGGGGGTAATTCTGCCGATTTTGTTACCCTGGAATTCCGTGAACCACATGTTGCCGTCGGGACCCAGCGCAATGCCATAAGGATGTGTGTTGGCGGCCAAATCGAATTCGGTAATGGTGCCGGTCGGCGTGATTTTTGCGATCTTGTTGGCCTGGAATTCCGTAAACCACAGGTTGCCGTCGGGACCGGCGGCAATGGTGTAGGGCTGACTATTGGCAGTCGGAATGGCGAATTCCGTAATTGCACCGGTTGAGGTGATCCTGCCGATTTTGTTGGCCTGCGTTTGGGTGAACCACACGTTGCCGTCGGGACCGGCAGCAAGGAAGAGCGGCTCGCTGTTCGCAGTCGGAATAGTGAATTCTGTTACGATTCCAGATGGCGTAATGCGGCCGATCTTGTTGGCATCGGATTCGGTAAACCACAGGTTGCCGTCGGGCCCAGCGATAATGCCAATCGGCTTGCTGTTGGCAGTAAGAACTGCAAAGTCCGTGACTGCTCCGGTGGAGGTAATTCTGGAAATTTTGTTTGCAATGCCTTTGGTAAACCACACGTTGCCGTCGGGACCAAGGGTGATGCCGCCATCCGGTGCGCCGTTCGTAATGGCGTACTTCGTCGTTGCGCCAGTGGACGTAATTTTCACAATGTTCAGTCCGGTGGATTCGGTGTACCAGATGTTGCCGTCGGGCCCAGCGGTCACCGCGAAGATACCGCCAGTACCGGTGAATTCCGTAATGGTGGGACCGGCTGCACAGTCTGCGCAGGTGAAGCCGCTTTCGATCGTGCAGGTAGCCGAACAGCCGTCTCCTGCGGTGGTATTGGCATCGTCACACTGTTCGGTGCTGGCAAGCGTTCCATTACCGCACTGATCACAGACGTTCGGCGTTGCCGTCGTGCAGCTGTAACCGTTCTCTATTGTGCAAGTCGCGCTGCAGCCATCGCCGGCAGTCGTGTTGCCGTCGTCGCAGGTCTCACCTGTTTGACGAACACCGTTGCCACAGACTGCAACAATCGGGCTGCAAACGTTGGGAGAAGCGGTGTCGCACGTAAAGCCGCCTTCCACATCGCACGTTGCATTGCAGCCGTCGGCATCGGTCGTGTTGCCGTCGTCGCAGGTTTCGCCGACGTATGTGGGAGCCGTGAACGCACAGTCTTCGTTGCCATCGCAGGCGGTGCAGTCGTCATGACAGGTGCAATCATCGCCATCCACGGTGAATTCGCATTCAATCGCCCAGTCGCATTCTTCATTGTTATCCACGAATGCGTTGCCGCAAGCGTCGCCTTCGCGCTCGCTGTTGCCGCACACTGGAGCGACAGTATCAGGATCACACACGTTCGGCGTGGCGGTGTTGCAGGTGTAACCGTTTTCGACCGCGCAGGTTGCGGAACAACCATCGCCGGCAGTGGCGTTGCCATCATCACAGGTTTCGCCCTGGCCGCGGACACCGTTACCGCATGTCTGCGTACAGACACTTGGTTCGCCGGTATCGCAGGTGAAGCCGGATTCCACCGCACAGGTGGCGTTGCAGCCATCTCCGGCGGTCGTGTTGCCGTCGTCGCAGGTTTCGCCGTTGGTCACCAAACCGTCGCCGCAGGCGGCATCCGGAGTACAGACGCTCTGCTCGCTGGTGGCGTCGCAGGTGAAGCCGGATTCTATCGTACAGGTGGCCGAACAGCCGTCGCCGGCCGTCAGGTCGCCATCGTCACAGTCCTCGGTGTTGGCTTTCCAGCCGTTACCGCACACCGGAGCGATATCGATGAGCATGTTCTGATCCGTCGGAACCAAGGCGATGAGTTGCGGACCTTTCAAGCGTGCACCGCTGGCCGTGTCGTATTCGGTAGACGTCTTGAAGACGATACCGTTGATTGTTTCGAAGGCGCTCAAGTCGGCACCATGTGCGGCCTTTATCGCAGCAGAAGCGAAGAACAAGCCTGGGAAGCGCACGGCAAAACCGGACGCACTCTGGTTGGCGATTTCGGTAGCGGCGGTGGAAGACGTATAGATGTAACCGTAATACGGTCGCGTGGCGCCGTTGCTATCCACAATCACGCGCTCGAACGGAATGGATGTCACCCCGGTCGGAACCCGCACCAAGAAGACTTTATCGGCTGCAGCGGTCTGGCTGGTGTCCCCTACGAAGTCCATTTCGTAAAACTCCACGCCGTTGGCGAGCGTGCGGATGTACGTAACCGAACCGGCAAGGTTTGATCCTGCAGCGGCGGCACCGTGATTCTCTCCCGGAATGAACGGGATCGGAATGGTGCTGTTGCTGACCCTGGGGCCAGATTGCGCAACAGTAAGGAAGACGAACGTCGAGGCGACGGCGCACATTCCTATTGCGACCATGACGGCCGGGCGACGAAGGAAGCTTTTCAGCTTCATCTGTGAAGTGACTGCGTCTTCCATAATTACAGGGGAAATGGACGAGAGGAAATCGACGAACGTCTGGCGCTCAAGGCGAGCGTCAGAAGAACTGCGATGACAAGAGTGAATGCCACGAGGTACTCCTCGGGGCCCGTCTTCGTGACGCGGGGGGCGCGAGGAACGCGCATGGCGGGAGCTTTCGACGTCGGTTTCGTAACGACCGGTTTGGGTGTGATTTCGGCGCCTCCATGAACACCGTCCACCAATGACTCAGAAGGACCACCGACTTCGTTGCCTTGAATAGCATCGGCAGCCTGTGGATCTTCCGGCTTGTAGAATGTGCGGACGTAGTCGGACGCATTGGCGCGATAGATGGGCGAGCCATATGCACCGTTTCCGCCACCGGTGCCTCCGCCACCTCCTGCTCCGCCGCTGTTGCCGCCATGACCAGAGCCTCCGCTGCCGCCGCCTGTCGAGCCGCCGGAACCGCCGGTTGTACCGCCGGTGGTGCTGGACGAAGAGGAAGAGGAGGAAGTCGAAGAAGCACTGGTGGACGAAGACGTGCTGGAATTGGCACTGCTGGGTGCCGATGAGAAATTCTCAAACGGATTGGGGATGGACGAAGACGAGCCGCCAAACGGCAGCGGAACGGACGTCGACGAGGACGATGATCCCTCAAAAGGATTGGGGATGGACGACGAGGAGCCGTCGAATGGCAACGGAATGGATGACGTGTTTCCCTCGAACGGCAGCGGGATGGTCACCGAGCCGCCGAACGGCAGCGGAGTCTCCGACGACTGCGATGCCGCAGCGCCACCGAATACCTGAAAGGGGCTTAAGTACGCAGCAAGGCGCGTCTGCGTCGTAAACGACAACGCGATAAATCCGGTGAGTGCCAACGCACCGTACGGGAGCCAGCGAGGGAGTTTATGAAGCAATCTTCTTATTGTAGCACAAAATCAATGTGAAGAAAAGGACGCAAGTACGCCCCTGCGTCTTGGGGAGCCGACTTTGCACACTTTCACCGGAAGCTACATTCTGAATTTGGCTAGTGTACTCGGATGCGATGTTCCGTAAGCTTTGCGATAGCGTATCTCCCCTTTTCCCCTTCCGTCCTATGTCGACCATGACGTTCGGGCTGCCGGTCTCCAAGCGCACCATTGCTCTGCTTGCCGCAGCTTCTGTGTTTGCCTGGATCCTGAGTCCGGTGACAACCCTTGCTTCTTCGCACCGCGAAGCCCCGTACATCAGCCAGGACGCCGCTGTGGACGGCACCGACTTTTACATGTTTTTGAGTCCCAGCGACGCCACCAAAATCGTATTCGTGGCCAACTCCTACCCGTTCCACTATCCGGAAG
>CAYUVW010000022.1:0-20113 GCA_964448405.1 uncultured Candidatus Peribacteria bacterium | reverse complement strand
CTGCTCGCCGCAGCGGGCGTGGGAGCCGGCGCGCAGCGTTTTCTTGGCCACTTCTTTCGTCGCGACAAAGAAGTGGCATTCGTCGTCCGCTCGGACAAAAGAACAAACTAAGCCTTCGGCTTTTTTCCAAACCCCAACATCATCCCCGTAATCCCACGAAACAAACGCCAGTGATAGCGCACGTAACGAAGGTGATGATCCAACGGAATGGCGTCGGGCTTCTGAAGTTCCGGCCAAATACGGGCAATGCGCACGAGCAGCGTGAGCATGATCAGCGGCTCGCGGAACAGAATCCAACGTACGTACTCGCCCCATGTATAGCCACTCTTACGCAAGCGCTCGATTTCCAGAAGAAGGTAACGGTCGTCCTTGGAGCGCATGTCGGCGACGTCCGGCAACGGCGTATACAACGGGTGCTTGAGTGTGATTTCCTTAAACGAAGAATCGTATTCATATTTTTCATGCACCGTCTTGCCCTTCTGCAGAGTTGCGCCGCTCTTGCGGTGATGAATGCGCGGCATGACGTCCGGGGTCAGGTGACCGCGTGTGCGCGGGATGCCATTTATGACCGGCACGCGCGGGATCTTGATGATGCTCTTGATGCTGATGCGCGGCAGCAGATCGGCGATCTCGGCCACGGCTTCGGGGCTCAGCTCTTCGTCGGAGTCCACGTACAACACCCAGTCTTCCTTGGCATCGGCACGCTGGCGCAGACGCATCTCGGTGAAATCCTTCACACGCAGGCTGGGCGTGACGGTGTCTTCGGGGTACTGCGGCAGCACTTTGGCGTCGAACTCTTTGGCGATCATGACGGTATCGTCGATGCTGTTGGCGTCGTGCACCAGAATCTCGCTGAACGGGGCCAGCGGCGCCAGGCAGCGCGCAAGCGATCCCGCGCTATTGCGCGTGAGGACCAGGACCGAACAGGGAATGGGGGCGTGTTCCGACATGGTTAGAGGGGAAGTTCCCAGGATTCGCGGCGGACGGGCTTGCAGCCGAAACTCTCTTTAAAGAAGAATAATCCTTCATTGATCACTTTGCCGCCGTCTTCGGTAGACACACCCAAATGCAACGTACGGCGCTTCTCGCGGATGGCGGCCTTGAGCACTTCAACCAGAATCATGTGCATGGGGTGCTCCTTCTGATGCGCATAGTCCTGCGCCATGTACAGCGTATAGAGCGCGGCGTTGTTAATGGTAACGACCACAATGCCGCCGACCAGTACGTCGGCTTTGTAGGCGCCGAACAACCGGACATCGTTTGGACACAACGTCTTCAGCTTGATGATTTCCTCCACTGTGTGCGTGGGCTTGGTGCCGTGGCGTCCGGTGAGCGTGGCCTCCAGGATTTTCCAGAACCCGGCAAAGTCCTGGGTGACCTTCACCGAAATGCCCGCGCGTTCGGCCTGGCGCACCATATTGCGGCACTTGCCCGTGAGTGAGCCCATCAGCAGTTCTTCGGTGAGTGCGGACGCATCGATTGCTCCATCCATTTCGAAGCGCGTACACGTCCAACCTTGTTGGAACATCCAGTATTCCTGATCATCCGAAAAACCCTGCCGGATGCTCTGGGGCGTAAGACGAACGAATGACATGCCTGCGAGCTTTTTGGCTTTGGCATGCTCTGTGATGGCAGCCAAGATTTCGCCCGATTCCTTCACGCCCACATTGGCAGCCAGTACGACGCCACCGTAGGAGGCACCCGGATGCGCGATGAGTTTGCTGTCTTTGATTGCGGCGGGCAGCACTGCCACCGGAGTCTCGCCGTCCATCACCCAGAACGATGCATCGGCGAAGCGGCCCTCAGGGTGATACGCCAGGAAGCGGCGCGTATGGAAAAACGTTCCGTTGCGCGAGGCGGCCACGAATGCGTCCCATTTCGCGTCCTTGTCGGCGGTGTGGGGAACAAGCGTAAGGCTCATGCGGGCTTGGAAAGCGTCATCAGGAGTGTAGCAGCGTTGTCCGGATCGTCTCCGGCGGCCTTGAAACCATTTTTCTCGTAGGCGCGGATGGCACGCTGATTGGTCTTCAGCACCTTCAGGACGACGTGGTTGAATCCCAAGGTTTCAAATCCATATCGCACTAAAAGGCCGATTGCTTCGCTCCCCCAACCTTTGCCCAACGCTTCGGGGTGACCGATCGTGATGCGCAACGTCCCTTCCTTTTTCGCAGCATCAATATTCACGAACCCGCCATTGCCGATGAGCGCATGATCGGAAGCAGTGAGAATGGAAACCATCTTGCGGTCGGGCTCCTGTACACGCTTGAACCAATTCTGTTGATCTTGCAGGGTCGGCACGCGGTGATCGTCGATGAGCGCGCGCAATTCGGCGTTCTCCGAAAGCCAGCGCTGGAACACGGGCTGATCGTCCTCGGTCATGACCGCGAGGGCCACGTGTTTGCCGGCCAGCAGGATGTCGCGTGTGGTCATTAGAACAGCAGCCTAAACCAGAAGTTGTGCAATTCCCAGTTTCTGCATACGCTTCGGACATGCCCGTACCGTTCTTGGACCTGAAAGCGCAGTACAAGTCGATCAAGCCAGACATCGATGCCGCCATGCAAGCCGTGGTGGACAAGTGCGCGTTCGCAGGCGGACCGTACGTGGAGCAATTCGAGAAAGAATTTGCCGCCTACTGCGGCGCCAAGTACTGCGTAGGGCTGGCGTCCGGCACCGCGGCATTGGAGTTGCCGTTGCGCGCATACGACATTGGCCCCGGACAGGAAGTCATCACCGTCACAAACTCGTTCTTCGCTTCAGCCGAAGCCATTTCGCTAGCTGGCGCCACGCCGGTGCTAGTGGACTGCCGCGCGGACGATGCGCTCATCGACGTGTCCAAAATCGAAGCCGCAATCACGTCCAAGACGGCAGCCATTATTCCGGTCCACCTGTACGGCCAGCCGGCCGACATGGACGCCATTCACCTGATTGCGAAGAAGCACAAACTCATCGTGATAGAGGACGCCTGCCAAGCACACGGCAGCATGTACAAAGGCAAGCGCACCGGAACTCTGGCGCACTGCGCTGCGTTCAGCATGTACCCGGGCAAGAACCTGGGTGCATTCGGCGAGGCGGGCGCCATCGTCACCGATGACGAAGAAATCGCCAAGCGTGTGCGCATGTTACGCGAGCACGGCATGCCCAAGAAATACGAGCATGCACTGGTGGGTCGCAACGACCGCATGGACGGCATCCAGGGCGCCATCCTGAGTGTGAAACTGAAACACCTGGATAGCTGGAACGACAAGCGCCGCGCACATGCCAAGTTGTACCACTCCCTGTTGTCCACGTTGGACGGCGTGGAGCTCTTCGAGACCCACAACGACCGCGTGAGCAACTACCATCTCATGGTCGTGCGCGTGAAGAACCGCGACGCGGTGCAGAAGAAAATGGCCGACAAAGGAATCTCGACCGGCATCCACTACCCCATCCCCATTCACCTGCAGCGTGCGTACGCCGAATGCGGCTGGTCGCCCGGCGACTTCCCGGAAGCTGAGGCTCAGGCCAACGACATTCTCTCTCTGCCGATGTTTGCCGAACTCACCGAGGCGCAGGTGGAAGAGGTGTGTGAGGCATTGAGACAAGCTATTTAATAAATCGCCTTTCCTCAAAACAAAAAGAAAGTGAAATATACTTTGCAAGTAGTACGATCCTTCCCTCTACTTTTTCTAAGTATGAAATCACCTCATCTCGACAAGATTATTTCATCACAGGGCAAGAACGTACAGCTCCAAATCGTTTTTTGCGACATTGAGAAGTACTCGGAAAGGAGGTCTCAGGCACAAATGGATGTAATCGATCAATTCACAAAATGCTTAGTCAAGGCACGACAAAGGATTGCTGACCAGCATGAAAAATATACTGAAAAAAATGCTCTCAACTTTTTGCACGATATCATCATCATTCCCACTGGGGATGGGGCCGCAATCGCATTTTCTTTTAATGGATTAAATGATATCCATTTGGAATTTTCAAAAATCATTCTTGAAGAAACCAACAAGGTGAATATTCGAAGTCACTGTCCAAAATTTAGTGAAAATGGCTGGTGCAACTGCCATAGCAACTTCAATCTGAAGGTCGGCGTCTCCGAGGGAAAAGGGATCGTTTACAGGGATGCGAATAGCAACTACAACGTTGCTGGAGGCGTGGTAAATATGGCTGCTCGCGTGATGAACTTTGCTGAAAGGAATAATATTATTTTTACCGAAGAAGCATACAACCAAATCATCGACATGGTGGATAATCCTAATCTCGCAGATAATTTTACCTGCCATGACAAGGTAAAAATCAAGCATGGCCGACAAATTAAGGTCTATCAATATATCAACCCCGCCTTGGTGTACCTGAACTCTACGCCGCCTTCCTCCCTTCAGCTGATGACTCGTATGTATGCTGCAATGGAGAATTTCCCCATGAAGCCATTGGATGTAATGGACGCCAAAAGCGAAAAGATTGCGCAGGAAAAAATCATCTCGGTTATGGAAAACTTTGCTTCAATTATGGGCGGCAAAGCAAAGACGGACAGCGACGCTGTCATCATTGATGCAAAAATGCCCAAGAAGAAAAAGACGAGGAAAAGCGCAAATTAGTCCCCTTTGTGCATGTACGAGTCCATTTTTGCAATCAGTCCATGCAGGCTGTGGCCTTCGTTCACGACCGAATACATCTGCGTAGCCGATAGCGGCGCTTGATCTGCATATTTCTGCACGAACGCCGCGATTGCCTCGGGGGTGTCTTCGGCAGGGGCGGCCGGAATGCCGATCGCCATGGCGTTGGCATTGGTGGTGACCGGGTAGCAACCGCACGTCATGGCTTCCAGCATGGTTTTATCAATCGTCTCGCTGGCCATGTTCAGGATCAGGCGGTGCTTCGTATAAATCTCCGACAGGCGGTTCATGGGCACCGTGCCGTGAAAGATGACGCGGTGACCGAGGTTGAGCGCTTTCACCAGTTCGCGCAGTTCATCTACGTAATCCGGCTCGGCCTCGATACCGTAAATGTCCAGCGTGTATTCATTATGCAGCAGCGTCATTGCCTTGATGCTGAGCTCCAGGCGCTTGGAACGGCTGAGGCGGTGCACAGTAAGCAAGCGTGCAGGGTTGTCGCAGACGTTGGGACGCATCGGCCAGAATTCCAGGTCGATGCCGTGGCCGATGACGATTTTCTTCGGCGACCCCTGGAACTGCGGCAAGCTCTGCGACGTGGCGCAGAAAAAGCGCTTGCCGAACCAACCGAACAACCGCACGCCCAGCTGCATTTTGTAGTGCGTGTACCACAAGTAACACGGAATCCCCTTCAGCAACCACGCCCACCAACCGAGCGAATACCACACCGGCGCCATGTGCACGAACACACGGTCGTACTTGAGTGTGAGGATCAGGCGTTCGAATTCCAGCACCGACTTCCAGCGCGGTGCGCCGCGCTCTTTTCCAAGTGTGTGCACCGGAAACTCCAGCTTCTGGCCGTCGCCTTCCAGACAAATGACTTCCACATCGTAGCCCTGGGCATGAAACTCGCGGACCCACAGGATGCCGAAGGCGTCCTGTTGTTTCAGCTTTTGGGTGATGAAGAGGAGTTTCATCGGGCGTTTGATTTCAGGAAATCGGCGTAATCCTTCACGAGTTTCTTTTTCTCGAACCGCTCGATGATTTTGGCAGCCTCGGCACCCATGCGCGAGCGCAGACTGTCGTCGGCCAGCAATGTTTTAATATGTCCGGCAAGCTCGGCAACCGATCCGCAGGTGAGCACACCGTTCACGCCGTCTTGAATCACGTCCGGCATCACACCAACTTTGGTGGCAATCACCGGCATACCAAGCGCCATGGCTTCCAGGGCCACCCGCGGACCTCCTTCGCTCTTGGAATGCATCACGAGCATCTTGGCCGACTGGATGCTTTTCATCACGTCGCCCGGAGTCGGCAGCCAGCCGCAGAAGGTGACGCGGTTGGCCACGCCGAACGACTGCACCAACGTCTCGGCCGATACACGTACCTCTCCGTCGCCTATCACCAAGAGCGTGACACCGGGCAACGACGCCACCGCGTGGATGACCTCAATCAATCCTTTGTTAGCGGCAAGCCGCCCGCAGAACACCACGTCATACTGCTTGGTCACGGTTGCATCGGGCTTAAGAACGTCGCGATCCAAATAAAACGATGGCACCACTGCGATGCGGTTTTCCTCCACGCCCCAGCGCACGAGTGTATCGCGCACGGTACCGTTCACGGTGCGAACGTTGGCCGCCGGTTTCAGATCGGCCTTCAACCACAAGCGCGACATCCAGCGACCGATCCATTCGGTCAGCGACGCAGGTTGCGGCTCGCCGATGAGGTGATGGATTTCGTACACTGCAGGTACGTTCGTGGCTCTGGCGAGCCTGCGTGCGCCAATGCCGTTGTAGAACGGCGGGTACTCGTGGACCGTCATCACCTGGTGGCCGTGTGCGGCGATCAGCTCTTTCCCTTTCTGTTCGATCCACCACGGTTGTGCCAGTAATCCGTACGGACACGGATGGAAAAAAACGTTGCCGAAGAATTCTTTGGGCGACAACGGTAGCTCGGCTGCACGCGGCGTAATGACATCGATACGTTCCCAGTGCGAATGAAACTCCTGCAGCGTCGCATAAAACGCGCCCTGCTTGCATTGCAGCATCGACCTGTCTCCGGAGATCATGAGGAGCTTCATCGAGGACGTGAGAACAGCGCGACCCACTCCTGGGCCACCGCCGACCACGGACGCTGGAGCGGGGGTGACGCGGCTTCGCGCGCGATGTCCGCGTAGTTGGTTTGTACGGAAGCAATGGCGCGTGCGATTTCGGCTGCCGTGTGCAGCGGGGCCTTCACCATGCCTTTCGTGAGCTCTCCACTAAGGCCCGTCTGCTGCGTCAGCAAGACCGGCAATCCTGAACTGCGCGCTTCGAGTGCCACGTTCGGACTGATTTCCGTAATGGACGGCAGCACGAGCAAGTCATGATCTGCAAACAGACGCTGCTTGTCTTCCGAGAACACCGGACGCAGGAATGTGATGCGATCGTTCAAGCCGCATTGCTCAGCCTCTTTTCGCATATTCAACCGCTCGGGGCCTTCGCCGGTCATAGTGAGCGTGGCGTTGGGAATTTCTCGCAGGGCGTGCAGCAAATTGATGACGTTCTTGAAGCGCACGAAGCGGCCCAGGAACAGCAGTTTCAACGGTGTGTGCATGGCGTGCAGCACGGGCGAGCCTGCCGGCAACGCATTTTGAATCACGAGTGTGTCCGGCAATTTCTTGTAGTGACTCTTGTGAATGTCGAGTTGGTACTGCGTGGAATACACGACACAATCGAAGCGATTCAATATGCGTCCCATGAACAATGAATTCATGAGACGGGTAACGAACAGATTCACCCGATCACTGAAGGATTCCGGCTTCCCGTCGGCATACCACGGCTGTAAGCCGAGTCCGCCGCCGACGGCGGTGTAGCGTTCCCAGAAGAAATCTCCGCCCAGGCGCAACATGGTTTTGGGCTTCCGAATGCCGGACATCCACAGCGGAACACCGCAGCTCACCGATGAAAAACATACG
The DNA here is from genome assembly GCA_964448405.1 of uncultured Candidatus Peribacteria bacterium. GTDB lineage: Bacteria > Patescibacteriota > Gracilibacteria > Peribacterales > Peribacteraceae > DAORHV01. Next base: position 12,556 of record CAYUVW010000022.1, on the reverse strand, counting down.
ACTTGGTCGGCGTCCGCAGCATGCTCGCGCAGCGCTTTGGCGTAGTTATTCCAAGCGAAGAGCATGCCTCCTCCGCGCGACACGCGGATGATCTTCCAGGCGGGCGGCGGCGAATGATCGACGAAAATGGTCTGGTATGTCAGCACGATGACTTCGTGCTTCTGCTGCGTGAGTTCGCGGGCCAATTCACGCACGTACGTTGCCGGACCGCCGATGTCGGGCGGGTAAATGCCGGTCGCGAGCACGATCTTCATCGCCGACAGTGTACCCGCACGCCTCCTTTCCTGCATACGCGCCTCATATTTTACAAATACTTAATATTATATTATAATATATTTATGCCCAATATCACTCAACGAAGCGTGGAACGTGCGTTCAGCGGACGTGAAGCGAGCGCTCAGGCACTGACGCTCAAAAAACACATCACTCCGGCCGAAGGCTTGGGTGTGGCGATGAACGTACTAACAGCGCGCGAAGTCATCGCGGATCTCTTTCGGGGTGCCGAAGAGATCCCGGTGGAAGACGTCGTCATTCCGGGCTACCTGGATGCCAAACTACGCGCTGAAGTGGTCAATGTCTTGTCTGCTGCGGCAGCATTGGATGAATTTCAGGCCGCTAAACCCGCAGTCTCCTTTGGAAATTTTCCATTGTTCGAAAGGACCAATGCATTCAAAAAGCAATTGATGGAGCAAATCGGCCCGGCATCGATGCCGGACTAGCGACTTCGCCTACTCCGCGTTGTTCACCAGCATCTGATACCACTCCACGGTACGCCGCAGCCCTTCATCGAAATCGATCTTCGGTTTCCAGCCAAGAACGTGGGTTGAGGAGGCATCCAACGCATAGCGCCAGTCGTGGCCGGGACGGTCTTTTACGAACGTGAGCAGGCTTTCGGGTTTGCCGAGCAACGTGAGGATTTGTTTGGCGACATCGATGTTGCGGCGCTCGCCGTCGGCCGATACGTGGAAGATTTTTCCGTCGCCGTCGGGCGCGCGGATCACCGACTCGATGGCGTCGGTATGGTCGGTGACGTACAGCCAGTCGCGCTTGTTCTCGCCCTTGGCGTAAATGGGTACCGGCTGGTTAGCCAAAGCGCGGCGAATGACGGTGGGGATGAATTTCTCGGCCGCTTGGTGCGGGCCGTAGTTGTTGGTGCAACGCGAGATGCGCGCACGAATGCCGTACGTACGCACTGCGGCATGAATGAGTAAATCGCCTGCACCCTTGCTGGCCGCATACGGCGAACTGGGCATCAGTGGGTCACCGAGTTCTTTGGGGCGCTCTCCGTCTTGCACGTCGCCGTACACTTCATCGGTGGAGATGTGCATGAGCAACGTATCGGGACGCTGGCGGCAAACTTCGATCAGGCTTTGGACGCCGACAACGTTGCTGTGCAAGAACGGAACAGGATTTGCGATGCTGCGGTCCACGTGCGTCTCGGCCGCGAAGTTCACCACCACATCGATAAGATACTGCTTCACCAGCTTGTGCATGAGTTCCACGTCGGCGATGTCCCCTTCCACGAACGTGATGCCGTCCATGGCGGCGTCCAGGTAGTGCTTGTCCGCGCCGTGGCGCAAGGCGTCCACGACCACAATGCCGTCGGCCGGATGCAGCTGACGGTGCCGGAGGACGAAGTGCGAGCCGATGAATCCGGCCCCTCCTGTAACAAGAATGTTCATAGGAGTTGATACTACCCTAGAAGAAGCCCGTGATTCCAAGGAGTCCAACGAATCTCGCCATCCTTGGACTCTTTGGTTTCTTTGGACTCCTTGAAATCCCTTCTGTATTTCCTATGGCTTACCGCAGCCCTCGGCGCTAGAATTCGTTCCCTATGAAAGGTGTTCTCATTTGCGGCGGAACGGGTTCACGGCTCAAGCCGTTGACCGACGTGACCAACAAAAGCCTGTTGCCGGTCTACGACCGTCCGCTCATCGAGTACCCACTGGACATCATGCGCAGTGCGGGCATCCACGACATCGCCATTGTGACGGGTTCGGAGAACATGGGTCAGATTACCGACTACCTGGGTTCCGGCGCCAAGATGGGCTGCTCGTTTGCGTACAAAGTGCAGGACACGCCATCCGGCATTGCGCAGGCACTCGGCCTGGCCGAGAAGTTCGCCGCCGGCGACGACTGCTGCGTGATCTTGGGCGACAACGTGTTCTTCGGCGACATCGCGCCGGTCATCCACGACTTCAAGGGCGGAGCACATTTGTTCCTAAAGGAACTCCCCGACTGCAAGCGTTTCGGCGTGGCCACGTTGGACGGCGACAAAGTGACGTCCATTGAAGAAAAGCCCGCCAAGCCCAAGAGCAACCTGGCCGTCACCGGCTGCTACGTGTACGACGCACGCTGCTTCGAGATCATTCGCAATCTGAAGCCATCCGCCCGCGGCGAATTGGAAATCACCGACGTCAGCCGCTGGTACGTGGAGAACGGCGAAGCCAAAGCCACGATTTTGAACGATGAATGGATCGACGCCGGAACGTTCGAAAGTCTGTACCGTGCCGCCGAAATGGTCCGCAACAAGCGTATCGATGCCGCGCACGCCGCCACCGAACGCAACTTGTCGGCACAGGAGAAAATCAAGCGCGCGGAACTGCTCGCAGCTCGTCGCTAATCGCCTAATACCTGCTTACTTTACAGGTACTGGCTTATTCGAGCGACGATCCCATCCGGAACGAACCGGAGCACCGTAGTTGCCATCGGGCAGAATCTGGCGGTACTCGGCTTCGATTTTTCCGAATGTAAATCCAACCTGGTCCTGCACGCCGTCGCCGTGAAGATTGCCCACCGTCTGGTAGGAGCTCACGAACGTGTCGGTCAGCGTCCAGCGCAAAAAGTCCTGCGTAGCACCTTTGCGACGCACGGAAAGTACGACCTTGGGTACGTTTACGCTTCCGGCGGCGTAGACCATCAGTTTGGCAGAGGCCTTGTTCGCCGGCATGGTGACGAGGAAGTCCGACATGGTCACGGACGTGGCGGAAGGCGTGCGCTTGGCACCAAAAGAGAAGGAGTCGACAAGCACGTCGTTCTGGTGACGATCTTCATCGGCCTCGCCGGTAATGCCATCCACCCGCAGGAAGATTTCCATGTCGATGTTATTCAAAATCGTATTCACGGCGCTCGGAGCGGCCATGGCCACGTCGATATCGAGTGGCGCGGCTGCTTTCAGCAACAACGCACCAAGGGCGATGCAAGCCGCTACGGCTAGAGCAAAACCTAGGGTGACAACCGAACGAAAGTGGGTGTGTGTCTGCATAAGGATTCGGGGAAATCTTCATAGTGTACACGAAAATCTAAAAAAAGGCTAGAAATGGCCGGAGCAAAGCATTTGCCTGCGCCGAATGCACGCGGCATGCTGGCATCTCATGAAACGCACCGTCACCCTCGTCGATGAACAAGGCACGCCGCTCGGCGAAGCAGATCTGTTGGCCGCCCACACCGGCAAAGGCCAGTTGCACCGCGCGTTTTCGGTGTATGTGTTCCGCAACGGCCGGAAGGAAATCTTGATTCAGCGCCGCTGCGACAAAAAAATGCTGTGGGCCGGAGTCTGGGCCAACACCTGCTGCAGTCATCCGTTCGAAGATGAGACGCCGACGGAAGCGGGCGAACGCCGTCTGAAGGAAGAATTGGGTTTCACCACGCCGTTGGTCGCACATTCGGATTACGTCTACCGCGCCGAATGTCCGAGCGGAAAAGGCGTCGAGCACGAATATGTGACCATGCTGGTCGGCTACTGTCCGGACGCCGATGTGCAACCCAACCCCGATGAAGTATCCGAATGGAAGTGGATGTCCACCGACAAGCTACTCAAAGATTTCGAAGCGAACCCCGAACAGTACACGCCGTGGTTCCATTTGGGCCTTCCGAAATTACTGAAATGAGCGAGAAGCCGCTGCACATCGCGCTGATTCCGGACGGCAACCGTCGTTGGGCTAAAGACCGCGGCATACTGCCGTGGAAAGGCCATGAACAATCAGCTGAAAATTTCAACACCATCGTAGAATGGTGTGCACGCGATGAGCGCATTGAAACACTCACGTTCTGGGCGTTCTCCACCGAGAACTGGAAGCGCGAGAAAATGGAGGTGGAACAGCTGATGAAACTCTTTGAGAAATACATTCGCAAGGAACGTGAAAATTTGAAGAACAGCGGCGTACGCCTCATTCGCTCCGGTCGTACCGACCGCATGCCGAAGTCGCTGAAGGCACTGCTGGAAGATGTCGCCAATGATCCTCCGTCAACGACAAAGTTGTATCTGCACATGGCCATTGATTACGGCGGAAAAGACGAAGTGACACGCGCAGTGCGGAAGCTGGAATCGGCCAAGGAAGCCACAGAGGAAGCTATTCGTGCCGCAATGGACCAGCCGCAGCTGCCGGATATCGATCTGATCATTCGAACGTCAGGCGAGCAGCGCACCAGCAACTTCTTCCTCTTCCAAAGCGCGTACGCCGAATGGATATTCTTGGACAAACACTTCCCGGATTTCACCAGCGACGACATCGGCGCGGCAATCGAGACGCTCGCGAGCCGCAAGCGGCGGTTTGGAAAATAAACGTGTCCGCAGGTGCGACGTCGCATCGCACGTATGAACGTTATTTTTTCCGCGCCAGAATATACCCGGCCAAATCGACCAGATGCTCTGCCTTTTTTCCAAACGGCAACAACGCGTTCACAGCATCGTTCACGGCAACTTTGGCGGCCGCTTTGCTGCCCTCGATTCCAAGCAATGAAGGATAGGTGACTTTGCCCTGTGCAACATCCTTCCCTGCGGTCTTGCCAAGCGCGGCGCTGCTAGCCGTTACATCCAGAAGATCGTCGGTGATTTGGAACGCAACACCAATGCCCTCCGCGTAGCGTGTCAGCGCCTGAAGTTTGTCATCGGATGCAGCGGCGACCATGGCACCCATCCGCACGCACGCCACGATGAGCGCGCCGGTCTTGCGCGAGTGCAGCAACTGCACGTCCTGAATACCGGCCTTGGCGCCCAGTCCGCGCATGTCCATGGATTGTCCGCCGGTCATGCCTGCCACGCCGGTAGCACGCGAGAGTTCAATCGCACAGCGTTGCGCAATCGCGGCGGGCAGCTGCATGAGTGTTTCGAACGCCAATGCCAACAATGCATCGCCGGCCAAAATCGCCGTCGCCTCGCCGTATACTTTGTGGTTGGTAGGTTTGCCGCGACGCAGGTCGTCGTTATCCATGGCCGGGAGGTCATCGTGAATGAGCGAGAACGCATGGACCATTTCAACGGCGCAAGCGGCGGGCATGGCGGCTTTCGCGTCCGCTCCGCAGGCATCGGCGGCCATAAGGACCAGGAGCGGACGAATGCGCTTTCCGGCCATGAGCAAGCTGTAGCGCATGGCTTCAATCAGCTGGGCATCGCCGCCACCGGAGCTGCAGCGGTCCAGTGCGGATTCAATCTCCGGCACATACGTGACAGAGAATGTATCGAAGGGTGTGGCGTTGGTCGGCATACGTGCATAGTATGGCACGAGCCATGAGCGCACGCACCGCCCACGTCACCGGCAAGATTATCGTGAGTGGCGAGTACGCCATGCTCTTCGGCAAACCCGGCATTGCGTTCCCCTCGCAGCATTGGATGGGCGTGACGCACAAGCGCGACCGCAAGCACGGGTTGGAAATCGAATGGCCACACATGCCGGCCAACGACGTGTGGATGACGTATTTGCGCGAGATTATCAAGCGTTGCGACCCCAAGCTCGCCGGAACCGTTTCGGTTGAAAACCATATTCCGCTGGGCAAGGGCATGGGCTCGTCCACGGCGCTCATCATCGCCGTCTGCAAAATGTTGCTCGGCGAGGACTGTCGCAAGCAGGCATTGGCAATTGAGGACGAACTGAACCCCGGTAACAGCGGCATGGACTTCGCAGTCATTTGGGAGCGCCAGCCGGTGTATTTTCAGAAGGGCCATGAACCGGTCGCAATCGGCATGCCGGGTGAAGTGCTCGGTAAAGCCATTCTTATTGATACCGGCACGCCCAACGAAACCACGCCCGAATTGGTGGCATGGATCCGCAGTCGTGAAAAGGAGTGTGCCGACGCCATTGATGCAATCGGTAAGTGCACCGAACGCATCGCCGGAGGCGAAAGTCTGCACACCGTTCTCCGCGACCACCACAAAGCCCAGGTCGCATTGGGTGTGGTGCCGCCGCACGTGGCAGCGTTCATCGCGGCAATCGAGAAGATCGGCGGTTCAGCCAAGGTCATCGGTGCCGGTGGGCGCACCGGCGGTGGCGGCATGGTGTTGGCAATGCACGACAAGCCGAGCGAGATTCACAAACTCATTGAACCCGAGACCGATTGGGTGCTGCCGAAAGACATCAGCCCTTCAGACGGCGTAGAAACGCGGTAATCTCGGCGATGTCGGCGAATTGTTTTTTGGGATGCGCCTCGGGCGGAATGCCTTCCAACGACGGGGTGGAGCCGCCCATGACCATCCAGGTTTCCAACCCCATGCGGTTGCCGCCCAGGATTTCGGTCTCTGGCGTATCGCCGATGACCACCGTGGCGCGGGGATCGGCATCCATGCGGCGGATGGCTTCTTCGAACATGGCCGGCTCGGGTTTGCCACACACGATGGGCTCGCGGCCGGTGGAATGCTTCAGGAACGCCATGGTCCCGCCATTGGCCGGGAACGAAATACCTTTATGATTGCGTGCGCTGCGGTCTGGATTCGTCACGAAGAATTGTGCGTTGTGATCGACAATGGCGCAGTGGGCGGCAGCCAGATGCTGGTACCCCAATCCCATCGTAAAACCGGAGACGACGTGTGTCGGCGTCTGCTCCCAGCCGTGCTCGCCGCGCCACCGGTCGTTGATGATTTGCGCGCCGCGGACGGTAAGTGCGTGCTCCAAGCCATCTTCGCCGATCATGCAGACGCGAACGGCCTCGGATGCATTGCGGCAAATGAGATCGGCGGCCACCTCCGGCGACGTGATGACATGACTCTCGTCACATTCGGCGCCGAAGCGCCGGAACGTCTGGACGTGGTGCTCCGGGCGGTAACGGGCGTTGTTGGTGGCCAGGATCCATTGAATCTTGAGGGCAGTGAGTGTGGCCATGAATTCAGCCAGACCCGGATCGACGCACTTCTCGTGCCACAGCACGCCGTCGCCGTCCAAAATGACCGCCGATGGCAATTCGTTCTTCGACATAAGGCCGCCGACTATAGGAGTGCACACCAAGCGGGTCAACGATTCTGCCTACCTAGCGCTTGGCAAGAAACGCGGTGATTTCACGGATGTCAGCGAACACGCGGTCGGGTTTGCGCGTCGCTTTCGCAAGCTCGGCTTCAGTGGTAATGCCACTGAGCACCAGCCAGGTCGGCATGCCCAGGGTCTGGCCCGCCAGGATCTCAGTTTCCAGGTTATCGCCGACCACCGCCGTAGTCTTCGGGTCGGCATTCATACGACGCAGGGCTTCTTGGAACATGGTGGGCTCGGGCTTGCCGATGACGATGGGCTGCGTGCCGGTGCAGTACGCAAGCATAGCGCCCGCGGAGCCGCCCCCCGGATAACTGGCGCCCGACGAATGTTTGCTCAGGCGGTCGGGGTTGGTGGAAATCAGGATTGCGCCGTGGTCCTTCACGGCAGTGGTCGCCGGCGCGAGTTTGTCCATGTACGTGAGTCCGGTGTCCATGCCACACACCACGTGGCTGGGCGGGTTGGTCCACGCTCCGCCTTTCCATTCGTCATTGATGACCTTCAGACCGACGGCTTCCAGCTCGGCGCGCAGCCCGGCTTCGCCCACAATGAAAATGCGCGCATTCGGCGCGGTGCGCTTGATGTACGCAGCGGTGGCCTGCGGCGAGGTGATGATTTCTTCCGGCGACACGTCCACGCCGAAGCGCTTGAACTTATCGACGAAGTGTTTGCCGTCGTAGCGGGCGATGTTGGTCGCCACCGTGAACCCGATGCCGAGCCGACGCAGCGTGGTCATGAACTCCACGATGCCGTCCTTGGGCTTCTCCACATCCCACAGCACGCCGTCGGCGTCCAGGATGCAATGCGTGATGGCAGCGGAGTTGGTCATTCGCGCGCAGAATAGCGCAGGTTGAGCGCCATGCGAACTGGCTCTATGCTTTGGGCTCCCTATGGCCTCAACTGCTATTTCGACTCCCAACATCGCCCTCATTAAATATTGGGGCAACCGCAACGAAGCCCTGCGCTTGCCAATGGGCGATTCCCTCTCCATGGCACTCAACACGCCAAGCGTGGAGATCATGGTCGATCACGCGCCGGTCTTGTCGGTGCGTTCGTATGAAGCAGATGGGAAAGAGAAAATCCTGAATGCAGTCGCGCTCAAGCGCTTTGAAGACGTGGTGCAGCAATTCAACCGCTACTTCGGCGAACTCGGGATTGGCAATGCAATCCCCCAGTCGCTCTCCATTGTCATTCGATCCGAGATTCCGCCCTCAATCGGCATCGCCTCCTCTGCAGCGGTATTCAGTTGTTTGGCTGAAGCGGTTGCAGACCTGGTGAGCGATGTCCGCGAGTTCTCGCGCCGCGAAATCAGCGTCATGGCACGCCTGGGTTCGGGCTCTGCTTGTCGCGGTGCATTCGACGGCTACGTGGCCATTCGTGCCGGAACCGGTGAAGATACCGACAGCGCTTACGCCGAACAGATCGCCGACGAAAAGCACTGGCTGCTGCACGACGTGATTTTGGTACCGAGCACAAAAGAGAAGAAAGTCGGCTCGACCGAAGGCCACGCCGGCGCCGCCACCAGCCCGCACTTCGCCGAGCGCGTGCGCGAGACGCCGCGCCGCATGCGCGAATGCACGCACGCCATCCGCAATAAAGATTTTGAGGCACTGCAGTTCGTCGCCGAAGAAGACGCATTGAACATGCACCACTGCATGCAAACGCAAAACCCGCCGCTGCAGTACTTGAACGCCGAAACACTGCGTATCGTGGAAGAAATCAAATCCCTGCGGAAGCGCAAGCACCTGCCGGTGTTGTTCACCATGGACGCCGGACCCACCGTGCATTTGTTCTGCACCGACGAAGCCAAGGCGGACGTCCTGGAATACGCGAAAGCACAGACCGGCTGCCTGTTGTTCCAGGCCCATGTCGGCAAAGGCTCCTTCCTGAAAAACTAATGGATTTGCGCACGCTCCCCGACGGCCTGAATCCTGAGCAACGCGTGAACGAGCGCCGCAAACGCGTAGAAAAAACACTGGACGCCAATCTCTCGCACCTCACACCGATCGCCGCCAACCTGGGCCACGCCGACGAAAAAAACTGCGAGCAGATGGTGGGCCACATGCCGCTGCCCGTGGGCATCGCCGGTCCGCTGTCGGTCCGTTTCGGCAACAAGCAAAAAGCGGAAGTGTTCCTGCCGCTCGCCACGACCGAAGGTGCGTTGGTCGCCAGTACCAACCGCGGCTGCAAAGCCATCTCACTGAGCGGCGGCGCGGTGATTGTGAAAGCAATTCACCACGGCATGTCGCGCTCCATTGCATTCAAGTTGACCGGCAAACGCACGGCGATCGAGAAGCAAATCACCAAACAGGCTTCGGTTTGGAAAAGTGTCGGAGAAGCGACAAGTCGGCATTTGAAAATCCTCGGACACACCGTCGATGTCTCCGGAAAATATCTATTCCTCACCATCAACTGCGATACGGACGAGGCTATGGGCATGAATATGACGACGTTGGCGGCACAGGCCATTGCCGACTGGATGAACCAGAACGTGGCGGGGCTCTCGTGCATTACGATCGCCGGCAATGTGGACAGCGACAAAAAACCAAGCAAGCGGACCCATACGATCGGACGCGGCTACGAAGTGATCACCGAGGTGACGCTTCCCGAAGAGGTAATCGCCTCGGTCTTGAAAACGACATCCAAGGCGATGCTGGCGGTGGCCGACGCCAAACTTAAAGCGGGCTCCAGGCTGGCGGGCGCGATTGGAGCGAATTTGCACGCCGCCAACATCGTGGCTGCGTTGTACCTGGCCACCGGCCAGGATGCCGCCCACGTGGTGGAAGGCTCGCTAACCGATACAACCGTAAAACGCGCGAAAAGCGGACTCACCGTTCGCGTGCGAATGCCCGCAATTTTGGTAGGCGTACGCGGCGGCGGCACAACACTCCCCGCCCAAGCGCAGTGTCTTGCCATGTTGCTCAAGCCGGATACCGGACTGAGTTCCAAGCGCCAGTTGGCCGAGAGCATCGCCGCAGGCGTGCTGGCCGGTGAAATTTCGCTCTTGGCCGCACAAGCCGGGCATGCGCTTGCCAAAGCGCACAAGACGTTGGCGCGCTGATGTGTCCGACGAAGTCGGATTGACCGCATCCGCTGCGCGATCATACTCACGCCATGCAGAAGCTCACGATATCCCACCGTATTGCAAATTTGTTTCTGGCCATGCTGCTCACCTATGCAGTCGGCATCGTGATGATGATTTTGGCCTACGCCCAAACGAGTGGATATCGTCCGCCGGTGACGGAGTATTTCGTCGTACCGCTCATCATGGGGTATCGGAATCCAATCGTGACGGGCGGGGTGCTCGCATTCTGCTTGGTGTTGGTGCACTTGTTCTGGACCAAAATGGCGCGCCAGCGAACGCAGTCGATCTGTGATACGAACTGCCTGCGCATGCCGAGCAAGGAGGCGTAACTCCACAACGCGCCGCTCGACGTTGTCTCTTTGCACTTGTGTGAATCTGGTATGATGCACGCTCCATGAAAACCGCCATTCACGCATTCGGCCGCTACGTCCCCCGCAACCGCATTAAGTCGTCGGTAATCGCCGCGCACTGGAAGCGCGGCACGGAACAGGCGGACGGACTCGGCATTATTGAAAAAGCTGTTGCCGCCCACGATGAGGACGCGTTCACCCTCGGCTGGGAAGCTGCACGCCAAGCACTCGAAACAGGCGCCATCGATCCGCAGGACATCGGTGCCATTTTCGTCGGTTCCGAGAGCCACCCATACGCAGTGAAGCCGACCAGCGCCATGCTGGTGAGTGCCTTGAAGCTGAACCCCATGTGCCACTGCGCCGACCTGGAATTCGCTTGTAAGGCCGGCACCGCCGCATTGCAAATCGTCAGTGCCATGGCCGCGTCCAAGCAAATTACCTACGGCCTGGCCATCGGTTCCGATACGGCGCAATCCAAACCCGGCGACGCGCTGGAATATTCGGCGGCGGCCGGAGCGGCTGCGTTCATCGTGGGTGCTTCCACACCGAAGAACCCCGGACTGTGCTCCATAGACGCCACGCTCTCCTACACCAGCGACACACCCGACTTCTGGCGCAACGCCGACGAAAAATATCCGGCGCATGCCGGACGCTTCACCGGCGAACCTGCATATTTTCACCATGTACAAACCGCCGCAAAAGCGATGATGGACCGCGTGAACATGAAACCCGAAGACTTCGATCACGTCGTGCTCCATATGCCCAATGCCAAGTTCCCGGCCCAGGCCGCCAAGAAGCTCGGCTTCACCGATGAACAAATGAAAGCGGGTTTCGTCGTGCCGCACATCGGCAATACGTACAGTGCCTGCTCGCCGCTCGGCCTGGCCGAAGTGCTGCAAGTCGCCAAAAAGAACGCGAAAATCCTGGTCGTTTCCTATGGTTCTGGCGCCGGATCGGATGCATTCGTACTGACCATGCTCCAGAACGGCAAGCCTCTGCCGACCACTCAATCGCGTGACATTACGCAGTTGGATTACGCCGAATATCTGCAATTCGTGAAGGCAGTCTAGGAATATTCACCAAACAGGAGAAAAAACGCGTGCGCAGACCTGGACAAACAGGATTGAGCATTGTGTAAAAAGTATCGAACACTATAGAATTGCGCAGTTCATGCGAGAAGTCATTCATGTCCTGGGCGGAGGCCAGACGCGCTTCGGCGAGTTGTGGGAGAAATCTCTCCAACAACTGATTGAAGAAGCGGTCTATAACGCGCTTGAAAACAGCGGCGTCATTTCCACGGATATCGACTACGTCGTCATCGGCAACATGGTCAGCGGCGAAACTGCTGCCCAGGCGCACTTGGGAACGTTCGCATCCAGCCTGCTGCCGCATCGTCCGCCTGCCCTGCGCGTGGAGGCCGCCTGTGCTTCGGGTGGCTTGGCCGTGCACACCGCCTGCGCCTTGCTGGAAAGCGGACGCGCTCAAACAATCTTGGTCGTCGGAGCCGAAAAGCTCACCGACGTCTCGGGCGACATGGTCACACGTGCGCTCATGCATGCCGCCGACAGCGAGAAAGACACACCGGCCGGACTCACGTTCCCCGGCATCTTCGCGCTCACGGCGCAGGCCTACATGCATCGCTACAATCTGAAGCGCGAACAGCTGAGCCTGGTTTCAGCCGCATCGCATCGCGCCGCAATCCAGAACCCATTCGCACAATTTCGCCGTGAAATTCCGGCTGCATCCATTTCCAAGAGCCCGCTGGTCGCAGACCCGTTGCGCTTGTTGGATTGTTCGCCGATCAGCGACGGTGCCGCCGCACTGGTGCTGTCGACCAAGAAGACGAGCGGCGTGCGCATCGCCGCTTCGCAAATCAGCAGTGACTA
>CAYUVW010000021.1:0-21289 GCA_964448405.1 uncultured Candidatus Peribacteria bacterium | reverse complement strand
TCCGGGCAGGAGCCGACCAACTCTTCCATCATTTGCTTCAGAGTGCGTTCTTCGTTGTACACCGGTACTAAGATGCTGAGACGCGGAGACATCAGTGGGCGAGCGTGAACGGATGAAGGATAAGTGCCAGGCCGACGCCCGTCACGAGTCCGAGTACCAGGATACCGATTGCCAGCATTCTCGTAAGGGGAGAATCGCGATGAGCCAACAGCAGCACGGTCAACGGATAGACAGGTGTAATGACACGGCCGATGCTCGTAATCGATCCCCAAATGTATTTGGGCATGAGCAACATGACGCAGAAGAACGCCACCGCACCCAACGACAGCACGTCCGCCTTGCGATGGGTTGTAATGTCGCGAATGGCGAATGTTAGTCCTGGCAACACGAACAGCGTAATCAATGCGATAGACGACAATGACATGGCGTCATAGCCGCTTCGTCCTACAACCAGGTCGAACGCGGCCGAGCCCGGGAATTGCCGGGCCATGGTGCTGGTGAAGAACGGAATGTTCGAGAAAATGCCGAAGAGGATTGTGTGCCAGCACAAGAACGTAGCGGCGGGAATGAGCAGCTTGGCGATATCGCTCCAATTGCGCCGCAGTACGGACCAACCCACAAGGTAGAGGACGAACAGAATGTTCACTTCCCTGGCCAGTACCGCCAGCGAGAGCGCCGCTATTTCCCATGGACCGAAGCTGCCGTGTTTCTTGTACCGCAACAACGTGAATGCAATGAGCAGTATGGTCAGTGGTTCGGCCAGCGTGAAATGCATCGCCAACATGGCGGCGGGGGACAACGACAGCGCCAGTGCGTAGACCGGCTTCACGTTGTGTTTCAGCAACAAGAATGCGGTCAGCAGCAACGCGAACATATTGATGCCAACGAACGCGTAGGGGAGCAACGCGGCGTTGCCGAACGACAGTAGGAACGCGAGCAGCGGCAACAAGAAGCGCTGGTAGGCGTACGAACCGGGATTACGGTGCAGCAGTTCGCCCCAACGAGCCGGGTTCACGATGCGCGGCATGTTGCGCGCCACTTGGTAGTACTGCGCGCCGTCGTAACTCGGAATACTCAGGATCACGAAGTCTTTCGGCATCGGGTTGCCGGTCGCCGTGCGAGCGTCCATGTGGAACACCGCCGTCAGCCGGAAGTCATACGGCTTCAGCTCTGCCGCGAGCACCGCCGACAGCACGACGAACAACACCAGAACCGGCCAGAAGCGCCGACAACAGGCGGGTAATCGGTGCATTACAGCGAGAGATACTTGAGTCCCTCGGCTTCGATTTCCTCGGGCTTCCAGAGCGATTTCAAGTCGTAGAAAATGCCGCCCTTACGCAGCGAATGGGCAAGCTGTTTCGGCGTGAATGTGCGGTATTCATTGTGCGCCACGGCTGCCACGATCACATCGAACGGGCCGTCTTCCATTGTGCCGTAGGCAAATCCCAGCTTTTCCACGCCTTGCTTGGTGAGATGCGGGTCATGACAAACGACTTTGCAACCGGCGGCCGCCAGTTTTTTAATGACGGCGTGCACTTTGGAGTTGCGGGTGTCGGGTACGTTTTCCTTAAACGTAAGCCCAAGCACCAGGACTTTGGCGTCCAATGTCGCAATGCGGCTCTGGGCCATGGCACGGGTGATCTGGCGTTCGATGAACGTGGGCATGGTGTCGTTCATTTTGCGGCCTGCCGAGATGACCTCCGTATGCATGCCGACTTCCTTGGCCTTGTGCACCAGGTAGTACGGGTCCACGCCGATGCAATGTCCGCCGACAAGTCCGGGCGTAAACCGCAGGAAGTTCCACTTGGTGGAGGCGGCGTCCAGCACGTCGCGCGTACGAATGCCGAGACGGTCGCATAGGCGGGCGATTTCATTGATGAGTGCGATATTGATATCACGCTGCGTGTTCTCAATTGCCTTGGCCATTTCGGCGACTTTAATGTTCGGCGCCTTGTGAATGCCGGCGGTTACGACTTTGCCGTAGACCATGGCCAACCAGTCGGTGGTTGCGGCGTCCTGCCCTGCGACGACTTTCACGATTTTATCGATGGTGTGCTCCTTGTCGCCCGGGTTAATGCGTTCGGGCGAGTAGCCGACCGTGAAATCCTTGCCGCACTTCAGTCCGGATTCCTTTTCCAAGATCGGCACGCAAATATCCTCCGTCACGCCGGGGTACACCGTGGACTCGTACACCACCACCGAACCTTTCTGCAGATGCTTGCCCACGCTCACGCTGGCGCTCTCCACGCATTCCAGGTCGGGAACGTCGTAGGCGTCGACCGGAGTCGGCACCGCGATAACAATGGTGTTGGCTTTGGCGATAATGCTCGGGTCGGCGGAATATTCCACGTCGATTTTTTTCAAATCCTCGTCGCTTACTTCACCGGTCCAGTCATGGCCTTCTTTTAACGTGCGGATGCGCTCGGTGCTTACGTCGAAACCGTAGGTTTTCCAACCGGTTTTCCCGAATGCTGCGGCTAGCGGCATACCGACGTAGCCGAGTCCGATGACGCAAATGCTGGGTTCACGCTTTGGCATGGCCCGATCATAACCGATTCAGGCTTGTTCGGCCATTGCCACGCTATGCGGCTGGCTTGGCGTTCTTTGCAAAGAACATCGATTTCTTTCCAGGCTGGATTACGAAGCCGTTTTGCGTCAAAAATGCGCGCAACTGATCGGGCGTATGGCGCGGGTCCGGCGAGAAATGATGATATTCCACGGCCATGAAGCGGATGCGCCCCAGCTCTTCGGGCGACAGCGAGTAGAGCGCATCGTATTCGCCGCCTTCACAGTCCAGCTTCAGAAAGTCGAGTGTTCCAATGTTGTGCTTGGCCAACAATGACCGTAGGGAAATCATGGCGACATCCACGTCGCGGGTTTTGCCATAGCGGTGATAGAGCGAGTGGCCGCCGCTGCTCTTTTCCGTAATGTGCAACGTCACCGTGCCGTCTTGCCCCCCGATGGCGGCCGGAACCACGGTCACGCGATTCTGAAAATGATTGGCTTCCACGTTACCTTTCAGCATGACGAGGTTATTCGGTTCGGGCTCCACCGCCACAATCGCCGCGTTCGGTGACTTGTATCCGGCGTAGGTGGTGAATGTGCCGATATTCGCACCGATATCCACGATGGTTTTGCATGCAGGCCAATCGAATGCAATGCCGAAGTGGTTGGGTTCGTAGCTTTCGTCGAACCACACGTCGTTCAATGCACCGCCGTCGATCGTAAACGCGCGGCTGGTAATACTCAGCCCGTTGCGCAACTTGTATGTGACGTTGTTTTTTGTGTAGCCGAAGCGATTCAGCCAATACACCGGCCAGTTGCGGACAACAACCATCAGACGCCAGACAAGATGCACATAGAGACGGACACGCATGCGCCTAGCCTACAGCATTCGTCAGAATTGCACTTCCCAAAGACTCCAGCCATTGCCTGCTTGCGTCAATTTCAAGAAGCTCTTGTTCAGCTTCCACGACGGACGGCCATACTCGTCCCACAACACCGTCGTAATGCCGTAGCGCTTTAGCGTTCCGACTGGATCCGCGCGTACTGCAGCGCACGCAGCATTTGCCGCGGCCAGACTCGCATCGTACTCCGCTTGGGTTTCCTGGCCTCGCAGTACACGCAACTGCTCCTCGGCATGCACCACCAGGCGGGTATAGTCGACAGGTTGCGGCGCAAATACCTCCGCTACACAGGCGCGTTCGGCATATTCCTTGTCCGGAATCAGCAGGAAGCCCGAGTATTCGGTGAACACCACGTCGTGGTGGGTATACGACGCCACGATGTCGGATGCATTCTTGTCGCTCAGCAACAGTGTCTTTGGCATGGCACCGAGTTTTTCCACGGCACCAGACAGATGCTGCATGCGCATGGCTTCCGGTGGCGGTGGCAAGAACGCAATCCAGCGTCCGCCCATGTCTTTGAAGTTGAGCACCAGCAGTCCGGTGCAGACAAGCAGCGTCAAGAGTGCGACTGCGTCGCGCTTGCCGTGGGCGCACATCGCAACCACCAACATCGTTGCGATCACGCTCACGTAATGGATGTAATGCGACGAGAAGGACATCACGACTCCGTGCACCAGTTGTTGGTTGTAGGCGACTGCGAGCGCACCGAGCATGGCAAGCAGCGGCAGCATTGTCCGGCGCTCCTCTTTTTTGCGGAAGATCCAGGCGGCTGCGCAAAACAGGAGAACCGTCAGGACGCTGCGCGCCAGAGACTCGGGCATGTGCGTGTGCACCAATCCCGCACGTACAGATGCTTCGCCGAAGAACGGCAACAAGCGTGCCATAGCCAAGTGTTTCAATGCAGGAGCTGCGGCAAGAAGTGTTGTGCCGCTCAGCCAGGGGAGTGATTTCAGTAGCGTGCCGCGCTGCGGAGACGTTCTATCCGCCAGTGTCGCAAGCACCAACAGTCCGGTCGTCGCCCACAAAAACGTCCACGACCAGAGGTACACGCCGACGCTGTATCCCAACGGCAGACCGAGCGCGATTGTTCGTTGGACCGTCGGTTTCTCGTACCAGCGCCACAGTAACAACAGCGTGCCGAGCACCAACGGCAAACTGAAACCGGGGTGGAACAGTCGGCGACAGTAGACGAAATACCAAAACAGCAGCACGCCGCAGAACAATGCCAGCGGTTTGGTTGCACCGACGCGACGCATAAGTGCCGCAGCCAGCGGAATGGTCAACGGAGCAAGGAGTACATGCAGTCCGAACACAAGCCATGGTGCCGACAGGCCGGTCCAGAAGAAGAGGGCGCCGAACAATTGCTCCACGCCCGCCGATTGCAGTCCGAGCGGCGCGTATTGCCCGGACCAAATGCCATTCGTCACGTTGGTGAACGGCGCATGCAGCGCTTCTTGCGCACGAATCAGGTACATCGCTTCTTCGCTGCCGCCGTACGGAAGCAGGCCGTGAAACGAAGCATCTGCCAATGCGCGCAGTACCGACCAGGCGTTGATCAACATGCCCAGTAGCGTCGTCGCGACAAGCGCAGGCACGTACCGACGTTCGAAGAAGCGCTTTACCATTTGAGCAGACGGGTGCCGTTCCAGAACAAGGTCAGCAGCATCCAGCCGTGTTTAATGGGGTCCAACTTCGTGGTGCCGTACGTACGTTCCAAGTAGCGCAGGGGTGTTTCGCGGATACGGCAATGCTGGCGGGCGGCACCCAGGAACAAATCGAAGTCACCGAACGGGTCCAGGCGCGTGGTCATGCCGGGATACGCGGTGGCGAAGAATGCTTTCACCGGCGACAGTACGTCCACGATCTTCTGTGCGAACAGCCAGCTGAAGATGAGGCTGAAGATTTTATTGCCCATCAAATTGAAAATCGGCATCGCGCGTTCCTGCATGGGGTACACCAGGCGCGAGCCGTTCACGAACTCGGCGTTGCCCGAGGCAAGCGCTTCGTAGAGTTTGGGCAGCTCAGACGGATGCACGGTGAAGTCTCCGTCGTACACGATAAGAATGTCTCCCTTCGCTTCGCGGATAGCCATGTGCAGCGCGTCACCCTTGCCTTTGCCGGTTTGCTGGTAGCCGCGGATCGTGACGGGGCCTTTCTGCTCGCCGAGAACCCTCTGAATTTCCTCCCATGTGCCGTCCGACGAATGGCCTTCCACGAAAATCAGTTCGGTCGAGGCGCCCATGAGCGGCATGGCGTCCACGATCGGACGGATGTTGCCGCGTTCGTTGCGCACCGCCGACAAGACCGAGACGCTGAACTGTTTCGTTTCGCGCGGAACCGCACGGGCGACGATTGTCTGAATGAGGCACAGTCTGTTTAGCAGAGGCAATACTGCGAAGACTCGGTTGAACAATGGCTCCAGCAGCGGAAAGCGGAACGGCAGTAGCACGCGCCCGCCGCACTCCACAACCTCGAAACCTTCCAACGACAGCATGTTCTCCACGTCCGAGTACGAAAGCCAGTTCTGGGCAGGAAATTTTTTCCGCAGTCCCAGCAATTCCACAAAGCGGAAGGCGGGCGCCCACAGGAAATTGAACATCGTGATCACCACCCGCGTGCGGTCGGTGCAGAGGTTTTTGCGGATGTTCTTCAGCGACTCCTGCACGTCGCGGATGTAGTTCACGGCGTCCAAAAGCAACACGTAGTCGTAGGTTTCGGCATGTTGCAGATGCTCGGCGTCATCCACGAGGTAGCGCCCCTTCGGGTCGCGCCGCATTGCTTCGGCGATCATAGCGGGCGAAAAATCGATGCCGGTCTTGCGCACGTTTGGCAACGATTCGACGATCTTTCCCACGCCGCAACCCACGTCGATGACCGACGCGTCGGCCGGAATGATTCGGCGAAGCCACCACATGCGGTCCGCATAGAACGCGGCATGACGCCGCATTTCGCGGGCGCGCTGCGGGGCCAATCGGTCGAAGAATTGCCGTCGGTCAGTGGTTTCTGCCATGCGTTCCACGACTCTATCAGGCGGCTCCTCTGCCGCAAAATAGACGTTGTGTTGTCTGCGTGAGTTTTCCTCTACACTCCTTGCCATGACTTCCTGGAAGAAAAAGCAGGTTCTGGTTACCGGCGGTACGGGGTTCATTGGCAGCGTGCTGGTGGAGCACTTGCTCAACGAAGGCGCCGATGTGCGTGTTCCGATTCGCGCAACCAACTATCGCGCCCTTTCCAAAGTACGTGCCCAAATCGATTGGCGGGAAGGTGATTTGCGCAGCAGTGACTACTGCAACGAACTTCTGGCAGGCATCGATCATGTGTTTCATTTGGCATCGCATCGCCGCAACGTCGGCTTTCACCGCGACCACTGCAGCGACGTGCTGTTGGGGAACGTGGAAATGACGACCGCCATGATCCGCGCCATGAAGGAGCACAAAGGTACCGGCGTAACGTTCTTCAGCAGCGCCAACGTTCCGCCGACGATCGACGTCATTCAGTTGGCGCAGACCGAAAACATCGATGGTTATGTTCTGGGCAAAGCTTTGTGTGAGACGATGTGGTTCACGGCTTCCCGACAGCATGGCTTTCCTCTTCTTATCGTTCGTCCGGTAGGCGTGTACGGACCACGCGATACGTTCACGGTGGAGGGGAATGTCATTCCATCGCTTATGGTAAAGGCGCAAGCCAGCGACGTTCTGGATGTATGGGGCGACGGCAAGCAGGAGCGCGCGTTCCTGTATGTCGATGACGTCGTGGATGCCATGTTCCGACTCATTGACGCCAAGGTCACCGGTATTCAGTACGTCATTCCACCCGATATCACCACCGTGGCAAAACTTGCCCGGTTGATTCGCGATATCGTGAAGCCGGCGCTCACCATCAATTTCGATGCAAGCAAGCCACAGGGCAAGCGCACCATTCCCACGTTGCCGGTCCACAAGTGTCTGAAGAAAATGAAATGGACGACATTGGAAGATGGATTGCGCCAAACATACGAAGGTTGGCAGAACCGCAAAGAAGGGGGTGCGGTAAAATAAAAGATGAGCGAGCTACGGGCTACGAGCTTATCGCTCGCCGCTTCTTTGTTGCAAGTCAAAACAGCAGCGGCCTTTGTGGAAATACTGACGTCAATGCTAGGCTGCCCCAGCCATGAAGCGCATTCTTCACCATCCGCGAGCCAGGCGGCATATCAACCAGGCTTCGAAATTCATTGTGTGTGGCCTTACCGGAGCCATGTTCGAATTCAGCATCATTTACCTACTGGTTGAGCATGTGAAGATGGACCCTCGCGTTGCGTACATCCCCTCGGGTCTCATCACCATCGTTTTCGTCTTCTTCTTCAACAAGTACGTCACATTCGGCAATCGTGACGGCGATCATCTTGCTCAAACGATGCGGTTTGCCATGGTGTATGCCGCCGCGTTCGTTCTGAACTATCTCATCGCATCGGGTGCGTATTCAGTCGGGTTGCTGTTCTTGCGCGGTCAGCGCGCCGTGTCGCCGGCTTTCTACGACAGCGGCATTCGTTTGCTGCCGTACGGCGCAAAGGCATTCGCCATCGGCATTACGGCGGTGTGGAACTATTGCTTCTCTCACGCCTTTATTTTCAAGTCTCGAAAGCAGGTTCCCATCGCGGTCTAACGGGGGTGGAGTGGTCGGACCGGTGCGGGTACACTGCTGTTCCAGTGTCTTTTGTGCATGACTTCTCCTGAATCCATTCTCATTCTCGGCGGCGGTCCGGCAGGTATGGCGGCCGCCATGGAATTGTCTCGCAAAGACATTCTTGCGACTGTCGTGGAGAAAGCCGACAAGGTCGGCGGTTTGGCGAAGACGCTGGAGTTTCAAAGGCCGGAGGGCACGTACCGTACCGACATCGGTCCACATCGTTTTTTCAGTAAGAACAAATATCTCTACGATTTCATCGAAGACTTACTTGGCGAGGAGTGGAAGACGGTGAATCGCCTCACGCGGTTTTACGTCGACGGCAAATACTATTTCTACCCCGTACGGCTTGCCAACGTTTTGTTGCAAATGGGTCCCGTGCGCGCCTGCCGAGTCCTTGTCGATTTCCTGTACGAAAAGGTCCGCAAAACAGTGGCTCCGCGCACCATCAACTCGTTCGAAGATTATGCCGTCGTGAACTTCGGTCGTTCCTTGGCCGAGTTCAACATGCTCAACTACACCGAGAAAATTTGGGGCATTCCGTGCACGCGCATCAGCAAGGACTGGGCATTGCAGCGCATCGGTGGCTTAAGCATTGGTGCCACGCTCAAAAAGATCATCATGAAGAAAACGGCTGCCAAGTCGTTGGTGGACATCTTCTACTACCCAGAGAACGGAAGCGGCACCATTTACGAGGCGATCGTGAAGCGCATCCGCGAGAAGGGAAGCGTGGTGATGACCAACAGCGAACCGACGAAGATCCGCTGGGAGGGCAAGCGTGTCACCGGTGTGGACGTGAAGACTGCGGATGGTACCAAGATGTATGCGCCGAAGGCCGCAATTAGTTCGGTGTCGGTCACGCAGGTCGTGAACCTGTTCGATCCTCCCGCACCGGCCGCGGTGCTCAATGCCGCCAAAGCACTCAAGTTCCGTTCGCAGGTGTACCTGTTTCTCACGGTGAAAAAAGACCGCGTCTCGCGCGACAACTGGGTGTACTTCCCGGATAAGAGCATTCCGTTCGGCCGCTTCTCCGAAATGAAGAACTTCAGCGAGAAGATGTGTCCGCAGGGTTACACGTCGCTCTTCGTAGAGTACTTCTGCTTCGAGGGTGACGAAATTTGGAACAAGTCAAAAGACGATTTGTACGACCTCACCATCACGTGGCTCGACAAGCTCGGCTTCCTGAAACGCGAAGACGTGACCGGCGTGGAGCACTTCAAACAGCAGTACGTGTACCCCATCTACGACCTTACCTACCGCGAACACTTGAACACGGTCATGCAGTGGCTCGACAGCTTCGAGAACTTCTACGCCATCGGACGTCCGGGCCGCTTCCGTTACACCAACCAGGACCACTCATTGGAAATGGGCATTCTTGCCGCGCAGAGCGTCATCGACGGGCGGCGACACGAGGTGGAGGACGTGGGCGCTGAAAAAGAATACTTTGAACGCGGCTACGTGCCGGGTGAACAGAAAGCCTAAAGCTATTTTTTGGCTTGGTCCGCCATGTATTTCTTGGCCCACAGATACTGGGGGCTTTCGAACTGATTGGCGAGAAACGTATCCGGCACGTGCATGGGTTCGGTGATCCACACCTCGGTGCCGCCCTCCCGCAAGATCCGTGCGGTTTCATCGCGATGGGCGGCGCCGATAGCGGCACGCTGGAGCGCCGGAGTACCGGCAGCTGACATGGCCGCGGCACAATCTTCGTCCATCATTTCTTTAAGAGCCTGAAAGTGCTCGACTGCCACTATCCAAGCTGCCAGTTCCGACACGTTGAGTTCATTGCGCCACATCTTGCCGTAGAGCTCGGCGTCATCCCGGCAGAAGTTCCGACTTGCCTCGCGTACCCGGTCCGTTTCCAGGGGGAGCGGCGGCTGGTTGAGCAGGTTCGCGAACGAAAGCGTTTGGCCGTTGGTGAATTTGTACGTGGACAAGATGTTTCTCAGCGCGGCCGGATGCTCGGTTAGAAAGAGTGCGACGCTGGGGTCGGTGAACGGTACGTCGCCGTTCCCGCAATCGATCACTTTGGCGGCCAGCGGATTCAGTCGCTTTTCGCCCTCTACAAACAGCGGCGCATCCACACCCAACCGGTCCAGCAGCACGGTCAGCCGATAGCATTCTTCCTGGCAAGGCACGAGGAGCT
Source organism: uncultured Candidatus Peribacteria bacterium (assembly GCA_964448405.1). Taxonomy (GTDB): domain Bacteria; phylum Patescibacteriota; class Gracilibacteria; order Peribacterales; family Peribacteraceae; genus DAORHV01. Next base: position 11,074 of record CAYUVW010000021.1, on the reverse strand, counting down.
GCATATGCTGTCCGCCGCCCTGTGCGGCGGTCACAGGGTGGACCATGGGGAGAAGGTTCGCGATCCGTCCGTTGGGCGTGCCGATGGGAGGCAGCACGCGGGGCGCTTTCAACAAACCAGCCTGATGGGCGAGATCGATCCCTTCGGCGAACGCCTCGCATTGGGCTTCGTGCGTTTCGGCGCGCGGGCGCTTGGGCATGGCACCCAATCGCAGGCGTCCGGCTGTTGCCGCCGGCATCCCAGAGACAGCCGAGCTGATGCTGTACGTGAAGGTCTGCTGCAGCCGTTGTGTGGCGTCGCGTGCGGCCACGGCCAGCAGCCGGTTGCGCGCGCGCGACACACCGCTGCCTTCTGGCAGCTGTTCAAGAGTGGTGCCGGATTCACTCATGCGGGTGGCAGAATGTCGCGCTGATGCATGACGTTCATGCCCTGGCGACGGTACATGGATTCAATGGCAGACAGATAGGCGGGCGGAAACACGTTTCCTTTGCGGCCGCCGCCTTGGTAGTACGGTTGGGCAAGTTGCAGCAGGGTCACCAGTTCGCTGGCGGCCTGCCTGTCGTTTTCGGGTATGCCGAACGACCGCAGCATCGGGGCAATCTGCAGGTCGCCGAAGCCGGTGCGGGCGATGATGACTTCAATCATATTCGCGAATGCTTCGCCTTCTTCTTCCACGATGCCGTGGCCGGCGCTGTTCGAGGTGATCATGGGTGCCACGTACGCGTCATGACAGACGTCGATCCTGCCCAAGTCCCCGCGCGAATGTTTGACGATGAATTCGCCATGTTGTTTGACGTGAGTGCCCTCGTGCAGCACGTTCAGTGCTTCCAGGAAGTTGTATCCGCCCTGCGGCGGCTTGCGAATGAGCATGGTTCGCATCGGCGCGTCGTACCCGGCGCCGACGTTGTCGCCTGCGACGTGCTGATCCATGATGCCCACCGAGAAATACGCCGGGTCCTGCCGGTACATTGGCATGGCGTATTGCCTGCCGATTTGTTCTCCGTTCGCGAACCAACGCGTGGTGCGGTGGTACATGTTCCGGGTTGGATTGCCGAGATTGCGCTTCCAGATGGCGAGCGTGCCTTCAACGCTTTTGCGGGTTTCGGGTGTGCGGATGAGTCCCACCAGCGGCACGATGTGCCTGTCGATCGCGGCGTCGGCCGCGCTGATGATGCCTTCGGTGTCTTCGGCCAAACAGAGACGAACGAATTGGCGGTAACAAAGTTCGCACAGATCGGCGTCTGCGCGGTGCAACTCCGCGCGTTGTTCGGGTGTCAGGACGTCCAAGAAGCCGGGGAACGGACCACCGTTGTGACAGGCGTCCACGATCGGCCTGATGTTCCATCGGCCGCCGCGTCGCGATTGCTCGAATGCGCCGTTCAAGCCTCGGTAGACGTACTCTCCGTGTTGGTTGGAAACATTCGTCATCCGGATATTCACGACGCTTGCTCCCGTCACCAAATCCGTTGTGACTGTGCTTCCAGGACGAACGACTGTTTCCGGTGCTGTCGCGACTGCGGGCGCCATAACGCCCCGGATACGCGTCAAAATTCCCGCGGCCATTTCGCTGGCGGGGTTCTGACTGAGTACCCATTCGCAGGTGCCGATGGCGTCCGTACGCTCCTTTTCGTCAAGCGGCCTGCCTTGGGCAAGACGGTCTTCAATGGCGCGCAGCCAATTGGTGTGGTGCTGGAATTCGGACATAGGGCGTTATTTATACCCTATTTTATATATTTGTCAATATCAGGTGTTCTGCTTGTACCACTCCACCGTCTTTCGGATTCCTTCGGCGAACTTCACCTTCGGGTCATAGCCGAGCACGGTCTTGGCGTTCGTAATGTCTGCAATGTAGTGGGTTACTTCTCCGGTTCGCGACGACTTGGTCACGATGTTGGAGGTGCTGCCCTTCAGCTTCAGGACGGTCTCGGCTAGCGCCATGATGGACGTGCCTTCGCCGTTGCCCAGGTTGAATGTCTTGCCCTTGGCTTGCTCGTATTTCTTCAAGCACAACATCAGGCCGTCCACGTTGTCGTCGATGTAGGTGAAGTCCAGCAACTTGTCCTGTCCGAACACTGTGAGCGTTTCGTTCTTGTCGGCCAGGCGGATGAACAGCGGGATGACACGGTTGCTGTCGTCGTACATGCCGTACACGTTGCTGAAGCGGAAGATGACCGGCTGCATGCCGTAGCAGCCCGCATACGAATGCACGAGCGCTTCACCGCCTACCTTGCTGGCGGTGTAGGGGCTTTCGCAGTGTTCCACACGCACCAGGTCTTCGGTGTATTTGTCGCGGCGGAAGTTGCCGTAGCTTTCGCGTGAAGATGCGAAGATAAATTTCTTAATATTGTTTTTGCGGGCCAGTTCGAGCGCGTTGAACAACGTGAGGAAGTTGTCGCGAGCCATGCCTGGGTCTTCCACCAAGTCATACACGCGGGCATTGGCGGCCAAGTGCACGATGACGTCCACGTCCTTCATGCGCGGGTCCTGTCCGGCTTTCAGTACGGCGGCTTCGTCGCGCATGTCCACCAACATGTTGATCTTGTCGATCTCCGGCTTCCATTTGTTCGGCTTCCAGTCCATGCCGAGCACCTTCTGGCCGTCGGCCAACAGCTTTTCGCACAAACGGGTTCCAATGGTTCCCGAAGAGCCGGTGACGAGTACTGTAGACATCCCGCCCAGTGTGCGTGTGCCGGCGCCGAAAGGCAACAGTCGCCGTTCATTGAGTGTACGGGCGCACGAGAATACAATCGGCACAGTGCTCACGCTCGTCCTCCCAACGTACAACGAATCGGCGAACCTTCCCGGCATGTTGGCCGAGATCACGCGAGTGCTTGGTTCCGTGCAGCATGAAATTATCGTGGTGGACGACAACTCACCGGACCAAACGTGGAAACTTGCCGAAGATCTGCGCACACAGTATCCGCAGTTGAAAGTCCTGCGTCGTGTCGATAAGCGGGGCTTAAGTTCGGCGGTGGTCGACGGCTTCCTCATGGGTTCTGGCACGGTGTTGGCAGTCATGGATGCCGACGGTCAGCACGATTGCGCGCTGCTTGTTCGCTTGTATGAGAAAGTACAGGCCGAGGGAGGCATTGCTCTTGGTTCACGCTATGTGAAAGGCGGCGACATAGGGGAGTGGGACGGCGGACGTGCGCGCATGAGCAAGACGGCGACGCAGCTGGCGATGTGGGTGTTGCGCCGACCCGACGCTGCGGCAGTCAAAGATCCCATGAGCGGATTTTTCGCCATCAACCGCGAATTGTTTCTGGAAGCGCAGCCGCGCCTGAAGCCCAAAGGTTTCAAGATTCTGCTCGACATTCTGGTGCATGTGCGGCCTGGGACCGCCATACACGAGCTGCCGATGCAATTCGGCGTGCGTCGTGCCGGCGAAAGCAAGCTGGATTGGAAAGTGCAGCTGCAATATTTGGAATATTTGTACGACGTCACGCTTGGACGCTTCATTTCCCTGTGGGCACTGCTGTTCGGTGTGCTGCTTGTAGGAGTCCTGACTGCGCTGGCGCTGCGGTTTGCGCCGCTGTTGCCGCTGTACCCGAATCCCCAGACCCGTGCTGCGGCCGCTGCAGCGCTGCAAGACTTGGCGCATACGCGTGGATGGTTGGTGTCGGATCTCAGTGTGGAAACCGTGGGGCCCGACGTCATGATGGTGGCATATCGCCAGCATCCGCAGCGTGCTCCCAATCAGCTGTGCACCATTGCGCTTTCATCCACGATTCCGCCGCAATGCGTCAATCTTTAGCCGCCTGCCTGCTCCAGATCTATGCGCTGGCACTCGCCGCCATTGCGACCATGGGCGGCGTACGGACCGACGAAGCCAAGTACCTGCTGAACATCCCGTATCCGCATCCGCCGCTGGCGCGGTCCATTTTGGAAACGACGTACGGCTTGGCGTGGAATGAGGCGTTGTGGCGCGTTGTGTTTGCAACGCTTGTCATTCAGGCGGTGTGGCTGGTGATGCGTTTGCCCAAGAACGCCGGAGCCGGTTCGCGCACGTTGCTTGGTGTCGCTTGGCTGTTGTGCGGTTCGGTCGTGTTGCAGGCGTCCAGCATCATGATGGCTCCGCTCACCGCGTTGTGCGGCCTGGTGCTGTTGTGGGCAGGCACGCAAAAACGTTCGGCATTCGAATGTTTCTTGGTCGCACTCGTATGGTTTGCGTCGTTGTTCATTGCGTACCAGTCGGCGCTGTTTCTGCCGCTGGCGCTGGGAGTCTTCCTGCGATCGGGTGCGTCCAAGCGGCGCGCGTTGCTGTATGCGTTCGGTCCGCTGGTTGCGCTGGCGCTGTATACGCTCACCAATCCTTTGGCGCTGCAGTCCATTGTTGCACTGAGCGGAGAGCATGCGCCGTGGGTGCAAAAACTTTCGCAGTTCGGGTTGCTCTGGTTGATTTCGGGCAGTGCATTGTTGAGTGTCCTTGGAACCATTGGCGTGCTGCGTTCGCGCCGTGCGGATTGGATCGTTACGTTTTTCTTGGTATGTGCGTACATCGTGCTGTCGTTCCACGCGTATTACGGCATATTCTTGGCACCCTTGTTCACGGCCGGTATCGCAGCGCTGCTGGATGCGCATCCGGCATTGGAGCGCCGCCTGGATGCCTGCGGTCCGCTCATTACCATGATTGCCTCGGTCGGTTGTCTTGTTGCATTGACTGTCTCCGTAACGTCGATGGATCGTGTGAACTTGGCCCGCGACACCATGCGCGTACTGGCACCGCAAATTCGCGGCATCAATCGCACCGACATCCGTTTGCTCATTGTGGGTGATTTTGGCCACGAGTGGCAGTACTACGCGCCGTCGGACGTGCGCGAAGTGCTGAAGTACGCACCTGAAATGATCGCCCCCGACGCGGACATCGTGGTGTGCTGGCGCACGTGCCCGACTGCGTTGCTTACGGGGAAGGAGTCAGTCCCCGAGGCGCCTGTCGAAAGCTGGATTCGCCGAGACGTGACACTGCATATTTAGGTACATCGAAGGGCCTCCCGCCCCGATGCAAGCACCGGGGACAGGAGGGGTATGCCCTTCCGTGCATCACTTCTTCTTGGCCGGGGCGGGGTTCGGTTCCGGTTCGGTGACGGCCACCGGCTGCTGCGACTTCACGCCGCAGAACAGGTAGAACGCCAGCGCCACGCCGAACATGGTCCACCAGCCCCAGTCGGGCACCGACACCAGCGGTTGCCACACCTCGAGGAACTTGCTGTTGAGGTGTTCGCGAATGAGCTTGGTAGCGAGGTGGAGGGCCGGGAAGGCCATGAGGACCGCGGACGCGGTCCACAGCGACGGGAGTTTGACGACGAACGCGCCGATAATCAGGATCCCGATCGACACGCCCGCGCAGATGCCGAGCGCGATGAGCGTGGAGCCGATCGGCGGACTGTAGAGCGCCGGGAGGCCGGCCTGCTCGTTCAGCACGTTTTTGACGACGACGTAGCCGGCCGGAACGACGAGCCCGGCGGCGGCGCAGACACAGAGCGCCCACGCCAGCAGGTTGCGGAGATACACACCGACGTTCATCAGAACCTCGCAGGACAGAGAAGCAGGATGGTTCGAAAGGGCGATGGCCAGGGCACGGCGCCTTGGTTGCCGGGCAAAATAGAATCTTTTTAAAATATGTCAAATTAATGCCGGATAAGTTCTTACAAGCGGTTAAAAGCACAATCAGAGTTTTTAGATCTTGTTGTACTCGCGATACCACTGCACGAATTTCGGCACGCCTTTTGCAATGGTGGTTTTTGGTTCGTAGCCAAGCATGTTTTCGGCCTTCGTAATATCCGCCAAGCTGGCGCGCACGTCGCCGGGTTGCATGGGCATGAAATTTTTCTTGGCTTCTTTGCCGCATGCTTTTTCGATCGTCGAGATGAATTCCATCAATTCTTCTTTTCGACCGCAGCCTAAGTTGAAAATTTCACAGTCATAATTCTTGTCGATGGACGCCACGATGCCGCTGACGATGTCGTCGATGTAGGTGAAGTCGCGTTGCATTTTTCCTTCGCCGAAAACATTCAGCGGTTTGCCGTGCATAGCCGCATCGGTGAACAGGAACAGCGCCATGTCCGGGCGGCCCCACGGTCCGTAGACCGTAAAGAAGCGCAGTCCGGTCGATTTGGTGCCGTATAAATGATTGTAGGTGCGTGCCATCAACTCGTTATCTTTTTTGTTCTGTCCGTACAGCGACACTTGGTTCTCGGTCGGATCACTCTCCACCGCCGGAAGCTTGTCATTGCCGCCGTAGACCGAGCTTGAACTGGCATAAATCAATCCGTCGATCTTCTGCAGGCGGACTTCGTCGATGATGTGGAAGAAGCCTTTAATGTTGATGTCGATGTATTCGGTGGGGTGATCGAACGCGTAGCGCACGCCGGCAAGCGCGGCCAAATGCAACACGCGGTCGCAGCCTTTCATGGATTTTGCCAACAGCGGACGATCCAAAATATCCCCTTTGATAAACGTGAATCCTTCGCGCTCTTCCAGCAACTGCAGGCGTTTTTGCTTCAAGGCCGGATCGTAGTAGGCGTTCAAGTTGTCGTAGCCCACGACCTCGTCGCCGCGATCAAGCAATGCATTGGCAGTGTGGAACCCGATGAAGCCGGCGGCGCCGGTCAAAAAGATGCGCATGTGTCCGCATTGTCTATCGTCCGTCGTATGTTGTCCACTTAGCGCAGAATCAGGCGGTATGCGCCGTGCAGCAGCGGGAAGCGTTTGCTGTGGTCACCGATCCACGCTGCCAGCGTGCAGCCCAGCAGTACGGCAATCAGCGTCGGCCACAGCGGGGGATGCAGCTTTGCGGCTGCGGCAATAACCGCCACATGCAGGATGTACAACAAGAGCGAATGGCGTCCGAGCAGCGCCAACCATGCCGACATCTTCGGCAGTAGGGTGGAGAGTTTTACCAGGAACGGGACCGATCCGAACCACAGAAACAACGCGAATGTCAGCGGCGCAACAATACCAATGCCCGGTGCCAACAGTACGCACAGAACAATGGAAAGTCCGCCGACAATGACTTCGGGAAACAGACAGCGTGTTTGCCAGTCGCGAGCAAGCGCGCCCGACATGGCACCAATGCCGCCAATTGCCACGAACTTCAGTACGTACGGTGACACGTGCATGGCGTCGAGTGCCATGAGGTACACAAGGCAGAGGCCGCCCAGCAGTCCGGGTGCCGCTGCAAATGCCGGAAGCAGCATGATCACGATGCCGATCGGCAACAGTATTTCGAACATGGCCATGGTCACGTCGCCGTGGCCGACGACGTTCAAGACCGAGGCGGGTCCGCGCAGCAACAGGTTCAGGAGCAAGAACAGTCCGATCAACTTTGCACCGCGGAATACAATGCTCCGCTTACGCTTGGACTTCAGTAAAATTGCACCGCCGAGCATGCCGCTCATGAAGACGAAGCCGACGGAAATCCAGAGTACCGACATCTCCGGCGGTGTAGAGCCACCGATATTCGCGAGCACATGCACGGCCACCATGCCGATGACCAAAATGCCACGCAGTATGTCGAATTCCGCCACCCGCGCCGGTGCATGCACAGTCGTTGTCATGGCGCTTACTGTACGCCCATTCCGAAGTACGTCAGACCTGCGTTGCGAACATCGCTCGGCTCGTAGACGTTGCGGCCGTCGAATAACAATTTGCCTTCCATGGTCTGCAGAATCGTATTCAAGTCCACACCGCGGAATTCATCCCATTCGGTCAATACGACCAGCGCGTCGGCTTTCGGCAATGCCGCTTTAGCGTCTTTCGTAAATTGCACGCTGTCGGGGAACAGCGTCTTCGAGTGTTCCATGGCCACCGGATCGTAGGCTCGGACGGAGTGCCCTGCTTTCAGCAATGCCGGAATGATGTCCAAGCTCGGAGCATCGCGCATGTCGTCGGTTTTGGGTTTGAAGCTGAGTCCCCACACCGCGATGGTCGCCTTCTTCGGGACGTGCTTGAGGATTTTTTCAATGAATCGCTCGCGGGCACGCTGGTTAATGCGGTCGGTCGCCGAGACGATGGACATGTCCACGCCGTAGTCCTTGGCGGTCACGAGCAATGCCTTAATGTCTTTGGGGAAACAACTGCCGCCGTAGCCGATGCCGGCATGCAAAAAGCGCGGCCCAATGCGTCCGTCCAGTCCCATGCCCTGCGCAATGGAACGCACGTCGGCGCCCGCTTTTTCGGCCAACTCAGCCAACATGTTAATGAAGCTGATCTTCGTCGCCAGGAATGCGTTGCTGGCGTACTTCACCACTTCGGCGCTCTCGCGGCTCATGAACACGAGCGGCTTGCCGACACGCGTAATGGGGCGATACAACTCTTCCACCAGACGAACGGCCCGCTCGTACTGCAAATCTTGTCCTACCGCTTCCTTATTGATGCCGACGACGATGCGGTCGGGCATAAGGGTATCCGGTACGGCCATGCCCTCGCGCAGAAACTCCGGATTACTGATGACCGGTACAGAGATGTCGAGCCCGCGCTTCCGTAGAATCGCGGCGATTTTTTCTTCGCACAATTTTCCGGTTCCAACCGGAACGGTCGATTTGTTCACGAAGATCAGGTCGCGATCCACGTGCTTGGCAACCGTTTCGGCGACAATGAATACCGCCTTTAAGTCGGCGCGGTGGTCCTTATCCGGCGGCGTGGCGACGGCCGAAAACACAATGTCCACGTGGGGCAGCGCTTCGGTGAGGTCGGTCGTAAAGGACAGGCGCTTGGTCTTCAGGTTTTTCACAATCAGTTCCTCCAGCCCCGGCTCATAGATTGGGCTCTTGCCGCTCTTCAATTTCTTCACCTTTGCGGCATCGATATCCACGCCGATGACCTCGTGACCGAGTTCCGCGAAGCAAGCTGCTGAGACCAGGCCGACGTATCCGGTTCCGACGATTGCGATGCGCATGCCCGCGCAGGGTACCAGAAAACGAGTCCGGCGTCGCCGGGTTTTGTTCGCGGCGCGTCGCGGCTATCATCCAGTCCGACTTTTCCTCCTTCCCTCCGCCCATGCGTTTTCTCGTTCACGGTTCCGTCGCGTACGATCAACTTCTTGGCCACGACGGTTCGTTCGTCGACGGCATTGATCCGAAAAATTTGAAATCCTTGTCGGTGGGCTATGTCGCACAGCGCTATGCGCGTCATCATGGAGGTACCGCTGCGAACATCGCCTGGAACCTGCGACTGCTCGGCCACGTTCCCATGATCATCGGCACGGTCGGCAACGACGGCGGACCGTACCTGGAACTGCTGCGTGAGCGGGGAGTGGATACCACCTACATCCAGACGCTGGACGACTGCCTGACAGCCACCGCCATCATCGCCACCGACAACGCCGCCCATCAGATCACGTTCTTCTATCCGGGTGCCGACGCCAAAGGCACGCTACCGTCGCTGGCCGATGAGCGCGACGACGTGGCCTACGCCATCGTGGCTCCGCGCGACGCATCCACCATGCTGGCCGCCGCTAAGCAGAGCAAAAAGGACAAGATTCCTTTCTTATTTGATCCGGGACAGCAGTCTTTGCAATTCGGTCGTGATGAATTTCGTGCCGCGGTTGCCGCCAGCAACGGCCTCATTGTGAATGCCTACGAGTGGGCGCTGGCAACGGCTCGCTTGGAGTGGACGGGGGATCAGGTCATTGAAGCGTGCGGATTGTTGGTTGTGACGCAGGGTGAAAACGGCGTCACGTTGCGTAACCGCGAAGAAACGGTGCTCATTAAAGCATGTCCGCCGGATCGTTTGGTGAACCCGGTGGGAGCCGGCGATGCGTTGCGCGCAGGCTTGTTGCTTGGGCTTGGCGCCAAGTGGTCGCTCACGGATTCCGGTCGTTTGGGTGCCGTACTCGGCTCATTGGTCGTTGCTCAAGAAGGTGCATTGCTCGAGTCGCTGGATTTGGATGTCGTGCGCGCCAAGGCGCAGGCGGCTTACGGCGAAGAGCTGCCCAAATTCTGAAAAATGCCGCTTGCTTCGTCGGTTGCGCGAAAGATTTCGCTCAGCGTATGTCCGAATACGCTTCACAAAATCTTCGCTGGCCTCCTCGCATGCGTCTATTTTTGAGAATGTGTTTTGCGAATGCAGGAGTGGCGCTGCGTTCGCGCGTGGTTCCCTTGTCCTATTTTTGCTGGTAGGCTCCGCTTCGTTTCTTCCGCCTCTTCATCATGTCCTACGTCAAAGATCCGTCGCTCGCCGCACAGGGCAAGCTCAACATGGAAATCGCCGAGAAGCGCATGGGCGCTCTCATGAAAGTCCACGACCGCTTCGCCAAAGAGAAGCCGTTCAAGGGTCTTACCATCGGTATGGCTCTTCACGTTACGAAAGAGACGGCCATTCTGGTGAAGACGCTGGTCGCCGGCGGCGCCAAGGTCGCCATTACCGGTTGCAACCCGCTTTCCACGCAGGATGACATCGCCGCAGCACTGGCCGAAGAGAAGGACGTCATGGTGTGGGCCTACAAAGGAGAGAGCAAGGAGGACTACTACAAGTTCCTGAACGCCGTTATCGAGACCAAGCCGAACATCACCATCGACGACGGTTGCGACCTGGTCACCGAGATCCACACCAAGCACAAGCACCTCATCCCCGGCATGATCGGCGGCTGCGAGGAAACCACGACCGGCATCATCCGCCTGAAGTCCATGGTCCGCGACGGCATGCTCGCCATGCCGATGGTCGCCGTGAACGACAACAAGACCAAGCACCTCATGGACAACTACTACGGCACCGGTCAGTCCACCTTCGACGGCATCCTGCGCTCCACCAACGTGTTGGTGTGCGGCAAGGTCGTCGTGGTGCTCGGCTACGGCAGCTGCGGCAAGGGTGTTGCCATGCGCGCCAAGGGTCTGGGTGCTCAGGTCATTGTCACCGAAGTCGATAAGTTCACCGCGTTGCAGGCGGCCATGGACGGCCACCGCGTCATGCCGATGGCAGAAGCATGCGAGATCGGCGACATCTTCGTCACCGTCACCGGCAACTATCACGTCATCCGCTTCGAGCACATGGAGAAAATGAAGGACGCCGCCGTGCTGGCGAACTCCGGCCACTTCGACAACGAAATCGACATGGCCACGCTGGAGAAGAAAGCCAG
>CAYUVW010000020.1:18269-28090 GCA_964448405.1 uncultured Candidatus Peribacteria bacterium | reverse complement strand
AAGAAAAAACCGACCTTCCGGTCGGCTTTCTCCACATTTCCCGTGTGGCAATTGTTGGGGGCGGCCTACTTGTTGCCGCCGATCTTCTTGCGCATGAAGGTGGGGACCTCCAGCTCCTCTTCGTTGAGCTGCGTGCCCGACAGTTTGATGACGGCATCGTCGTTGCCGCCGCGGGCCGGGTTCTCGCTCTTGCTGGTGTCCTGCTGCTTCTTGTACGACGGCAGCTGGCGGAGCAACGGGGTTGCTGCGGCGCTCATCTGGTCGACCTTGCGCTCGTCGAATCCGGTGGCGATGACCGTGCACTTCACCTGTCCGGTGTAAGCATCGTCGATCACGGCGCCGAAGATGATGTTGGCTTCCGGATCGGCAGCTTCGGTAACGATGCGTGCTGCTTCGTCGACCTCGAACATGCTCATGTCGTTACCACCAGTGATGTTGAAGAGAATACCCTTGGCGCCGCTGATGGAGAGCTCCAGAAGCGGACTGTCGATGGCTGCGCGTGCGGCCTCGGCTGCGCGGCTGTCGCCGGTACCGTAACCGATTCCCATGAGGGCGGAGCCGGCATCCTGCATGACGGAACGCACGTCCGCGAAGTCGACGTTCACCAATCCATGGACCGTGATCAGGCTGGCAATACCCTCGATACCGTGACGGAGGATTTCATCCACGATCTGGAAGGCCTCGGTCAGCGGAGTGGTCTTGTCGATGAGCGAGAGGATTTTGTCGTTCGGGATCGTGATCAGCGTGTCGACCTTGCCACGCAAAGCCTCCAAAGCCTCATCCGCCTGCTTGCGGCGGCGCAGACCCTCGAAGCTGAACGGCTTGGTGACAACACCCACCGTGAGCACACCCATGGAACGGGCCAGCTCGGCGATGTACGGAGCAGCACCGGATCCGGTGCCACCGCCAAGACCGGCGGTGATGAACACCAGGTCGGCTCCCTCCAACGCCTTCTTGATCTCTTCCGAACTTTCTTTTGCAGACTGCAAACCGATGTCCGGATTGGCACCGGCACCGAGTCCGCGGGTCGTGCCGCGTCCGATGTTCACCTTGGTGGTGGCCGGGCTGTGGAACAACGCCTGAGCGTCGGTGTTGACGGCAATGAACTCAACGCCGCCGACTTTGCTGCTGATCATGCGGGAAACCGCATTGGATCCGCCGCCGCCGACACCCACCACGCGAATGACCGCGTTGGGAGCAATGTCCGGACGGACTTCCTGGTAACCGCTTCCCGTGGATGCGGAGCCGTCACCGGACTTGGCCGGGGGCGGAGTGAAGCTGTTGCCGCCGGAGGAAGAGGGCTTCGAACCGGAGAACAGTGAGCGCAACGTGTCTGACATGGGGACGGGGGGAAGAGGGACGAGGTGAGTAAAAGGAGGAGGGTGGGTTTGATTTACGGAAGGAGATTTTTGAGCCAGGAACCAACCTGACCGAACGTGCGCTTCATGTCGATGCTGCCCATAGAGAAGCCAAAACCACCCTTGCGGCTGCCTTCGCGGACACCCCACAGCAAGGTACCGAGTGCGGTGGCGTAAGCAGGGTCGTCGACTTTCTCGATGACGCCGCCGACTTCGACCGGGAAGCCCATCTGCACCGGCAGACCAAGCACTTCACGGGCGATATCCAACACGCCGGGGGCTTTGACGGCCGCACCGGTGAGCAAGGCTCCGGCCGGCAGCAATCCGTCGCGACCGACGCGCTTCAATTCCTCTTTTACAAGAGAGAAGATCTCGTAGTAGCGGGCCTGCATGATCTCGGCCATGTATTTCTTGGACACGGTCTGGGTGTCCATTTTGGAGACGGTGCTCAGGTCGATCATCTCGCGCTCCTGGATTTCGGCCGGGAGTACGGAACCGAATTCGATCTTGATCTTCTCGGCGGTGTCGATGCTTGTGCGCAAACCGATGGCGATGTCGTTGGTGACGTTCTCGCCACCGACCGGCAAACACACGGAGTGCAAGATGGTCCCCTCTTCGAACACGGCCACGCTGGTGGAACCGGCGCCGATGTCGATGGTGACGACTCCGAGTTCCTTCTGACGCTTGGTGAGCACGGCCTCCGAGATGGCAATGGTCGCCGGGACCAGAGCGTCGATGTCCACACCTGCCTGGTCAATGCACTTCTCCAAGTTCTTCACATGCTGAATCTGGCCGGTGATGATATGAGCCTCCACCTCCAGGCGGATGCCCGTCATGCCGACCGGGTTCTTAATGCCACGCTGTTCGTCCACGGCGTACGACTTCGGCTCGATGTGCAAAATGCGGCGGTTGCTCGGAATGCTCACGGCCTGGGCTGCCTCCAGCACGCGTGCGATGTCGTCCACCGTGATCTCGGAACCCGAGATGGCAATGACGCCGCGGCTGTCGAAGGCTTCGATATGCGCACCGCTCATGCCGATGAACACGTGGTTAATGGGCACTCCGGCCATGCGTTCGGCATCCTCCAGGGCTGAAATGATGTTGTGGATGGTCTCTTCGATATCGATGACATGCCCCTTGCGCATACCGAGTGACGGCGAAATGCCGACGCCGATCACGCTGGGAACTTGCCCACCCTCAGCACCGTCAACAACGGCCACGACCGTGCGGATTTTCGCACTGCCGACATCGAGACTGGAAACAACGCTTTCTTTGGCCATGATAGGGAGGGAGAAGTGAGGGAAACAAAGTCGATCGCGTGAGACCACACTCGGACACACGACAAATACAAACGCAGTCTAGTGACCCGCCAAGAATGGCTGCAATAGGACCTTGTTCACCTTTGGTATTCAGAGCCCTGAAAAAAGCCATGCATGCAACTTTTTAAATTCGTCCAAGGCATCAACAAAATGTTCCGACAAAACACTTTTTTTGTTCATCGAAAAAAGTGTGTACACAAAAACTATACAGTGGCTTGCGCTAGAGCAAAGAAAGTTGTGACGATGCAACATCTGGCGAGCCCTGATGCTTGCGATTCTTTGTTGGGGTGACTGCCTCCGTTTGAGCCGGAGCAGGCAGGAAATGCGCCTTGCCGTAGGGCAACTCCGTCAACGCAATCAGCCGTTTGGTGAGTAAGGTGAATTCGAAGTCCTTGAAGACGCTCAAGATGTCGGCAGTCGGCAAGGCGTGTAGTGCCAATTCCGACAACGGAACCGGAAAGGGAAGATCGCAAATCAGCTCAGCCATTTTTGCACAGAAAAAAGCCGACTCCCGATCCTTCTCCAGCTTGGTACGCCAAGACTCTTTCACTTCCGGCAAATGGTCGTACAAATTCTGCAGCGTTCCGTATTTCTGCAGTAATGCCGCAGCTGCCTTGGGGCCAATGCCCAGAACTCCGTGCAAGTTATCCGACGAGTCCCCTACCAATCCTTTGTACGACGGAATTTGGGCCGGAGTTACGCCATACTTGGTTTCCACTTCTTTTGGCCCCAAATACTCGGGTACCTGGTAGCCCTTATGAGGAATGGCAATTCTAATCTTGTCGGAGGCAAGCTGAAACAAGTCGCGGTCCCCGGAAACGATTGTTACGCGGGCACCCTGTTGTTCGGCTGCGCGCGCGTATGCACACGCAAAGTCATCTGCCTCGAACCCTCCACCCTCCACCCGCTTGATGCCCATGGCGTCCAGCATGCGAAACACACCCGGCACCTGGGGGTAGAAATCCTCGGGTGTCGGTGAGCGGCCGGCCTTGTACGCCTCGTATTGCTCATGACGGAATGTTTTTTCATCGGCATCGAAACACAACAACAAGCTGTCTGGCTGCTCCGCCTTCAAAATGTTCATGAGCATGGAAGCATAGCCAAAAGCCATGTTGACCTGCTCCCCCTTGGAGTTCTTCATATTCCGCGGAATGGCCCAATATGCCCTATAGAGAAGGTGGTGTCCGTCGATGATGACCAGGTGTTTCATGGGCTGCAGTATCCTTGCCCACGGTGCCGTTGTCACGACAACGGAATGTAAAGAATACTATGCAACAATTACTGGCTGTCGCAACAAGGCCTACGAGCGCAGAAGCCAAAAAAACGGTATACTAAGGAGATCACACAAACACCCAATGACACAACTCTCCCCAGCGTATGACAACAAGATTCCGCGCAAGTATTGCGCCCGGACTATTGAACATAAGCTCGAGAATAAAAAGGCATTACAGGAACAACTCGGCTGGCCGGTGGAACCCAAGCAAGCAATCCTCTGTATCTCGACCGGTATGACCGATGCCCTCGGCGGTGAGCTGATGGAAAAGGTACTCGACGGTATTTTGGAACTGCCGGTAGCACTGCTCATTCGCGGACGAGGTTCGTCCAAGTACGGCGAACTGTTTACCAAGCTGGCGAAGGGCCACGGTCACCGTATTAAGATCATTCCGGACGACGAAATGAATCTGCGCCGCATGCTTGCCGGGTCGGACATTGCATTGTTCTTTGCCGAACAGCAGGACCCCGACGACATCAACAATGCCCTACGCTACGGCGTAATTCCGGCAGCCATGCCGTGCGACACCTTGGAAGACTACAACCCCGTTCAGGAAAGCGGGAATGCGTTCGTGTACCAGGAGGCAACGCATTGGCAGTGCTTTGCCAGCGTTGTGCGTGCACTCGAAACCTTTAAGTTCCCCTACGACTGGAGGACCATCCAGCGCAATGCGATGGAATCCATGGAGAGCCTGGATGGCAAGAAGGCAGACTAGAAATCTTCGCCGATACCTTCGATGCCGAGCGGGTTCTTTTCATCTGCATCCTCGTCGCTGCTATCTTCGTCGGAAGCGAAATCCAAACTGTCATCATCCAGTTCAAAACCACCTTCTTCTTTTCCTGCGCCGAACGCATCATCATCGTCATCGTCACCAAAAATGGAAAGAGGGAGCAACAGTTCCATAGGGGCGGGTAAGAAAAGAAGAAATACGCGCGAAGTATAAACGGATGAGTTTCTGGCGCAAGTTGAAAATGCGCACCCCAGGAAGCGACGGATGCATTGACCGTTTTGCTCCAAGGCGAAGAGCGGTACACTAGCCTGGTATGCGTCGCACACTCACCACCATCATCATCGGCTCTCTGTCTCTTTCTCTCTGGGCATGTTCGTCCGGCACTCCCGCCCCCGCTACGCCCACTCCCGCCACAACCGGCACCGGAAGCGCAAAGCCCGTGGAAACCAAGGCATCGCTCGAAGTGAAGGCGAATGCCGGAGATGAAAACGCGCAGTTTGAACTCGGCGCGCTGTATCACGACGGACAAGGCATCCCCCGCGACTTTGCATTGGCCCGCAAATGGTTCGAGAAGGCCGCCGCACAAGGCGAGGTGAAGTCGCAGTTCAACTTGGGCGTCATGTACTACACCGGCGAAGGTGTCACCAAAGACTTTGTGAAAGCTCGCGAATGGTTTGAAAAAGCTGCCAAGGCCGGCAATGCCCGCTCACAGTTCAATTTGGGTGTGGTGTACTACCGCGGAGAGGGTGTGAAGCAGGATTTCTCCAAAGCCATGACGCTCTTCCGCCAGGCCGCAGAGCAAAACTTCAACGAAGCGCAATTCAACCTGGGCGTTATGTACGCCAAGGGCGAAGGTGTTCCGGCAGACGGCGTGCAGTCGTACATGTGGTTCGATCTGGCGCTGAAGCAAGGAAATACGCAGGCAAAGACTGCAATTGATTCACTCACTCCGCAGATCACTAAAGAGCAAATCACCGAGGCGAAAAGGCTCTCGGACGGTTACAGCAAGAAATTCCAGGATATGGCTTCGTCCGCTGCTGCGATGCTGAACGAACAGAAGTAAAACCGCATTCTTCTTGCACGACAAAAGGGCGGCTCA
This sequence comes from uncultured Candidatus Peribacteria bacterium, assembly GCA_964448405.1. GTDB lineage: Bacteria > Patescibacteriota > Gracilibacteria > Peribacterales > Peribacteraceae > DAORHV01. The sequence goes on along the minus strand of CAYUVW010000020.1, from coordinate 22,311 downwards.
GGCCGCCTTTTTCTTGCGCCGACTCTTCCGTACCAACAACGCGCGCTTTTCACTTCTAGGCCAACGCTTCACCTCCGCTTCGCGCCGCCGTGCCTCCGACAACGTGGCATACGTTTCGCTGTAGACGAATGTCACCGGCAGTCGTGCTCGCGTGTACTTCGCACCCTTGCCGGAGTTATGCATGGCTTCACGCGCCTGGAGATCTACGCATGTTCCGGCGTACAACGTGCCGTCCGCACATCGCGCCAAATAAAAGTAGTGCTTGCCCACGGCATGATACTACCGCACCTCCGGTCCGCCCAAAGATGGAAACCGTCGAATAAGAAACTCGCGCACACACTCGGGGTGCGGAAACAGCACGTACGCCGGCACCATCACCAAGAACGCACCCATACCGAGGAACAGCACAATGAGCAGATGAAACAAGACTCCTGCTGCAATGCCCACCGGCCGCAGATAGCCTATCCACAGGCCAATCGGGAGAATGAACTGCAGGAATTCAATGCAGCGTACCAGCGCATCGTAGAACGGCATCCACTGCACATGGCGCACAAACCAGAACGACAGTGGTGTCGCCCATATGCCCATCATGCTGTAGTACAGCACCTCTCCGCCTTGCCACTGTGGCAACAGGAATTTTTGCCAGCACACGCCGACGTAGGTGGCGGTCAGCTGCACGGCGATGAATCGCTGCGATAATGCGCAGATCGGCTTCCATGCGGTCCAGGAGCCATGGCGCAAACGCATATCCAGCGAAAATGTTCCGCCGCTGTCGCTGAACGTCAGTGCAAACAGGATGAACAGATAGAGGACATCGAACGACGCGCTGTACAGATGCAGCGACAGCAGCCAAAAATACCCGGCGAGCGCAAACGCAATACCCGACATCCACTGTGAGCGAAAGCCGAGTGTTAGTCCGACCAAGCTGAGCAGCAGCATGCCGTAGAGTCCGCCGGCAACCTCCACCGGAGGAAGGCGAAGCACCAAAAGCACCAACGACGGCGCATCGCGGTACACAAGCGGCATGGCAATGCCTTGATCGGAAAACAATTGTGGAACGGTAGGAAGTTTCAGCAGCCAATAGCCGAAGAAAAATGCACCTGCCGCAATGCGTACCACTGCCAATGCATGCGGCGGCACATCGCCAAGCCACCAATGATCCCATGCCGACCATGCGCGCCGCAGGGCGTTCATTGGGGGTTGGGGGAAACCGGAACCTGCGTAAGAGCGGGGGGCTTCCGAAGCGCAAATAATCCGTCGGGAGACACCGGCCAGGCACTCCAGTACAGACGAGTCAGTTCAATCGGGTTACCACGCAGGCGCTCGTGATCCGTAATGAGTTGCGCCAATCGCTGATACGCAATCAGCAACTCATCTTCGCCATGCATGTTACGGAACATGCCGAAGTACCCGCGCGTCAGACGCTCGCCGTACGGCAACGGGTTGTAGCGCTGCATATCGATGTCCACCCGCGATCCGTCGGAGAGCATGCCTTCGGCGGACAATTCGGCAACGTGCGTTGCATACCCTTGAAACGGCGCCATCATGGCAAAACTGACAATCACTGCCGGTCTGCCGATCGGCGGCATGATGCTGCGCGTCAGGGTAAAGAGCAGTGCGCATGCCGTGACCGTCAAATAGAGCAAAATAACGAGATGAAAGCACGCTCGACGAACGATCATGACACGAGTGTACAGCCAGCTATTTGGCAGCCAAGTACTTGTTGTTCACGTACACGGCAACGTACCCGACGGCGATGAGCGCCAGTCCGGCCAATACCAAGGCAAGCGGCCAACCCAATCCGTCCTGGAAGTACTCCCCGGTGATCTTCAAAATGTAGATCATGAGGTAGATTGCTCCGAAGACCAGGAACGATTTGGCGCGCAAATACACACTCAGGAACATGGCACCGAAGACCAGGCCGGGAAACAGCAGCTCCCAAACAATGGAAGCATCCGGCGTCCAACCGCCCAGCACCAATGCGGCGCCCAGGAAACCGAAGATGCCGAAGCCATACAGCGGACCGGTAAACTCCTCTTTGCCGGAGTTTTGGAAGTAGTGACCGAGCAGCATGTACGACAATCCGGCGACAAGAACGCGGTAGGCGTAGAAGCGCCACCAGTCGCCAAACACTACGTTGTCGGAGATGAGCGCACTCGTAACGGCAAAGAACAGCCACGTGCAGAAGAAGATACCGAACAGGAGCAGAACACCCTTGCGGAAGGCGGCGTACGAAGCGAGGTACATGGCCGACAACACACCGGACATCAGTACGTTGGTGAATGCGGATGAAGTCTCGTATCCGGCTTGGTCGAACGTGACGAACAATCCCAGCGGCAAGACCAAGGCGGAAAGGAAAAAGAACGCCTGACCCACACGCTCGGTACGCTTGTCGCGGATAAATGCCAACCCTACGAAATATGCCGCAATACCCGAACCCAGTGTGACGAGAATTTTGGTGAACGTATTCAGCTCCGTCCAGTTCTGACCGATTAAAATCGAAATGCCCAAGAAGACAATCGCTCCGCCAATGTAATACAGAATTTCAGACAGCTGCAGATGCGATTCGGCATTCGCATCGTGTCCGCGGTCGATGGCGTCCAGCACATCGCGCTTGGTGACGGTCTTGTGCCGGATACCGTCAGCGACGGCGTCGAGGAGTGCTTGTTTCTGCATGGGGAGAGTTAGGGAAGGATCCAGCCAAGGAACTGGAAATTGTAATAGTTATCGTATTCGTGTCGCACGATGTTCAACTTACGGCTGACGTTGTGACCGCGCAGGTACATGGTGTTGTAATCGCTGCCGACGTCGAACAAGAACATGAAGTCGCCGCTGCGTCCGCCGCGCACTACTTCGAAGCCATCGGATGACAGCGGTGAATTATCGAGGCTCAGCGCCATGGCCTCTTCCACGGTAAGATCTTTGACCTCGTCCGTGGCGACATCGTAGATATGGAACGCACGGTCGCAGGCGGTCTTTACGTATGCCGGATCGTTGTACGGAGCCTGAGGCTTTACGCTGGTCAGCTTGCCGCCGTGCACCTCGAAGACGGCGTTGCAGTAGTAGGCATCGTTGTTTCCGGTCATATAGAGGAAGTTCTGCTTGGGCTGAATGAATAAGCCCGGCAGGTAAATGCTGCACGCAACGAAAACCACCATGAGGATGGGAATCGCGATTCCGACGATCAGCGAGATATTCGGTTTGGACTTCATGATGCGAGTGGTAGAGACAAATCGCAGTATACCCCATCCGCAACCTCGGCGGATGCACAGCGAAACCAACCGGAGACGGGTCAAGCCGGTATGGATGCACATGAAAAGGCTCGCCGGGCAGGCGAGCCAGTGTCATTCTCCCCGTACAGAAAGAAGATTCGCTACTCTACATCATTTGAGTGATCCGATTCGTGATGCAATCGAGGCAAATGCCACGCGAGACACCCAGCTTCTTTTGCAGGAATGCCTTTACTCGGAGTCCGTGCTCCGAAGTTGCGTCGATGTCGACGACTTCTCTGCCTACCTCCAGCGTTATTTCCGCGACGCTAATGCTTGCAGCGAACTTGCTTTTTCGGCAATCGCAGCAAACAACTTGCTTTACCGGCCAACTCTCTCTGACCAGTGCGGAATACTCGCCTTTGCGATAAGCAAAGTTCAACCTGTCCTCCAAACGACTCTCTTCCGGGCGACGATTCCAAAGAATGAACGTAGCCAATCCGAAGGGTACGAACTGACTTGTAGCATTATGAACAGATGAGGCCAATTGTCAAGAATTCCTGACATCAGGATCGGTCATGACGTGCACACTCACGACCAAGAGATGAAGAGTTCTCCTCTCGACCAACTGACAGACGATGTGTGTGAGTGTAAGTGGTGGATCGGGTGGGACTTGAACCCACGACCAAGAGATGAAGAGTTCTCCTCTCGAGACTGACAGATGTGTTTGTAGTGGTGGATCGGGTGGGACTTGAACCCACGACCAAGAGATGAAGAGTCTCCTCTCGAGACTGACAGATGTGTTTGTAGTGGTGGATCGGGTGGGACTTGAA
>CAYUVW010000020.1:0-18169 GCA_964448405.1 uncultured Candidatus Peribacteria bacterium | reverse complement strand
TCTCCTCTCGAGACTGACAGATGTGTTTGTAGTGGTGGATCGGGTGGGACTTGAACCCACGACCAAGAGATTAAGAGTCTCCTGCTCTACCAACTGAGCTACCGATCCAGGGTAGTTCGAAACGTAAGGAGCCGGGAAATCGTACTGCAAAGCCCGCTGCGCTTCAACCCCTGAATCCCTACTGCGGGAGATTTGGCGTCGAATCTGGCGGTACGTCCCCAGACTCAATCTGACGAGCTTCAGGCTGCTGCAGTGTTTTCAGGTGGTCCACAATGCCCTCTACGGTTTCCTGAGCAGGTCCAAAGTTTGTCTCGGACTGAAAAATCACCATCGGCTGTGCGGCGCCCCCCTCTTCGCCGGGCTGCACCTTTGTCACCTCGACACTGGAAAGCACCTGCAATACACCTGTTGCTTCATTGCGAACACTCGACAGTGTGACGACGATCTTCTGTACGGTGCCAGCAGGCGCACCATGCGGAGACAGCAATCCACACAAAATGAATTCCACTGGTAACGCAATGCCTCGTACTTCGAAGTTTCCTTTTGCATCGAACAAAGGAAGAAGTGCATGTTCATTGTCTGCGCCAAATACCACCTCCGTTTCCCAGCGCCTATCGGCAAACAAGTCACTGTCTGTATTCTCTACCATAGACATATGGTGCTCGTGTGTTTCTATTTGTCAATTTATTCATACCTATACCAAGACCTTGCGTGGCTTCAGCGTACCTTCGGTTTTGGGGTTCTTTTCCAGAATGGCCACCGGCAACCCCTCATGCCACGCGATGAGCGGCTCGCCCGTCATGGTGCCAGGAATGGCCCGTCCGTTGCGGATGTGCTCCCATTCGACGTCGGAAAGTTTGAACGCGGGAAAGCCCTGAAGCACGTCCTTCAGCGGCAACACATCGGTCCACTTAGCATCGGAAGGCAGCACGGCGTTCTTCACATCCCACTCCCCCACCTTGGTACGCGTGAGCGCCGACAAGTACGCGCCACAGTGCAAGGACTGCCCCAAATCGTGCGCCAGCGAACGGATGTAGGTGCCGGAACCACACCTCACACGCAGCTGCATATCCGGGTACGTATAGCGCGTGACCGTGCAGGATTCGATCTCCACCTGACGCGCCGGCATATCGACCGTCTCGCCGCGCTGCGCCAGTTTGTATGCACGCTGCCCGCCGATGCTGATGGCCGAATATTGGGGCGGCACCTGGCTGAGCTTGCCGATGAAGCGGTCGTTGATGAGCGTCTGGATGCGCGAACTATCGTCGGGTGCCGTCCAACCGGCTTTGAGTTTCGTCTCAGTGATTGCACCCTCTGCATCGTACGTGGTGCTTGTTGCGCCCAGCTTCAGTCCAGCCAGGTATTCCTTTTCCAAGTCTTTAAAGAGCTCAATGACCTTCAGTGCTTTGGCACCAACACCCAAGACCAACAAGCCGTCTGCTAATGGATCCAACGTACCCAGGTGACCGATGCTGCGCTCGGACAACGAGCGACGCACAGCTGCGACAGCATCATGGCTGGTGGGTCCGCGCGGTTTGTTGATAAGGAGGAATCCGTGACGCATCGGGGCGAGTGTACCTTATTCAAACGCAGGCGCTCAGTCGGCGTTACAAGGTCGGGCAGGACTCCTTGGAGTCCCGTTGCTATCTCCTTTTACCTCCGCGCGCTCCGTTGTACTCTCTTACCCATGTCGCTCACCCTCAGCTGGGATCTGTTCGTCGTCGTGTTCTTCGCCATTATCACGTCGTACAGTTTTATCATCGGGAAAAACCAAGCCATGAAGGTGATCATCGCCACGTATATTTCCATTATTGCCACACAGGGTATTGGCAATGTGATTGTGCGTCTTACGGGTGAATCCACGGCACTGATGCAGGTCATGGGCGTGGCCTTCAACTTCACCGTGTTGTCGGTGGTCAAAATTTTTCTGTTCGCCCTCTTTATTATCTTGTTCGCCATTCGCAGCGGCATCGATCTGACGTACAGCCGCGAGTCGGGCACCACCATGAATGTGGTCTTCACGGCGCTCTTCGGTTTTGCAACGGCGGGGCTGATCGTGTCGACCATCCTTACATACGCCACAACGAATGGCATCATCTCGGCAAGCTCGTTGAGTGACGTTGCAGCCCAACCTATTTTACAAGGAAGTGCCCTAATGCAGCTTATGATCCTGAATCAGGACATTTGGTTCACATTACCTGCCTTTCTGATTATCGCCGCCGGATTCGCACATCGAGACTGAAATGCACTTGCCTCCACGGGAGCCGGGAGGAATAATGAGCGAAAATCTTACTCCCCCAATCAATGAAGAACGTTCTCACGAAAGTCACCACAACCGCAACCGCCGCGGTGGTCGCCTCCCAGCTGTTGGTAATGCGTGCTTTTGCCGCTCTGCCGGAGCCCCCTGGTGTCCCGGGCCTTTCGGGCGGATCAACGTCGAGTGAAATTAAAGACACCATTGTGAAGCTGCTTACCAACGTTCTCGACTTCATCACGCTTGTCGGTGTCGTCTTCGTTGTTGTCGCCGGTATTCGCCTGATTATTTCGGGTGGTGATGAAGGTGAGAAGGACAAAGCAAAGAAAACGATTATCTACGTCATCATTGGTATTATCGTGGTGCTTTTCGCTCGTGTTATCGTTTCGTTCGTCAACACGCTGTTCAGCAACTAAGAACGTTATTCACGCTTACTAGCAAAACGCCCTCACATCGAGGGCGTTTTGCGTAGGAATCGAAACTCTGTACATACTCCTAGGAAGGCATTCGAGTGCTGGGTGTTGCCGGAACCACTTCGCTGAGAATCTTCGCCGGTGCTTCGGCAATTTCATCCGCAAGCACGCTGCGAGGTTTCAGCGGCTCACGAACGATGATCGCTTTTTGCGTGACTTCAATAATATCGCTGGCAGGTATTGGTCGTCCTTCCATGAAAAACCTGCGCGGGAACAGCCATTCCAATTGAAAATGCTTGGTATCGAACTGAACATCGGAGCAGGTGCCGAGTGTGCGCTTTGCACGCTGCGTGACAATCTTCTGACCGAGAATCGGACGAGGATGTTCCAAAAGCGCCACAAGACGGATAAGGTCCTGCGGCGGAGTAAGGCGGTCTTCGCTGCGAATGTGCACCTTGGTTCCCCACGATAGAATATCGGCGGCAAGCAGGAAGAGCTCCTGTCCTTCGAGGTACCCCATGCCAACAACAAAGAAGCCGACCACGTTGCCCGTATCCGGGTGCAGCAACACCCCAGAGATGCCGCCAAGCGTCTGCTGGGTCTGCTCATCGACGACTAGAGTGCCGCGGACAATGGAAAACCGCACGTGCATGAGCTATACTATAGCTCGACATGCATTTCTTCGCAGGATCATCCCACCCGGCACTTGCCAAAGCTCTCGCCAAAGAGCTGAACACAACGCTCGGGAAGATTACGCTGAAGCACTTCAACTGCGGCGAGCGCTACGTGCGCTACGAGGAATCCATTCGCGGGAAGGAGGTATTCCTGTTGCAGACGGGCGCCAACCCGAATGAAGACATGATGGAGCTGTTCCTGATGATCCAAGCCGCCAAGCTCAGTTTCGCCAAGACCGTTCATGTGATTTTGCCGCATTTCCCCTACGCCCGTCAGGACCGTGTTGCTCTCCCGCGCGAACCCATTTCCGCCAAACTGATTGCCCACTTGCTGGAAGCTGCCGGTGCCGACCACGTGATTACCGTCGATTTGCACTCGGACCAGATCCAAGGGTTTTTCCAGGTACCGGTCGATGCACTGGACGCCCGCATGGTGCTGGCCAAGTACATGAAGGAAAAGAATCTGAAGAATGTGACCGTAGTAGCCCCGGACGCCGGCGGCGCCAAGCGCGCCAAGAAGTTCGCCGATTTGATCGGCGCGGAACTGGCCGTGATGCACAAGCACCGCGAAGCGCACCACAAAGCACAGATTCTGGAGGTAGCTGGCGACATCGACGGACGGACGTGCATTATCTTCGACGACATGATTGATACCGGCAGCACGCTGGCACCCGCTCGCGAGGCGCTTATTCAGCGCAATGCCAACAAAGACGTCTATGCCGCAGTCACGCACCCGGTGTTCTCCGGCAAGGCCGTGGAGAACTTAAGTAAGGCAGGATTCAAGGAGGTTATTGTCACCGACACCATGCCGACCGAAGGAAAGACGTTCAAAGGCCTTACGGTGCTGCCCATTGCCCCGCTGCTCGCGGAAGTGATCAAGAACGTAGTGACGGGCCAGAGCGTGACGAAGATGTACAGTTAAGCCGAGGGGTTCCAGTTGACCAATCCCCCACTCTTTCGTACCCTCTGTTGGCTACAGAGACTAGGTTCCTTACTCATCGACGTTATTTACATGGGCGACTAGCTCAGCTGGTTAGAGCGCGACACTGATAATGTCGAGGTCGGCAGTTCAAGTCTGCCGTCGCCCACCACCACGAACAACACGAGACAGGACCGACTAGCTCAGCTGGCCGAGTCCCGTTTTCGGGACGAGACAAAAAGCGCGATGCGCAGCACTGATAATGTCGAGGTCGGCAGTTCAAGTCTGCCGTCGCCCACCACCTTGAAACTCATGAAAGGAAACGTTCCGTTTCCTCTCATGGACTCTCCTTCGATATGGAACGCTCCAGGCAGGCGGAGCCTGCCTTCGCGAATTTTTTACAAATGTTGCCAACATCAACTTGAGTTTTCCGTGCACCCCCGACGAAGGTGCTATCCTATCTGCCATGAGCGAATACCAAGCCCCCGCCTGGGAACGCGTGACCGACCTGCTCTCGGGCTTCTTTAACTACGGCGTGGCCGGACTCGGTGGTGTTGGAATCATTGTGTACCAGGCCGTGACCTGGTTCCTGTACACCACGTTCAATTACATGTCGTTGGAGTGGTTCTTTAAAACCATGAATGTATCGTTCTTTACCGATGCGCAGTCGTGGTACAACCACCCGGACAAATGGGAGCAATTCCACCGCTACTTTGTGCCGTTCTTCCAGTGGATGCCGCTCTCCGTCGCGCTCATCATCATCGGAAAATTCATCGGCGGTTGGATCGACGAAAAAGCCATGAACTACGGCCGTGCACATCGCAGGCCGAATACCGACACACTCCCCGGAACGCGCGGATTGGGGGCTTAAACTTTGCTGAGCACATGGTTGCGCTGACTCTCTTTACCGAACGGCAATGCTTCGCGCAAATCCGCGCCAAGCATCTTGGCACGCAGTGCGTCGACCACGCGGCGGCACACCACACCCACCACATCGCGAATGTACGGATCATGTTCTTTCTGAGGGTCGGCACGACGCGCGATCTCCAGACGCATTTCAGCCGGCACGCTTACAGGCCAAAATGCCTCCGTGCCAGTAAGGTACGAGTGGCAGCACGTCATTACCGCTGTCACATCCGGCTTCTGCGCAGCAGGTAAGCCAGCAGCCTTGGCAAACACGAAATCAGTCAACGCGCCGCAGGCATGCTTGGCCAACGCATGGGTTTTGCCGACCGCCTTGCGCGAGAGGTCGGCATGCACGACGTCGGAAGCCCGAAACTCCAGCGGCGACGTCAGTTGCAGCCAGCGACGGATCCACTCGTGACCCTCCTGTCGGCCGGGCTCCAATTCCCAACATGTTCCGGTTGTTGCTGAGCCCAGTTTTTCACGCAGGAATGCTACGTAGAGCGCAACGGCACCTTTGCCGCCACACACGTCGTGAACGTGCAACACATCGCCTTCGTCGACCGTATTCGCGACATCGGCAAGTGCTACGGCCTCGCGGATCTTGGCCGAGTTCCACTTGGTAAGTCCGTGATGCACGCCGCGCATGGTGCGCCAGACTGTGCGGCTCACGCCCAAGACCGCTGGCGATGGCGGATCTTCGCCTAGTGCGGCATTGATAGCGGCAACGCGCGTCTCGATTCCAGCCATTCTGGACGCATCGAACGTCTGGAAGAACTCGTGCAATCCTTCTGCAGAGGCAAGATCGGCAACAGACTGTTCCACACCCGTCCCACCGGCACCGAAACGCAGGTCATCGATCATGGAAAACGTACGCTCGTTCATAATGTATATATTTAAACATATTTTAAAAAAATGTAAATATATGCTCGTGGTACACTGAACTTGTTTCACCCCCAAAAGAACCATGCGCACGCTTTCCACTGCCTCTTTGCTCTTGGCCACCACAGTCGGATTGGTCGCCTGCATGCCCTCACAACCTTCCAACGGAGCTGCTTCAACATCCTCTGCTGCAAGCAGTATGACTTCCAGCACAATGGAGGCAGAGGCATTGATTCAGAAGCTGAACGTCAAGAATGGCGACACGCTCACCAGCGGCATGTTTGTAACCGGCGAGGCACGTGGAAACTGGTACTTCGAGGGCTCGTTCCCCGTTCGCCTTGTGGATGAACGAGGCGCAACGTTGGCCCAGACGACGGCACAGGCCCAAGGAGAATGGATGACCGACGACTTCGTCCCCTTCTCCGCACAACTCACGTTCACGACGACGGCGAAGAACGGAACGCTCATTCTGAGGAACGACAATCCGTCAGGCATGCCGGAGAACGACAAGATCCTGGAGATCTCGGTCGTCTTTTAATACTGCAAGAACAGCAGCACCGAAAACGCGGCGCAACAAAGCGCGTACGCCAGCAATGCTGCCTCGCACACGGAACGGAAGCGCGGCGGTACGTGTCGCAATGACCATACGCAGCAATATGCCGCCAACAAAACCAAGAGGGGTGAAAACCGTGCGTCTTGGTTGTAGCTGAATGGATAAAGAATACGGTACGCCAGCTGGCTGAAGAGCAGCAATGCACATGCTATTCCCGCCACGGGGTGTATGCCGCTCAGCCTGCCGCGTACGACTGCGTATGCCGCCAAAGCCATGGAAAACATTCCGCCAACCAATACCCACTGGGCGATCCACATGACTGCCTCAGGATACGAAAATCCTCCGAAATGCGCGCTGGTGAACAGGTACTCCGTAAGATGCATCCAGCCTGCGGATGCATCGCCATTCTGAATGAACGGATGCGCAAACACGCGCAGCGGATGAAACCCCAACAGGTACTGCAGCGTATTCGGGACCCGATACGCTTCAGGTAACAGATGAACGTTGCCAATAAGCGTGCGTTCGCCCTGAATGATGTACCTTAAGACGAAATACCAGCCGCAGAGCGCAAGCAGCACTCCAAACAATTGTGTGGCCAACGCGAGCTTCGTACGACAGGAAGAACCTGGCCTCCATGCCGCTGCCGCAAGAGCAATGCCAATCCAGACCAAGGCATTCGATTTTGTCAGAACACCAAGCGAAACCACGACGCACACCGCCAACCACCACCGCATTTGCGCATACCGATACCACTGCAACAGCGCTGCAAAAAATAGAAACGCGAGCAAGGTCAGCAACGAATCGTTACTCACGTTTGGCGCAAACAACACCAACCCTGGTGCGGCTGCAAAAAGCATTGAGCAGACCAAGGCCTCCTGCCGCCGACCAGGTGAGTCCGGCAACAACACATGAACAATCCAGACACCGATGCCAAGCGTTACCATACTGAAGAGCAGCGCCAATACTTGCACGTCTGCAACGGACATTTCGGCGGCGAATCGAATGAAAGCAACGGCGCGCATCCAAGCGCCGGCTGCAAAATAAAACAACGGCGGTTGATACGTTTCCCAGCCGGACTGCGCCAGAGGGATGACAAAATATTCCGCAACCCGACGCACATAGTCCAGGTGCCCGTCGATATCGGACGTTCGCAGGCCTACCGGCGTTGCCACCGAGAGCAACACGCGCAGTGCGGCACCGCACAGAAAGACGCAGCCAAGCCAACATCCGCGCTGCCAAGAACGGAAGACCGCAGCGACTCCCAACCCTCCTATCAATAGCAACATTGCGAGAAACAATCCGATATGCAGTGTCGTTTCCCTGTTCTGCACCGAGGGTCGCAAACTCATGAATGCCAAAAATTCAGGTCGCGTTGCATGTGCAGCCAACGTCAATTCCAGCGTATTCGCACCTGCACGAAGAGCTGGGGCGAGCTCCACAACAACGCCGCGAGCACTGTCGCAACGATTGCCGTCTGCAACTATTACCTCCGTTCCGTTCAGCGTAAGGCGCTCAGCACAGCCATACCAAACCATGTGGTAACGCGATGTCGCAGCCGAAGGGGCGACGAACGCAATGTGGACCTGCACTGTACGCACATCGGTTTGAGCCAGCTGCAACGGCAGCGAAAATGCATGAGACTGTCCGCTGGCAAGCGAGTATGTCGATGAAACGATGTCCGCATTTCGGTCGTGTCGGAGCACAAACATTCCAGCGCTCACCACGATGCACAGCAGGCAAGACACAAGTCCTAAAACCAATGGCGAATGCGATGCCTGAAGTGACGATCGAAAAGAAAGACGCATGAAAACGTGTACAAGCAGAATACCCGACGAATCTCGCGCTGGATTGATGCAAAATCCACTGTTCAAAAAATGTGCACAAAATGAGATTTCGTCATAGATAAACTGTTTTGTACAAGCGAAAATCTTGCAAAAAGCACTGTGAAAGAATGTAATAGCTGAAGTTTCATTTCCCCACATTTTCCTATGTGTAGTAAGAAGTGTTCCCTCGGCATGGTTGCCTGTCTGCTCGTTGTCGTCGGTGCCCTGAACTGGGGACTCGTCGGTTTCGGCATGCTTATGGGCAAAGGTTCTGAATGGAACCTGGTACACATGCTGCTCGGTCAGTGGATGACCGTTGAAGCCGTCGTCTACGCCCTTGTGGGTCTGGCCGGCGTGTACAAGCTCATCATGAGCTGCAAGTGCTGCAGCGGTGGTTGCAAGTGCGGCAACACTGCCTGCACGGACGGTTGCGCCAAATAATTAGACTTCAACGTCGCAAAGAGGCCTCACCGAACGGGGGGCCTTTTTTGTTTTAGAGCCCTGCAAGGAACTGTTCCAGTGTCAGCGTATTCGGCAACAACTGATCTGCAACGACGATACGATCGAGCGTTGCACTGATGGGGTGATACGTGAATTCAAACGACAAATCTCCTTTGCGGGTGGCAAAATACACGCCAAGCACGCGCACGGCATCGGCTTGATTCGCCGGAATCACAAACGAGGTCGTAGGCGTCAACATGCCGCCGTGTTCTAAAACCGCCTGCTTGGTCATGGCAATGAGCTCTTCTGGCACACGAGTGGAAACAGCAGGTGCGGCGCTGGACGACGCTTTGGCGGCAACGCGTTCAGGCTTGGGCAAGGCGCGCACCTCAGCATCGTGGAGTGCCTTTGCTACGGCAGTGCGCTCTGCATCGCTGAGCAACGGCGTAGCAAATGCGACACTCTGGCGAATGGCGTCTTCCCAGAGTCGTGCATGGCGTGGAAACCCACGATCTTCAATGAGTAGCGGCAGCGCGCTGGCTCCGGAAAACAACGATAAAGCCGATGCAGGGTCTGCAGTAACAGCGCGTTCTAGAAGGCGCTGCCAACGCGTCACGAAGACATCTGGCAATGGCAGAGCCGATGTATGTTCAATATCGGCAAGCAGTTGGGCCCAGCGCACGGCATCGTCACCGACAGTGAAGACATCGGCAAGGACAGACTCGGTCTTTTCGTCTGCACCGGGAGTCAGCCCAAGGCCATACGAAATGCTGAGCAGTCGATCCATCGGCATGTCGCCGCTTATGCTCCGCACGCAATGGAGCGCTACGGCGATTACGTCCGCATCGACTCGGCGCATGCGACCGATTTCCGCCACGATGGCGGAGACTGCCGGACGATGGAGTTCGGACGACAATACGTGTTCGTACGTTGCGTCACGAACGAAAGCCAGTGCCTTGGCATAGTCTTTGGCATCCATGGCGTCGCGCAGCAGCCGCAACGGAGAGTCATCTGCAATAACGATGTGCAGGTCTATGACCTCTTCCGATAGCGCTTCCATGCGAGCCGCGTAATCCTGCAGCCAACGCTGCGGAACCAACGATCGCTGCAAAGGCAGATTGAGATCCGTCGGCACCCGAAGTTGCTCTCCGGCCGTGAGAATCGTCCATTCGCCACGAACCGTTACGGCGATCGGCGCCGACAGCGCTACAACCAAAGCATTGGCATCGTCGTGGAACGCATACCAACCGGTGCGTACGCCGTCCACCGTGACCGCATCCCCTATCTGCATACGCAAGTAGCCGCTGGTGCGCACAACCATCGTGCCGCTGCGCAAGAATGTCGTGGCACCGTTGCGCTCCAGCGTGCTGTGAACATCGAGCACACCATGAATGCCGGGGGTCCCGGTAAATTCCAAAATTCGCGAATTGGACTCCAGCACAGCTCCGTCTTGCAGAACGCCGATCGACTGTGAATCCATCGCCTGGCTCCTGTTCATGCCCGGATGCGACGCAAGCACCAACATCAGCAATGCCAATGTCAGTGGAACGGCCACAAAATGACGATGTGATCGCAAGGTCATGAAAGGAAGTGTTTTCCTCTCAGTATAGCAGAAAATGACCTTCCGAGGAAGGCTGTACTGCATGGGATTAGCGTGTCGGGGGCGGCACACGATCCGGCCCTGCTGCGCTAAACGTACCGGAATCCTGCACATGCTTGTTGGTACGCTGCACGTCTCGTAACAACGCATCCATGCCACCTCCTCCAAGCCTCAACCTGGTACCCAAGCCACCGATAAACCGCTGAGCATTCTGAGTCAGATTGGTCACCCCCTGTCGCACACCATCATTGGTCTGGGCAATGACTGCGGCACGCACGTTCGGCGAAAGATCCTTCGTCGCAAGAATGCGATTCGCCAACGCCAATTTTTCCGCTGTCGTCATGGTGGTATTCGGGTCGTTCAGTCCTCGCATGATTCCGGCGTCACGCATGCCTCGGATACGGCCGCTCAACCACGGAAACCAGTTCGTGCGACCGACCATGGAGTTTGCAAAGTCCAGCTGTTCACCCGGCGCCATGGCGTCGAAACGCTGCTTCGCAACCACACCTCCCACTGCCGTTGCTCCCACTAAAGCGATGCCAGTTGCCAGTAATGCTTTCATTTTCGGACTCATACCCTTCCTCAGTTTTTTACTTTCAACAGGCGTAAGGATTTTCCTCTCGCGCTGCTCGGGCAAGCGACTGCGCAGTCGTGTCTCACGTTCCGGTGAAGCGGCAGAAGCGGACATAGATACAGAATACGATACGGATATTCGGCTGAATGGCAAGAATCAGAGCCTCGGCTTTGGCTTGACGAAGCGAAAAGCAGCCGCGTAGGGTCGCCGTATGCGCATCCTTGGTGTCGACCCTGGCCTGGCAACAATCGGCGTAGGATTGGTGGAGCGCGATGCGCGACGCCAGGTGCATTCACTCGACTGGCTGGCCATTACCACGCCGGCCGGCATGCCGCTGGCCGAACGCCTGAACGAACTGGGGAATGATCTGTCCACGTACCTGAAAGAAGCCAAGCCAGACCTGGCTGTGGTGGAGCGCCTGTTCTTCGCAACCAACAAACAAACGGCAATCGATGTGGCCCAAGGTCGCGGCGTCATTCTGGCCACATTGGCGAAGCACGGCATCCCCGTGCTGGAACCGACTCCGCTGCAACTGAAGTTATGCATCACCGGCGATGGCCGCGCCGACAAGCGCCAAGTGCAAGATATGGTCATGCGCACACTGAAACTCGACGAACGACCGACTCCGGTGGATGCCGCCGATGCACTAGCGCTCGCAATCTACGGCGCGTTCGTGCATCAACCGTTAGCCACCGGCAACAACTCCTTTGGCGGAAACCTGCCAACGGTGAACAGGCGCCCCGATGTCGCCGGGAAGATGGGTGGCCGTCAGAAACACCTGGCAACCGGCAAGTGACGTCAGCAACGCGTGTTGATGGCGGTCATCGAGTTCGGAGAACACGTCGTCCAGAATAATGACGGGTTGTTCTTTCTTGATGGTGCGGAACTGATCCATGCAGGTGAACAACAGCGCCAGCAAGCTCGCCCGTTGCTGGCCGCGTGAAGCGAACGAACTGATGTCACGGCCATCGGCCGACACGCGCCAGTCGTCGCGATGCGGACCCACCGTGGTAGAACCCACGATACAATCGCGTGAACGATAGTGCAGTAGTTGTTCCACCAACTCTTTGGTCAATACCTGCTCCTCGGTGGCGGTTGTTTTGCGTACGTATTCAATGCGAACGTCCTTCCATCCTTCGCCGAGCGAACGCAGATGCTCCGGGAAGCCTTTGTTCCAGCCGGACACGATGCTAAGGCGCTTGCACTGCAACGCAGCACCGCTCTTTGCTAGGTCTGCGTCCCATGGTTCCAGCTCGGCTTCTTTGGCCTCGCCCTCGGCAATGCGCTTCAGGAGCGCGTTGCGCTGCTTCAACAATCGCTCGTATTCCATGCGCAGTGGCAGGAATTTGGGGTCCAGCTGCGCCAGCAATCCGTCGATAAGTCCGCGACGGCGGTCGGGGCCACCCGAGAATAACCCCAGGTCCTGGGGCAGGAATACCACCGACGGCAAGGCACCGACGAACTCGGCGAACGGCACGCGGACATCGTTGATGAAGAACGCTTTCGATTTGCGCGGAGACAATTGGCACACCACTTCCAACGTGCGCTCCCCCCCGGCATCGGAGACGGTGGCGGCACGCACTTTAAAGAACATTTCGCCCCAACGTGCGATGTCCTCGGTCTCGCCACCCAGCGCCGAGCGGCCCAGCGACAAAAACGAGACCGCCTCGGCCAGGTTGGTTTTGCCGGTACCGTTCTCGCCCACGAACGCCTCTATGCCAGGGTCGCCAAACGCAAGCTCCAGCAAGCGGTGTGAACGGAAGCGATCGAGGAGCAACGTGGTGATGCGCACGACCGAAGCTTAGCAAAGACCGAAGACAGTAGGCAGTAAACAGCTTTCGTTAGGCAACTGCCTGCTGCCCGCTGTTCTAGAATTCAAACCCCTAACTTCTGCTCACACTCCTTCAGCACCTCGTGAATCACATCCAAGTAGGCCTTACGCGTAATATACTGCGGCAACTGTTCCGGCAGCACCCACACATACGCATCCACTTCATTGCGATCGACCTGCACGACAATGTCCTTTTCCGTACAAAACGCCACAAAACACAGCTTTTGACCGGTATTGATGGGATTGTAGCGCTGCACGAACTCCGGTGGAAAATCGTACGAGTAACTGTGGCAGCTGCTCAACAACACTTCACCTAGCTTCAAGCCGGCTTCTTCCTGCACTTCGCGCGCGGCAGCTTGTTCGATGGTTTCGCCGGCTTCCACTCCGCCTTGCGGCAACTGCCAGGCATCGTGAATGCGCGGCTTATGCAAAAGCAGAATTTGATGGATAGTCGCACACTCTCCGCCTGGAACGCAGACCTCCACGGGCTTAAGGACCAATGCCGACACGGCACTGCGGTAACGTTTTTCTTTCTGCTCCATGGCTTCCACTATAGCGTGTGCCGCCGCGAAGCCAAGATTCGGCGCATACGAAAAACACCACCTCGTCCCATAGGACATTAGCTGGAGTGCTTCTCTTCCTTCAGCTTCACTTTCACGCGCTTCTTGCAGTTCGGGCAGTACTTGTGCAACTCGCGGAAGTCAGCCTTCTTGGATTTGAGGATGCGCACAGTGCAGATGCGCTTTCCGCATCCTTCGGTTGTGCAGTAGCCGGCGTAAACAGTACCCTTACCTCGTGGCATAGCCGCGCTACTTTACTTTGGAAGAGTCAGGAGCGCAAGACCCAGGAACACGATTCCGAAACTGACCAGTTTCACACGCACCGAACGGGCAGATAACAGCTCTTTGGGGGCATACGATGGCAGAACCCATGCCATGAACGCAGCCAGCCCGATGACCATGAATGGCTGAATATTGCTGACGACCGACACCAATGAAATGGGTCCATACAGGTACGACAATCCACCGGTGAATTCGCCGAACAGGAAACAGGCGATAACCGCGCCACCAATGGCGAAGAATTTCCAATCCATGACCTTCACGAGATGTTTGATGCGCTTGCGGTACGCGGGTACGAGGCATGGCGACAGCAACGCGATGGTCTCGCGTCCGATGATGAGCCAGAAGAACACCGCTACCACATCTTGGCCTGCCAGCAGTGCGGCTTTTTTGGCAACGTAGGTGGGAATGTAGAGTGCTGCGAGCAGCAACAAGATGCCCAACGTGCGGAGCAGCGAACCGGATTCCGCATGATGAAACGACAGAAAGAAAACGCCGGCGAGGATCAATGCCGATCCGGTCGCCTGCAGCAACGTCCACGATTCCTGGAACAGCGCGAATCCGGCGATACTGAGAAAAATGGAAAGAATCGGCCACGCAGCATTGGTAATGGATACGTCCAAATGTCCGAGCACCCAAAAGAAGAACAGGTCAGCCAGGTACGCACACAGCCCCATGGCGAACAATAACGGCCACCAAGAGGTATGCAGGTCGTAGAAACACGCCAGAATCGCCAACACAACCACGCTGAACAGCGATTGACTCCACATCAGCACGACCGGATGTTTCTCGTAATGGCGCACCAGAAGTGAGTCGAGCACATTGACAAGTGCCCAGCCGAGCGACGACAGCAAAATGAAGGTGAGCCACATGGCGCATGCAGTGTAGCGACGCGTTGCTCAAAAGATACATCCTGCGATCCCTTTCCTAGTGTCCCGACTGCAAGAAGTTGAACGCGCTGTTGGCGGCGACCGTCGCCTCCCCCGCTGCAGTGGTGAACTGTGCAAAGTGGTTGCTACCGCTGGTGACGTCACCGGCACCGAAGACGCCAGGTACCGTGGTGCGCTGCGCTTCGTCGACCTTCAGGAAGCCCTTGTCGTCCAAGGCGCAGCCCAGCTGCTTCGGCAAATCCACCGCCGGCGTGGAGCCGATTTCAATGAACACACCGTCAACGGCAAGCTGGTCGGACCCGTTGAACGGTTTGTCGAGCTTGATTCCGGTCACTTTCTTGTCGCCCAGGATTTGGGTGACGTTGCGCTCCAACACCAGAACGATGTTTTCTTTCGACTTCACCTTGTCCACCCAGTACGGCTCGGCGCGGAATTCGTTGCGACGGTGCACGAGGTACACAGTCTTGGCGACCTGAGCCGCAATGGCGGCTCCTTCCACGGCGCTGTCGCCACCACCCAGCACGGCCACGGTCTTGTTGCGGTAGAAGAACGCGTCGCAGGTGGCGCAGTACGTTACGCCCTTGCCCGAGAATTCGGTTTCACCCGGCGCACCGAGATGGCGCTTGTTGGAGCCGGTGGCGAAAATGATCGTCTTGCCTTCTACGGTGGTGCCGTCGCCGAGCGTGAAGCGGAATCCGCCGTCGATCTTGTCGATGTTGTTCACGCGACTGATTTTGTGCGTGACCAAATCACCGAAGCTGAGTGCGTGCTTCTTGAAGTTCTCCATAAGATCGGGCCCGCGGATTTCCACCGTGCCCGGCCAGTTGCCGACTTCGGCCGCGGTCTGCCCCATGCCGCCTTCGTCGGCGCCAACAATGAACACTTTCAGCTTATAGCGAGCCGCATACACGGCAGCGGTGTAACCGCCGCAACCCAAGCCAACAATGAGGATGTCGTACATGCAAGCATCATGCCGATTGGCTGGAGAAATGTAAACGGAGAGGATTCCGAAGAAACCAAAGAGTCCGAAGAGTCCAACGAACCGTCGCGATCCTTGGACTCCCTGATTTCCTTGGACTCCTTGGAATCCTAGTGCAACGCCTGAAACATCCACCCATACAGTCTCTGCGCACCTTCTACCAAACGCGGGCCCGGCCGATTCAACAGCGAATCATCGATAACGAAAACTTTGTTTTCCCGCACCGCACGCAGCTCGCCCCAACCGGCGCGTTCCACCAGCAACTTCTTTTCCGCAAAGCGTCCGGCACCGCAAATACTCAGTACGATGACATCCGGATCGAACGTTTGGATTTCGGCCAGCGAGACTTCACGGCTGGCGCTTTTTGGCGGCAATGCCAACGACCGACCGCCGGCAAGAGCCACCACGTCCGGAACCCAATTCCCGCTCACCATCGGCGGGTTGTGCCACTCCTCTACGTATACCTTCGGCTTCAATGGCAGCAGCTTTGCTTTTTTACGTACGTCGGCAAAACCGTTGTGCATGTCCATGACCAATTGGTTAGCCTCCTTTTCTTTCCCGAGCAGCAGTCCAATCGACCGAATGCATTCGTCGATGTCGCCCAGCGTACGCGGGTCTTGATGAATGACGGCGAATTGCTGCGTTGCCTTGAGCATGGCGGCCAATTTTTCCTGAACGAGCGTTGCCGTAAAAACGACTTCAGGTTTGTACTGGAAGAGTGCATCGGCATCGATTCGCTGATGATCCTTCAGGTGTGGAATGGTCGCGGCATCCGACGGCGTGTCGCTGAATTGGTCGACGCATACGATCTGTTTGCCGACACCGATGGCGAAGAGAATTTCCGTAGTGGCCGGTGACAACGAGGCAATGCGCATCGGTAAGCAGCATAGCAAACGGAATGCATGCTGGTGGATTGGGTCCAATCCCCTACACTGCGTGTATGCAAAGCGCGCTCGTGATTGTGGTCATCTGCTTGGGAGTGGTAGGGGTGCTGTGGGGCCTGCACAAATTCGGCGGCATGTTTCCCGACTTGGCGACAACGGACTCCGACACCGTACGGCATGCCAAAGTGTTGCGCTGGGGCGTGAACGGACAAGCCGTGGTCGTATCGGTGAATGCGACCAAAGCATCCGTCGGCGATGATCCGGTCATGATGGTGAAACTCATGGTCCGCAAAGAGCACTGGCAACCCTACGAAGTCACACTGCACACCACACTCAAGCCGAGTGTGCTCGCACAACTGCAACCTGGCTCCGACATACCGGTGAAAATCGACCCGAAACATCCGGAGAGTGTTGCAATCGTGTTGTAGACAACTCTTTTTTCAGCGCTGCAAAGCCATAAAGTCGTTTTGGCGAATAGAATTGATTGCGCAACCGCAGTCAAGCATGCAATAAAGGGAACATGAATACTCCATCCACTACTACACAACGAGTTGGTATTTTCACTGGCGGCGGCATTGCCCCAGGCTTGAATGCCGTACTTTCCACTGCCGCACGCGTCTTGGTCCAAGAGGGGCATCAGGCGGTAGGTCTACCGGAAGGCTGGAAAGGCCTGCTCAGCGTACGTGAGGACATTGTGGATTTATCCGGCATGACTCGGCGCGAGTTGCACGACCTGCTCAGTCAAGGCGGCACCGTATTGCGCAGTTCCCGAACCAAAATTAAGCCAGAGCACTACGGGAAAGTCGCCGAGACTGTACGCGCCTACGGACTGACCGGACTGATTGCCATTGGAGGCGACGATACGCTCGGCCAAGCTCGCGAACTGCAGGAGGCAGGCGTCATTCGTGCCATCGGCGTTCCCAAAACCATCGATAACGACGTCGAGGGGACCGACAAGACCTTCGGCTTCGAATCGGCGGTGAACCGTGCCGCTGAACAGATTCGCGACATGCGAACCGACGCAGCATCCATGAGCCGCGTTGCCGTGGTGGAAGTGATGGGCAGAAACGCCGGGTGGATTACCCTGCACGCCGGAGAAGCAGGTGGAGCGGATATCACCCTCATTCCGGAAGTAGAAATTGACGAAGCATATCTTCTGGAAAGAGTGCGCCAGGTGTACTCGGAACCCGCGGCCAACGGACGTCCGGCGAACTGCGCAGTCATCGCCATTTCGGAAGGCTACTTCGGTGAGGACCCAAACGCCGAGAAAGACGCCTTCGGCCACGGAAAGCTCGGCGGGGCCGCAGAGAGATTGGCAAACATGATTAAGAAGGCCACTGGCCTCGGTACGCAGTCCCAAGTTGTGAATTACTACGCCCGCAATGGCGCCCCCGTTGCTCACGACGCCGTCTTCGCCTCTCGGCTCGGTGCGTATGCCGGCATGCTTGCTAGCGCCGACCAATACGGCAACCTGGTTGCATACCGCAACGGTCAAATTACCCATGCACCGTTATCGGAGGTAGAAGGCGGTCGCCATGTCCCGCTGGACATGTACGATCCGCAAACATTGTCGATGCGCCTGGTGCCCAAGAACGTCGCCGAAATGATCCGCGCCATGCGCCAGACGATCGACGAAAAAGCAAACGTCTAGCACGCGTCATTCGGTCCGCATTGCTCAGGCGACACGCGCAATGGAATCAAACGAAAGAA
>CAYUVW010000019.1:0-33041 GCA_964448405.1 uncultured Candidatus Peribacteria bacterium | reverse complement strand
ACGCGATGATCGTCCTTCGGTATCCTTCACATCATTGGACGATTAGCTCAGCTGGTTAGAGCGTTCGATTCACATTCGAAAGGTCCTCGGTTCGATTCCGAGATCGTCCACCATTCCACGTTTCATCCTATGGTCTCCAGCTCATTCCTCTCCGTCTTACTCCTTCTGTTTCTCGGGGGTCGCCCTTTCGGTAGTCCGATGATGACGTTGTCCGACGCCAAAGATGAACAGCGTCGTTCCGACGTGAACACCATTCTGAACGCTACGTATCAGTACGCAATCGATAACAGAGGCAACATTCCGGAAGGGATTCCTACTGGAACGCCGAAGGAAATCTGTGCCACGAAGTCTCCCGTGAAGCCCTGTGTGAACCTGAATGCGCTTGCTGGTTCGTATTTGGTTGCCATTCCCAGTGATCCGGATGCAGAGCCGGGTCACACGGGGTATTCCATCATCATGAATCCTGAGGATGGTCGTATCACGGTTGAGGCAATGATGGCAGAGAACGAAAACGGCATCAGCATCACGCGCTGAAGAAGTGTCGCGGTCAGAACATCTGCTTCTCCCATAATTCATGGAAGCGGCCGTGCTTTGCGTGGAGCTCGGCGAAGGTTCCCTGCTCAAGAATCTTTCCGTCCTCCAGCACGATGATGCGGTCCATCTCCTTTATTGTCGTAAGACGGTGGGCGATGACGACGGCGGTGACCTTCTGGAAAAACTGATGCAGTGAATCACGGATTTTTTCTTCAGATTCCAAGTCCAGGTGCGATGTAGCCTCGTCCAAAAACAGGAGGTCGGGCTGTTTGAATACCGCCCGCGCAATGCCAACACGCTGTTTTTCGCCGCCCGACAGCTTAATTCCCTTCTCGCCGATGAGCGTGCTCAGGCCGTCCGGCAGTCTGCTGAGGAAATCCGTGACGTGTGCGGTCTCCACCGCTTGCCGCACCAGTGAGTTATCGCCGGCTTGTTCCGGATTGGCCAACGTGATGTTGTCGCGCAGGGTGAAGTTGAACACTTCGGTGTCCTGCAGCACGACCGCCGAGTGCTTAAAGAACGATGTCCGACGGATGTCGCGCAACTTGGTCCCGCCGATGACAATCTCGCCGCCGTAGCTCTCGTGCTCTTTCAGCAGCAGCTTGAACAGCGTGGATTTACCGGCTCCGGAAGTACCGACGATGCCGATGCGTTCACCGCGCCGGATGCTGAATGACACGTCGCTCAGGACCATGCGGTCACCGCCGTAGCCGAACGATACGTTGTTCAGCTCAATGCTCTCCCAGCCTACGGGAAAATCTTGTTTGCCCTGGATTTGATCGATGCCCAGCGGCTCGGCCAACATCTCGGTCATGCGGAGTACACCGTATTTTGCGACGACAAAATCCAACAAGACTTTGGCGAGCTCTTCGATGTTCTCCCAAATTTTGCGGAAGTATTCGATGAACAAAATCAGGAGCCCCAATTCGTAGCGGCCTGCGGCAATACCCATGCAAATGAAGCCGATGGCGCATAGTGAGAATGCGTTGCCGTAGATCACCAGCACCCAGTCACGGGACTGGTACCAGAAGGTCCGCTGCTTGATTGCCTCGAACGCGTAGGCGATTTTCTTCAGCATGCGGCTTTCCAGCGAGGAAGCCATGCCCAGTACTTTCACGCTGCGGATGTTGTTGATCGCTTCGAACGTCAGTCCCTCGATGTCTTCTTCGCGTACGTTAACCTCGCGAGAGATTGCAGCAGTCCGTCTCATGAAGAATCCGGACAAGAACACGTAGCCGATCATGAAGCACCCCACCGCGAGTGAAATATGGATGTCGAATGCGGCGAAAATTACGATGATGCCGACGAAGTTCACGCTGATTTCCAGGAAGCTGTTGATCCACATGCGTACAATCACGTTCAGGCCTTCGCCGCCCTTCTGCATGCGCTTCATCTTGTTTCCGGAGTTCTCTCGCTCGTGCCATGCCATATCCAGAAGGAACAAGTGCTGGATGGTTTGAAATTGCGCCTCAAGGCAGATGCGTTCGGCCAGTTGGAATCCTACGATCTTTGCCGTTTGTCGCGCCGTGATGAAGATGAAATATGCCGCAGCCGCCATACCGATGCTCTGCCACACGGGAAGCAACGATTGGCCGGTATGGTATGCGCTGATGTATGAGATGATGTTGGCGAGCGCTAAGGCCGGAACGAGCCGCGCAATGTCTCCGGTCAGGCGCGAAAGCGTCACGAAGAAAAATCGCCATTTGTACGGTTTCAAAAACCGCCAAATGTCACGCGCAAGCGCGATATTCGAATAGGCCGGTGCAGGTGCGCTCACATGGCTCATGCAATTGATTGTAGCCTTTCCCCAATTTATTGACAGTAATCGAATATGGTTTTCTTGTATGATGAACAATCGCCCTGCGTTGAGTCTTATCTGACACTGTCTCATAAAACCTTGCACTGCCCCTGAACCGTGACCCCTTCGCGTAATTTTTGCGTACGATGTTCGTCAACCATGCATGCAAGGCCCTCTTGCGCCCCATATTTCCTCCCTTTCCTTACGATGAAACTCCGTTTTCTCCTGCGCGCAGCGGCAGGCACGCTTCTCCTCGCGCTGGTCGTCAATGCGCTGCCACAATCCGTGTTCGGATTTTCCGATCTGAATTCCGCTTCTCCGTACTCCAAAGCGATTGAGTCGCTGAAAGACCGCGGCGTGGTCAGCGGCTATGCAGACGGCACCTTCCGGGAAAGCGCACTCGTGAATCGAGCCGAATTTCTGAAGATCGTTCTCGGCTCGCGCTTGAGTGTGAGTGGTGAGTCATTGGGCGCCGGATCAAATTGTTTCGATGACGTTCGCACCAACGACTGGTTCGCATCGTGGGTATGCACGGCGAAAGCCGAGGGCATCGTTTCCGGTTATGACAACGGTGATTTTAAACCCGAGCAGAACATCAACTTCGTCGAGGCCAGCAAGATTCTGGCTCTCGCGTTCAAGCAGCAGGGGAATGTGTACAGCAACGATTGGTTCGAGCAGTACGTTCGTGCGCTGGAGGATTCCAAGGCAATCCCCACGAGCATTTCCGCTTTGGATAAGCCGGTCACGCGCGGCGAAATGGCCGAAATGATGTGGCGCCTTACGGACAATGTCACCGATCGTCCCACGAAGGGCTTTCTGAACATCAAGCACCCTGAGTTGGCCATCAATACATCTTCAGACTCCCTTCAGAAGGTGTCGTCTTGCCGCGATCTTCAGGCATTGGCCAGCGAGTCGAACAACGGCGGATACACGAACGACGGTTACGGCATGCGCCGTGGCATGATGATGGAGGGTGACATGGCTCCCATGGCCAACGCCGAGAAAGCCATGGATTCGGCCGTTCCAGCCGGAGCGATGCCGAAGACCGGCGGCTCCAGCGGAGGCGGCGATTACTCCCAGACCAATGTGCAGGTGGAGGGCGTGGATGAAGGCGACATGGTGAAGACCGACGGCACGTACCTGTACATCGCCGGTCCAAGCCATGGTTCCAAGATTTTCATCGTGAAGGCCGTACCGGGTTCCGCCATGAATCGCGTCGCCACCATCGATTTGGGCAACGACGAGTCCATGCCGCAGGAGCTGTATATCGATAACAACCGCCTTGTTGTCGTCAGCAACACCTGGCGCCAGAGCAGCGCTCGTACTTCGGGATCTCATGCGACTATCGAAGAGGACATCGCTCCGGCCGGCAAAATGATGATGCCGTATCCGGGGTATTACTATCAGCAGAATCGCACCGAGGTGCGCACGTACAACGTCGCTGATCATGCAGACCCCAAGTTGGTCCGCACGGTCTCGTTCGACGGCACCCGCGTGAGCACGCGTCGCATCGACGACAAGTTGTACCTCGTCATGAACCGCAATTTGGGATGGGGCGGTTACCCCATGCCTATGGCGGCAAACGTCAAAGCATCGACCTCGGTCAGCGAGACCGATGTCGGTATTCCCACCTTCAGTGACTCCGCCGTCTCCGGTGGCAAGGAGGCCCCAGTCGTCCGTTGCGGAGACGTTTCCATTCTTCCGCACGTACCGCAGCCGGAATACATGATCGTGGCCGTTGTGCCGCTCAACAGCGCCACTGCCGAGGTAAAGCGCGAGCTCGTTGTCGGCAGCGCACAGAACATCTACGCATCACTCAAGAATTTGTATGTCGCCACTCCGCGCTGGAACTACGTCTGGGATGGACGCGGTGGCAACAGCTCCTCAACACAGCTGTACCGTTTTGAATTCACGAATGACGGTGTTGATCTGAAGTCGCAGGGTTCGGTACCCGGAACAATCCTCAATCAGTTCTCCATGGATGAATACGGCGAGTCGTTCCGCATCGCCACGACCAAGCAGGAGACCTGGACGAATGATGGAAAAGTACAACCGTCCACCAACAACCTCTACGTCTTGAATCGAAGCCTGGAGCGGGTCGGCGAGATTGAAGACATTGCGCCGGGCGAGAACATTCACTCGGTCCGTTTCATGGGTGATCGTACGTACATGGTGACCTTTAAGCAGGTCGATCCGTTGTTCGTCATCGATACCAGCGATCCGCGTCATCCCAAGATTTTGGGTAAGTTGAAGATCCCGGGATACAGCGACTATCTCCATCCGTACGATGCGACGCACGTCATCGGCTTCGGCAAGGAGGTCGACGAGTCCATCGATAAAGACAAGGTGCATTCCGACAACGCGGTCTATTACACCGCAGTGCTCGGCATGAAAGTCTCCATGTTCGATGTCTCGGACGTCGAGCATCCGAAGGAAATGTTCAAGACGGTGATCGGTGACCGTGGCACCGAAAGCCCGTTGCTCACCGACCACCATGCGCTCTTGTTCGAGAAGGATCGTAACCTGCTTGCGTTCCCCGTTACGGTCATGAGCCTGCCGAATGGCGCAAAGCCCACCGACGAGTCTGCCTACCCGACTGCCACCTTCCAGGGTGTGTACGTGTACGACATCTCGCTGAACGGCCTTACCCTGAAGGGGAAGATCAGCCACTACGGCGAGGATGCCTATTTGAAGGCAGGCGACTACTGGTATCCGTCCGGCAGCGACATTGAGCGCATCGTGCGCATCGACGACTCGCTCTACACCATTTCGCCCATGCAGGTGCAGAGCCACACTGAGAAGAGTATTCAGCTGGAAGGCAAAGTGGAGCTCTAAACTGTTGCCAAGAAGAACCGGGTGCCGTGCGCATCCGGTTTTTTTTGATGGTGGAAGTCTTGACAAAAATGCGAAAATGACAATAATGCCGGTCTATGTCGATTCCCGAACGCACCCCAGCTTTTGCCGTTGGCGCTGAAGATGTCGAAATGTCGCTCATCCGCCGCACCTGCAATGCCGAAGACGCCGCACGCACGGTACTTGCGCCGTACAACCAGGCAACGGTCACCCGTGACCAGATGGAAGCCGTACACGCTGAACTGTCCGAATTACTGGCTTTGCAGCTAGCGCGTGGACGCCACACGCGTATGGACTTCGTCATTAGCCTGCGGACAAAAATGGAAGAACTCGGTAAACGCCTGATTACCATCGCCGAGCCCGATGTCGTCGCGTGAGGCGTTGCCGAGGGCGGTCATTATGGAGGAGCCAGAGGCTCCGGTCGTTCCGCGTGAACGCACGCGTGCCGAAATCGATGCCGAACGAGATGCTGCATTCGACCGCGATCCGCATTTCCAGTGGCTTCTCGCCCAACGTGATGCAGCAGTGGTACGTATCCGTGCTGCCATCAAGGCCGATCAACTTGCGACCGGCGCGGTCTCCGAGCGTGTGCTGAACCTTATTCGTGCCTTTAAAGAGGACTGGCAGGATTTCCGCTTCGGCGACCTTATTTCCTACGACGCCGTATTCGAGGACTCCGATCGCGGGTAGAGTGTGGCCATGGGAAAGAAGAAGCAAACCGTGTCGGCCGACCGCATCCTCTATAAGGATGACTGGCTCTTGGCGGTGAATAAGCTTGGCGGCGAGTTGGCGGTGGCCGGTAGCGGCCGCATGGACCGCTTGCCGTTGCTCGACTTCCTGAAAGAAGAGTATCCCGAATTGCTGCCCGTGCACCGTCTGGACTTCGAAACGTCCGGCGTTCTGGTGTTCGCACGCACGCCGCAGGTGTTGGAGAAGATTCTCTCGACGAAATTTGCCGGTTGGGTGAAGACGTATCGCGCACTCACCATAGGACGGCCAGAAAAGCCGAAAGGCAGTATCGATATCCCGCTCCAGGCCCGTAGCGGTCGCGGCACCGTGCAGGTTTCCACTAAATACTCGGTGCTCGATTCCTTTGGGCCGGTCGGCTACGTGGAGGCCGTCATCGAGCGCGGTCAGTTCCACCAAATCCGCCGCCACTTTGCCGCCATTCAGCACCCGCTGGTGCTGGACGACGAGCACGGCGACAAGAAGTTCAACAAATTGTTCTCCAAAACGTTCGAGTACCGTCGCTTCTTCCTGCATGCCGTCTCGGTCGACTTTCCGCATCCGGTCATCGGCGTCATGACGCGCATCGAGGCGCCGCTGCCGCGCCAATTCAACGACGTGATCGAGAAGATGAAGCAGCGTGTTGCCGATATGAAGAAGCCCGTGCCGTTAAAAAAGTTCCGACCGCAGCAGAAAAAGCTCCGCTAATCAGGAAGGCGGCCACCGTTCCTCCAACAGTCCCGAACGCCGGAAACGCTGCCGCTGCCGCAAAGAGGAAGATGAGAGGGGAGATGGCCCCGATCGGCATGTTGCGGACGATACCGCTTAGAGAGTGTGCTCCGCGGCTGCGGTGCAGAATCAGCATGCTCGAGAGGTTGGCGGCCGGAAATGCACTGAACATGCCGCCCCAGAAAACACCCAACGTTTTGGACAACAGCACGACAGTAGCGATGATGCCACCCGCGAAGCACGATCGCAGCACAATGTCGGTAGTCGTGAAGTGCATGCGGACCGGTGCGGCATCTTTTGCCAGGCGACGGAACACCAGATGCGCAATGATCACAGCGACGGCGAATCCCGCGGTCGAAAGGAGCGGTTGGTTGAATCGCCAGTATGCCAGTGACGCGGTGAGCGAGAACCAAAAACCCAGTCCCGCCACGGTCGCCACCGCCATGCCGGCGACTTTGCCCGGTACTCGCAGTGCGACGAGCACGTAGACCACGTTGAACAAGAGTGTCACGCCGAACGTCAGTGGCAATGCCGGTGCAATTTCGGCCACGCGCGCCGGCCCCAATGTCCATCCTATGAAGAAAAAGCTGAGCACCATCGTCGACGGCAAATTTAAGATGATGCCCGCAATGGCGGGCGAAACACGTTCGGCCGCCAGCGACAACAGCGCGATGAAAGCGCCGCCCGCTACGAATGAAACGACCAATTGTGCGGCGAGTGCCTGCGTCATGTAGATACTGTAGAGCACCCTGCGGAGCGGTGCTACACTCGATCTATGCGCGTACTTTCAGGAATCCAGCCGTCGGGAATCGCTCACTTGGGAAACTACTTCGGTTACATTAAACCCAACGTCGAGCTGCAGAAGGAAGGTGACGTCACACTCATGATCGCCGATTTACACGCACTGACTACAGTGCATGATCCAGCCGTTCTCCAGAAGTGTCGCATGGACGTCGCTACGGATCTGCTGGCGTGCGGATTCGAAGGCACGTTGTTCTTCCAGTCCGAGGTGTTGGCTCATACCGAGCTGTCGTGGATTTTGTCGTGCGTCACGCCCATGGGCTTGTTGGAGCGTGCGGTCAGCTACAAGGACAAAGTGCAGCAGGGATTGGAATCCAACGTGGGTTTGTTTACGTACCCCGTTCTTCAGGCTGCCGATATCCTGTTGTATCAAGCCGATACCGTTCCGGTGGGGAAAGATCAGAAGCAGCACATCGAGATGGCGCGCGACATCGCACAAAAATTCAACGCGCAGTACGGTGCCGATTTTTTCGTGCTGCCCGAGCCCAAGATTCGCGAGGACGTGGCGGTCGTGCCTGGCGTAGATGGCCGTAAAATGAGTAAGAGCTACGGCAACACCGTGCCGATCTTCGGTGACGAGAAAGTCATTCAGAAGGCGATTATGGGCATCAAGACCGACTCCAAGGGTGTGGAGGAGCCGAAAGACCCGGAGACGTGCATTCCGTTCCAGATCCACAAACTGTTCCTGGATGCCGCCGGTACCAAGGCGTTGGCCGACAAGTACAAGGCGGGTGGGATGGGCTACGGCGACGCCAAAAAAATGTTGTTTGCCGCCTACATGGACCACTTTGGCGCCATGCGCAAGAAGCGCGCCGAACTGGAGGCCAATCCCAAAGCCGTTCGCGAGGCGCTCACCAAGGGCGCCGAGCATGCCCGCGCTGTGGCGAACAAGACGCTGGATGCCGCCTTCAAGGCGGTGGGACTCCGCTAGGAGATTGAAAAAACCCCAAAAAAGGAGTATACTTTCTTTGACATACCAACATTCATCATGCGCAGAAAAAAGAAGCCTATTCATCTGTCGATCATCCAGCCGATGCTCGCCTCCGTGCTCATGGCGACGTCCATTCCGCTGGTGACATTGGCGGCGACTCGCACCGATGCTGATGTTGGTGCAGGCAGTCCTGTCTACCAGAACTACAATCCGCGTGCCGATCAGACTGCATTGTTCGACCAAGTCGCGCTGCGCAAGGCTCATCGCATGCGCTACGGTTCCTCGTCCAGCGTTGCGAACACTTCTTCTTCTGTCTCATCCGCCACTTCTTCGTTGCCACCCTGCGCCGCGCCGGAGGCTGCTTCGACGGATGCAGAGGGCGTTCAATCGTCGGATTCCATGCTGCGGTACGACGACCTGAGCGATACGGAGAAGGCCGAACTTCGCAAACAAATTCGCATTGGCGGCTGTCCGTACGATGTGTTGCCCGGCTATCGTCAGTTGTGTGAGCTCATGCTCAAGCAGCACCGTGCCATTCACCCGGCCGCCGTGCCGTCCGCCGACGCCGAGCAGAACCGCTTCAACATGAACGACTAACCTCCGCCTGAACGGAAGAACGGCAGCGGATCTCCGTCGCCGTTTTTTCGAATGCATGATCCTGTACCATGGCGCACATGGAGACAGTGCAACCGACGGCGCGATGGAAATCCTGGCTTGTTCCGGTTGCGATTGCACTCGCTGTTCTGGCGGCGCAGCTCGGCACCATGGACGCCTATGGTGCGACGTGGGATGAACCGTTGCATCGGAACTGGGCCAAGCAATTCTTGTGGTACTTGCAGACGCACGATCAGCAGTACTTGGAGCAAATGCCGGGGAAGGGGATGTACTACGGTCCTGCGTACTTTGTCGCCAACTTTGCGGTGGCGCAGTTTGCATCGCATACGCTTGGTGTCCCGTTTACGCCGTCGAACCATTTGCTGAACGTGATCGTTACGTCTTTTGCCGCAGGCCTATTCTTCGCATTTGTTCGTTCTGCGCTTGGTAAACGTGTGGCATGGCTTTCAACTGGGTTTGCAGTTTTGTATCCACACCTCATTGCGCACGCCCAATACAACCCCAAGGACATACCCGTGCTCGTTGCGTCGCTGTGTATGTTCGCTGCATTGCATCGCGCAATCCAAACGCGCGCAAAGCGGTGGGTCATTGCAACCGGTCTTCTGCTCGGTATCAGCCTGGCCGCCAAATTGAGCGCCATTGCGTTGCTGCCGATTCTCTTCGTGGTTGCTGTTGTCGCAATCACGAAGTCCGTGCGCGCAGCACCCGGACGATGGACCGAGGTCATCCGGCGCGACGGCATACTGCTTCTTCTGTGCATGTTGTTCACCGCTGTCGGTATCTTCGCTGCGTGGCCGACGCTGTGGTTCCAGCCGTTGCTTCTCAAGGATTCCTTGCACGTCTTTCTGTTCGAATCGTTCTGGCCGGGGGAGGTACTCTATTTCGGCGTGGAATATGGTGGTGCGGATTTGCCGTGGCACTACATGCCTATGCAGTTCTTCCTAGCCACGCCGCTTCTGACACTCGGCTGTTTCTTGGTCGGCTCAATGCTTGCCGTGCGTCGCTGCTTTTTCTCCGAGCGCTGGCAGATATACCTTATTGTATCGGCATGGTTCTTCGTACCCCTTCTGCTTACGTTGAAGCCGGGATTGGTTCGGTACGACGGTATTCGTCAGTTGCTCTTTTGTGTTCCGGCGCTTGCGTTGCTGGCGGGCATCGGCCTGGATCGTTTGTTGGCCTTTGCAACGTCGAAGGTTGCATGGAAGCCCCTGGCGATGGCGTTGGTAGTGGCAGTCTTCGGTTGGATCGGCATAGAAGTCGTTCGCGTGTTTCCCTTCGAGGGTTCCTATGTGAACGAATCCGTGCGTCTTGCGATCCCGAAGAACATCGACGACATGTTCGAGATTGAATACTGGGGTTCCAGTTATCGACAGGCACGCGACTGGATTGCCGAACACGTGCGGCCCGGCGAGATCGTCTGCGTTCCCATCGGGGATTTTTTGGTGACGTGGTACGTTTGGCCGGAGGGCATTCGGTTCGGCTGCGTGCCCGAGGCGAAGTACGTCATGTTTTTCACGCGTTATTCCAAAAGCTACCGCGAGCGCTTTGAAAAGCTTGTACCGGTGTTCAGTATCGAGCGGTACAACTCGCCTCTGCTGCTCATCTACGACGTGAAATAGGGTGGCGAAAGGGGAGTTGTTTTGTGCTATTCTTCCGTCCTATGCAAACCCCCTCTTTTCCGAAAGTCCAACGTTCGGTCGGTGTCAGCTTCAAGATGTTCCTGGTCGGTTTCCTGGTGCTCTTGTGCTACATCCCAAGCCTCATGGTGTATGGCATGGTTGCCGAGCGCCAAGGCCGTCAACAGGAAGCCGTGAACGATATTGCCTCCAAATGGGGGACTGCCCAAGTTCTGAACGGGCCGGTGCTGAGCGTGCCGTATTCGTACAGCGTTCGCGATGAAAAGGGAGTGGCCTACTCCCAGGTGGGGTATGCGCCCGTGGCGGCTGAGTCCGTCGCAATGGATGTGAAGCTGGAGAGCGAGGTCCGCTACCGCGGTATCTTCCGCGTGCCGGTCTACACTGCCGAAATCCATGTCAGTGGTGTTTTGGGATCCCTTCAGGAAGTATCGAAATTCGGCCGTATTCTTTCGAACGAAGTCTCGTTGGATATGGGTCTTTCGGATCTGCACGGCTTAGTCGAGCAGCCGGAACTGAATATCGGCGGAACGAAGACGGCATTCGTTCCGAGTTCGAACATGTTGGGCGCCAACAGCCTGAGTGCGCCGTTGCCTTCGCCGGTCGCCGGTACCCCGTTCAGCTACGTGCTCAAGCTGCATGGTACGCAGGCACTGGAGTTCATGCCGACAGGCAAGTCCATGGTCGTTACCATGACTTCGCCGTGGACCATGCCCAGCTTCATTGGCGGAGAGCTTCCCTCCAAATACGACATCACGTCTGAAGGCTTCACATCCGAGTGGAACGTGTCGTCCTGGTGGGCCAGCGGTGCCGCGCCTGCCACGACCGCTATGCCTGTGTACGATGAGTACGGAAACCATTTCGAGACCCCTGCTTCCAGCCAGAGCTTCGGTGTGAAGCTCTTGGAAACCACGGATTTCTACACGTTGGTCGACCGCGCGATTAAGTACGCCATTCTGTTCATTGGTCTTACGTTCATGGTGCTGTTCTTGGTCGAGGTCATGCACACCGAGCGCGTGCATCCGTTCCAGTACATCCTGGTCGGTGCGGCGCTGTGTCTCTTCTATCTTCTGCTGTTGTCGCTGTCCGAACATGTCGGCTTTCTGCCGGCGTACATCGTTTCGGCCATCGCCACGGTTGCGTTGGTGAGCGGATACAGCATCTCCGTACTACGTCACAAAAAATTCGGTACCAGCGTGGGCGTGTTGCTCGCCGTGCTGTATGGCTACCTCTATTTGCTGCTGCAGATTGAGGATTACGCGTTGCTGTTCGGATCCGTCATCTTGTTCGCCATTCTCGCGACGGTGATGTACGTCACCCGTAACGTCGATTGGTATGGCAAAGATCCCAGCTGATTCGGCCGCCGCCGTACGCCGTGAACTTGCCGCCCTCGCCGACAAGGACAAAGCCGCGTTCTTCCCCCGGTTCTTCAAGGCCGGAAAAGGGGAGTACGCCGAAGGCGATATGTTCTTCGGCATTTCGGTGCCCGATGTACGGTCGGTGGTGAGGCGCCATCGGATGCTGCCTCGCTCTGAAATTACCAAGTTGTTCGCCGATGCCATGCACGAGTGCCGCCTGGCGGCGGTGCTCATCTTGGTCGAGCAGTTCCATGTGGCGAAGCAAGACGAGCGAGGAGCTATTGTTGACTTCTACTTGTCTCAACTCGATCGCGTGAATAATTGGGATTTGGTCGACGCGTCGGCGTATCACATTCTGGGTGAATATTTGGTCGATCGGTCGCGCGGCGTGCTCGACACACTCGCGAATTCGGGACACCTGTGGCGCGAACGGGTATCGGTGGTGTGCACGTTGGCGTTCATCCGCAGAGGTGACTTCCAGGATATCTTCCGACTGTCCGAACACTTCCTGACTCACAGGCACGACCTGATGCACAAAGCATGCGGCTGGATGCTGCGAGAGGCCGGCAAGCGCGACAGCATCGCGTTGGATCACTTTTTGCGTATGCACGGCGACCGCATGCCGCGCACCATGCTGCGCTATGCCATCGAGAAGTTTTCACCTCTTCAGCGAGCGAAGTACCTGGCTATGGGCAAAAGGAAAAAGGGCTCGTAGAGCATTGACAATTTATAAAAAATAAGAATAATAGAACTTCACTGTTTTTATGCTCACTGAACTCGAGCAGCGGCATATTGAAACGCATTTTCCGGACATCAATCCGGTAAGCGTAAAGGGGCGCTTGGGCATGGGTATAGAGAAAGTCGCCTATGCGTTGCATGGCATGAGGGAGGGTTTCAAGCAGAGTGTTTTGAAGTTGCTCCGCAAAGACACGCAATCCGATCCGATTTCATACTTTGTCAGTCCCATGTTCACCACTCCGGTGGATGAAGTGCAGCGCGACACCGACATGTGCGTTGAGTATTTCGGCGATTCCGTCGTCGTTCCACATATCGTCAAAAGCCATCGCGATAATACCTATTGCCTCTTGCAAGAGCGCCTGGAGATGCAGATGCTCACCCCTGATCTTTGCATGCAGCACCCGCAGTTGCTCGACCAACTGAAGGAACTGTTGGAGCAGAACAAAAAGCTGCAGGCAGACGAGCATCTGTTCTTCGATTTTCAGGGTTGGGACCTTTGGCGCGTGCTCATGGATCAAATCGCCATGGCGAATGTGGCCGTAATTTGGGAGGCGGATAGCGAGCACACGCAAAAGCCGCGTCTGAAGATTTTTGATCTTACCCTCATGCATATGCCGAAATTCTCAATGCGTGGAATCGTGCATGCTCCAGCGTACCTGTCCAACGAGCGCAATAATCATCGGATGGTGCAGACTGCCGAACAGGGCATGGGTGCGTAGGCAGATTGTTCGATAATCGCTTTAGGATGCGTTACGATTCCTCCGTGAAGCACCTTACGTTCAGCGAACGGCAGTATTTCCAGACGTACTTTCCGGAAGTGCATCTGTCATCCATGGGCGGTTTGGTCGGCATGGGTGCACAGAACGTGGTGCGCGCGTACGAAATGCAGGGTGCAGTTTCCCCCATGGTCATTAAGTATCCGCGCGCCCGTACGCGCTCCGATTTTTTCTCCATGGCAGTCAGTCCAACCTTTACGCAATCGGCACGGGAGATATCTGAGCACGTCGGTCTTTGCTTGCAGTATTTTAAGGACCGGGTCGTTTTTACTGAACTTGTCGCCGATCTGAAGCGTGGCAAGAATTTCTACATGATCCAAGAGCGCTTGAGCATGAAGGTGCTCACGCTGGATCTCTACAAGCAGCATGCGGAGCTGGAGCCGCAATTGCACGAGGTTTTGCGCGAGAATCGCAAGTTGATGAACGATACGGGGCTGTGGTTCGACTTCATGGGGTGGGACAGCAAGCGTGTTCTGCGCGACGAGGCGTACATCGCGAACTTGGGGGTGGTGCAAACACCACATGATGGCATGCGCCTGAAAATGTTCGATCTCTCGTTGTACGTGTTGCCGCGAAAGAACCCGCGTACATGGCTGCATGGCGTGTTGCATGCGGTGCAAAACCGAAACTTGCGGCGATTTGGGTGCTCGTTTTAAACGGATTCCAAACTTATGCAGCCAGGATCGGTTCGCGCCGACCACTGCTCTGTATTGCGCTGCGCCCACGAGCTTCCATGGCAGACAAAATCCGCTCCATGCCGATGGCGAACGCGCTGGTACGCAAAGACATGCTCTGCGTTTGCGAGCGACGGGAGACCGCCTGCCAAGCATGCAACATGATGTTCTTCAGCTGGTTGTCGACGCTTTGTTCATCCCAACGGTGTCCCGACATGCCTTGCAGCCACTCGAAGTAACTGACCGTCACGCCGCCGGCGTTTGCGAGGATGTCCGGAATCACCTGTATGCCACGATCCTCCAGCGATCTGTCGGCGTCGGTGGTCACCGGGCCGTTGGCCAGCTCCAGAACATACGGTGCCGTGACTTGGTCGGCATTGCGTTCGGTAATAACGCTTTCTATGGCCGCCGGGATCAGTACGTCGCAGGGGAGCGCCAGTAATTCGGCGTTGGTAATCGCCTTGGCTTTCTGCGCCCAGGAGTGAGACTCCACATCCACCGTGGTGATGTTGCCGGTCCGCATGCGCAGCTCGCGAAGTTTGCCGGGGTCCAATCCGTACGGCGCGTACCAACCGCCGTGCACGTCGGTGATTCCGACGACAGTGTATCCCGCCGCGTGCAGCATGGTGGCCATGTTGCCGCCCACGTTGCCGAAGCCCTGGATTGCGACTCGAATGCTCTTCCTCGGACGCTTGAGTGACGACAACAGTTCCTCCAGGATAAGAAAACCTCCTCTGGCCGTGGCCGTATCACGTCCCACGATGCCGCCGAGCGACAGCGGCTTTCCGGTAATGCATGCCGGTGTGAACTGCCCCGTAATGCGCTCGTATTCATCGCGCATCCAGCCCATGACTTCGGCATTCGTATTCACATCGGGTGCGGCACAATCTTTCAACGGCCCCAGGTGTTGTACGAACGCGCGCATGTATTCGCGTGACAATCGCTGACGTTCGTCTGCGCTGAGTGACTCGGGTTTG
Organism: uncultured Candidatus Peribacteria bacterium; assembly: GCA_964448405.1. Taxonomy (GTDB): domain Bacteria; phylum Patescibacteriota; class Gracilibacteria; order Peribacterales; family Peribacteraceae; genus DAORHV01. The sequence goes on along the minus strand of CAYUVW010000019.1, from coordinate 17,897 downwards.
CAGCGGATCGCACCCTTGGCGCCACCGAACGGGATGTCCACCACCGCGGTTTTGATCGCCATCAGTGCCGCGAGTGCAACGACCTCTTCTTCGGATGCCGAGGCGTGAAAACGGATGCCGCCCTTGTACGGTCCTCGTGCGTTGTTGAACTGTGCTCGGAACGCTTCGCAGGTTTGCACGGTTCCATCGTCGCGCTCCAGACGCACATGCGTTCGGTGCACGGCCTCGGCGCGTTGGAAGACCAGCTGCTCACCGTGCGTGAGGCGCAACATGGCTCCGGTGACGCCGACGATCGTTCGAAAATTTTCGAGGAACATACGTTCTTGAAAAGAATGATGACCCTTCATAGGTTTTTGACGGCCGATGCGCAAGCGCCGAGCGCTGAGTGTACATTCGCTGTAGGGAACTCCAACGTGCTGTTTTTGCCATAATGCTGAGGTTCTTTGTGTTCAAAAATTTTTACTGTTGTAAAAAATAACAACTTTACATGGTATTTTTTTGTGGGACTTTCTTGGGTATCGACGGATGATTTGCGAGTATGCTGTTGTTGCACATGAAACACGTTTGGTTCGCCGCAAAGCGGTACGGCTATGGTTGGTACCCGGTTACCTGGCAAGGGTGGAGCATTCTCCTTGGATTTCTTGTGTTACTTTTGGTGCCCATGGGCATACCGGCTTTCGAAGCACAGAGTCGCGCATCGGAAATGACATTTGCCCTGTTCTACGTCGGGTATTCAGCGGTGCTTACAGTGCTTTTATTGTGGATTTGCGTCAAAACAGGTGAGCCTGCTCGTTGGCGCTGGGGAGGCAAGTGACTATGTGGCCTGCAGGGTATGAAAATGTCGGAAGTTCTGTCCTTTGCTTTTCTTTGCTTCGCGATAGTCGTATTCCGGAATGCCTGCCAACAACCCTTCAAGCTTCTGTCGTCTGTCGCAAATAACGGTGACCGTTGCTTTACTGCGTAGCAACGGTCGGATTGCGCGTAGTGATTTCACATATTGTTCAAAGAGTGCATCGGGTTGTGCGGTTTGGCCGTTTTCGCCCTGTATGAACGAGGTCATTTGGCCGTATGGGGGATCTGTAATCACCATGCTGACGCTCTCCGCGGGGATAATTTCCGATGGTACCGGCAGCGGCATGGCGTGCTGGAACAGTCGCAAAGGCACCGGGCTGCCGCAGCCATAGTGCAGCAGCATCTCGCGGAATTGAGTGAGGAGTGCAGGGTCCACCTCTTTCTCATTTGGCGCTTTGGTTCTACCATCAGTTACAGTGTCGTAGCTTGCCAAATCCGTGAGTGAAAAGTTCCGTCGTGCGACTGCCAACGCATCGGCGTCCGTATCGGAGCCGAAGATCTGCGAGATATTGGAGCGTCGGATGATGCTGGGGCTGATCAACGCTCCTCCAATGCCACAGAATGGATCGTACAACACATGGCCCTCCGAAACGGGGTTGTATTTGGCTCCTCTTAAATAGGCTTCGTCGGCGATACGAGGATACAACGACGGTTTTCCGGGTAAGGATTCCAGGATTTTCCCCGGGATAAGGCAGGTGCAGGCATCGAACTTCTTCACTGCCGTATTTTACAATAAATTATATTTTTGTCTATTTTTGCGGAGTGCGCAGTTTTTCGCGCACAGCGTGTGTCATACGGAGAAACGTCATACCCGCAATGATGAGCGCAAGAATGTCATCTGCTTGCCCGAGCAGCGGCAGAACATCCGGCACGATGTCGAATGGGATGACGACGTATGCCATTGCCCCAATCAGCAGGAGCTTGGCTGGCAAGGGCGTATTGGGGTGCATCGTGGCCCTGAAGCATATCCGTAGGGCATTCCAGAACCGAAGCAATGGGAGCGGTTTTTTTGCCATCTTCACTTATTTTTTGATGTACAAAATCGCACCGGTGTCTTCGCCATCTGGGGGCAAGTCTTTGAATTTGAACGCATGCGACACCACCCTCGTTCCCGGTCGCAGCGTCGGCCAGATCGTGCGTTGGAATTTCTGCATTGTATCGGTTAACAAATAGCAGAAGATCACGTCGGCATCGCGGTAGTCTTGTTTCCAAAGGTTTTGAAAACGAATGCTGGAGTTCTTGCGGAAGAGCGAGCGCACCTTGGCGTAGACGAAGGTTGGTAACGACATCTCGAAGCCGATGCCTTTGGCTCCGGCTGCCGCCGCAGCGAATACCATGCGGCCGTCGCCGCAACCCGCGTCGTACACGGTTTCGCCGGGCTTGATCTTCGCCAGGCGCAACATGCCGTCCATGATTTTCTTCGGCGTGGCCACGAATGGCGCTCCGCCACGCATGACCAAAATTCCCGGCAGACAAATGAGCAACGATACGATGGCAACCCATTGTCCGACAGATCCATTGCCGTACCACAGCATGATGGGAATAGGCGCGAGTAGAAAAATGGCTTCGAACATGAGTGCAGCATACCAGTTTCGACGCAGGTGTGGCGCCATCGGACACTTTCGTTCCGTTCGATTTTTCTCTATCATGCCGCCTCGCGGAGTCCTTCCGCCCATTCTCTCCTCTTATGGATCAAGGTGAAGTCATCCTCCGGTTCTCCGAAGTGTCGTTCTATTACGACGTCCTGAAGCCGATTCTGAAAGACGTTAGCTTCTCGGTCCGCGAGAACGCCAAGTTGACCATCATGGGTCAGAACGGTGCCGGCAAGAGTACGATCTTCAAGCTGCTTATGAAGGAGGAGAAGCCGAAGTCGGGCGAAATTCATTTAAAGAAGGGGACGACCATTGGTATCGCCAAGCAGGTGATTCCGCACGCGGATTTGCCGAAGACGGTACGTGAGTTCTTCGAGGGGGCATTCGACGAAAAGAAGTACGACATCGAGCGGCACATCGCTAAGGTGCTGGACGCAGTGAACCTGAAGGCCGACCTGGACAAGAAGATCAAAGATTTCTCCGGCGGTCAGAAAGCTCGTCTCCTGTTGGCGTACGCACTCATTCAGGAACCGGACATTCTGCTGTTGGACGAGCCGACCAACAACCTGGATGCCGATGGCATTAACCATCTCACCGCGTTCCTGGTCATGTACGAGAAGACGTGCATCGTCATCTCCCACGACGCCGCATTCTTGAACAGCTTCACGCAGGGTGTGTTGTACCTCGACGCGTTCCGCCAGAGCGTGGAGCAGTTCGTGGGCGACTACTTCGACGTGGTGGAGCAAATCGCCGCGCAGATTGAGCGTGAGAATCGTCAGAACGCTCAAATGGAACGCAAAATCCAGGATCAGAAGGATAAGATCAACTTCTTCTCCCACAAAGGAGGCAAGATGCGCAAATTGGCCAGCAAAATGCGTTCGGGCGTAGAAGAAGCCGAGGAGAACATGGTCGACGTGCGCAAAGAAGACAAGACCATTCCGCCGTTCACCATCGAAGCCGAGGATTACTCGTTGCCGCTGGTCACCATCAGCTCTGTCACGGTCATGAAAGATCACAAGCCGGTGAAGAAAAAGAAGGAGCTCATCGTGCGACGTCACACGCGCTTGCGCATTACGGGTCCCAACGGCATCGGCAAGACCACGTTGCTTGAGCTGATCGCCTCCGGCAAAGAAAAGGGCGCCGTGCTCGGCCCCGACTTGAACCTGGGCTATTACCGCCAGGATTTCTCGGGACTGCCCATGGACCAGACCGTGTACCAGATTTTGGAATCGGCCATGGAGAAGCCCAGCCACCAGGAAATCTTCGCCACCGCCGCACGCTTCCTGTTGCCCGGCGATAAGGTGCAGAACAAGGCCGGGTCGTTGTCCGAAGGCCAGAAGGGACTGCTGTGCTTTGCGCGCTTCATGCTGCAGAAGCCGAGTTTGCTCATTTTGGATGAGCCGACCAACCACATTAACTTCCGCCACATCCCGGTCATCGCCCAGGCATTGAATGAATACGAAGGCGGCATGATTCTCATCAGCCACGACCAGGAATTTGTGAACCAGGTGCACACCAACGAGGAGCTGGATTTGGGAGCATTGTAGGCACGAGAATTGCCGGGCTCTTTCGAGCCCGGCGACGTCCCATTGCGTTGTACTTTCCGCGCGTCTTACTACCACTCGTTTCCATAGACGCGGGTATCGTGGTCATGCTGCCGACTGGCAGCATCCGTTGATGCTTTGGCGATTAACTCCGAGAAGCCTTGCGGGCCGCGGTTGGGATCGTAGCTTCCGATCACCGTTGTGGCGCTTCCGTGCCAGACGGTTTGTACGGCTGAGCTGAGCGACAATTGACCTCTGGTCAGGCGAATGGCGATGTCTCCTATACGGAAACACTCCATGTCCTTTCCCCAGCTGCCTTTTGCCACAGTGATTCCTCCGCGTGCGTCGAGCACTCCGACCTTTTCGAGTGCTTCGATGAGCCGTACGGCTTCTGCGTTGTCCACCGACATACATCACCTGTGCTGAAATGGGCGATAAACATAAAATAAAATATTGCTAAAAATATGTCAAATTTGATTGAGGCATCTGCAGATGCATCTCTGTGCTGGATTTCAGGTAACGACGCAACGTGATATGCGGGAGTATACGCACCGTTTCGCTATTCTGCGTCCATGCGCCGCCTCAGTTTTTTACTGCTCTTCGTCCTTTTCTTGGCTGTGCCGTCCTTGCATGCCGCCACGCCCGTCGCATCAGCACCTCCAGCGGTGAAAATTCCGATTCTTGTGTATCACCACGTCCGTGCGACCAAGGGGTACGCCAAGAGCACCTGGAGCTGGAAGATGTCCGTGACGCCCGCGAATTTCGAGAAGCAGATGCAGTGGCTTGTCGACAAAGGCTATACGACGGTGGACCTAGATACCGCCGCCGCTATCTTGCAGGGGGCAGAGCAGGGTCCGGCCAAGCCGGTTGTCATAACCTTCGATGACAACAATCTTACTGCGTACGACGTGGCGTTGCCGATCATGACTGCACGCAAGCAGACTGCCACGTATTACATCATTACGAATAAGCTGGATACCAACACCACCATCGACCGCGAGCGCGTGAAGGATTTGGTGGCAAAAGGCATGAGTATTCAGTCGCATACCATCGCGCACCCTGTACTCACTGCCGTTTCGCTCAAGCGCCTGGACGCGGAGTTGGTGGAAAGTAAGCGTGTGCTGGAGGAGCTCACCGGGAAACCGGTGCTGCATGTGGCGTATCCGGGCACCGCGCACAACAAAACCGTACGTGAGCACGCCAAGAAAGCGGGCTACGTCACCGGTACGCTTATGGACCCGCGCTGGGCAACTTACAAGGACGATCTGTTCAAGCTGCCGCGCATCATGATGACCGACGACACGAACCTTGCGAAGGTTTTGCCGTAGCCGAGGCTTGTATTTTCACAGGGAATGCGTAAATTGTTTTAGTTCTTCAATAATTGACTATGCGCTCAACGTCCAATGTCTGGCTCGTTTTTTGGCTCGTCGCCGTGGCGCAGTTCATGGTCGTGCTCGACAGCGCCATTACCAACGTCGCATTGCCCGCCATTCGGGAGTCGTTGCATTTCGATGCGCATTCGTTGCAATGGGTGGTGACGTCGTATGCGTTAACCTTCGGCGGCTTCTTGTTGCTCGGCGGTCGTGCGGCCGACTTGTTCGGTCATCGCCGTGTGCTCATGGTCGGTTTGGGTGCGTTCACGTTGTTCTCGCTGCTCATTGGCGTATCTACATCGGCGCCCATGCTCATTGCATTGCGCGCATTGCAGGGTGTGTCGTCCGCGTTCATGTCTCCGGCGGCACTCTCCATTGTGTTGATCATGTTTGCAGAAGGGGAGCAGCGGAATAAGGCGCTCAGTTATTGGACGACTATTTCCACCGGTGGCGCTGCCGTCGGCCTGCTGCTCGGCGGCTTACTGACGCAATACGTCGGCTGGCGCATGAACTTCTTTGTGAACGTTCCCATTGGAGTCGGCATCCTCGTTGCCATGGCGAAGCTGCTGCCGAAGCACGATCCCACCGCGGATCACTCCAACTTGGACATTCCCGGTGCGGTGCTGGTGACCAGCGGACTGACGTTGTTCGTGTATGTGGTAAGTCAGGCGCCGGTATGGGGCTGGCTGAGCCCCATGACGCTTGGCAGCGGATCGCTGGCGCTCATTTTGTTGATTGGTTTTCTGTGGAACGAGTCGGCTCAAACGCATCCGCTCATGCCATTGTCGATTTTCACCAAGCGCAACGTCATGGGCGCCAACATCATGATGGCTCCCATTATGGCCGGCATGTTCGGCATGTTCTTCCTTATTTCGCTCTACATTCAATCGGTGCTCCAGTACTCGCCGTTGCTTGCGGGCATGAGTTTCCTGCCGTTCCCCATCATCTTGGGTTTTCTTTCCACGCGCGTTGCGCCGTGGGTAAGCAAGTATGGCTACAAGCCGTTCTTGATTGGTGGCCCGTTGATCGTGGCGGTCAGCATGCTCTGGATGACCCGCCTCACCGTAGACGGCAATTATTGGATCGACATCTTGCCGAGCATCATGCTCATGCCGGTCGGCCTTGCAGTCACGTTCATGCCGATTATGATCGCCGCGACTTCCGGTGTAGCGCCGAATGAATCCGGCTTGGCATCCGGACTCATCAACACTTCACAACAAATGGGAGGTGCTTTGGGCTTAGCTATTCTTTCCAGCATTGCGGCGTCGGTAACCGCGTCGCATATCGGCGAAGGAAAGCTGGCTGCGCTTGTCGCCGGATACGATGCCGCATTCCTCGTCGCCGTAGCATTCGTGCTCATCGGTACCGTGTTGGGCGCACTCATCATCACCAAGAAGAAGCCGGCACACGGCGCACACACGCATGCGGTGCACGCTTTGTAGCTTTGCGTTCATAGATGCTAGGATGCGAAGTATTTCCACCTGATTTCATGGTTACAGAAGTTTCCAGCTGGCGTCGCAGCAAGAAGGTCCGGTTGATCATTATTGGCATACTGCTGTTTATCGCCCTTCTGCTGGCGATTTTCGTCCAAAAGGTTCGCCTGCTCATGGTTGGCGTCATTGTGTTGTTGCTGGTCGCACTGGGCCTGGAAACGAAGAATACGGATTACGATTTGGGCAAGTTGATGCAAACCGGTTCCATGAAAGAGTCGCGCGTTCAACGTGATGAAAAAGGGGATTTGGTTTTGGGCGCGATGTGCGGAGACGCTTCGTACAACTGCGATGACTTTACGACCCAATCCGAAGCGCAAGATGTGTATGCGTATTGCAAATTCGGGGCAAGCAACGACCCGCATCGTTTGGATGGCGACAAAGACGGCATCGCGTGCGAAAGCCTGCCGACGAGTCCACGATAAATAGAGCCGAGGCTACTGTTCCAGTTGCTTCATCATGTCTTCCTGCTTCTTGCGATAGGCATCGGCGTTCTTCTGGGCAGATTTTTGTTGTGTTGCAACGTTTGCCTGCACGGCAACCTGTTGCTTCATGGCAAAAAAATACACTCCGGCACCGACGCCCAGGCCGACGAGTAACAAAGCGAGCATTCTTATCATGAGCGCGAGAATACAGAGTCGGTAATGGACTTAGCAACTCTGAGGTTCGTTCTATTTTTGGGCTTCGGCATGCTTCTTGAAGTTGTCTACAATCGATTGCCAGCCTTGTTGCTGCAGCTCGACCGGGTTCTGCGTTTCGCTTTCAAACGTCTCAACGACGCGCGTGTTGTCACCTTGTTCTGCGAAGATAATCGAGACCGTTCGTCCGCCTTCAATAACGTAATCGATCTGCTCGTTTGGCACGACCTTCGTATACGTGCCGTTGAAGTCAAACGAGAAGCTGCCGTCTTTTGCCGCCATGATGTACGAAAACATTCCGCCGACGCGCAGATCATTCACGGCTTTGGGACAGTGCCATTCGTCGGAAGCATGGTTCCACTGCACGATGTCCTCCGGCGTCGTCCAGCACTTCCACGCTTTCTCCACGGGGACATTCACGATGGTTTCGACGGTAATGAGCTGGGATTCAGCCATGACTGCAATAGGGGAGAACACGAAGATTCTACCATCGTGCCGGATATTTGCGCGCAGGTACCGAATGGAACAGAATTCGCGTATGAAGAAACTGTTCTACATCGTCTGCACGATGATTCTCGCTACGCTGTTGAGCTTCCTGTTGCACCTTACCGTCATCATCAATTTCTTTCCGTACGCGAATCCCAACTGCACTGCGCAGATGCCGCTGCTCGCTGTTCTGTGCTTGTTGCCCGCCTGGACTGCTTATTCCATTGGTGCCACCGGCAGTGTGGTCGGCTATTTCTGCGGGCAGACCTGGTGGCGGATCATCTACATCGAAAAGAGGCGGCTTCGCTCAGGAGTACAGTGAGAATTTTTTGGTGAACTCCCGCAGAATTTCGGTATCGCCGAACAAACAGATACCGAAATATTCCAGTTCGGCCTCTGGTGTGGCTTTGGTTTTCTCCTGTTGTTCGGCCGACGATCCCACGGTCATGCTGGATGTGAAATCGGTAAAGGGGATGCCGCGTGCGAGGGCTTCGTTGCGCACGGTGCGGATCTGATTCGAGTTGTCGGCGCGCAATGCGATGAACGGGAAGTGTGAGATGTTTGGGTGCACGCCTCCATCCTTGTCTTCGTAGCGTAGGAAGCACATTTCTTCACGCTTCTCAAAACCACCAACTAATCCGGCGGTCATATGGCCGATGGCGTTCATCAGTTTTCCGGGTTCGATTTTCCTGTTCAGGATGGCGATGAAGCGCTTGGAGCGTTCGTCGGGCAGGGGAGTCTGCATGCAGTGATTCTAACAGATTGTTTTTAAAGAGCTCCGTATGAAGGCTCGTCAGAAAATCATCGGATAAAATTGGACTAATAAAATATTTGTACTATAATATACTTATGTCAGAAAGCGGTGCAAAAATGGCTCCCGGCGAAGAATTAAGGGGCTCTCCAGTCGAGATTCTCAGTGGTGCAGAAGCTCCGCTTGCCTTGAAGGATATCGACGCACTGCGAGCGCTTATTCGCCATCATGCGGGGTTCAATTTCGCCGGCCCTCCCATCAACGAAAAAATGGGCCGCGATGAAGTGGCCCGCATCCTTGAGCTCTACAATTATCCACCCTCCATTCTCAACGAGGGGCATGTCGCTACGGGAATTGCTGAAGCGCAGGCTGGTTTTTCCCATCGCTTGAATGCCGCATCCGCATTGCCGGCCTACGACGTAACACGTTTCGATGAAGCGGTAGCGGCAGATCGCCAGGATTTTGAGGGCTTCGGCCTCAATCAAGTAGAAGACATCGGAAAGGAGAAGCGCATGATCGTGGCGAAAGTGGACGGGAAAGCCGTCGGCATGCTCGGCATGCGGAAACTTGGACTGGAGGACGGCAGACAGGTGTTTGAACACCTGAAGGCATCGGTATTGCCCGACTATGAAAGGCGTGGAATTTTTGGTCAGATGAAGCAAAAGGCAATCGAGCTGAATTGCGAAGAATCGCCGAATCCGATCTGGCTCGTTCACTCAAAAAACCCCAAGGTTCTGAAAAACACCGAAAAATATGATCGTAAGCAGATAACGTTCGAGGACTATGCGAGGCTGCGTGGTTGGACCATGCCGCCGCCTGCCATGGAAAAAATTAAGCAGAAATGGGAGCTGGAGGGCTGGCAATATTTTCTTGTGGATTTTCAAAAACAGGCCAAAGCAACGGACGTGGTGAATCCTATTGAGTAAGTATAGGGGCTTTTTTGGGTCGACCCGAACCTCAATTGTTTTTGTGAAGTTCCTTATGGGAACTTACGACAGGATGATTAGCTCTATGGCACCGTATATGTCGGGTCCATTGATGGATATTTTTCTACGGAAGGAAGAATCTGAGGAAAGAAGGCAGACCCAAATACAAAATACGCCAATATCGCCAAGATGCTGCCAAGCAAAATCCTGCCTATCCAATTGACTGCATGCTGTGAGCGACTGTTCATGTTTCGATTGTATCTGACTGGAGCGGGTGGCGGGAATCGAACCCGCTTCATCAGGTTGGAAACCTGAGGTAATAGCCATTATACGACACCCGCGTGACGCCCATGGTACCAGAATCTTGTTTGTCGATCACCCCTTGGCGATGATTTCTCGTAATTTGGCCTCAGAGGGCTTTTGAAAGGGGTTACAGCTTATAATTCTTTTGGCAACAAGTGCCAATGCGACGGGGAAATTTCGTGTGCGCAGGGTTTGTATGGCGTACTCGGAACACGTCGGTGTGTGGCGACAATAACCGTACGGATACAGCGCCTTGAACGGACCGTGATCGGGCGAAAGGGTCCGCTGGTACAGCCGGATTGTCATGATCAACAGGCTTGCAGGAAGCCGGAGAACGGCGAGCAGTGGATTGCGCATGGAATCACGCCCAGTTTACACTCGTTTCATGCAGCTCACCTACAACGATGTCCTCACGCTCATGCTCATCCTGGCAACAGGATTGCTCATTATCGTGCTCTACAACATGATTTTCGTATCGGTGTACATCCGCAAGTTGAGCGAACGCTTGGATTACCTCAGCAAAGAAGTGGAGACCATCATCCTCAAGCCGCTGGGGATGATCGACTACGGAGTAGAATGGCTGGCTGGTTTCGTGGATGGCATGAAAGAGGGTGAGAAGGCTAAGAAGCACAAGAAGCACGGCCACAAGAAGGACGTCGTCGACGCCGAGTAATCCGGTTTCCAAAGCTCCATTGCACAGCAAGCACCGTAGCTTTCGTGTTTGCATGTCTTTATCTACACTCCATCTATATGACCAACCGCCCATCTGTCTCAAAGCTTGTCGGTGCCGACGTGAAAACGGTGCCTATGTCCTTACAGCGTATCGCCGGATCCATTACCGATGCACCGCAGCATTGGATCGGCCCCGAAAGTGTGGCAAAGGTATCCGCCGACGATGCGAAAGCATACGACATCGCTCATAAGGTAATGATGCGTCTTTCCATCGAGGCCCCGTTACTACACAAATCCGGTCACCCAGGCGGCCCGTTGTCCGCATTTACGGCGTGCTACGAAGTGTATCGCCGTCGCGATCCGGCAGTGGACCAGCCTATGCGTATGAGCCCCGGACATTTGTCCCTGCTTGCGTACAATTTGCAGTGGCTGTTCGGTCGCGACAAAGGCGACAAGCGCTTGTCTTCGCCGATGACAATCATGGAAACGTTCCGCACCGTATCCGGTCTGCCCGGTCATGCCGAAGCCGGAGTGGGGGATATTCCATTTGGAGCAGGTCCGCTCGGCAAGGGTGTCTCGAATGCAATGGGTGTGGCGTTTGGACTGAAGCACTTGAAGAAAAAAGGTACGGTCGACGTGTTGCTCGCCGACGGCGACAGTCAGGAAGGCCAAGTGCTGGAAGCCATGCGTCTGGCATCGCAACTGCAATTGGATAACCTGGTCGTGCACGGTGACTGGAACGACATTCAGCTGTCGGGCATCCCATCCAAAACGTTCGCCACCGATATGCCGGCCATTGCGCATGCCATGGGTTGGGCGGTGGTGGAGGTGCAGAACGGCAATGACTACGCGCAGGTCCGCGCAGCCGGCGACGCGGTGGACAAACTACTTGGCAAAGGCCACCCGATCTTCGTTTGTTACTACACGACGATGGGTGACGGCGTTCCGCTTATGGAAGAAGGTTCGAATACGGGCAAGAAAAATTACCATGGCGCACCGTTGTCCGAAGCCGAGGCCAAACAAGCGCTCGATTCGCTCAATTTGCCGACCATGGCGGAGTTAGCCGAGGCATTCGAGCCGTTCCGCGCCAAACACAAGAAGACGTTCGAAGCTGCGCGCAAACTGCGCACCAGTGCCGCACTGGAGTTCAAGACGCCAAAGGGATACGTGCGTGCCATTACCGATAAGCCCGGTGGAGCACGGAAAGATTTCGGTGCCACGCACATCAAGGCACTCATGGCCGGAGATCCGCGCATTCTGGTGTTGCATGCCGACCTTGCCGATTCCGGCGGATTCGGTGCGGTGGAGAAGGCGTTCCCGGACCGCGTGATCAACGTCGGCGTGGCTGAGGCCAACATGTACATGATGGCCGCCGGCATGCGTCAGGCCGGATTGCTTCCCATTACGTACACGTTCGCCGCGTTCGGCACCAACGAGGCGCGTGCCAATGCCCGCCTTATCGACATCAACTCCGGTCACGTGCCGCTCGGTGTCGTGCATGACTGCACGCACGCGGGCTTAAGCGTTGGCGAAGACGGCGAGACGCACCAGGACCGCAACTACGTGAACATTCCGTTCGACCACACTCAGGTATGGGTGATGGGCGACAGCAACCAGGCTGCTGCCATGGCCGAACGTTCCATGCAGATCATCGCCGAAGGCAAAGACAGCGTGTACGTATTCGCCGGACGCGCGAATCATCCGCAGCTTATGGACGCCACCGGCAAGAAGCCGCTGTACGGACCGGACTATGTCTTCGATGGACGTGCCACTGTTGTCCGCGGCCACGGCGACCAGCGCGACCAGGCGACCATTCTCAGCTACGGTGCCGCACTGCATGAGGCTGTGAAGGCCGCCGATATCTTGGCCGGCGAGCAAAAGCGCACCGTGCGCGTGCTGAACGTTGCCTGCATCCGCCCGCTCGATAGCGCCGCCATCATTCAGGCTGCACTCGAAACGCAGCATCTTATTGTTGTCGAAGATCACAACACTGAAGGCGGTCTTGCCTCGCAGGTCGCCGACCTTATTGCCGATCTCAACCTGCCGTGCTCGCTTAAGCGCATCGGCGTGCGTCACTACTTCCCGTCCGCCCCCTCCGAGCAGCTCATGGTGCTGGCAGGTATGGATGCCGAGAGCATCGCGGCCAGTGTGGAGGATGTCTTTGCATATCGCCTGGCCGGAGGTGAAGAAACCTTCGTGGCGGCCATCTACGCGCTAGCCGAACGTTTGCCGCATACGCGCTTTGCGGTCATGGCCGAACCGTACGTCGAACGTCTCCGCGAGGACGACAAATACATGGCGATCCTCCGCGCACTCTGGAAGTCTCGTTCTTTGGATGCAAAAGACATGCCCAAGCCGGACGTGCTGAAGGCCATGTTGCCGTTGCCCGGCATTCACCAGAGCTCGAACCCCATTACGGGAGTGGCACGCGAAGAACAGCACGACATCGGCATTCTCTAAGAACCCATTCATGCCCAAGAAATCCGATTCGAAGCGGCCGAAGCACTCACCCGATCTCCATGCCGATCTCGCGCGTCTGCAGGTGAGCCTGGATACAGTCGAGAAGAGCTTGTCGAAACAGGTTCGATTCAAGCCGGTCATGCTGCGGTCGTTTCTCAGCGGCATGTTGTCGGTGCTCGGTGCGCTGGCTGCCGTGGCGATTGTGGTACCGATTTTGGTATGGTTCCTGCGCGGCGTGCAGTGGCCGCCACTGGTCGATGCGTTCGTGCAGCGCGTCATCATGCAGATCGACGAATCCGAGCGCCAGCGTGCCCCCGAACCTCAAAGCTCCTCCTCGAATTCGAGTTCGGTCCCTACGATCCATGCGTTTTAGCTGGCTTACCGAGCGAACGAATTGCCGCTGACGAGGATCGGCTGTTTGTCGATGAAGACGGCGATGTAAAAGCGCTGGATCAGTTCGGCGGTGGCGTGCACGATTTCTTCCATGAGCGAATACAGGCGGCGGATCTTGCGGTACATCTCGTTCAGCGCGTACGCCGCGCCGTTCTGAGTGGATTGCGACAGCGAGGATGCCTGCGATGCGAGCGTGTCGATTTCCTTTTGAATATGCTTCACCAAACGTTGCTGCATAACCAGCGGTGCCGGAAGATTCGCAATGGCTTGGTCGCGAGCCGTAACGGTGGCAGCCTTGCCCTTTTTACCGGAGCCGGATGATCCGCCTCCTCCGCCGACGTCTTGCGAGTTGTCCTCCCGTACGCGTTCGCTAATGCGACCCATCAGGTCGATCATTTCCACAATCTCGGTGAGTTTCTGCGGCTGGAACACGATGGCCGGACCCTCAGCTTGTTCGGCTGAAGATGACACGGTCGTCACCTGCTCGGCACTGTTCTTCATGGCTGCCATTTGCCTCTATTATCTCTTATAATCGCCCAAAAGTCAATTTTTTGGCAGCCCCAAGCCGTGAATCGGGCTTTTCCAGGCAAAGTCGCGGCATGTACCATGGCTGCATGCCCACTGAAACCATCTTTCACAAGATCCTGGCCGGAACGATTCCGTCCAAGGTCGCCTACCAGGATGACGAGGTCTTTGCGTTCCACGACATCCACCCCAAGGCAGCGACGCACCTGCTCTTCATCCCCAAGCATTTTGTCGAATCCATCGCGGCTGTAACGCCGGACACCGCACATTTACCCGGCATGCTGATCCTGAAGGCCCAGAAGTTCGCTAAGGAGCGGGGGATCGACGGCTACAAACTGCAGTTCAATGTCGGCAAAGGCGGCGGACAAGAAGTGCCGTATCTCCACCTGCATTTTCTGACTGAGCAGAAGCTGAAAGCATGATGGCGTCGAAATCCCGGAATCGAAAAAACGGCCCGAAGGCCGTTTTTTCAGGAGTCTTGGAGTCGGATGTTTACTCGGCGTATCCGGCAGCCTCGGCCTCGGCCTTGGTCTTGAAGCTCACCAGGTTTTCGGCGGCGATCTTCTTGGCGGCTGCGCTGCCTGCGGCGTAGAACTTCTTGCCGGTCTTGGATGCGACGAATCCACCTTCAGATGCTGCGGAAGCACCTGCAGCCTCAGCCTCGCGTTCCTTCTTAATGCGCTCCAGCGTAGCGGCGTCGATAGGCTTGAGTGCCTTGATCGACAGTCCGATGCGGCGCTCGTCGATATCGATGTTAATGACCTGGGCTTCCACCTTCTGGCCGATCTTCAGTGCCTGTGCGGGGTCGACCACTTTCTGGTGATCAATCTCCGTAATGTGCACGAGACCGGTAATGTCCTTCTCCAGGTTCAGGAATGCGCCGTAGTCGGCGAAGCGCACGACGGTGCCTTCCACCTTCTTGCCGACCGGGTAGCGCTCGGCGATTTCTTCCCACGGGTCCTTGGCCAACTGCTTAATGGACAGAGAGAGCTTCTCGCCGTCGATGCCGATGACCTTCACCTGCACGCGGTCGCCGACCTGGGCGAACTCGGCCGGGTTCTTTACATGACCCCAAGCGATTTCGGAGATGTGGACCAGTCCTTCCAGTCCTTCGAATGCAACGAACAAACCGAACTTCACGATGCCGCTGACATGGCCGTCCTTCACGGAACCGATGGTCAGGGTCTCGAGCATCTTGGAGCGCTCTTCGGCCATAGCCTCACGCTCGGAGACGACGATTTTGCCGGCGTCCTCGTCCAGCGTGATGATTTTCACGGTGAAGGCGTGACCGACGAATTTCTGCAAGCGGTTCAAGATTTCTGCGCTGTCGCCGTTGTTGACGCGCGGGTAGTTCGACGGTGCCAGCTGCGACACGGGCAGGAAGGTGCGGATACCGTCGATGTTGGCGAGAAGACCGCCCTTGTTGGCCTCTTGAGCCGTGAAGGTCATGGTCTTGTCGTCTTCAATCATCTTGTGGAAACGATCCCAGGCTTTCTGCTGACTTGCCATGCGCAAGCTGAGCACGACCATGCCTTCGTCGTTTTCATCTTCCAGAACCAATGCGGCGATCGGGTCGCCGACGGCCAGTTCGCGGAAGGTGTTCAACGAGTCGCGAAGTTCGCGACCAGAGATGATACCGGTGGCAACGCCGCCGAGATCGACCAAGAGCTTGTTCTTGCCCTTGAAAATGACTGCGCCTTCGACCAGCTGGCCCGGACGGGCGCTGAACGCGGCAGGGGATTCCTTCAACAACTCGTACATGATCGACGGGATCTTGGTTTTTGTGGCTGTAGCCATAAAAAAAGTGGGTGGTGCAAGAGGAGAATAAGGGTGCGATGGCCGTCCTTGCACGAGCAACGGTTACGCGGGGCTACTGTAGAGGTTTGCGTAGCGCTCTGTCAATAATCCTGGACGTTGATTCCGGGGATTCCAAGGAGTTCAAAGAAAGTTCACCATCCTTGGAATCTTTGATTTCTTTGGACTCTTAGATAACCAGCGACTTATCCACGTTCAGATCGTCGATGCCGTTGAACTTCTGCTTCTGGCAGGTGAGCGGGTTGTAGATGGAGTAGAAGAGCTGCACCAGCTCGTCGGTTTTCAGGCGGCGCATGGTGATTCCAATGTTCTCCAGACCGGACTGCACCAACGTAATGCGGTCGCGCAGAATTTTGCTGTATGCCCGGAAAACGCGGCTGCGTTCCAAGGCCTTGCCCTTTGTATCTTCGGCGGCCAACCACTGCATAAAACGCTGGATGAGCGTGCGCTTGGTGTCCGTTAAAGCGTCCAGCGGCACGATGATGTAGAAGCTTTTCTGCATGATGTCGGCGATGTCGACCAGCTTCTCCATGAAGTCGGCGTAGTCCAGGGTCTGGTCCTTCAGAAGAGGATTTTCCTGCGTTAGGGATTTTTCCTGCAGTCCTTTAATGTACGGATCGATGTTCAGACGCGTGGAGCGGATAAGGATTTGAATCGGGAAAATCAACGTGTTCACAAAGGACTGGTAACCGGAGATGATACCCTGTTGCTCGACTTCGGATTTCAAATTGAAGTTCAGCGAGTTTACACGCAGCACTGCGCGCAGGCCGCCGTTTTTCAAGACGAGCGTATCTTCTTTGATTTCCGCAATCGGCAGGTAGCGCTGTGTCGACGACACCAACGACTTTTTCTTGCTACGGACCGTATCTGGAGTGCCGGTGGGAGACAGAAGCGGATTGGTTTCAGCTGTGGACATAGAGTGTTCGGTTAGTCCTGAGGGAAAATATGCTTGAAGGCGTCTAAGGCTTTCTTCGATGCATTGGTTTTCGTTTCGGTTGCGCTGTCGTTGGCATCCATCTCGGCTTTGAAGTCAGCCTCGATCTGGGCGTCTTCGGCTGCTTCAGCTGCGGCAACGGTGCCGGCAGGAGCAAAGCCGTCCACGGATTTAGCCGGGTTCAAGCCCTGGGCTTTCACGCGTGCAGGTTGCACAGCGGCTTTCGGTGCTTCGGTCGCTGCAGCCGGCGCAATTACTTTCGCTTGTGGCGAATCAGGAACGATGCCGATGCCGTCGATGCGGCTGCGCGGTGTGGCAGGGGATACGGTGACTTCACCGACATCCGTCGGCATATGGTTTGCAAGTTTGGATAATTCTTCTTCCCGACGTTCCATCTGGCGCGTCAGTTCAGCCAACTTATTCGCATTCTCGTTGATTTTCGTATTGGCATCGATGACCGCCTGCTTGAAGGCTTTACTCACGAAGTTAATGGAAATGCCTTGGTGTGAACTCCAATAGCGGGTGTTGGGTTTGTTCGAGTGCTCAATGGCAAGCAGGATCAGGTTGAACAAGCTCAAATCGTTGATTTTCAAAAAGGCGAACATTGCCGAAATCAAGGCCGGAGTCCAGAGCGCAACGCCAAGCGGAACGCTGATTGATCCGTCGCGGCTTGCCGTGGCGAACATGGCGTAGCTGATGCCGGTGCCAATACCCACGATGGCAAGTTGCTTCAGCGTGACCGGACCGATGATGCGGTCCTCGACGTACACGTTCTGCGGAATTTTGATCGGTTCGATCGGCATGGCTTTTTGTATGAGGGAATCTCTCTATTATAGCAGAAACAAGCCATTCCCACAATCATCCACGGTCAAAAAAAGAGTCCGGGTCCCTGGCGGGGTGTCCGGACTCTTGGAATGCGATTTTTTGGCTTCAGGCAGCCATGGCTTTGTCTGCTTTGTCGGTGGTCTTTCCGGACTTGGCGACAATGTCGGAGGCGTGAACGAACGACAGCTCGTTCTTGTCTTTGCCGATGACGTGGATCACGTCGCCGACCTGGTAGATGCCCTTCAGAATGTTCTCGGCGATCGGGTCTTCCAGTTGCTCCTGAATGGTGCGGCGGACAGGGCGTGCGCCGTATTCGGG
>CAYUVW010000018.1:0-33612 GCA_964448405.1 uncultured Candidatus Peribacteria bacterium | reverse complement strand
CCCAACGACTGGGCGTTGCAGCTTGCCGACGTGGAAGGCGCCGAAACGGTGCTGGAGATCGGCTTTGGACCCGGCGTGGCCCTAGAGCAAGCGGCAAAGCGCACTGTGGGGATTGTGCATGGTATCGAACTCTCGCAGGTCATGGTGAACATGGCGAGCGAACGGAACGCAGACACAATCAAGAAAGGAAAAATAATCCTGCGTCAGGGCGACTCCGAGCATCTGCCGTACGACGACGACATGTTCGACAAAGTCTTGTGTGTGAACGTGCTCTATTTTTGGGAAGACCCGGTACAGCACTTGTCCGAAATCCACCGCGTGCTGAAAGACGACGGCTTCCTGGTGCTCGTGTTCTTGGAAGCCGACACCTGGTTGCCGGGGCTAAGGGAATCCGGATTGTTCAAGCCTTACACCGCTGAAGAAGTAGAGGCACTGGCGGAGGAATCGGGGTTCACCGGCATCAGCATTCAACGAAAAACGCTACCACAGGGCAACGGACTGGCCCTGGTTGCCATGAAGTAGCCACATACAAAGGGCGCCCATGACAGGCGCCCAAGTGTGCGGAGACAAGTCTCCGCGGGCAGGGTTTTAAAGCACTTCTTTAATGAAGGCTGTTAGTACAATAATTGCCGTAAGTAGCGCCCATCCCGCTGCAACAAAAACAAGGTCGCGGTCAAAACCGAACTGGCGTTGCCGCCAAAGTTTGACACAAGTTATGACGGTGATCGCGAGCGGTACTAAGGCGTAAAAGAAGGTCATGACGACCCTCCTTTCTTCGAGCTATCTCCCCAATTTCGCCCGGGAGTGATGAAGGCGGCTTGCCGGAATGAACATGGATAAGGCAAGCGCTCTACGCGGAACATACGCACAGGGCGCTTGCCTCGTCCAAAACCCTGCCTGTGCTCACAAGGAACACTATGTATATTAAAACACATTTTTATTATATTTGCAATTACAGCACTGCGTTTAGCCCTGCTTCTCCAGCATCATCGCCCGCACGCCCCAGCCGTTCACGCGGAAACTGCGCGTACTCACCTCTTCACGGAACGCAGATTCGTCGGTGCGGCTCGGTGGCAACGTCACGAACCGGATGTCGCCGTCGGCAATCCCCTCGAAGAACGCCTCATGTTCGGCCTCGGTGGATTTGTGCGGACCACGCAGCGCGTTGATTTTGTGATACAGGCCTTTGGGCATTACCGGTGCAATGACTTCATCCACCGCGATGCGCACGTCGTCACGCGAGCGTGCCACACGGTACGCTTCGTCGAACCCCGGGCTGCCGCTGGCCTTGCGCAAACGCGTGCAGAGCGGAGTATCCACCAGCCACAGATTGCCGCCGGGCACGGCCATGTCCAATCCAACGTCGATCAATGTCTGGGTAACATCGCTGGGTAAATAACGGCCGATGTGCGAGGCGAAAAACGTACCGGGCTCGGGCAATTCCCTGCGCGACTTGGGGTCGGTCCCGCGCAAAATCATGCGGCAACGCGCGTTGGCGGCATGGGCCAATTCGATAAGATCGCAACGCACCTGCAAGCTCACCGGCGATACCGGCTGCTCGGGCAACTCTCGGTCCACCGCCACCATCGTCACACCGCGGTCGGTTGCCAACTTCGGATCAAAGTCATGCACGATGCGGCCTTCGCCAATCAAGTACAGACCTGTGCCGTTCGGCACCGATTGCACAACGCGGTCGGTCAGACCGGTGACACGATGCAACGCTTGGTGAATATACCCGCCATGTTGCGCTGCACGGTCAATTTGCTTGGCATGGTCTTGGACTGAAATCACATGCGATGGCGGTGCAGAGATTCGCATTGTTGTGCGATAAATTACCATATTTTTTTATTCTGTCAAAAACACCATGCATACTGACGAATATCGGCCTCCAGATGGCGAAAAAATCGCGTTCGCTTCCATCGAAAAATCGACGTGCAATCACCGATGACACGCTGCAATCATCGGGTCGTTGAAACCGCCTTCAAAGAAGTATAGTCTCGCTGCATATGGCAGCACGCACTCGCTCAATGGCTCCGTTCATTCCCGTCGGCATGATCGGTGTGGTGGCACTCTTTGTCGTGCTGGCCCGCCTGCCGGATAACAGCGCCTTGCGTGGCGCACTCACCAACGACGGCAACACCTCTTCCGCTGCCGTCTCCGACGCTTGCGCGGTGGACGCCGTGGGAGTCACCTGCCGCTGCGTAGTCCGAGCCGAGGACGAGTGCAGCGACATGCAGGGCAAGTTCTACGCCAAGAAAGACGGCGGCATCGATGCCTGCTTGAAAGTCTGCGCCGCGGCGGAGTAAGAGCCCAAAGAAGCCAAGGAAACCAAGAGTCTAAGGGAGCGTTGGTTTTGTGAAACAGGGGTTCGTTGAAATCGTTGGACTCCTTGGATTCTTTGAAATCCTTCAGGTGAGTACTTCCTCCAGCCTGTCCTCGGCAACCGCACGCTGCAATTCCATGCCAATGCGCTCGCCCACGCTCAGCGATTCGCCATACAAGTAGCTGGAATACGGTGTGGCCTTAATTCCCGGTGAACCCGGAATACGCAGAGAAACGTCGAAGATCACAATGTCCTCACGTCCTTCTTCGGCAACCACGGCACCTTGCAACGCAAACGGCCCGATGATTCCCTTGCCCGACGGGTCGAGCTCTTTGGGCAACTGCTTACAGGCTTTCACGAACTTCTCGCCCAAATCGAACGCCTTCTCCAAGATCGACTCCTTTACCGTCACGGCGATGTGGCCGGTCTCGATCATCTTCAAATCAATATGCCTACGCACGTCTTCCTGCTGCCAGCTCGGCATGCGCAAGAAGCCATCCAAGTTGGTCTGGCGGCGGGTATCGGTACCCATGAGTTCCAATTCACCGGTAATCGGAGAATAGAAAAAGTTGAAGTTCACTGCCGCGCCCACGACGAATTCTTCAATCACTGCTTCGCGCCAATTGGTTGCGATTTTGCCGGCTGCCTCCAATTCGGTGCCGCGGCGCTCGTAATCGGCCGGATCACTGGCAACGAAGAACCCGCGCTCGTACCCGCGCTTGGCTTCGGATGCCTTCACTAACACCGGACGATCGATATCGGCGGGCTTCTTGAAGATTTTCGGAATGCGGATGCCGGCGTCGTTCAGCAGATGGTACTGGTTATACGGCTGATTGCGCTCTTCCAACTTGAGCAGCGTGCGCGAGCCGAAGATCGGCACGCGGAAGTTCTTCTCTACCTTGGAGAAATCATCGAAGTACACCCAGAAATAACGATTGTGTACGAAAATCGCATTCATGGCGCGCAGCTTCTCTTGCATGGATTGGTCGAGCACGTCTTCGAATGCAGGAACAACGAGCAGTTCATCTATGCAGCCGCGACCGGACTTCGGCTTACGTGCTTTCGGCGCGGATCCGCGGCGCAGAAAATGGGCATACGTACGGTGACGTCCTTCTTGGGCGACGACCGCGGTACGGAAGCCGTATTTTGCTCCGCCGTGCGCTACGTCCAAACCGCTGTGTCCGCCGAGCGCGGCGACGGTGAGCTTCTTTGAGTTGTAGCCTTTCAAGAGGGATGCGACGTCCATGAAGGGAGTGTAACCGAAAAAAAGCGATGAGACCAAGGCTTGTGGACTCTAGGAGTCATGGAGTCCCGGAATCCTTCGTTTAGCCCAAAATCTCATCCAAGCGTCCATCCACGATTGCCGCCTTGATCTCGCGGGCAACGCGGCGGCCGGTGCTCATGGGCACGTCGTATTTCAGCGCGGTGTACGGCGAGCCTTCGATGTACGGATTGGTTCCGGCAACAATACGGGCGCTGATCTCGAACACGAAGATCTGCAACTTGCGAGTGACAATCGTTTCCAGGCAGAACGGGCCGAACAGACCTTTGCCGCACAGTTTCTTGCTTTCTTCCACGACACGTTCACCCATGGCGAAGAATTCGGGCAGCATGGATTCGCGAACGACGATCGGCATGTTGCCGACGATGGTGTAGCTGGTGTGAATTTTCGTCGCCAGCTGGTCCTCGGCCTTAATGCGGCCGATGGAGTCGGCATTCGATTCGTAGCGTTTATCGAAGCTCATGATTTCCAGCTCCCCCGTCAGCGGTGAGTGGAAGTAGTGAATGTACAACGGCACTCCCACGATGTACTCCTGAATCGTGAAATCGGTTTCTTCCGGATACTTGCGGTTCTTCACCTCGTAGAACTGTTCCGGCGAGCGAACGACGAAGTAGCCGAAACCGCCGCCTGCTCCGTGGAACTTCACGATGGCGGGACTGTCGATATCTTTGGGGTCTTTGAAGACACGCGGCAGCAATAAATTGGCTTTCTGAAGCCATTCACGCTCCATGGTGCGGTTGCTCTCCCACTCGAGGATTTCCTTAGTACCGTAGTACATGGACTTCATTTTCTTCACGCCTTCGTGCCCCATGTTCGACACGAACGAACCGTGCGGAATGATGATGGCGTTCTTCTCCATGAGCTGCTTCTCCACCTGCGGCCACTCACTCCAGTCATTCACGGTGATGATTTCATCGGCCACGCCGTAACTGATGTACGGTCGTTCGCTCCCCTTTTTGCAAATGGCGATGTTCGGCACGCCTTCGTCGCGCGCGCCTTTCAAAATCTGCAAAGCTGAGTGGCTTCCGATTGTGGCAATGGCGTAATCGCGAGGATTACGTGAGCGACCTTTCGCCGATGCTGAAGCTTTCTTGGCCATGGGATTTTTCGGACTCTACTCCCGCACCTTGGTGAGCGCAACGCGATTTCAGGAAAACATCTCCCGTGAACCACTAAAATCCCAAGACTCCGAGAACTCCATGTAACTAAAGAATCTCCCAGGTCTCTTCTTTCCACTTTTTTAAAAAAGTGGGAAAAACGTCGCGCGGCGGTCCGGCTGACCTGCGCTCCACGCGCCTTGCGGCCTACAACGCGCAGACTCGCCACGCACTTCGCGAAGTGCGTGGCTCAAACATATGCGCGTTGCTTTACGGCCGGCTTCGGCGGGAGCGCGACGGCACCGGCCCGATGCGCGACACTCCATCCCGTGTCCAACAACCCAACGAGAACGAAAGGCATGTGGCGAGAGCGCAAGCTTTGAGCGAGTGCTCAAGCCACCAGGAGGGCGCGCGCCACGGAGGGGGCCAGGTGGTCTGCCGCCTTGCCTAAGCAAGGCGTGCGTGGGAGCTGGCGCGCACGCGCTTTTTGGTCCCTTTTTGGCGCTCGGCCAAAAAGGGACGGAAGAAAGACAAAGGGATCTTGGCAACAAAAAACCGAACGCATCTTCACGCTATGAAAAGACTCCCCTGCTCAACCCTAGAGATTCCCTCCCGTTGTGCGTATACTTGCCCGCGCGGAGCAAAAAGATTTCACAACATTGCGATTCTGGTGCCGTAGCCAAGCAGTAAGGCAGGGGACTGCAAATCCCCCATGCGCGGGTGCGATCCCCGCCGGCACCTCCACAATTGCATTGCAGACGAACAAGGATCTAGCGACGCAATGAGTCGCAAGACATTGTGTTCTTCGAAGCGGCACAATCTTTTCACAATCCCCTGCCGCCTACTTCTTCGCCGTCGATGACGCTGCCTTGGCAGCCGGATCAACAAACGAGATATTCTTTAAGATGAACTCCACTTCGGCGGCTTCCACATCTTGCACGCTCAGCGGGAACGAACCGGTGAACGTGTAACCCAAGCGCTGCTGTGCGGCGCTGACTTGGTAATAACGACGAATCGGAGCATCGGCGGACGGACGCGCGCTGAAGATATGCAATGCAGACTCCACGCCGTCTACATAGACGACTGTTTTGTCGATCAGACGGTAATCGGGCAACGCGGACACCGCCAAAACGTTGGCGCTGCTGTATTCGGTGGTGGTCATTTCTGCCGCCAACGGCTCGCGGGTGACGGTAACCGTATCGAATTGCCCGGCATGCGGATCTTGTACCTGGAAGGCTGCAACGGTCTCTTCGGGAACACCGAGCGTCTTCAGCGTATCGGCCGACAGCACCTTCCAACCCTTCGGCAAGCACGTCGCAAACGTTCCGTTCCAGAACTGCTGATCGCAAACGACGGTGGTCGAATTGCTCTTGGTTCCTCCGCAGGAAGCCAGCAATATTGTCGTACACACAATGACGAACGTTCGCTTCATGGGAATAATTCTACCATCATTCGCCCGTCGTCCCATCCCCTCCTTTCTGAGTGAGTTGACAACCATAGGAAGTGAATTCCTACGGTACTCTGGAGGATTGAGGGCTTCAGCAAGCTATGCTATACTGAAAAGATTATGAAAACGACGAAATTCCGCGTCGGCACGACACTCCTGACAATTCTCGTGTCGATGTTCCCTCAGTCGCTGCTTGCGGCAGGGTGTTCGGTAACGGCTATGGATACGGTTGCCGGGCTCGGCACCGAAGTGCAAATCAGCGCTTGCGTAGGCCAGACAAGCGGTGCACTGCAAATCGATGGACCATCGGGCTCGCCATTCCAGCAGAACGTAACATTGGACAGCGGCGGCAACGCATCCGCCAACGTGGCCGGCAAGTACACGGAGATCGCCGGCAAGTACACGGTGACGTTCGGCACCACGCGCACCACGTTCACGGTGCTCGCGGATGCACCGGACGACGCGCACTCCACGTTGACCGCTTCGGACCGCACGTTGAGTGCCGGTGAGCGATTGACCGTGACGGCCGTTCTACGCGACCGTTACGAAAACCCGCTGGCCGGACGGCCGGTGGCGCTGCTCAGCAACCGCACGCAGGACAACATCGCTTCGCGTTCGTCGCAAACCGACGACGAAGGTCGTTTCACCTGGACGGTGGAAAGTGAGCAGGACGGCATCATGACGCTTACGGCGTATGACGTGCTCAGCTCGCGCCAGCTGAAGACTCGGTTGGATATCGTCGTCGGCGATGGCGGACAAATGCCGGTGTCCAACTCCCCTTTCGTCGCGCAAATGACGGGCATGGGACAAGGCAGCGACAGCGGCGTGACCGACCACTTTAAAATCAAGCTCGCCAAAGAAGGCTCGGTGAATGCCAACGAGTTGTTCAGCTTGAGCATCAGCGCAGTGGATGTGAACAACCAAGTGGTGGAAGGCTACGCACAAAAAGTGATGATTGAGACCAGCGACCCCGACGCCGAATTCCCGAAGAAAGGACAGAACCGCACCGCTCCCAACGTGGGTTGGGTGGATTTCCGTCCCATGGACTTGGGCGTGCGCAGCGTCCCGCTCGGATTCGTCTTCCGTGCCGGCGGTGCACAGACCATTCAGGTCTACGACCAGAAGGACCCGTCCGTGCGCGGTGAAATCACGGTGCAGGTGGTGAAGGCACAGAGCAGCTCCAGCGAAGCGATTACCATCGTCAGTCCTGTGAGCGATACGGTCGTCGGCAAGCGCGAAGTGCGCGTTGTCGGAAAAGGACCCGTGCTCATCAACATCAAGATTAAAGGAGGAGAGACCCCCGTCTTCACCGACACCAACGTCGACGGCACATTCGAAGCAATGGTCACGCTGCCGCCCGATTACAACGAAGCGACGCTGTTTGCTTCCAAGGAAGACGGCACCGACGAATCGGACCCCGTGCGCATTAAGCTCGACCAAGTCGCGCCGAAGATCCAAACCATTACGTTCGATCCTCCAGAAGGAAAGGTGAAAGACCCTGCAACCGTGAGCGTTGTTTCCGAACCCGGCCTGAAGACGATTTCCGCCAAGCTCGATGACTCTGAAATCATGATGGTCGAAACCGAAAGCGGAACGTACGTCGGGTCCATTAACGAAGCGCCTGCCGAAGGCCAACATGAATTCACCATCGATATGACCGACAGCGTCGGCAACAAGTCTTCCATGTCCTCCAAGTGGAACGTGAAGCGCAAGACGCTCCCGGTCGTGGAAGGTGTTACGGCCGAGGGCCAGCCGAATGGCGTGGCCGTGAATTGGAAGCCGGTAGCCGGCGCACCCGTGACCGAGTATCGCATTTACATCGCACTCGAAGAAGATCCGCAGAATTTCATCGCGAGCGTGGAGACGAATTCGCTCGTGACGTCGGCCATTATCAAGGATCTGGAAATCGGTCACACCTATCAGTTCTCGCTCACTGCGTTGAATGACGAAGGCCAGGAAAGCGCCGAAAAGAGCGCTCCGGCTTCGGCCGCGCCGCTGGGCCTGCTGCTTTCCGCCCGCGCCGATAACGAGGCGCTGTTCTTAGAGTGGAATCCCCCGTCGAGCCTGCCGTTGGCCCACTACATTCTGGAGTACGGCACGGAACCTGGCATTTACACCGAACGCCGCACACTGAACGCATCGTTGCGCTCGTTTACCATTCGTGACCTCCTCAACGACGTGACGTACGAGGTTCGCCTGACGCCCATCGCCGTTACGGGCAAGGTGCTCGCCGACCTGACCGCCGTCACCCGCGGTACTCCGTCGGGTGAAGCGGGCTTCCACCCGGGCGCACCGGATGACATTCCTTCGGAACTGACGACTCCCCCACCCGACTACACGGTGGATCCGCCGATCGAGGAAATTCCGGAAAACACCGGCAGCGGCCCGGCAAGCAGTATGGCTATCGCAACGTTGGTCTTGGCTGCATTGCTCGGCATTATTTGGCGCCAGCACCGCAGCCAGAAAAAAATGACCCGTCAATTCCTGGAGATGATGAATCAGCGGTATCATTCCTGATACGCCCATGACACCCGCCAATCAGCCGCCGCGCACGCTGTCCATCGGCGGAGCAACCTACGACGTCTTCCTGAAAATGGACGCCGACGCCGAGGGTTCGGTGAACGGCAAAAAAGTCGTGCAGTTTCCGGTCGGCCATAAGGTAAAGGTGAAAGAAGTCGTGGAAAGCTGCGGCGGCGGAGCCAACAACACCGCGGTGGGCTTGGCACGCTTGGGCTGCAATGCAGCATTCTGCGGCGTGGTCGGTGACGACCAATGGGGTGAGCGCATGCTCGCGAACTTCAAGAAAGAAAACGTCGATACCTCCTCCGTAACGGTTGTGGAAAAGGAAAATAGCAGCTTTTCGATTGTGCTGTCGCTGCAGAGCCGCGACCGGACGATTCTGTACACGCCCGGTGTAAACGAACACCTGCACGATGTGACGTTCGACCGCGAGGCCATGCACCGCGCCGACGCCATTTTTCTCAACCACTTGTCCGAGACGGCGTGCATGATTGAAGACGACATGATCGCCGCACTCCAGGGCGAGCCGCATATCCACCTCACGTGGAATCCTGGCGGCTGCCAAATCGAAGCAGGCATGCGCACCCGCGACAAAGCCGCACTGCTCAAGCTCACCGACCTTCTGATTTTGAACAAAGAGGAGGCCGAAACGTTTACCAAACAGAAGACCGTCCAAGATGCACTGGCAGCGCTCTTGGATGCCGGTGTGAAAAACGTCTGCATTACGGATGGATCGAACGGCACATTCGCCGGCGACGGCACGCACTCCTACTTTTGTCCGGTCCGAAAGGACGTGAAAGTCTTTGATTCCACTGGTGCCGGAGATGCGTTCGGAACGGGTGCAACATGGGCGCTGGTGACCGGCCGATCGTTGCCAACTGCGCTCGTTGCTGGTACACTGAATGCTGCAAGTGTCATTCAAGTCTTAGGTGCGCAGGCAGGCCTGCTCAAGGAAACGGAGATGCTTTCACAGCTGAAGCAACACCTCCTGACCGTCGAGCTCCTCCCCTGGTAGGCGCACGGACAATGACTCCGCAAACATCATCGGACTCACCTCCATCACCCACATCCATCATGTCAGACGACAAACTGCTCGCGATTCAGGAATTGATCGATTCCGCGATGTCTTCACTGAAGACCGCCAACAGCATGATGCGTGAAATGACGGGCGTTTCCGATTCCAGTCGCGAGCGCTATTCGTCCAAAGCCAGCTCCATGGGCATGGGTGCCTACAGCTCCGCCGCCAACAAAGTGGTGGAAGGCGTGTTCGACGGACAGAACATGGTGGATGGAACGGGTCAGACGTATCCGATTCCGGCCAACTACGCTTCCAAGAGCAAGCTCGTGGAAGGTGACGGCATGAAGCTCACCATTACCGAGGAAGGCAAATTCATCTACAAACAGATCGCTCCCATCGACCGCCGCACGGTGGTCGGCGTGCTCATTCAGGAAGACGGACAGTACAAAGTGCTGGCCGAGGGCAAACCGTTCCGCCTACTGCTCGCATCCGTGACGTTCTACCGCGCCGAAGTCGGCGACCAGGTGACGATCATTATCCCCAAGGACGGACAAGCCAACTGGGGTGCCGTGGAAGCCATTATTCCAAAGAGCTTGGCCGAAGCTGCCGCACGAGCGACCATTACCAGCTTGAGCGACATTCAGTCTCCGGATGAACCGGCCCCCGCTCCGAAGAAGTCCAAGGTCACCCGCAAAAAGAAGAGCGACGACGGAGAGATGAGCCCGGATCTGGACTAAGAAATATTCCAAGACTCCTAAAAGGCGGCCCGAGGCCGTCTTTTTTTGATTCCCAGATTCCATTGTTCGCGAATCCTGGGATCTGGGAGTCTGGGAATCCGCTACTTCAGCAGCTCCTCCGCCAACAACTCATAATACCTCCGCACCCCCTCTCCCCATTTCAAGGACGTAAGGCCCGGCTGCGGATTCAGTTCAAAGAGCTTCCATTCGCGACCTTCGTGAAGACCCATATCCACCGAATACACACGCGTACCGAAATCGGACATCTCGGCATCGATCGCCATGGCAATGGCCAGCGCATCGGAAGGAATCTTCTCGTTCGGAACCAGGATAATCTTCCCGCCCTGCGCGACGTTGGCGACGACCGTGCCGTCGGGCGGTGTTCGAACGTAGCAGAGTGCGACCTGGCCGCCGACGAGAAGAATACGTAAGTCATGAGTGCCCTCCACAATGCCCGGAATGCCGTTGGAAGTATCGATGAATTCCTGCACCAGCGCCGGATACCGCTCAACGTTCTCCGACAGCTTGTTGCGCGATCCTACGAACACGCCGTGTCCACCCCAGCTGTCCGTGGGCTTGGCAACAAGCGTATCGCCGCTGAGCGTGGCGAGCGACGCCGGCAACTCCTGCGCCGAAGGCACGAGTACGGAACGCGGGAAATGCTGCGGAAAATGTTCAATGGTGCGCTCTTTGTTGCGGCAGAGCGCATCCAGTTCCGGAGGGTTGATGAGTATGGTCTTGGCATCGGCGACGAAGGCCTCGCCTTTGTTGTACAACACGTCCAATCGGACCACTCCTTCCACGCTGCGGAATACACCGTCTTCGTACATCCAGCCGCGTGAAAAAACACCCGCACCAAGAAAAGTTTCTGCGCCGCGCACAATGAAACATTGCCCGCCGCGCTGCGCAATGATCTCGGCCAAATCGTGATACGACTGTTTGTAATCGGCATTGTTGAATGGCGCATCGTCGAAGCCGGGCGACGAGAAAAAGATGCCGACGCGTTTTGCTTGTGCCGACTTGGAAGTTGTTGTCGGCGTCATCGGGCGGCGGTAAGGAGCACGTCGGCCAGCGCTTCGTGGAAACGCACGAACCCTTCGCCACGCGCACACGAAAAGAGCGCCGGACGCGAGTTCAGTTCGAACAATTTCCACACATCACCCTGGTGCAATCCAAGGTCAATGGAATACACGCGGTCCGGGAAGTGTGACAAACGAGAATCCACCATGCGGAAAATTTCCAGTGCCGATGCGGGTACTTTTTCCAGCGCAACCTCGTGGGTACTGCCGCCCTGCGCCACGTTCGGCAGTAATCCGCCGGGTGGTGGTGTGCGCACGAACGCCTGAATGAGCTTGCCGCGCACGCACAGCATGCGGAAATCATGCGATCCTTCCACAATACCCGGAATACCGGCATGGGTGTCGATGAAATCCTGCAACAAATACGGGAACGTGGTGATTTTTCCGCGCACCTCCTCTTTTAGACCGATGAACACGCCGTCCCCGCCCTCGCCATCTACCGGCTTTGCCACGACGCGTGGCGTGGACAGCGCTTGCAGCGAACGATCCAAGTCGGCGGCAGAGCGCACCACACGAGTTCGCGGTGAAATCTCGGGCAACAGATCGGCGGTACGCTTCTTGTCGGTACACAACGCATCGAGCTCCGGATCATTGATGACCAATCCGAGCTTGTCACACGCCAGATGCCCCTTGTTATAGATGACGTCGGCAACGATCTGTTCCGATTGCGCGACCAACTCTCCGTTCATGTCGTACTCCCAGCCCGAGGAAAACGTGTTGCCGCCAAGGTACGCAGCCGGTCCCCGCGCGATGAAAAACCGCGCACCCTTCTTCTTCAAAAGTAACGCAAATTCACGATACGACTGACGGTATTCCTCGTTGTTGAACGGGTAACCGTCTGGGGCCGGCGCATCAAAGAAAACCAAGATGGAACGCATGATTACGACGTGAGATCGCAGATATGCGATGTGGGCCGCTTGGCGTGCCAAGTGGAGAATTCATCGACCAATTCCTGGAACTGGCGGTGCAAACGCTCGATTGCATCCTCGTGGGGGGCGAGCGTTTCTTCGTTCATGTAGAGCGCGCGGCTGAGCTCGATCTGAATGCCCGGCACACCCAGGCGGCTGCAGTGCACACCAACGGTGTAGCGACCCATGTACGGCGTATTAATGGCAACGGTGTAGCCGAGCTTTTCGAACGCATGGCGGAAGAATTGTGTCGTCTCGGCGTCGCAGGTGGTGTAGTGACGATTGCCCAGCACGACGTCCGGGCGCAGCACGCCGGAATCGGCCTTGGAGCGCGGGCCCACCGACCACATGGAATGACCGTCGATGAGAAACGATGCATTCTTCATGGCCTCGGATAATTCGGCATGAAACGGTACATGGAAGCGCTGCACCCACTCCTCCATAAGCGCCATTGGCGGATCCACCTTAAAGACATCGTTACCATCGGTAAGCGACAAGAGCACCACGCCCTCGGAACGCTTGAGCCCAACGGTGTAGATTTCATCCGGCGCGCGGTTCACGTCGGAAATGATTCGCGAAAATTTCGCCTCCACAATGGTAACGCCCGTCGCGTTGTAAATGCGCTCGGTATACAGGTCCGGGTCGTGCATCAGCGCCTTCTCGTCTTGCTTCAGCAGCAACCGCACATCGTCCGGAATATAGGTAGATGCATGCGGAATGCTCACGACAATCGGTTTCATCTTGGCCATGACGGAATAGTACCATGGTTCCCCCGAGCGAGCTGTGACAAAAGATAGAAGGCAGCGACTGCAAGCAATGATCAAAAGTCCGTTTTGATACCACGAAGCATCAGCACAGTACGTACAAATCGCTGCACATTACTTACTGCTTACTGACTACTGCCCCCTCCCCCTTTCGTGTTACCCTGTCCACCGATGAAGATTCCCCCGCGTATTTACATTCCGGCTGCATTGGCCCTTGCGGTGGTTGGCGGCGTGGGCGCGCTCCTGATTTGGCAAATTCGCGCTTCCGTGAACGTGATTGAATTGGCCTTTCAAAGCATTCAAGGAACAAAGGAATCCATTTTCAACCCCGGAGCATCCACGCAGGACCTCAATCCTCAGAATCAGTCCGAGGCACTCATTCGCCTGCGCCAGGGTGAAATTTTCGAGCGTCGCGGAGAATGGAGCCAAGCCGAGGAACAGTACAAGAACAGCGTGACATCCGGCGGCGGTGCACCTGCATTACGGAAGCTGGTGCGCATTCAGCTCCAACGACGCGAATACGATGCAGCCGGCGACAGCATCAACAGCTTGCGCAAAGAAACCCGCGATACAGATGAAATCATGTTGTTGTCCGGCCTGTTGCAATTGCGCACCGGAAAAATCGAAGCCGCCAGGCAGACGTTTTCGGCAAAACCGGAGACATCGCAAGGTCAGTACGGCCTCGCGCTCGCGGCCATCGCCGCAGGCGAGTATGCAGCAGCGCAAGACCAGCTGAAACTTGCGACACAGAACTCCGATGCAACCATTCGTACCTACGCCGCCACGTTGCTTGGCGCATTCAATGAGTTCGCATTGTTCGCCGAAGGTCAGGATTCACACTTGTCCACCTTGCTTGGACGAGCTTTGGCACAAGTCGGCGAATGCGAAAGCGCACTCATGTTGGTCAACGACGTCACGGCTAAGCAAGATCGCTACCGCGACGCGTGGATCGTGAAAGGATACTGCGAATTCACCACCGAGCGCCTGCAAGACGCACTTGCCTCATTGGAGCGCGCATATTCCATTGATCCGGAAAAACCTGAAACGCAGTACTTTCTTGCGCGCACGCACGCGGCACTCGGCGACCCGCAGAACGCAGTCACATTCCTACAGTACGCCATTCTCAACGGCTTCAGTCCGGCCAAAGACGCACGTGAGTTGTTGGCGCAGTATGCACTGGAACTCGGTGACACGGACTTGGCACTGGAACAGTACCGCGCCATTGCCCAAGACCCCGGCAGCGACTTTGCCGCGCACGAAAAATACGTCAATTTGGCCCTGCAACTCCCGAATCGCGCACAGGAAGCGTATCAGGCCGCAAAAGATGCTCAAGCCAAGTGGCCAGACGATCCGGGTCCGCTCACATTGCTTGGCAAAGCGGCAGCAGCATTGGGCGCTCGTGACGAAGCAGAAAAGTCTTTCCGCGAGGCGCTTCGTATCGACCCCAAGTTCGCCAAAGCCACCGAGGAGCTCAACAATCTGCTGTCCGGAAAATCTTCCAGCGCACCGAACGGAGTATCGAGTTCGGCGAAATAGAACCAAGCGTCACGCTCAACTGCGAAGAGGCCAGCAACTCTTTGTCATTGCTGATTGCTTTTTCCTATAAACAAAAAAGACCGTTGCCGGCCTTTTTTGTGTTTGTGTTCGCCTCCTGAGCTATCAACGAAGTTCTATGGAAGGAACAATCGCTGAGCCTAATAACGGAGGGTACACGTGGGGGAGGAGCCCCGGATTCTCTGCCTTGTTAAGGTCTCTTGTTTCTCCTCGTGACCATACGAAGTCCCCGTACCGGTTCGCCACGCGATGCCAAAGGCTTCGGGGGAACACTGGGGAGAAAGGGGGTGCACCCCAGCAAGCTCACTCACAGAGCCAGGGCGACATTACAGAGCAGAGAGGATGACTGGCACGACGCGCATGCCGGTTATCCTCTCTACGAATCTTTTGAATGGAGCGATGGAAGTTCTTCCAGTCTCTCCATTCCCTCTCGTCTCTCTTGGGTCGTGTGATGTGAACGATCGAATGTTGGTGTTGGGCTCCGGAGCCTGGGGTCTCGTGTGTGTGGATGTTCTTTGACTTCTCTGTTTTGGAGAAATCATGTCATTGTACTCACCGTAAGCATTTACGCAAGAAAGTATCATGGCATTTTATGAAGAATATGATGAAGTACGAGATGTGCCGGAAACGCCGACACAGGCTATGATCAGTGCGCCATGGAATCTGTCCGCAAAAGGATCACGCAAAGCATTGCCGTTGGAGGCGTAGCACTTGTGATGTGCGTCGTGACAGTGCTGTTCGTGCAGCGCACGGCAATCGTGCCGCAACCGTCACTTGCCGATCGTCTTCCTGGCAGCGGCACCATGCTGTTCTTTCGCGGTTCCTCGCAGGAAGACCTGGTAATCGCGACTCGTTTGCTCGGCATGGAAAAGAAGTTCACGACTCCCCTGCCGCTGCTCGGCAGCGGTTCGTATGAGCTTGCAGTGGTGACCAGCGGAGGAACATGGCAATGGGTTCTGCAGCGCACAACATCTCAGGACACCGAACTCAGCGGACCTGCCGTAGGATCGTTGATTGCGGACAACGCCGATCATTCGGGTGCACTCAGCAGGGCGGCAGCTTTTCGCCGTATGGCTAAGCAAGCGGCACCCGCAGTCTGGATGCGCAGCGACGCACTGACGCTTGGCGATACGCACGCAGACGCATTCCTTGGTGCACTGCTGACGCCATATTCCCACATACAACTAGGATGGGGCCCCAACCGCACCCTTATTCTCCTGCGCCGCGAACGGCAATCGTTGGCTTCTCGCCCGGCCGGACCGATTGGATCGGCTCCAGGCGGCACATTGGACATTCTCGATCCCGCGTTGGCGCAACGCATGCAAACGACGCTTGAAACGCTTCGCACTGAATCGCCACTCCTTCAAGAGGGGCTAGCCGGCATCTTCGACTACGCATGGCGACATGAGTGGAACGCCTCACCGGAGAGCCTTCCGGAATTTTTCAGTCACCTTGCCGGCATTCGCGTACAACGTGGAAGCGGTGACACCTTGTCGTATGCATTCGCTCTGCAGGGCATGGATGCGACACGTACTACCGAACTGCTGGAGAACTTTGCCGCCGGCTTGCCACAGACCCACGTACGTACCCTGGAGCTGAAGAAGAACGACAGAACCGACATCTTGGTGGATGAAAACGCCGTGCAACGCGGCGAGGAAACCGTTCTTGGATGGAAGCTGCGCTGGGTCGCCGCCAATGACGGCAATCGAGCGTTGGGGAGCGCCGAACGCGGAACGCGCACACTGCTCAGCACCAACCTCACTCTGCTGCGCTCCATGATCGCCGAAACCGCCCCCGTCACACAAACAACGGCGTCTGCCGCAACGACGGGAGCGCTGCAGGCTGGCGGTCGCTTGGATACAACGCTGCTGGAGGAAGCCCTGTCTTCCGCATTGCCAATATTCGCAAAAGAGCGAAATTCTTTCTTTTGGCAGCTGCTGGATGCTGCCGGTGACGTACGCTGGACCAGCGCAGCCCTGCTCGATGCGGACATCCTGACAATAGGAGAGGGACAATAAAGGAGGAGTGCAATCCCGATCTCGACTGGCGCAAGGTCATCTTTGGCATTAACCTACGTCCGCTATGAACTTCGACTTCCTGAAACCGGCCAAATACTTCTTCGTTCTCTCCACGGTGTTGACCGTGGCGTCCGTCGTGCTGTTATTCGTGCCCGGACCGCGCATGAGCATCGAGTTCACCGGCGGTACGCGCATGGAAATCGCCACGGCTACCGGCGTCACCACGGAAAAGGTGGCAGGTGCCATGCAGGAATTCAAAACCGCTGAACCCATCACTCCGACCATCAACAAGCTTGGCAACGGAAACTTCTTAATCCGTCTGCGCGGCCTCGACACCGAGACGCACAACCAGCTGGTTACCCATTTGCAGTCCAAGCTCGGCACGGTCAACGAAGTGCAGTACACGACCATTGGACCCACGGTCGGCGAAACGCTCAAGCAGCGCGCAGGCTTCGCGTTAATCGCCGCATCGCTCGGTATCATCCTGTATTTGGCAATCGCGTTCCGCAAAATCCCGCGCCGCTACAGCCCGTGGAAGTTCGGCGTCGTCGCCGTGCTCACGCTCTTGCACGACGTCATGATCACAGTGGGTATCTTCGTCATCATCAGCCGCTACACCGCTTTTGAAATCGACACTCTGTTCGTTACCGCACTGCTCACGATTCTCGGTTACTCGGTGAACGACACGATCATCGTCATGGACCGTATCCGCGACAATATCTTCGCTCAAGAGCGCAAAGAGGACTTCAGCTCGCTTGCCAACCGTTCCGTAAACCAGACCTGGGTCCGCTCCTGCTACACCAGCGGCGGCGTGCTCATCATGTTGTTCGCACTGTTCTTCCTGGGTAGCGAGAGCATCAAGTGGTTCGTGCTCACGCTCATTGTAGGTATCTTGCTCGGCACGTACTCCAGCATCTTCGTTGCCACTCCCTTGTTGGTGTACTGGAACGAGCGCAGCAAGAAACACTCGTAACGTTTTCCCCTCTCCGACATGCCCTCGAAAATCGAGCGCCTGCCTCAGGCACGTGTGCGTTGCACCCTTACCATTACCGATGACCAGCGCCAATTGGCTGAAGAGCGCGCACTCAAGCGCCTAGGTCAGGGCATTAAGTTGGACGGCTTCCGCGAAGGACGCGCCCCGCTCAACGTGGTGAAAGAGAAGGTGAAGCCCGAAATGTTGCTGGAGGAAACCGTACGCATGATGGCGCCGGATCTCATTACCGAGACGATGAAAGAGCACGATCTGAAGCCCATCATCTCGCCCAAATTGACCGTCACGTCGCAGAAGCCGCTCGCTGTGGAATTGATCTACGTGGAGCGCCCCGTCGTGAAACTGAATAAGCCTGACGGAATCAAGGTGCCCAAGAAGCCCGAACAGAAAATCGAAAAGAAAGAGGTGGATGACTTCATCAACAAAGTGCTGTCGCAAGACCGCACCGAAACGCCGGTCGATCGCGCCGCCGAGAAGGGCGACCTGGTGCGCATGCATCTGCAGGCAACGAATGCGGACGGCACTCCCATGGAGGAGTTGAACAATTTGCCGTACAGCACCACCGTCGGCGCCGAAGACCTGATTCCAGGCCTGGACGCCGTGCTGCTTGGAGCCAAGAAAGGTGAAATCAAGAACATTGCGCCCAAGTTTCCGAAAGATCACACCATTCCCACGCTGCGCGACAAGACGATCAAGATCGAGGTGAAAATCACCGGCGTTGCCGCAGTGAAGCTCCCCGAACTCACGCAAGAGTTCATTAAGTCACGCATGGGCATGGACAAGTCGCCGGCGGAATTCCGCGAGGGAATCGAAAAGGCACTGACTGAACAGCAGACCTTCAAGATCGCCAAGGAGCGCGAAGAGGAATTCTTCGAACTCATCCGCAAGGCAACTAAAATCGAACTGGCGCCGGAATTGCTGGATAACGAAGTTCAAAACATGTTGGCCGACCTGCAGCAGAATCTGTCGCGCGAAAACATCACGCTCGACGACTGGCTGAAGCAGAGCGGCAAGGAGCCGAAGCAGGTATTGGACGAAATGCGCGAAATCGCCGAGAGCCGCATTACGCTGCGCTTCGGTCTGCAGGAATACATCAAGCACAAGGAAGTGAAGGTCGACGCCGAGGAGTTGAAAAAAGGAATTGAGCAGGCCAAGGCGATTGCCGAACGCGACGGCCGCACCGTCTCCGACGCCGACATGCAGCCCGACGGCGACATCTACGCCCAGGCCGAGTGGGAAATCCAGGTACGCAAAGTCATGGCCGAGGCAATGGGAGCGTAAGGAAAATAAGGAAATCAAAGAAGACAACGAAGACAAGGATGACCACGACTCCTTGTCTTCTTTGATTTCCTTGTCATCCTGAATGTTATTTTCCCCAGCTCACCGAAATCTTGCGGTCCGGGTTGGCCGATTTCACCATACGACATTCGTCTTTGTGCACCGAGATGTCGCCCGCGCGTGTAATGAACCCCACGATATGCTTAGGCCGCGGATTGGCAGTATTCGGGCTGCAGCACTTGGCAAAACGATACGGCATGTCGATGGACCTGTCGCCGATGGCAATCAACTGCTTGATTTCCGCCTTCGTCTTGGAGGAAGGAGCGTTCTTTTTCTTGGCCGGAGGAGTCTGCAGGCTCAAGTGATTCAACAGGCTCGATGTACGCACGGAGCCCATGCCGATTTTCACGAGCAAATCCTCGCGTTCACGCATGGATTGCGCATGGCCGTCGAATGTCTTCAGAATGGTCAATTCACCGTCCAGACCGGGTAAACGCCGCGTCTTCAGCTCATCGTTCAATGCGTCACGTCCACGCGAAATGAACTGCGCCCGATTGTGCGAAAAGAAGTATGCCTTCAGCTTGGAGCGCGCCGACGGCGTCGCCAACTCTTCCATCCAGTGCAGCGCCGGACGCGGATGCTTATGCGTAAGAATCTCGACCACGTCGCCGTTCTCCAATTTATGCGAGATCGGCACAATGCCACCGTTCACGCGTGCTGACTTAAACTTCAAACCCAAATCCGTATGCAATGCGAAGGCAAAGTCGAGCGGAGTGCCGCCATCGGGTAATTCGATAATGTCCCCATGCGGCGTCAGAACGTAAATGTGGTCGACCAGTCGCAAATCCGCATTGTCGCCGCTCTCGCGGTTTACAGATTGCTGACGCAACAGGACATCGTTGAGCTGCATGCGTCCAATGGAACGCTGAATGGTCCGCTCCTCTTTGTACATCCAGTGCGCTGCAATACCGTATTCGGCTTCGCGATGCATATCCGCGGTGCGAATCTGCACTTCAATCATCAGATTGCTCGGCGCACCCGGCAAACCGATAAGCGACGTGTGCAAGCTCTGGTAGCCGTTGGGCTTGGGGAACGAGATGTAATCCTTAAACCGATGTGAAATGGGCGTGGCCAGGCGGTGCAGGAACCCAAGAACCTGATAACAATCCGGAAGCGTAGGCACCACCACGCGCACCGCGATGAGATCCGTAACTTTCTCAATGTCCGTAATGCTTTTCCGCTGCATCTTCTGAAACAAGCTGTACGAGTGCTTTTCACGCGCCATAACCTCGCACTTCACGCCTTCATGTGCCAAAAATGAGCGCAGGTGTGCCAACGATGCCTTTAAGAAGTTTCCATGCGCCTGGTGCAACAGTTCCAACTGACGACCGATCGCCTGCGCATCGGTCGGGTAGGCAACCGGAAAGGCGCGCTCTTCCAGGCGGTACTTGAGCGCGTAAATACCGAGTCGAGCAGCCACAGGCGCAAACAACTGCAACGACTGACGGCAATGGATGTTGCGCACCTGCGGCTGCAGTTCGTCCAAGCTTTCGATCAAATAACACTGAATGCACAGCTTTAAGATGAGCACGCGCGTGTCGTCTGCAACCGATACCAACATGATTTTCAGATCATCCACCGAGCGCCGCCAATCGGTGGTGCTCATATGCGACAACAGGTGAATACGACTGACAATGTCGCGCACATTGCGGCCGAACTCCTCTTCCAGCGTCTGTACGGCGTAGTCGCATTTCAGCACGTGTTGAAGCAAACAGGCGATCAGCGCGTCTTCGTCCGGGCAGAATTCCACAAAAATCCGCAGAACTCCGCATGCATGCGACAACAGCGTGACGCGCTCCATTTGGTCAAACGGGCGATGGTCGTAGACCTGACTGGCCACCCGGAACGCCTTTTGGAGTCGCTCGCCTGCCAGCACCGGATGCCGCTTCTGCAAGTCTGCAAGAGCGTGTACGCCGGTGTGCGACAATGTGGCGCGAGCGGTTTCCATAGTTCCGCTGAGTGTACCACGTTCGGCAGCCTGCCCAAGAAAAAGCGACTTGAAACTCCCAAGCTGCCATACGGCCCCGTTCGACGAAAAAGCAAGATGATGTTGACATGTCACCCCACACCAAGTACTCTGTGCGCAAGTCCGAAGACCGGAGGTACTAGGCCCCAGGCCGAACGTAAATCCTCCCGAGGAGTACAGCAGCGCTCACCCGGCCCCGGCTTGGTGAATCGTGCCGTGTTCCTCGCTGGTCTCCCGGACGGTTAGTCGGGAACCAGCTTTTTTTTGCCCTCCCGTCTCCAGTCCGACGGGCGTTTCTTCGTGCGCCCGCTCCCCTCACCTCTCCTCTATGGCTCTCACCCGAACGCAAAAGGCTGCCCAGCTCACCGAGCTGAAAAGCAAGATGCAAAATGCAAAGTCCGTGATGTTCGCCCATTACATCGGCCTCACGGTCCCCGATATCAGCAATCTCCGCGGCAAGCTCCGCGAAGGCAAGGCTGAGCTGAAGGTTTGCAAGAAGTCGCTCATCCAATTGGCTGCCAAAGAGGTGAATGCCCCCGAAATCCTCGACACCGCTCTGCCAGGACCCGTGGCCTGCATCTTCAGCAATGAAGATCCGGTCGCCGGCGCCAGCATCGCTCTCAAGTTCTCTAAGGAGAACGAGAAAGTGAAGCTCATCGGCGGTATCTTCGACGGCAAACTCATGAACGCCGCCGAAGCAGCGTCTTTCGCTCAGATCCCGAGCCGCCAGCAGTTGCTCGGCATCTTCATCACGATGGTCAACACGCCGCTTACGCAGTTCGTTTCGGCCTGCAATGGACCGCTCACCAGCTTTGCTCGCGCCCTGTCCGAAGTCGCCAAGAAGCAGCCTGCCGCTCCGGCACCAGCCGCAGAAGCAGCCCCCGCAGCCGCTCCGGTTGCCGAGGCAGCCCCCGCTCCAGCAACCCCTCCTGCCACTCCGGCAGCGTAGTTCTGAATCTCATTTCTTTTTCCCCTTCCTTTTATGTCCGACGCCGCAATCACCCTCTCTAAAGAGGAACAGGCTGTCATCGACGCGTTGACCAAGCTGAACGTCATCCAGCTCAACAACGTCGTCAAATACATGGAGAAGACCTACGGTATCTCCGCCGCCGCTCCAGTCGCCATGGCCGCCGCTCCCGCCGCTGGCGGTGCAGCAGCCGGTGCTGACGACGAGAAGTCGAGCTTCGACGTCGAGCTCGCCGACTCCGGTGCTCAGAAGATCGCCATCATCAAGGTGGTGCGCGAAATCACCCAGCTCGGTCTGGGCGAAGCCAAGGACCTGGTCGACAAGACCCCTGCAATGCTGAAGAAGGGTGTCGCCAAGGCCGACGCACAGGAAATGAAGAAGAAGATCGAAGCCGCCGGCGGCAAGGTCAACCTGAAGTAATCAGGAAGACTCCCATCAAAGGACTTCAAAGCCCGGCTCAAGCCGGGCTTTTTTTGAACTCCAAGGAGTTCATGGAGTCTTGGCCTTCGTGCCATTGCAATTCTGCCTCCCCCACCCGACAATGCGCCCATGACAATCCTCCGCTCCTATCCGTTTTTGATTCCCATGGTTGTGGCGCTGCTGTCCGAAATCGTCAAAATGACGGTCGAAGGCATGCGCACTGGAACATGGCACGCAGGTATTTTCCGCTCCGGAGGCATGCCCAGCAGTCACTCGGCATTCGTGACGTCATTGGTGATTATCGTAGCCAAAAAGACCGGATTGCACTCGATTGAGTTTGCCATCGCCTTCGTGTTCGCCTGCATCATCTGGTACGACGCCACCAGCTCGCGCCGCGCCATTGGAGAACAGGCCAAAGTCTTGAACCGCCTGCAGCATTGGCAGCATTTATCC
The DNA here is from genome assembly GCA_964448405.1 of uncultured Candidatus Peribacteria bacterium. Taxonomy (GTDB): domain Bacteria; phylum Patescibacteriota; class Gracilibacteria; order Peribacterales; family Peribacteraceae; genus DAORHV01. The sequence continues at coordinate 10,730 of CAYUVW010000018.1, read as the reverse complement.
GAGCGATTGGGGCATTCGTTGCTGGAAGTGTTGTGTGGCATCATTTTCGGAGCCATTGTGACAATGGTTGGCATTTGGATGAGTTAGCTGGCAAAACAATGAAGTCCTAAAACAACTTGCAAAAGCAAAAATGTACAGTACACTGTACCTGCAAACGCCTTCGTATCAGTGATCGGAATACAGCCGAAACTAGAAAAGAAGTCACGGGTGCATCATTAATTCTTTTTTCTTTTTTCTCTATATGGCTGATCAACAGATCACCTGCCGCGACTGCGGTGCCGCGTTCACCTTCTCTGAAGGAGAACAGGCTTTCTACCAGGAGCGCGGTCTCGCTGCTCCCCAGCGCTGCAAGGACTGCCGCAACAAGCGCAAGAACGAGCGCATGACGAACCGCGAAATGCACCCGGCCGTCTGTGCAAAGTGCGGCGCTCAGTGCGAAGTTCCGTTCAAGCCGCGTCCGGAGTCCGAAGGCGGACGCCCGGTGTTGTGTCTGAACTGCTTCAAGGCAGACAAGGACGGCGCTGCTGCATAAGCATTGTCTCCGCAATCAAGCATGAGGGGCCTTCGGGCCCCTTTTGCGTTGGAGAAAAACAACGCGCGGAAGACTGAAAAATGCCTCAGGAGTGAGGATTGAAAAAAATGGCTTCAGAAAGCCGACGAATACAGGTGAACGATCGTATTTTCAGACCGTGACTACCCCTCCGTATTCCGCTACAATTTCCGCAATGTCTTTCAGCATTCGGCCCATTCGCGATGATCAGAAAACGTCTCCGTCATTCGCGCGAAGGGCTCTCAACTTTGTTTCCCGGGCGGTTGAACCGATCTCCAACCTCTATCTTCTGACGAAGAGAAAGCATGAAGTCGAGCAGGAGGAACGCGCAAACCACACCGGTCTTTTGAAGAAGGCGCTCGCGGTCCTTGTCGCCATCTTGTTCGCCGGATTATTGCTCGTTGGAACATTGCGCGTGTTATTGGCGATGAAAGTGTTTTCCATTTCACAACTGGTATCCGTTGCCAGCGTGGAATTGCCCGTCGACGACAACGGTTACACCAATCTGTTGTTGCTCGGTGAAGGCGGAGCAGACCACGACGGCGTCGATCTGACGGACACGCTGATGATCGCCAGTATCGATGCCAGACACAATGAAGGCGTTGTACTGCTCTCTTTGCCGCGCGACCTGTACGTGCTGAATACCGAAAAGATGGGCAAGGGCCGTATCAACAGTCTGTACCGCAACTATAAGGGTTATCTTATTGCACAGGGCAGCACCCACCCTGAAGCCGAGGCAGAATCGCTCAAGCAACTGGGCACCGAAATCGGCACGCTGGTGGATCTGCCGATCCACGGCGTACTCAAAATCGACTTCAATGGTTTCATCGATGCGGTAGACGCCGTCGGCGGCGTGGATGTGGATGTTCCGGAAGATATTGTCGACGTCGAGTATCCGGGACCCAATTACACCTACGAAACATTCTCCATCACCAAGGGCTCGCATCATTTGGACGGCGCCACCGCGTTGAAGTACGCACGCACACGTCACACGACCAGCGACTTCTCTCGTTCGGCACGCCAGCAGCAGATCATCTCCGCGGTCATGCAAAAAATGCGTGAAACCGGCACAATCGGCAACCTTGGAAAAGTCAGCGAGTTACTCAGTATCGTCTCCAAGAATTTCCGCACGACACTCAGCAGCAGGGAGCTCATGGGCTTGGCGGTGTTGGGTAAGGGCGTGGATGCAAAAAAACTAGCAAACGTACAGCTGAACGACCAGAACGGCTTGTATGGATCACTGATTCAACCGGGCGGCTTCTTGTATTCCCCTCCCCGCGAAGAATTCGACGGCGCTTCGGTCTTGCTGCCCTTCTCCATTCCGGCATTTCCGGTGACCTGGAAGCAAATCCGCGTCTTGACCGAGGTGTTTATCCGACATCGTGACTTGTTCATGAATCCGCCGAGCATTGCGGTGTTGAATGCAGACGCAAAGGAGGGTGCCGCTCGCAAGCTGGGTGGCGAGCTGTATCGGTACATGTTCAATGTGACGCAAACGAAAAACTACGACAAGAAAGCTACGCCGGCACGCGAAGGTTCGTACATCGTCGTCCGCGCCGCGCCGACGGTTGCTCCCTCATCTTCGGCAGGCTCCATGGAAGCTGCGGTGGCACAAGCCGCCAAAGCCAAGAAAACGGCTGAGTACCTCTCTGCGTTGCTGCAACTGCCGATTCTGGATACGGTCGATACGGCTGCACTGGCCGACGGCACGGACTTGTCCATTGTCCTGGCTGACGATTACACCTATCAGCCGCTGCAAGACGTCACGCCGCTCAAGTAATCCTGCGCCATATGCTGACTCCCCGCGAAATCATCGCTGAGGCGTGGAGGATTACCACCACGGAACGCACGCTGCGCGCATGGGGATTTTTCCGGACGATCTTCGCGCTGCTTTTGGATTTAAAGCTGCTTGGATACCAGCTGTATTTCATCTATGCGTATATCGCCGGCCACGAGGTGGGCCTGCTGGACGACTGGATCATTCTGTACGATCTCGTCCCGATGTGGGCGTTCGTTACGATACTCGTCGCCTTCATTCTGCTGCTGATCGTCGAATTGTTCGTACCCAGTCTCGGCGACGGGGCGATCATCGGATTAGCCGCCAAAGCGTATAAAAAGGAAAAGGTGGAAGGCGGATTTATTCTGGGTTTGTACAACTATTTCCCCATTTTGACGCTGCATGAAATTTTTGCGTTCAGCGGCATCAGCATTTTCATCACCGCCTGCTCCTTGATTCTGCGCTACACCGAAGGACTGCGCTGGGGCCTACTTGTCATTGCGACGTTGCTGTGGATTATCTCGAGCATCCTGCGATTCTTTGCCTCCTTCAGCGAAGAAGGCGTAGTCATTCAGAAGCTCGGCGTATTCGAGGCTGCCGGCCGGAGCATCAAGCTTACGGTGAGCTATTTGAGCCACGTGGTGTTCCTGGCATTGTTGATGATGGTCATCGGCCTGCGCGTCGTCATGAACGTGGTGGTCATTATCGTTCTGCCGGCGGTGCTGTTCGGACTCGGAACGTTGCTGACGCTGTTCTTGGCTCCCGCCATCGCCTGGACGATCATTGGCATCGTGGGAGTGGTGCTGGTCTTTTGCCTGGCCTACGGACTCACCTATTTGAACGTCTTCAAGCAAACCGTCTGGACGATCATGTTTATCGAAATGAATAAGCAGCGTGACCTAGATGCCATCGGGTGAACACACCAAATCCAACACTGGAATTTTCGCTTTTAATTTGACAGTGGACAATCGTTCACCTATTTTGGTGTACGTTCGTCCTGCCCCTCAAAGCTCCTTCTAGAGCGACGTGGGGTCCTAACCCCCTTCGTTATGGCACTCACGCCGCACCAGCGCACCGTCCTGAATTACATCACGGAGTTTCAAAGCAAGCGTGGCTATTCGCCGTCATTGGCCGATCTTGCCATCGCCTTCGGCGTACGGAGCAAGAACTCCATTGCAAAGGTCATCAACACGCTTGCGGCTGAACGGCACATCGAAAAGGACCCGCGTGGCCGCATTAAGATCATTGCAGGGGCCGGACAAGAGAACGATATGCCGGTTGTCATGACGCTGCCGTTATTCGGTCCGATTGCCGCAGGCTTCGCCGCCCCGGTGGAAGAGCACGCCCAAGAACAGATCTCCCTGGACACGTATTTGATTAAAGATCGTGCGTCCACCTTCCTACTACGCGTGAAAGGCGACAGTATGATCAATGCCGGAATCCAGGAAGGAGACCTTGTTGTTGTCGATCGTGCCAAGGCGCCGAAAATCGGCGATATCGTTGTGGGCATCCTGGACGGCGAATTCACGCTCAAGCGCTTGAAGAAAGATAAGGGCAAGTTCTACCTGCAAGCCGAGAACCCGGAATACCCAGATCTGTTCGCTCTGGAAGAGCTCCAGGTGGCGGGCGTGGTCATGGGCGTGATTCGCAGATACTAGTAGTCTCCGCATCGCCATGGGAATCAAGCTCTATAGCAGCCGCCGGCAAGCGGCGGGGCAGCCATGCTCCCCTTCCGCGATCGCGCATTTGGACGCCGATGCGTTCTTCGCGTCCGTTATCGTACGCAAGCACCCTCACTTACGAGGAAAGCCGGTGTTCGCCATCGGCATGGGTGGCGGCTGCATCATCGCGGCCACCTATGAGGCCAAAGCCAAGGGCGTGAAGACCGGCATGCCGCTGTTCGAGGCTCGCAAGCTGTGCCCCGGCGCCATAGAGATGGCCAGCGACTTCGCCGAGACCGGTATCGCCTCGGCCCAAATCGAATCGATCCTGCGCGACGTGTGTCCCATTGTGGAACAGATGTCGATCGATGAATGGTTCCTGGATCTGGCAACCATGCAGGGCGGTATCCCGGCCGATTTAGGCGTCTGGGCCAAGGCCACCCAGTCCGATGTGCTGCGCCAGACCGCGCTCTCGGTGTCGGTGGGCGTGGGGCCCAGCAAGACGCTGGCGAAGATGGCCAGCGAGTACCGCAAGCCGGCTGGCGTAACCAACGTGCTGCAGGGAGATATTCAGCGATTCTTGCGCGACCGTCCGGCAGCCGCCATTCCGGGCATTGGGCGCAGGCGACAAGTGCACGCCGATCTGCACGGCTGGAAAACGGCATGGGATTTCGTCCAGGCCGACGTAACGCTGGTCCAGGAGGTGTGCGGACGTCCTGGATTGGAGCTGCAACGTGAGCTATCGGGTGAACGCGTGTACGAACTGGTCCATGAGCCCGCCGCACCCAAGTCTATTTCGCGCTGCCGCACCTTTAAGGCCACCCGCACGCTGGCGGACATCCGGGCCTACATGCTGCGGCATCTGGAATACGTGGTGCTCAAGATGCGCAAACAAGAACTGGCGTGCTCCATTGTGTGTGTCTGGCTACGCGACCGCGATTTCTACCGCAGCGGTCTGTGCCGAAGATTGCCCCAAGCCAGTCGCCTGGAGAGTGAAATCCTGCCCGAGGCCCAACGCTGCCTGGAAACAGCACTGGAGCATGGCAAGTTCTACAACCAGGTCAGCCTGGGGTTGTACGGGCTGGCGCCGGCCGGAGCCAAGCAGTACTCGCTGTTCGACGACCCGGCGCAAGATGAGCGCGCGGAACATTTGCAGCAGGCGCTAGACAACATTCACACCAAATTCGGACGTAACGCACTCACGCGGGCGGCGGCGCTGCAAGTGAAGAGCGGCACGACGATGGGGTTCAACTTGCCGACTGTCGATGCACGTTGACAGAGATTTGAAAACAAGCGGATGATCCTAGTGTGGCTCGTTATGCAAAGCATTGGGTCGTACTAACCCATGGTCCGAATGCGGTATTTCGCAGGAGAAAGCAACGGGTCCTCAGGAAAATTGAGTCACTCCTGCCCGGTAACCCGCGGAATATTTTGACGCGTCAATTCTGGCAAGAAAGTATTGTGCCGCGCGTGGTTATGGACTGCCCAGCTATGTTGCTAAACGATGAACGGCGTTTGTTGTACTGGCTTGGAAAAGACTATTACTCAGGCACAGGCGAGATCATCGACGGAGGCTCATTTCTGGGCGGATCATTCCAGGCGTTGGCATGCGGTTTGCATGACGGTGGGCATGAAGATTCTCGCATTCACTGCTACGACAACTTCGTGACGAACCAATACATGCTGAACTCCTACCCGGAAGCTCTGAAAGGCATTCGCCTTAACGAATCATTCCGACCGGCATTCGAAGCACTGACTGCCAGATACGAGGCAAACCGATGCATCCACGAAGGAGAGATGGGCGACCAAGAATGGTCAGGGAAGCCGATTGAGATACTATTCTTGGATATTCTGAAAACCTGGCATGTGAATGATGTCGTGACAGAACGCTTTTTCCCGTCGTTGATCGGCGGCCGCGGTGTAATCGTGCATCAAGACTACATCCACGCGTGGTGCCCATGGATCCATATCACCATGGAAATGCTGCGTGATTTTGTTCAGCTCACGGACGTAGTGGCAACTTCGGTCGTGTTTTTGGTGAAAAAAAACATTCCCGCATCCATGGCGCTACGCTGTAAAGAACGCTCGATCTCTCACGCAGATCAGATGGCATTGATGAACCGCTCTATCGCACGATTCCGCGGCACTGCGCGGGGCGTGTTGAACTGCTGTAAAGCCAGACTATTATATTTTCAGGGCAAAAATGATGCAGCGAAGGCGCTGCTCTTGGCAACGCGAAAACACTTTCAGAACGATGAGCATGTCGTCTGGTGTGCGGAAGAAATCCTTGAATTCGCCGGACACTAAAACGGCCCACTTTGCCTTTCGGCTACGGCGGACCGCTTGGCGCAAAGCAATGACTACTTCAGGCTGCTGAAGCTTGCCGAGGCCTTGGTCTGATTGTTGGTCTTCAGACGGAAGATAATCTCGGCGGCTTCGGCGCGAGTGATGATTTGATCAAAGCGCTTGATGCTCGTCGGGATTGCCTTGAGATCCGCAAGACGCTGCACGTACGGGAGGTACCAGTCATCGACCGTTTCATCCTGCTTGATGTCGAAAGCAAAGACGTTGGCGGCGATCTTGGCAGCTTGAACGAAGTTCACGTACTCATGCGGCTGGTAGTTGCCGTCGGGGAAACCGTCGACGATCTTCTTGGTAGTGGCCAGACAGACGGCATTGGCGAACCAATCGTCGATATGGACGTCGGAGTAGTAAATCTGTGTATCACCTTCCGGAAAATGCTCCGGAATACACGTTTCAGCATCCGTGCCGTCCAAGAAGAACGGATTGGTCAGCAAGACCGTGTACTCGGCACGACTCAGGCGCCGATCGGTCTTAAAGGTACCGTCAACGTATCCGCGGATGATGTTGTGCTCGCGAAGATATTCGATTGCCGCAAAGCTCGGATGCGTCGTCGCAACGTCCGGGAACGGCTTATCGCGAAATGGAAACTGCTCGGCAAACGCACTGCCTGCCGTCAGCAAGCTGGCGCCGATCAGCGAAAAAGAAAGGAATTTCTTCATACAACGAAGGGGAAAAAGGAAAAAGAAAAGGTCTCACCTGCACTAGATGACGCAGCAGATGATTGTTCCTTTCCAAAAAAGATGCTTTTCTTTGCTCGCAAACCTTGGAACTTACGCTAGCGATGCAAGGCTTTGCGCGATCTTGCGAAGTTTGTCTTCGGCATCGTGGAGCTTGGCGGTCTCGGCCTTCACCAGTTCCGGCGGCGCCTTCGAGACAAACTTCTCGTTACCCAGCTTGGCTTTCAAAACCTTCACGTAGTCCTGCAAATTCTTCTGCTCCTTCAGCAAACCGTCCTTCGCCTTGCCTGCATCGACCAGTCCGGCCAACGGCAAATGAACCTCTACGTCGGTAAGGAATGCGCTGGCGACATCGGCATGCTTGGCAGGCGTGGAATCGATACTCACATCCTCCAGCTTGGCGAGACGCATGATGTGCTCGCGCTGGGTCTCCAGCATGGCGGCGTGCTTGCGGCTGTGAATGATGAGCGACACTTTCTTGCCGGGCTCCACGTTCTGCTCGGTGCGCAACCTCCGCACGGCGGTAATGACTTCGATCACCACACCCAGTGCATCGAATGCATCTTTGTCGCGACGCTCCTGCTTGGTCGACGGCCACTGCTCCTTCATGAGCATGCCAGCCGCCTTGGGCTTCACCTGTGCCCACAGTTCCTCGGTGACGAACGGGCAGTACGGATGCAGAAGTTTCAGGATGCGGCGCAGCGCATGCACGAGCACGGCGTGGTTGGCCGCAGGCACTGAGCCTGTCGAAGTGCCCTTGCTGAGCTCCAGGTACCAGTCGCAGAAGAAGTCCCACACGAAACCATACAGACGCTCGCCGGTTTCACTGAGGCGGTACTCGGCCAGACCGGTTGCCACGTCGTCGATGAGCAATTCCAGTCCGTGCAGCAGCGCCTTGTCCGCAATCGACAGCGTATCCAGTGCGGGCAGCGTATCGATATCGCACGGATTGATCTTGGCCTGCTCGCACTGCAACAGCACGAAGCGCGACGCGTTCCACAGCTTGTTGATGAAGTTGCGGTATCCGGCGATTTTCTCCTCGTACAGGCGCGAGTCGGCGCCCGGGCTCTGGCCCACGATCATGGATAGGCGCAGCGCATCGGCACCGTATTTAGAAATCATGTCGAGCGGGTCGATCATGGTTTCGGGATCACTCTTGCTCATTTTCTTGCCCTCACGCGTGCGGATGAGTCCGTGCAGGTACACCGTCTCGAACGGAATCTGCCCGGTGGCGTACGTGGTCATGAGAATCATGCGCGCCACCCAAAAGAACAGGATGTCGTAACCGGTCTCCATGACCTGGGTCGGGTGGAACTTCTGGAAATCGGGGCTCTGAGCCAGAATCTCTTCCAACGACAGATCGTAACGGTCGTGCAAATCCGGGTCGACCAGCGTGCTCCAGGTCCACATTGCCGAGCTGAACCAGGTGTCGAGCGTGTCGGAATCCTGCTCCCAGCCGGTCCCTTCGGGCGCTTGCACACCGGCGAACGTCTGGCCGTCTTTGTACCACACCGGAACGCGGTGCCCCCACCAGATCTGACGCGAGATGCACCAGTCGCGCAGGTTATCGATCCAGTGGAAGTAGGTCTTGTTGAAGCGTTCGGGGATGATGGTGATGCTGCCGCCATGCACGACCTCGTGCATGATTTCCTTCAGACTCATTTTCTTCCCCTTCCAGTCCACAGCCTGGCGATTCACGTCGATGAACCACTGGAGTTTGATCTGCGGCTCAATGGCTCCCCCGCCGCGACTGTTGGTGGCCTTGTTGTGCATGTAGTCCTTGTCGGTTTTTACAACCAAACCCTTGGCAGCCAACTTGTCGACAATCAGCGGACGCGCCTTATCGATGCTCATACCGGCGAATTCGCCGGCGATGGGCAGTAACTTGCCCTGAAAGTCGATGACCTGCTCTTTTTCCAAGCCATGGCGCTCGGCAATGTCGAAGTCGGCCGGATCGTGCCACGGGGTAATGGTCATGACACCCGTGCCGAACTCCGGGTCGACGGCCTTATCTTTAATGACTGTCGCACGTACCGGGCCGTTGATCCACTCGGCATCGAAGGTGTCGCCGTGCTTGTATTTGGCATAACGCTTGTCATCGGGGTGCATGACCACGTACTTGTCGCCGAATTTGGTTTCGGGGCGCGATGTGCCGATTTCGAACGGTCCGTACTTGAACGTATAGAACGGCGACTTTTCCTCCACGTATGCCACTTCATCGTCGGACACGGTGGTGGCCAATTTGGGATCCCAGTTCACAATGCGATGCCCACGGTAAATGAGCTGGTCGTCGTACATGCTCTTGAACACTTCGTTCACACAGCGGTTGAGCATGGGGTCCATGGTGTAGCGCTCACGCGACCAGTCGCAGGACGAACCCATTTTGCGGACCTGCGAACGGATGGTACCGCGGCTTTGCTCCACGAACTCGGCAATCTTGCCAATGAGCGTCTCGCGACCCAGTTCCTTGCGCGGATCGCGCATGCCTCCGGCCTTCAGCTGCTTAATGACCACGTTCTCGGTGGCGATGGCGGCATGGTCGGTACCCGGCAACCACAACGCCTCGCGCCCCTGCATGCGTGCGAAACGGGTGAAAATATCCTCCAGCGCCAACATGACGGCGTGGCCCAGGTGCAACTGTCCGGTCGCGTTCGGCGGCGGCATGCTGATGGTAAACGGCTTCTTCTTGGTCTTCACGTCGGCCTTGAACGCACCACTGTCTTCCCACATCTTGTAGATGCGGTCCTCCACTGCCTGCGGGTCGTACGCTTTCTCGAGCATATGGAGAGTGTACAAGATCGCGCCCCGCCAGCGCGATGGAAAAACCAATGACACGCCGAACTGCTATGACAAAAGAAAAATGCCTTTTCCAAGCCAAAATCGAGTGGCTGCGGAAGTGAAAAAACGTAAGGATTTTACCTGTCGCGCGTCTTCTACGGAGTAGAATAGCTCTTACATGCGCATGAAGCCTCCCCTATCGGCCCACGCTGAATCCCGTCTGCTACGAAGAATGTCCGAACGCACGGGTGAAAACATTGTGGAAGTCGGCACCCGTAAAGGCGTGCTTGCCAATACGCGCCGCGACTTGGGCGGTTTGATCCGCAATATCGCGCACTTGGATGTCATCGGTGCGGCCGGCAATGTCATCCATGCTCCGCTCAGCCTGGTACGCGACGTCGGCAACGGCGTTGCAAAAACCATTGAACGCTAATGCTCCACCACTCTTTCTCATCGGCCTTCGGCGAAACGCGCCTCATACACCTCTTTAAGGAGGTGGGCTCGAATGCCAAGACCTGGGGCAACGACACGCTCCAAACGTATATTAAGGATCCTGTGGAAGCCGGCAACTACCCCAAAGCGCTGTACGGCATTGGCCTGACGGCCTTCAGTACCGCAACCGAACTCATCGACTATGGCATTTCAGGAATCGTCGATAAGCGGTTGGAGGCACCCGGCTCCGGGCCGTTTGCCAGAACACGCCGCGACGTAGGTGAGCTGCTCGGCGACGCCGTACGCCTGCGTCCGTTGAAAACCGTAGCCAATATTCTCCGCATGCCCGGCAGCTTGATTAGCGACGGCCTGGAAGTAGGTCAGTACGACCACACCGGCGGCAACGTGCGCAGCATGGCTTCCCGCGTTCGCAGCCAAAGCGCTTCCGTCCTCAGCAACTAAATGCGGCGCCCTTCGCTTATCGGCGAACA
>CAYUVW010000017.1:0-33749 GCA_964448405.1 uncultured Candidatus Peribacteria bacterium | reverse complement strand
TGAAGATCGCCGTGTCCCACCATGACGCTCCGCATGAGGAAACTCCTGCCGCACCGGCGACTCCCGCACTCGCGTAATCCCCACCCTTTTCTTCCTTCCCCTCTTTCTCTATGGACGCACCAGCCGCAGTCGGCGCAGCCACCAGCCTGTTCTCGGACAGGAACCTTCCGGTCGCCATTACCATCGGTTTCGGATCACTCGGTCCGGCAATCGCCATCGGCTTCATTGGCGCTAAGGCCGTGGAAGCCATTGGACGCAATCCGGAAGCCGGTGCTCGCATTCAGACGTTCGCCATTCTCTCCATTGCCTTCGCCGAAGCCATCGCCATTTACGGCTTGGTCATCGCGCTGATCATGAAGTTCGTCTAGTCCTCTCCACTCCTTTTCCTCCGACTCGCATGACGGAACTCATTCAAGCCCTCGGTCTCGACTGGTACGCGCTGCTCGCGCAGGTGGTGAACTTTGCCATCCTGATCTTCCTGCTTGCGAAATTCGTCTACAAGCCGGTCTTGGGCGTCATCGACCAGCGCCGTGCAACGATTGCAAAATCGCTGCAAGAAGCCGATGAAATTTCCCGCAGCAAGGAGCTCTTGGAGAAGCAGCGCGCCGATGTGCTGCGTAAAGCGGATATTGAAGCCGGGCAACTCCTGGAGCGCGCCAAACAAGAAGCCGAAGCCATCCGCGCCGAAATCGAGAAAGAGGCACGCGCCCATTCCAAGAGCATCGTGACCAAAGGCATGCAGCAATTGGAGAACGAGCGCGCCAAAATGGTGAGCGACATTCAAACGAAATTGGCCCACGCCATCGTGCACTCGGCCGAGAAAATTCTCCGTCGCGAATTCTCCAAGGAGGACCAGCAGCAATTCGAGACTGAACTGAAAGAGAATCTTCCGTCGCTTCTGGCATGAGAACCAAACCCGCCGACATCGCCATGGCATTGATCGACGAGGTGCAAGCCTCGCCTGCAGCGGCCGATGCCGCGTGCGTGGCTGCGCTGAACGTATTGAAGCGCATGTGCCCCGGGTTCCCGCGTCGCGAGTTCGTTAAATTGGTGGAGCACGAAATGAAGCGACGCGGCGAGCAAACATCGGGGTTGCTCGTTGTGCCAAACGCACGAACGTTGAAAGCCGAGCATGTGGGCGCACTCATCAGCAAACAATCGGGTGTGACGGTGCATTTGACGGAAAAAGTGGATCCCGACGTCATCGGCGGCGCCGTACTGCTCATGGACCATCGTCGCATCGACTGCAGCGTGCAGGGCGCACTGCGTGAACTGCTGCAAACATGTCTCGAACCCATCGCCTGACGTTTTTTCTCCCTCTCCCATGAACCTCAGTAGCAACTTGATCCAAACGTTGGAAGACCGCATCGCCACCTACAAACCCTCGGTCACCGAGGAACATGTGGGCAATGTGGTCCAAGTCGGCGACGGCATCGCCAAGATCTCGGGCCTCACCACCATCGGTGCGGGCGAGATGATCGATTTTGGCAATGGCGTCATTGGCAGCGCCCTGAACTTGGAAGAAGACATGGTGGGAGCAATCATCTACGGCGATTTCACCAAGGTGAAGCAAGGAGACTCGGTAAAGACGCTTGGACGCGTGTTGTCGGTTCCCGTGGGCCAAGGGCTCATCGGGCGCGTGGTTTCCCCCTTGGGAGAGCCGAAAGACAACCGCGGACCCATTCGCAGCGACACCATGTATCCGGTCGAAAAAATCGCGCCCGGTGTCATTGAACGCAAGTCGGTAAAGCGCCCCATGCAGACCGGCATCATGGCGATCGACTCCATGATTCCAATCGGCCGCGGCCAACGCGAATTGATCATCGGAGACCGACAGACCGGCAAGACGGCGGTGGCGATCGACACCATCATCAACCAGAAGAAGACGCAACAGACCGATCATCCGGTGCTCTGCATCTACGTGGCAATCGGACAGAAGGAATCCAAGGTCGCACGCACCGTGGCTGAATTGGAAAAGCACGGCGCCATGGAGTACACCATCGTCGTCAGTGCGTCGGCATCCGAACCGGCATCCATGTCGTACATTGCGCCGTTTGCCGGCACTGCCATGGGCGAGTACTTCGTGGACCAGGGCAAAGACGTACTCATCGTCTACGATGACTTGAGCCGCCAAGCCTGGGCGTATCGCCAAATCTCGCTGCTGCTGCGCCGTCCGCCCGGACGCGAAGCGTATCCGGGAGACGTGTTCTACCTCCACTCCCGTTTGCTGGAACGCGCGGTGTGCTTGGACGAAAAGCACGGCGGAGGATCGCTCACCGCTCTGCCGATTATCGAAACGCAGGCCGGCGACATTGCCGCATATATTCCGACCAACGTCATTTCCATTACCGACGGTCAAATTTTCTTGGAGTCCGACTTGTTCCACAAAGGCATTCGTCCGGCCGTGAACGTGGGCACCTCGGTGTCGCGCGTCGGCTCCGCCGCTCAGCAAAAGTCCATGAAGAAGGTCGCAGGAAAATTGCGCCTGGATTTGGCACAGTACCGCGAATTGGCCGTGTTCGCACAGTTCGGATCGGACCTGGACGTCGCCACCAAGCGGCAGTTGGACCGCGGCGTGCGCCTGACCGAAATCCTAAAGCAGCAACAGTACGCACCGCTGTCGGTGGGTGAACAGGTCGCCCTGCTGTACATGGCGATTCACGGATACTGCGACGACATTCCGGTCACCGAGGTTCGCGCCTTTGGAGAACGCTTCCTGCGCGCCATGCAGACAAAACACTTCGATCTCTTAAAAACGCTCTCGACCGAGCTGACCCCGGACGCCGAAGACCAGCTGAAGCGGTTGATTGAAACCTACAAAACATCGCTGAAGCCCGCAATGACCGACGCTCCGGCTGAAGACAATGCAGCCAAGCCGAAGGCGAAAACGACTGCGAAATCCAAGGCGTAACCGACTCCTCCCCATCCGTTTTTCATGGCGCGCAGCCTCCGCGACATCCGGCGCAAGATGAAGTCGATCAAATCGACTCGTCAGGTCACCAAAGCCATGGAGCTGGTGGCCGCCTCCAAGATGCGCAAAGCCGTGCAACATGCGCAGGCGCTGCGCCGCTACGCACTGCACGCGTGGGATATTCTACTGTCGGTGGGCCGCTCGCACGCGAAGGGGCATCCGTTTTTGGTGCAGCGCAAAGTAAAGCGCGTGCTGGCGATCGTCTTCACGTCCGACCGCGGATTGTGCGGAAGCCTGAACGTACAACTCCTGCGTTCGTTGACCATCTACATGAACAAACTGAAGGAACTGAAGACATACGAGTCGATCGACTTCATTACCGTGGGACGCAAGGGCCACCAAATGCTGACGCGGCAGAAGCACCATGTCATCGCCACGTTCCCGTCGCTCTCCAGTCACCCGACAATCAAAGACGTGGCGCCCATCAGCACGTTGGCAATCGACGAATTCCAGAAAGGCACCTACGACCACGTGGTGTTGGCGTATACGGACTTCATATCGCCGATGGTCCAACAAACCGCCGTAAAGGTGTTGCTTCCGTTCTCGCCCAGCGAAGTGCGCGACGTATTGGAGAATATTCAGGAGCAGCGCCGCAAAACCAAAGAAGAACAAGAGATGCACCACATGGACATGGGCAAGGTCCAGGAATACATCTTCGAGCCGTCCCCCACAGAGGTGCTGGACGTGATTCTGCCGCAGCTCACCGAGATTCAGGTGTTCCAGGCGGTGCTGGAATCGGTGGCGTCCGAACATTCGGCACGTATGGTCGCCATGCGCAACGCATCGGACGCGGCAAACGACCTGATGGACGACCTGACCATGACGTACAACCAAACGCGCCAAGCCAACATCACGGCGGAATTGGCCGAACTGTCGGCAGCGAAGGCATCGCTGGATTGACGCCCGCACCGGCGACCTCGGGTCGCCATACCGGGACGCGACGTCCCGGTTGCGGGAGAGGAGAGAATTTACTTGTAGTTCTTGATCGACTTCTCGATCACGACGTACGCATCCTTGGCGTCCTTCCAGTCCAGAATTTCCACCTTCTTCTTCTCCAGATCCTTGTAGGTGCGGAAGAAGTGGGCGATTTCATCCAGAGTGTGTTTGGGGACGTCCTTCAGCGACTGCATGTGGGCGAAGCGTGGGTCGCAGACGGGAACGCACAGCAGTTTCTCGTCGCCTTCGCCGCCGTCGATCATGCCCAAGTAGCCAAGTACGCGCGCCTCGATGAGCGTGCCGGGGTAGGTGGCATTCGTCACCAGCACCAGGGCATCCAGTGGATCGCCGTCATCGCCAAGTGTGCCGGGGATATAGCCGTAGTCCGCCGGGTAGAACATGGGCGAGAAGAGCACGCGATCGAGCTTTATGAGCCCCGACTCGTGATCGACTTCGTATTTGTTGTTGGAGCCACGCGGGATTTCGACAACGACGTTCACGATTGCAGGAACTTTTTTTCCGGGCGTAAGGGTGTGGAGAGACATGCGGCGAGTGTACGCAAACGACGTGCCGGACGCCACTTGTGGTTTGACAATCCTTAAAGAATAACTCCTTATAACAACTACGCAGCATTGATTTGGGTATACTCCGCGCATGGCGACTCCCAAAAAGAAGATCCTCGTTTCCGTGTCCAAGCGAAAGCACACCGAAAAGCGCAGACATGCGCTTGTGTGCGGTAATTATATCGATTGGCTGGAAACGGGCCTGACAGATTTCGAAGTCTGGGCCGTGGACCCGAAGGATAAAAAGAAGGTGCTCCGCGCAGCGGAAGAAATCGTCGGCGTCGTCTTTACGGGCGGCGTGAACATCAGCCCCAAGCTGTATGGAGAGGAGCCCGGTACGCATACCGACAACCCGAACGTGCCTCGTGACCAGTTCGAGTCCATGCTGTTCGATCTCTTCCACGAGAAAAAAATCCCGATGCTCGGCCTGTGCCGCGGCGCGCAGCTCGTGAACGTGAAATTGGGCGGAAAGCTGAAGCAGCACGTCCACGAAAGCCATGCTCGCGTTGCCAAGAACAAAGACGCCATGCACAAGGTGGACCTGAAGAAAGACACGCGTTTTGCCACGCTGTTTAAAACCCCTGCAATCGAAACCAACAGCGCGCATCACCAGGCAGTGGATCCGAAACACTTGGGCAAGGGCCTGCGCGTGACCGGAACGGTTAAGGAGGTCGTTGAGTCACTGGAAAACACCGAGCCGAAAACGGGCTACATGCAGCTGGTGCAGTGGCACCCCGAACGCATGAAGAGCTCTCCGGTCTCCAAGAAACTGCTCTCCGACTTCGAGGAAGCGGTTATCGCTTTCGCACAACCGCCGGCATCCAAGCCGGCCGCAAAAGCAGACAAGGCTCCTGCCAAGGAAAAGCCGAAGGCAGCTGCCAAGCCGGCGACCAAAGGCAAAAAGGCGACCAAGAAGTAGGTCGCCCATTCTGCCTGCGAAAGACGTGGTTCAGCGTGTTTCGTCCTGCGTTCCGTACATACTGTGCGCGGCGGCGGCGACGTCCTTTACTGCATGTCCGCGCCCCTCGATGACGGCAATGGCGGCCATGCGGCCATCGCGGGTCATGGCTTCGTGATACGCGACGATAATATGCTGCGGAATGGATGTACGATTGATGGATGCTTCGACGGTGTCGGCGGGGCGTTCTGCAACGGAGTTCATGGGAGTGGGGTGAAAATGGAAATGAAAAAGAGAAACCTTCGTCCAGCTGGGGAAGGTCGCTCTGCCTCCGGGGATCCCCTCAGGCAGCCAGCGAGCTTCCCGCCGTAAGCGAGAGAAGAAGGCCAAGGGTTGGATAGGAATACATGGGGAAAGAAGAGGAAATGAATGACGACATCGATTTACGGACCGGAGTGCCGTACACGCTGCATGTCTCGCTCGTACGGACCCTCGCCGTCCCAAACGTACTGCTCGAAGAAACATCGATAGACGTTCGGCGACGCCACCCATAACTCGCGGTCGAACTGGAAATACAACGGCGACTCTTGTCGGTACAACCGACGAAATATCTGACGAATGCCCAGCAACTCGAATGTTTCCTGGGGAACAATACCCAACTGCACCGCGTAATGCCTCACCACGTCCAGTGCCTCATGCGGATCCACCTCGCGCTGGAATCCGGCCAACAACTTCAGGCGCACCAGATCGGAAATCATCTCCGAGGCGGCGCTGTCGGGCGGACGGGCAATCCAGTCCTCTGTTTGCACCATGAGTTGCAAGATGCCATTGCCCTCACCGGACCATGCGGCGCAGTCGGCCAAGCGCGGGTCGCCGGCTTGCACATGTGAATGCAACGCACACAAGTACCGTCCGCGATGCGTGCGCACCAGCTGCGGACACACTTCTCCGGCGCGTTTACGAATCAGCGGCGAATCGACGTCGCCTCGCTCGCTTGGCACAACCGTTTCCATGGTGGTGCAGCACAATCCGCAATTCGCACACGAGCCACTCTTGCACTTGTCGAGTGCGTCATGCGCGTAGTCGTCGGTGCCGATGGAAACAACAGGGAGTGAGAGCGAGGCCATGAATGGAGCAAGACATGAAAAACGACCTTCCGAGGGTGGGAAGGGTGCTCTGCTTCGGAAGAATTCCGTTTACGCAGCCAGCTCCCCTCCCGCACGAAGCGAGAGAAGAAGGAGGCCAAGAAGAATGTGACGCTGCGTCATGGAACGAGGCAATTCTAATTGGCGAACCCTCTGTGTCAAACAGTTGGATTTACGCACACTACTTCAGGGCTTTTTGAAGCCAAAAAAGCGGCTATGCCTTCTTCTTGATCGACCGATCGACACGCGTGAGGAACGGGTCTGCATCGTTCTGCACAATGCTGTCGAGCAGTGCCTTCGGCGTCACCTGACGGCCAATGAGTTTATTGCCGTCACGCGGAACTTCGGTCATCGGCGGGCCTGCTTCCGTATCGACACCAAGCTCACGGCAGGTACGTTCGAGTTCGGTAATGAGCTGCTGGAGATCGGGACGGCGTGCAAAGCCACTCTGGAGTGCGGGATTGAAGAGCTGACGAAGGCGGAACCCGGCATCTGAATATTCCGTGTCGGGCGCCTGCCAATCCGTGACCTGCAAAATCTTGCTGCGACCCTCGCGCAACGGATCGGCCGGGTCATCGACGTTCAAA
Source organism: uncultured Candidatus Peribacteria bacterium (assembly GCA_964448405.1). Classification (GTDB taxonomy): domain Bacteria; phylum Patescibacteriota; class Gracilibacteria; order Peribacterales; family Peribacteraceae; genus DAORHV01. The sequence goes on along the minus strand of CAYUVW010000017.1, from coordinate 26,649 downwards.
TGGCGCAGGATGCTTAACATCTCTGGACCGTCGCCGACTTTATAGGCTTGAGCAGCCTGGGAAATATTCGCAAAACCGGGACCCATGCGTTGCAACTCATGCTCGGGAACCGCCGGCTCGCCGGACAGCATCTCGTACAACAGGAGCAAGAGCGAATACACGTCCGACGTAGCCGTTGCCCGCACTGCGGGGCCGGTCATTTCAGGGTCGTTGTAGGCCGGCGTGAACTGCGAGAGCCCCACCAACGACAGTTGCTTGGCATCGCGCGGCGCAATGCGACCGGCTCCGAAATCAATGAGCTTGGCACGCAACTCGGGCGAAATAATGATATTCGAACCCTTCAGATCCAAATGCCAAACGTTGCCCACACGCTTCAGTTCCCGGGCAATGCTCAGCGCAATCCAGCACGCAATCTTTGGCGATAACTTACGACCGGGCGCTTCTCTTAAGAGCGACTGCAACGACGGCCCTTCGTGAAACGGCATGACCGACAACTGGGCGAATTCCGTGGCTCCGTCCTCTTCTTCGGAATCGATCAGTTCGCCGGCAACGTTCAGCACGGCAGGCTCTCGGCGTGCCAACTCGATTTCATCGCGTACGGTGGCGACGCCGGTTTTCTGCACATGAACACGCTTGAGAATAAGAAGATGACCTGGCTTGCGAACATTGCTGACAAAATACGTGGAACCTATTCCTCCGCTGCCGCATGGCCCCAAGATAAGGTAATCATTCTTCCCGATGCCTACACAAAGCTTGTCGGGAATGGCGGAGGGCAACAGCAAAAGAGCTGCGCGTACTTGCGCCAACGTCAAACCCGTTTCCACAAACGGCTGCAATGCTTCACAAACGGCATCCGCAAATGCTTCCGCCGACTCATACTCGCCATTCATGACGTCGCTCACGGCAGGAACGCGCTGTAACCCCATGCGAATGACTTGGCACAAGACGGTTTGCGGGCTGACTTCCACTGCGTCTTCGAATGTATTGGCAGAAACCGGCAAAGCGGCGTTTGTGTCTCTGACATCCGTACCGGGCTGCCCTAAGAATGCGGTGCGAAAACCATCTGCGGACTCTTCGGTCAGACGCTGCACCTGCTGCCCCGCTACTTCCGCACTGGTATCCGCTTGCACCGGAGGACGCATGTGAATGACGCGCGTCGGCTCTCCTTCTGGAATATCGTCAGAAGCGTGATTCTGGCCTGATGTTGGATTGTGTACTGCCATAAGCAGGGTCACGCTGGCGCGTTAAACCTATTATACCATATAGCAATAATTTTGCACCTACAAGCTGTTAGGCCCGTTTTTGAAAATGACGTGCCAAACGCGGCCATTTTTCAAATGGCTCAATGCGCAATAATTCGCTAATGAGTTGGCGCTCAAGCCCGATTTCCTGTTCCAGAATCACCAACGCTTTCGCTGCAGATTCCACTCCCTTGCGATAGGGGGTGGAAACGCGTTCACGCATGAGCGCACCGACCGTAAACGGAGACGCTTTGGTCGCCCCGCTATTGCGAATGTCATCGCGATGGGCGCCGATGAAGTTGTACAAACTGTCTTTATCGGTACGCAATAACGAACGAGTAATGTCATCCGGATGATCCCCCTCGCCGAACTGCGCTAACATTTCATCTTTGCCACGCGGCGCTATTTCCAAGATTCGACAGACATCCAGTGCGTCGCGCATGTACGCACGTTGCGTACCCTGACAGCCACGGGTAGATGACGCACGGCGCGGCGGAAACGACGCGGGTGCGTTCATCCACGATGCATCGAAGAACCGATTGTAGATATGGTCCTCTTCGTGGCGAAAAATGCCGACGCGCTGCCCCAGAAACAATGCCTTCGGTTGGTTCTGCTCCAGCGTTATGCCGTCCCGTACCTGTTCGGGCATGCACCCTCTGTTTCCCAGCGCCACGCCTCCGGTCTGAGCGGCGCGTGCCATTTGATGGTGCGTGGCATCGTTGCCGTTGCGCTGGCCTACATACACCTTGGCGTAATCCTCGATGGCATGACACCGGATATGCAGGCTCAAAGAGCCCTGAATGACGTCGATATGCCCCTGCGGAAAGAAGCCGAAGCATGACCGGAACAGCTTTCGATCGTTGGGGTGGGCAAGACGAAACGCATGAATATCGCGCGAATGCAGAACCATGCGGGTGTACATGGCGCGGTAATCGGCTATGACTTGTGGCGGCAAATGCGTCCGCTCCGCCGCATCGTCGATCATGCCGTGCAGCTCACGAAGGTTGATGTCATGACGTGCAATGCGAAATGAGCCGGCTGGAAACAGGTTCGCGTACTCCGATTTTTTGATGTACGCATCGTCACTGCCGCGATACAGCGTACCTGGGTATTCTTGTAATGACGCGGCGCGATCCAGCACATCGGCCAGAGTTTCGCCGGTTTCGGTCACAAGACTTGTCTCCATGACTTCGCGTGCACGCAATTGCATTGCGGCCAAACTCAGCTTCTGCGCTAGCAGACGGTCGAGAAAGAGGTCGAGGTGTTGTTGGTGAAAATGACTCGATATGCGCGCCACTCGCTTACGCAGCGCAGGGGATGGCGACTTCTCTTCTTGCATGCGCTCAATACAGCGGGCTTCCTCTTCGTTGTACCGCAACACTTCGTTAATGCGCTCACGCGGGTTATAGACGACATACGGCACCTTGGGGCCGCGCCTTGGGTGCTCCGGATGCCAATGCTCCTCCAACACGTCGGATGCATGCCGCAACAGTTGCAACATGGCCAAGCCGTCACCGGTCGGCATTGCTGGCAAAAGTTTTTCAGCCATGGTTGCGCAGGCTACTACGAAAAGCGTCGGAGGCGGAGTAAATCGATTGATCTGCAGCTGGCATGGCTTTCGACGGAGGAAAGATTGCCGTGCGGGCAATTGTTGCATCGTGCAGTGTGCTCGCGTATGGTACCAGTACCCCCTACCCCTATAGATATGTTGCCCGAACGAAAGACCAATGCACTTGCCGCGCTGAAGCGCCTGGCCGGCTTGCAGAAGAAGGTGGAAACCATGATCGATACCGATACGTATTGCGTCGATATTTTGGAGCAACTGCTGGCCATGCAGGGGCACGTGAAGTACATCCAAGGCCAAGTGCTGGAAAGTCATCTGCGCAGCTGCGCCGGCAAACGCATGCAATCCAAACGAGATTCGCAGGCGTTCGTACAAGAATTGACGCATGCCATTGGTTTATCGCAGCGCTCCTAGCATGCATGTCACGCTGCGGATCACCGGCATGCATTGCGCCAGCTGCGCGGCACGTGTGACGAAAGCGCTGAGAGGCGCGCCGGGTGTTCGCGATGCCATGGTGAACTTCGCCACGGCCAAAGCAACGATCCACTGCGACCCGACCGTCACCAATGCCAATGCATTGGCGGAAGTCGTGCGCAAGACCGGCTATGAAGCCGTCGTGCACCTTCGCGAGGATGCACACGAAAACCGAGAGCGCCAAGCCCGCGAATTGTCCGACTACCGACGAGCATTCTTCATGGGACTGGCGCTGAGCCTACCCATGCTCGGCTTCATGCTGCTGTCGTTTCTCCCGCATTCGCGACTGCACGACATGGTCATGCCGTTCATGGGCATAACCTCGCTTCTCTTGGCCACGCCGGTGCAATGTTGGCTGGGTGCAAGATTTTACAAAGGCTTCTGGTCCAGCGTGAAGATGGGCACATTCGGCATGGACAGTCTCATTGCCATAGGGACGACGGCTGCCTATGCGTACAGCCTGTTCAATTTCGTCGCGCATGTCGTCAGCACGGGCACCGTACTCGGCACCATGCATGAGTTGTATTTTGAAACCTCCGCATTGCTCATTACGTTCGTCCTGCTGGGCAAATGGATGGAAACCCGTGCGAAAAGTGCGACATCGGAAGCAATACAGCGACTGATGGGATTGCAAGCGAAGACCGCCAGAGTGCTTCGGAACGGCACCGTGGCAGAGGTGCCAATGGAAGCCGTCATCGTAGGCGATATTGTTATCGTCCGCCCTGGCGAAAGCATTCCCGTCGACGGCACGGTAACCAAAGGCCTGACATCGGTCGATGAATCCATGCTGACCGGCGAAAGCATGCCGGTGGAGAAAAAAGAGGGCGACCGCGTGTTCGGGGCGACTATGAACCGCAATGGCAGCGTGGAATTCCGTGCCGAACGAGTCGGCTCGGAGACGGCGCTCGCGCAGATCATTCGCTTTGTGGAGGAGGCACAGGGCTCGAAGGCACCCATTCAAAATTTTGCGGACTGGGTCTCGTCTTGGTTCGTTCCTGCCGTCATCGGCATCGCACTACTCACGTTCACGGTCTGGATGTTTCTTGGTGCCGGATTCACCTTCGCGCTGCTTTCCGCCGTGTCCGTGCTTGTGATCGCCTGCCCATGCGCACTCGGATTGGCAACGCCAACGGCCATTCTGGTTGCCACAGGCAAGGGTGCCGAGCACGGCATTCTTCTTCGGGGCGGCGAACCGCTGGAGGCCGCCAATACCATAGACACCATTGTCTTCGATAAAACCGGCACGCTTACCAAGGGCAATCCCGAGGTGCTGAACGTCGTTGCTTTCGGCAACGTCGAGCCCGGATGGACCGTGCAACAAAACACACACGAGATCCTGCGCATCGCCGCCGGACTGGAGTTCGGCTCGGAGCATCCGCTGGCGACAGGCATACTTCGATACGCGCGTGAGCATGAAGTGCAGCCGCCACCAGTGGAACAGTTCGAGGCAATTCCTGGACACGGCATTCGCGGGCGAATCGGCGGCAAACCCTATGCGCTCGGCAATCGCAAGCTGTTGGCACAAGTAGGCTTGGAAGACGCGACAATCGAACAGCTTGCAGCTGGGTTCGAGCAGCGCGGCATTACAACTGTTTTTGTTGCCGATGCCCATCGCGTGCTTGGCTTGCTAGCGATCGCTGACACGCTGCAGGAGACGTCTGCTGAAGCCGTGGCAACCCTTGGAAGAATGGGCCTGGAAATCCACATGATGACCGGCGACAACGCCAGGACCGCAACGGCGATTGCAGCCAAAGCCGGCATTCACAACGTACTGGCCGACATCCTGCCGGAGCAGAAAGCGAACGAGGTGAAAAAACTGCAGGCACTGGGAAAGAAGGTTGCCATGGTCGGCGACGGCATCAACGACAGTCCCGCCCTGGCGCAGGCGAATCTGGGAATCGCCATGGGCAGCGGAACGGATATCGCAATGGAAACCGGCGGCATCGTCCTCGTCAAAAACGACCTGCGTGACGTGGTGACGGCAATTGAACTCAGTCGTGCAACCGTGACCACAATCCGGCAAAACATGTTCTTCGCATTATTGTTCAACGGCATCGGCATTCCGGTGGCCGCCCGCGCATTCATGCATTTCGGCATTGTCTTGCGGCCCGAGCTTGCCGGATTCGCCATGGCAATGAGTTCGGTTTCCGTTGTAAGCAACTCGCTGACGCTTGGGCTGTTCCATCCCACTCGACGCAACTGGGTTTCTATCGTCGCTCCATTCGCAATGGCGATTGGTTTCACGCTGCTTTTTTTCTTCTTCGCGCGTCTCAGCGCGTAATTTCCCTCTCCCCTTTCCATGTACTACCTCACCCTCATCGTCGTGATTATCGGCTTTCTGATGTCCGGCTGCGCACCGGCCTCCCAACACGACGACATGGCGCATATGGATTCCATGGCGAACGGGGCAAGTGCAACGTACTCGGTCGACCCTGCTTCAAGCGGCAGCGGCATTGCGTTCGTGATCCGCAAGAACGGAAGCACGCTGACCGACTTCGGCATCGCACACACCAAGCCGATGCACTTGATTGTCGTGCGCGATGACCTGACGCACTTCAGCCACCTCCACCCGGTCATGGGAAGCGGAGGCGTTTGGAGCATTCCGTTTACACCCGATGCCGGCGGCACGTATTGGCTGTATGCCGATTTCGTAGATGCCAACGGCACGCCGTCCGTGCAGCGCTTCTCGAAAACGTTTGCCGGCAAGGTAGGCACGTACGGTCTGGTACCGGACTCGGCAACCACCAAAACAACGGACGGTGTCTCGGTACGCTTCACCGCCACAGCCAACGGCAAACAGGTAACGCTTGCATACGACGCAACCAAAGGCGGCAAACCCGTGACGCTGGAGGACTACCTTGGCGCGAAAGGACACGCAATCGTCCTGACTGCAGACGGCGAATATTTGCACGCACACGCCGACACAAACGCACTGTCGTTCCAAGCGACGTTGCCGTCCGTAAGCGCTCTCTACCGGACGTTCGTGGAATTCCAAAGCGAAGGAAAGCTCCACGACCTCAGCTTCGACATCGTGACGCTGACGGACTAAATGCGTTCTTCCATCGGCACGGCCACAAAGCTGAGCAGTATGCCGGCAATGCCCACCAACACGATGGCGCCAGCCCAGACGTGCACGGTCCACCAGATGCCGCTCTGCAATGCGAGCGTCACGAAGTAGAGCGCGAAGAACACGGCCGGAATCGCAAAGGCAAAGGCTCGGAACTCACGCAAGTGTTGGTCCAACGGATACAGGTTTCGAGCCGAATATTCTGCCAAAAATGCGGTGAGGATTGCTGCCGGCAAGAACGCAAATCCATCGCGCATCCATCCCATGGCAACCACGTTCAGCACCAGCAGAATGAACAGTGCTCCACGGGCAAGTCTGGCGCGCTTCAGTACGGTGAAAATGCAGCCCATGAGGATGAGCATTTGCAACAGGTACCCGGCGATGCCGAGTGCAATACTCATGCTCTGCTGTAATTCATGCGGCCGAGGTACCGAAGCATAGACCTCCATGTAATGGGCGAATTGCGTCATGAACGTAATGATCGACAACGTCATGCCGAGCGACAGAATCATGGGCAATTGCTCCACCAGACGCGGAACGCCGATCGGCGTAGGTCGTGCCCACCACGCACGCACGTTTCCGGTAATCATGAGGAACATGCCGATTGCCAGCAGCAAGTGCGTGGGGCTGAGTAATGCCTCTACGTCGGCTTCGATACCGAACAAGATGTGCCACGCCATATCGCCCACACCGCCGAATGCGAAGAGTGCGGTGCCGAGCAATGACCAGCCGTAGCCGACCGGAATGGACGTGAGCCAGTCGCCGCCGGTGCGGCGCTTGTTGCGCCAGGTCATGGCGACCAACGACAACGCAAGAACAAGGTAGCCGGAATAGAAGATGGCGTGCCACGGCGTGAAAAATGTTTCGAGCGCGGCGGACAGATGGTTGTGTGCCCAGCCGTCGATGAACAAACCAAATACGAACCACACCGAGAAGAGCGTTACCACCCATTCTTCTCGCACGGTCGGCAAACGGCGCTGCGGCCTCAGGCGCTCTTCGCCCGGCTGAGCTGTCCGCAAACGCATTCTGTTGAGTTGACGCATAACCCTTCGAGTATACTCATCCGAAGCACCGCCACAACCGCATGGAAACCGGAATGCACGTAAAGCGAAACATGGCTTACAAAAGCCAAATATTTTGATGCGCCTCCAGTCTTTCACTTGTATGCCGAACTCCGCTCAAGATCCGGCGGCAACTGCAGTGACGTGGTATGATGCGCACTGTCATGCGTGTACTGAAATCAGTCGTCGGGATTGCGATATTTTCCATCGGCCTTTCGTGCCTGGCACTGCCGGTATCGGCGCAAGTTGCGACGCAACCCGTGGACGAAGCGCGCCTGGTGCAACTGTATGACTTGTACTTGAGCAAAGGAAAGTCCGACGCATACTTGGAAAAACGCATCAGTGAAGAAGTTCGCAAAGTCCGCAAGCAAGTCGACGCCGAACTGAAGGCGATGCTCTCCACGCAATCGGATGAAATAGTGACCGACCCAAGCGCGCTTCCCAGGGCTTTGGATCGCCAGCGAAGCGTCGTGGATTCGCTGGAGGAATCCATTAGCGAGCACAACGTCGACATGGACCTGCTGGAAGAAGAGGAGAAGAAGTACTATCTGAACAGTGCAGCCGGAACGGGGACATCGTTGGATGACCTGCGTATTACGGCGAGTTACGGCGAGTTACTGGCCAAGAAAGCAATTCTGGAACAACGCATAGCCTCGGTCGACAGTGCGCTTTCTTTGCAACGCGACCGGCTGGAGAAGCTGGCGAACGAACAGCGCTTCCAGCAATTCGGTACGTTCTTCGATGCACTGTGGTACCTGGTCATCATCGTATTGGCATTGGGCCTGGATCGGCTGGCCAAGCACTTGTTCGTTGGAAAGCTGGAGCGGGGAAAACATCGGTATGTCGCGTCCAAGGCGTTCACGGCAACCATTTATGGCATCGCGTTGTTCTGGATCATCAACCGCCTGCTTTCCGAACATCCCGGGGCGTTTGCATCGCTCGCCATTGTCGGAGCGGCTATCGCGCTGGCACTCCAGAGCATTGTGAAAGATATCGTCGGCTGGCTCATCATCATTCAGCGCAGGTACTACGCGCCGGGCGACCGCATTTCCATCGGCCAGTTCACCGGCGACGTCATCGATATCGGCCCATTGCGCACGGCTTTGCTGGAGGTTTCCTCCGCACTGCATCCCAACGCAACCGAGCGCACGGGCAAAATGTTGTACTTCCCCAATTCGTTGATTTTGAGCCAAGAACTGCTGAATTATCATGCCACGTCGGACTTTGTGAATGCCGAGCTGAAAGTGACCGTGACGCACGACAGCGATTGGCGCAAAGCAGAGGAAATCCTGAAGACATTGTTGGCAGAAGAAACCAAGGAATTTGCCGAAAAAGCACGTGCGCAACAGAAGAAGCGCACGGCACTCTTCTACTTGTCACGCAAGGTCGGCGAACCCGAAGTGCACTTGGACGCGGTGGAAAACGGCTTCCAATTCACGCTCGGATTCATCGTACCGATCGGGTTCCGTCGGGATTTGGTCACCCGCATGTGGCATAGCATGCTCGACAAATTCCAAGAGACCGGCACGATTCACATAGCATTCAATACCGTGCGCATCATCGACAAAAAAGCTTCGCCGCCATTGGCCTGAGCTATTCGGGTAAATCGCCGGTACGCTCCTGCGGCTCTATAAATGGAAGACCGAGTGCCTTGTAGATGTCGGCTTCCTCCGCGCTAGCAACCACATTTTCGCCCTTGAGCAGCGCGTATTCATTCAGCTTCATACCCTGAATAATGGCCAGTCGGCGCAACGAGATGTTGTGTTCTTTGTCACCGGTGAAATACAAAAACGCACTGCCCCACTGCTTTAAGTCCACAACGCGGATATCCACGCGCAGTCCTGTTTTCAAGTTGAACGCCAGACGGGTGTTGCCCTGCGCCACGATGCTGTCCACAATGGGGATTTTCTGAATGACCTTGGCGATGCGCTCGCTGTGATCCTCGCCGGTTTTGGCATCGTCGAATGCAATGAGGATATCGATGTCGCCAACGGTTTCCTTGCGGCGGCGGTACGAGCCGGCGGCATCGCAACGCACCACGCCTCTGGCGGCACGCAGCGCCTTCAACAGCTTCTTCACGTCGGACTCGATCTCGGCCAGCGGATAGCGCTTCACGCGCTCGGTAACGTTGCGGGCATTGTTCAAAATCTTCCGTTCCATGACTTCGGAGAAGCGCGGCAACTCCCGCAGCTTGCCGGACTCGGCTGCTTTAATGAGCGACGGAACATCGCTGATACCGAGCTCCTGCAACTGTTTCACGCGCTTGGGACCCAAGTCATCGATACGCATCAGGCCGGATGCTCCCCCGCCTACTTCACTCCGTAACTCGGTAAGGAACGACATTTCGCCCGACTCGAAGAACTCCAAAATTTTCTTGGCGATGGCATCGCCGATGCCCGGCAACGCCTTCAGTTCCTTCTCGGTTTTCAGGGTGGCAACGTCCATGGAAAGTCCTTCCACCGTCTGTGCGGCACGGCGGTACGCCGCCGGTTTGAATGCGACTCCCTGGTACTCCAGCAGGTCGGCGATTTCACGCAGCAGCGCTGCGATTTTCTCGTTGTTCTCCATACGTAAAAGCATACCAGACGCCACGACAATCCTTGTGCATGACTTAGGCTGAAGCAGCGACGGCTTCGGCATACTTTTCGAGCAAGCGCTTCAGCTCGGCTTTCTCGGATGCGCTGAACACCGAGCAACAGTGGCTGGCGCGTTCGGACAACGCCTGCTTCGCCTGCGTACTCAACTTGCGCCCTTTGGGTGTGAGCGTGAGTTCGGCACGACGACGATCTTCGGTGGACTGCACGCGCTCAACGACGCCTTTTTTCTCCAGAAGATCGATGATCTGGCTGATGTTTCCGCACGAACAACACAACACTTTGCTGAGGTGAGAAACGGTGGCGCGTCCACTGCTTAACTCCAGCAGAACCATGGACTGGCAATGACTGATGTCCATGCCGTCCAGGGCGGCGTTCAGCTGACGGTCGAGCGTGTTGGCGGCGCTCTTAATGGCGTTGCAAAGGCAAAGGCAGGAGTCCATGTGCGGCTATCGTAACACCAAACGAAAATACAGACGAGCGATAGGCAGGCAGTTGAAAGCTGAAAGCAAAGAGCAAGGCACAGGAAACACGCCATTGCACCCCAGTCATTCTCTTTGAACTTGTTATCCTTCAGCTTTCAACTGACTTCTTTTCGCTATGCCGCATCTTCGCTATCCTCCATCCATGCCCGCCCCCAAGAAGATTTCGTACAAAGACGCCGGTGTCGATATTTCCAACGCCGACCAGACCAAGCGTGAAATGAGTGCGTCGCTCAAGACGAGCAATCCGCTCGTGCTGAATACCTTCGGCGCGTTCGCGTCGTTGGTCGACGGCAAGTTTCCGGGCTACGACCACCCGGTACTGGTCTGCAAGACCGAGGAGCCCGGCAGCAAGCAATTGCTCGCGTTCCAGCACAAACGCGTGGAGGGTATTTGCTTCGACATGATCAATCATTTGATCAACGACGTGATCGTCATGGGCGCCAAGCCGATGTTCATTCAGGATCTTATCGTGTGCGGCAAAATGGAGCGCGAAGTGATCAAGCAGCTTGTGGACGGCATTGCCAAGGCCTGCCGTGAGCAAGAGTGCGTACTGACCGGCGGCGAGACCTCGGAACAGCCGGGCGTGCTGCAGCCGGGAACGTATGTATTGGGCGCCAGTGCGATCGGCGTGGTGGAGAAGAGCAAGATCGTGGACGGCAAAGCCATTCGCCCCGGCGACACGGTGCTGGCGGTGGCCAGTTCGGGGCTGCATACCAACGGCTACACACTGGTTCGTGCATTGTTGAAGCAGAAGCCCGAACTCGCCACGAGCGACGTGGACGGAATCACGTTCCTGGATGCCATTTTGGAACCCCACCGTTGCTATTACATGGCATTGAAGGACTTGTTCAACGAAGCCGGTTTGCACGGTATGGCACACATTACCGGCGGCGGCGTACCGGGGAATTTGAACCGCGTGCTCCCGGCCGGCGTGGATGCCAAGATCGATGCTGCCAAGATTAAGATTCTGCCGGTGTTCAAGGCCGTACAACGCGAGAGCGGCAACGATGACGCCGACATGATCCGCACCTTCAACCTGGGTGTTGGCATGACGCTGGTGGTGGACCCGGCATTTGCCGACAAAGCCATGGCGCACCTGAAAAAGCACAAGATGGACTGCTATCCCATCGGCACCATCGTGGGCGGGGGCAACCAGGAGGTGCACATGGAAGGTGCGCTCACCTGGTAAGTACGGCCAATGCACGCGTTCTTGCGCGATATTGGGGGTTATTGATACGATTTGATTATGAAGAAAAAGCTTTTGTTCTGGATTCCAAACGCCCTGCTTGTTTTCGTTATGGCGGGTTCGGCGGTGTATTACTTCGTCGATACGCCGGCAGCCGCCAAAGCATTTACGGAATTGGGCTACCCGCCGTATACCCTGTACTTCAACGCGATTGCAAAACTTCTCGGTGCAATTGCAATTTTGGTTCCCGCTGTGCCGCGCTACCTGAAGGAGTGGGCCTACGCTGGCTACCTCTTCATTCTGCTGCTGGCATTCCAGGCCATTGTCATGACCATGCCGTTCCCATGGCCCATGCTTGGCATTCTTGCGGTTTGGGGCATGGCTTACTACGGTTTTCGGGTTACGGCAAAGCGGTAAATCGCCACTGCGTCTGAGCTCGAGACATGTTTGCCGAAAAATGATTTTTGTTGTATAATAATGATAGAAAACAATGAAGCCCAAACACAAAAAATTTACCGGCCCGCAAGTCCTGAAAGTAGAACAGCTCTCCGGCTTGGATGCCAGCATCCGGGAGTTCTTCAATGATTTCATGCGATGCGTCGAACCGGACCTTATGACCACCAACGTGCCGCTGTTGGACGCAAAGTATGCCAATGAAACTGAGGAAAGCAGAAACGAGCGCTCCATGCGGTACAACCATGCCTATAACCTGTTCATGGCAACATTCACATTCACGGTGCAGCAGTGGCAATCGGACATTGAACACTATCGTAAACAAGCACTGGCCAGCGACGCCGTACAAGCCGAGGCTGCAGACAAGGCCAAAGCTGCCGAAGTTGCCGCATCACTGAACTAGCTCATGCCGCCAAACACACTCGCCACCCACCTGAACAACATCCACTACCACGGAAACGTGGTGCATGGACCGCGGTTCTTTCCACAGGGAAATGTGGGCTTCAACGTGTGGTCGCCGTCTCGACCCGGCATGAATCATGCCTGGCATATCAACAATCTGCACAATGGTCGCGGATGGGGCTTGAACGGCTACCCAGCATGGCCGAGCTCGCGCCAGTATCCAACTTTGCTTGAATCGGCATTGCGCAATCCGAACAAGTACAATGTTCTGCCGTTTCAACGGCATCTACTTGGCAATGCGGAAGCATCGCTCCAGGCGGTATACGCCAGAATGCGTAGCGGTCCGAGTGGGAATATCTTCCAGAACGCCCCGCAGCTCGCAAGCTGGCAACGTTATCGTGGCGGCAGCCCGGCAACCATTCACTTCGCAAGATTCACCCCGCCGAGCGCAGCCGAACAATTGGGTCTTCTGCGACGCAGAATGCCGAACCAAGGACCCGGCCAGTTTCCGTTTGCGGCAGGCGGCGGAATAGATGCGCCGTTCGATACGGCACTCAATGGGCTTCCGCGCAGCACGCTGCAGCGCGTCGGCGATGCCATAGGCGGACTGCTTGGTCGCCGCAGCTCCGACCCCATCGCGCAGGCGCCGGGCTTTCCGGTTGCCCCACGCAGCACGCCAACCGTTCGCTCGTTCCCCGGCTCCGCTCCCATCGGTCCGTTCAATCGCAATGCGCCGGAAGGACGTGAGCATGGCGAAGCCCGTTCCATGCTCCTGGCACTGCGCGACGACATTCAGACATTCATTACGCAGCATTCGCCCATGCTCCCCGCAACCGATCGCACGCTTGGAGTACTGGTGGCGTCCATCGATGCATCGCTAAACAGCCCCACGCTCAACCGCAACCATGCGCTCAGCGCACAAATGTTCTTCCAGAGCATTGCGGATATGGACGCACGCGCTCGTGCCGACCGCAACGACGGACGCACCGAAGAACCGGCCGAATCGCCGGCGGAGACGGAAGTCTAGCCCTACTCACCGATGGCAATGGGCTTTACGTGCCCCGACGATGACGATTGTTGTTCGGTCGACTTTTTCGACGTGCGCTTCGGAGCGGAACTCAACTCGGTTTCGGCGGCAGTGATGCTCACCGGCTCAGCGGCCTCCTCGGATTCCGCAGCGGCGGACTCAGACGGCGCAGGCTCGAAGATCTGGTGCTTGCGCGTGTGTGCGCCGACCGCCGCAGGAGTAAATTCGGTGTAGCCGCCGACTGCATCGCGTACTAATTTGCCATTCTCCAAGCGTAAGACTCTTGTTTGCAGTGCATCGACAATCGCCTGATCGTGCGTGGCAAGAATGACGGTAACGCCCTCCGCATGAATGGCCTTCAGGAGCTCGAGTAATTCCAGCGACTGCACAGGATCGATGTTGCCGGTGGGTTCGTCGGCAATCAGGATAATGGGCTGGTGCACGACGGCACGCGCCAATGCCGCACGCGCCTGCTCACCGCCCGAAAGCTCGCGCGGGAACGCATCGGAACAATCATCCAAACCGAGTGCCTCCACTATTTCGGGTACGCGCGCCTCGATGAGTTCATCGGGGTCGCCGCACACCTCCATGGCGAATGCCACGTTCTCCTCGACGGTAAGGTGCTGCAACAGGCGGTAATCCTGAAACATGACGCCGGTACGACGGCGGTAGAGCTGCAGCACCGCAGGCGGAAGCTTGGCCAAATCCACACCGTCGATTTCGACCGTGCCTTCGGTAGGCGTCATGGCGCGCACCAGCATTTGCACGACAGTGGACTTCCCCGCTCCGCTGGGTCCGGTAATGCACACGAACTCACCCGGATCGATGGAAAAACTCACCTTGTCCAACACCGTGCGTCCTTCGAAAGACTTGGTGACGTTTTGAAACGAGATCATGGACCTCAGGATAGCCCATTCGGGCCTGCGAAAAAGTTGACTGCCGGCAAATTTGGCATGCAGTCGCGGAGGCCTAGTTACCGCACAAGATGTACACCTCGCGGCTGCGGTCGCGGCTGGCCTGCACGGTCAGCAACTTGAACCGCTTGAATGTGCTCTTGCACAGCTGGGTGAATTCATCGAAGTCGGCGCCGCGGAAGACCTTCATAACCACCGTACCGCCGCGCTTCAGCCATCGCTGTGCAATGGCCAACACTTGTTGATTCAACTCGATACTGCGCCACTGATCCACGTCTTTAATGCCGGTGGTGTTGGGCGCCAAGTCGGAAATGATAAGGTCGACGTTGGTCCATCCTTCACCGGAGATAATGCCGCCCATCTGCTTGAAATCGAACACGTCGGCGACGAACGTGCGCACATTCTCGCCAATGCCGCCCTTAATGGGCGTAAGGTCCAAGCCGATGACTTTTCCGGCCGGACCGACACGCTGGCTGGCGTACTGGAGCCAGCTGCCCGGTGCCGCGCCGATATCGAGCACCTTCATACCGGGCTGGAAGAGGTGGAATTTCACGTCGAGTTCGACGAGCTTGTACACCGACCGCGCACGGTACCCCTCACGGGTGGCGCGCTGCGACCATTTGTCGTTGGGTTGGTAGGGCTTGGGCATAAGAGACCGGGGTAGTGTACATGCATTTGGAGGGCGAGCGGGATTCCAAAGAAGCCAAGGAAAACAAAGAGTCCAAGAATGGCGGCGGTTCGTCGGACTCCTCGGACTCTTTGGACTCCCCGCATGTCATGCAAACCCGACTTCGCCACAGTCTGAGCCGACCCACAAGTGACAAACTGACTTCTGCGCTTATACTGCCGATCCGGCGTTTCCAGAACGAGTGGGTTTATCCGTTTACTCCCAGTCCCTATGCGCTTCTCCCGCACCCTGAAGATCTCCCCGTTCCTGGTGGTGGCACTCTCGTGCCTGGTGATCGTGATCTCGACCCTGGCCCGCTCCTACTAAACTTCCTCGGGCGCACCCAGCGGCTTGTGTTTCGGCACGCCGACTTCGCGCGGGTATTCATTCGGCGTAGGCGCCACTTTCTCGAACACGAGCAAGGTGCGTTGCCCCCAATCGCCGGGCAAATCGTAGGTGTAACTTTCGATAAGCTTGGCCCGCAGCTCCTTGGTGGCGGAGGTGGACATGCGTAGCTCGTCGGCGATGTGCTTACTCTTCCACAGCACGCAACGACCATGCACTTTCAAAAACGGAATCATGTATTCGAGCAACACCGAGATGGGCGCCACCGCGCGGGCAGTGACCACGTCGTACATGCCGCGGAACTCGGGTGCCTGGGCCAATCGCTCGCTGCGCTGGCAAATGAGTTCCACGTTTTTCAAGTTCATGCCGGTGACGATGCGTTGCACGGCATCCACCTTCTTCTGCACGGCATCCACACCCACGCACTTGGCATTCGGCAACACGATGGACAGCGGCAAGAGCGGAAAGCCTCCACCGGTGCCCAAGTCCAATAGGCGCACAGGCTGCTCTTCCCAGTTGCGGCCCAGTACGGTCTCGGCAATGGACAAGAAGGAAATCGAATCCAGCACGTTGCCAATCCAGCAGTGCTCCTCGGTACGGAACGCGGATAGGTTCAGTTTTTTGTTTTCAATTAAAAAAGCGGTGACCAGTTCTTTGAGCCGTTGTTCTCGGAGCGGAGTGATCATGGGGCCGAGCCATTGTACACAAGGATGATCGGCGGATGTTGCACTTCCATGGAAGCGCAAGTCCGTGCGCTTGTCGGCGCATACGGAGAAGTGGTAGCGTCTGGTCATGCCCCATGGAGAACGCGTCGCCGATTACCTGCTGAGCATCGATGCCGTCCGGCTTTCGGTGAATCCCCCGTTCACGTGGACGACGGGCATCAAGTCGCCGATCTACTGCGATAACCGCATGATCTACAGCCATCCGCTGGCGCGTGATTTCGTGGTAAACGCCTTGGTAAGCCGTGTAAAGGCACTGCATATTCCGGCCGATGTGATCGCCGGGACCGCAACCGCTGCAATCGGCTGGGCCGCACTGGTCGCCGACCGCATGAAACTGCCGTTCGTGTACGTGCGCGGCAAGGCCAAGGAGCACGGCGCGAAGAAACGCATTGAAGGAGACCTGAAGCCCGAACAGCACGTGGTCGTGATCGAAGATCTGATTTCCACCGCCACCAGCTCGGCCAGCACCGTCGTGGCGCTGCGTGAAGAGGGCAAGGCCTACGTGACGGATATCGTGAGCATTTTCAGCTACGAATTCTCGTCGGCGTTCGAGCGCGCCCGTGAGCACAAAGTCCGTCTGCACCCGCTCACCACCATTACCGCGCTCACCAACGTGGCCCTGAGCCAGATGAAGATCTCGGCCGAAGACGCCAAGATGATCGATGAGTTCATCAAGAATCCGGAGGGCTGGGGAAAGACACTGGCTTGATGTACAGTTTAATTGACAAATAAGCCAAAAGAGTGTTGAATAGCACGCTTATCCACCGTGTCTTCCGGCAAACCGGAAAATATGTTTTGTGGCTAGGGACCCGCTTTTTGACACCAATGGTTTTCGAAGGGAGAAAACGACCTTAGGGTGCCAAGAAGCATGGAACGAAGGTAGCGAACGAGCTACCCACCCCCGCGCACAACATCGTGTGTGGGAGGAAGCGCAATGGAGGCACAGCAACAGTCATGTGTCTCAGAGGATTTTGTCATGCAAGAATTCAGCCTTCGCACCAACGCCCGACGCCCCAGCTTTCGGCCCGAAGTGGTCCAGCTGGAACAACGCGTTACGCCCGTGGCGCGAACGACGTTGGCGAGCATCACCAACGCCAGCCCCATCATCTTCTCGGGCCAGTCGGCCCTGGCGGTCCAGTTCCGCCTCGACACCTCCACCACCTATGGAACGGTGGTGTGCTTCGGGTTCACCAACCCGGGGCTGGTGCAGAACACCCAGCTGGCCACGCTGCAACACTTCCGAAACGGCCGCTGGACGACGATCGAAACCGTCCGGCCCGAGGCGACGAGGATCTTCCTGGACCGGTTCGGCATCATTCGCACCGAGAACCCCCAGGACTTCAGGCTCATTTTGCAGCTGAAGCCGACCCTCACCGCTCCGGTGGTGGACGTGGACGTCACGCGGTTCGGGTTCACCGGAACCAATGGTTCCGTGACCTTCCGTGGGACGAGCCACATCCGATTGGTGCAGACCGGCCGCATGCTGTCCACCGGCGCGCTCTGGTACAGCGCGCAAATCGGCATCGCCCAGACCTTGGGCGACGTGAACATCGGAAGCTTCGGCCCTGCGGGGCTGCGGGCGTTCGTGTTCCGGCCCAAGGCCGGGCAATCGATCGACTGGATCCGTAACGTGCAATTCTACCGCACGGTGAACGGGACGGTCGTCGGCCCAGCGATGGGCGCCATTCGTCCCGGCGCCAATGGGTCTCTGGTGGTGTACTTGTACCAACGCATCGACGGTGTGCAGAGCTTCCGCATTGTCGCGGACGTCTTCACGCCGATCCAAATTTCCGGACTGTCGTACGCCACGACGTAACCGGACCCCGCCGAAAACCATCGTCAAAAAGCATTACCCTCTCCCCTTTGTGGGAGGGGGTTGCTTTGTGTACCACCTCACCCCTCTCCATCGCAATGGAGAGGAGGATGGGAGGTGAGGTCATTTTTCGCACACGAAAGGTTCCCCCTTCTCTTTGCAGAGAAGAGGGAGGTCCTTTGGTAGAGATGTGGCTATTGAACGTCCAGACAGACAACATATCGAGTTGTTGCCCAGACAGATTCCGAGAATCAACCGATCGCGAACACCGAGGTGATCTGCAGCGGCCCCGACAAGTCAGCGAACAGCGCGAAGCTGTACGACGACAGGTCGATGATGCTGTTGATCCCCGTGATCACGATCGTGGTACCGTTGTTCGAGCTGATGGTACCGAGGACGGGGCCGACCGGGTTGCCGTTGCTGTCGACTTTGCGCAGCGTGATATTCGTTGCCGAGGTCCAAGACCCCGACCCGAGCGTCACACTGAGTTGATCGAAAGCAGCGTTGGTGGCTCCGCCACCGATGTTCATGTCCGCGAGACGGACACCAACACCGGCTTGGCCGGCATAGAACATGCCGGAGGTGGACAGCGGACCGTGGGTCG
The DNA here is from genome assembly GCA_964448405.1 of uncultured Candidatus Peribacteria bacterium. Taxonomy (GTDB): domain Bacteria; phylum Patescibacteriota; class Gracilibacteria; order Peribacterales; family Peribacteraceae; genus DAORHV01. Next base: position 8,027 of record CAYUVW010000017.1, on the reverse strand, counting down.
GGGGGTTGACCGGAGGCGTGGAGTTGAGTGCCAACACATCGAAGGACTTCATCCCGGCGTACGGAGCCGTACTGAAGTACCACGACAGGTCGACCTTCTGCGACCCGACCATCGCGGGGTCCGTGTTGACACGAACTTGGAGATGAACGAGACCGGAGGTGCGGAACTGCTGGCCGACGGTGTAGACGGTGAAGATGCAGCGGCCATAACCGTCCGGGCGGACGGTCATCATCGCGTGCCAGTTCCCCGGACTGATTTCGCGGTAGAACGTGGCGGTCTTCACGAACGGCAGAGCAGACGCGTCTTTCGTGATGAAGCGCATACAGTTGGCGTAGGCGCGCGGATCACTGGAGTTGACGTACAGCTCGAACACCGTTTGGTCACGACTGTTCGCGTTGACGGTCTTGGCGCTGTCCGGCAGATCGACGATGTGGTAGATGGTCCGCTGCGGACCACCATTGGTGGGACTGACCGCCTCTTCGTTGACACCACCTTGGGAGGGGGCGCCACTGAAGGTCGGCGTACCGCCGTAGCGCACGTTGGCCGCCACGAGGGTCAGTTCGCCGTGGACGGGTGTGAACGCTGCGTCGATGGTGTCCACACGGATTTGGAAGTGAGCACCGTCCAGATCCCCGACCGGGATCCAGCCGAAGCCGTTGAAGCCGATGCGGCGGCCAGCCGCGGAGGAGGTGGGGGAACTGTCGAGTGCGGTCCAGATGTTCGGGCCGCTTTCGTAGAACAGAGTGCCGGAGCGCACGTAGTTGAGCGCACCCTGTTTCGTATCGTCGGCGACGACGCTACTCAGGGCCGAGCGCCAGTCAGTCCCCTTCACAGTGAAGTCGAGGACGGGGACGCTGCGGAGGCTGGGAGCGAGGTGCACATCTGGCAGGGCGTTGATCGTGAAGTTAGTGACGGGCGTCAGGCGGTCTTCGAGGATCCAATCCTCGGAAGTTCCCAGACGTGCGCGAACGGAGGCAGGCTTGCGTTGGGCGGGGGTGCGCGCCGTGAAGGCACGCATGATTGAACGGAACATGTTTAGACTCCAAGTCCTTCGATAGTCGGATTTTCAATAGCCGATGTACCAAAGGAACGGTTTTCCTTGACTCAAGACGTTCCCACTCGGGAATTGGTCTGATGCAAGCGCAATACCATACAAGAATTGTAAAGTTTAGTCAACATATGACTTCTGGCTAACAGATGAAGTAATTCTCAATTTTTTGGTCAAAAATCTGCACTGGAGAAAGAACTCGCATTTTTTGCAAAAAAACGGCGTAAACAACGTGTGGAAACACCACATCTGCTCCGCTTTCGCCTGTCGAGTGAATTTTGCCGCAGTGTGATTGCTTGCACGAAATGAAGGCCGTAGCGTCACGTTCATCCCTTTCTTTTTTCCCCACACCCTATGACCGTTGCGTCATCTCGCTTGGTGCGCACAACCGGCATCGCCGCGTTTGTGCTCGCCCTGTCTCTTTGTGCAGCTCTCTTTCTCGGCACATCCAAAGGCCTCGCCTCGTCTCACCGCGAAGCCCCGATGATCAGCCAAGATCCGGCCGCCGACCAGACCGATCTCTACGCCTGGATGTCTACCAAGGACACCTTGGTGCTCGCCGGAAACTACTACCCGCTCAGCGGAGCAGGAGCCGGTCCGAACTACTACCGCTTCGGAGACGGAGTCGTATACGCCTTCCACATCGACACCAACGGTGACGCCATGGAAGACGTGACGTACGCATTCCAATTCCAGACGAAAGTAAAGAACGGCGCAACGTTCCTGTTCAACACCAAGCCGATCTCCACGCTCTCCGACGCCAACGTCATTCAGACGTGGACCGCGTACAAGATCGCCGGCAAATTCACCGGCGCAACCAGCCAATGGAACGCCAAGAACATCGTGGCTACGGGCACGGTGGCAACGCCGGTCATCGGCGGCAAGAGCCAGCCCGACTATGCCAAGCTTGCCAAGGAAGCGATCTCGGACGCAGGCAGCAAGGGCAAGTTCTTCGCCGGACCGCGCGACGACTCGTTCTTCGTGGACTTGAACGTCTTCGACTTGTTGAACCTGGGCGCCGGATTCGACTCGCTGAAAGGTGCCAACGTACAGTCGATCGTCTTCGAACTCCCAGTCTCGTCTATCGTCAGCAAGACCGACCCGGTCGTGGGTGTATGGGGTGCAACGTACCGCTGGCAGCGCAGCGTTATCCGCGGTGCAGGCGTGACCGCCATGGGCGGCAAGCTCACCCAGGTCTCGCGCTTGGGTATGCCGCTGGTGAACGAAGTCGTTGTCCCGCTTGCGTATAAGGACTACTTCAACGCTTCTCACCCGCATGCCGATGCAGACACCAAGCCATACGCCGACGTGGTGCTGAAGCCGGAGTTGGCCAGCTTGTTCGGCGCCGTGCTCGGCCTGAAGGCGCCGACCGAGAACCGCACCGATCTGGTCACCGTATTCTTGACCGGTGTTCCGGGCCTGAATCAGCCCAAGGACGTTCGTGCAGCGGAAATGCTCCGCCTGAACACGTCCATTGCTCCAGCAGCCACCCCGAACCGCTTGGGTGTATTCGGTGGCGACACCGCCGGTTTCCCGAACGGCCGTCGCTTGACCGATGACGTCACCGACATCGCCATTCAGGCAGTCGCCGGCAAGCTCGTCGACGGTTACAAGGTCGACGAGAAACTGGGTGACGGCGTGAACGCCAACGATGTACAGTTCATGACGAACTTCCCGTACATGGCGGCTCCGCACATGAGCACGAAGTAATTCCGACATGAACATTTCTCCGACCAAATCATCTGCACGAGGGGTGGCGACAATCGTCACCCCTCTTGTGGCGTTCGTACTCATTGTTGCCGGAAGCAACTTGTTCTATCGTGGTCCGGCCGGGATTCCCGCCGACACGTTCATGCAGGATGAACCGCAAGGAATTTCGCCTGCCACGCAACGCATGATTCTGGAAGCGCAAGATGCCGTCCGCAAGACTCCAAACGACAGCAAAGCCATTTTCCGGTTGTCGGGACTGTACTTGCAGGCAATCCGCGAGAACGCCGACACCGCGTTCTATGAACGCATCGAAGCGCTGCTGAAGCACCTGGAAGACGTGGATCGTACCAATGCCGATATCGATTTTTTGCGCGGCACCATTGCGGCAGGGCGCCATGATTTTCCGACTGCCCTGCGCATAGGCACCCAGCTGACAACCGAACACCCGGAGGTATCGCGGTACTACGGACTGCTCACCGACGCACAAGTCGAACTGGGCATGTATGACGACGCCATTACGACGCTGCAACGAATGTCCGACTTACGGCCGGACTACAACGCACTCACGCGCATCGCGTATGTACGGGAAATTACCGGCGACACGAAAGGGGCGATCGAAATGATGGAAAACGCACTGGTCGATTCCACGGGCAATGCCGAAAACACCGCCTGGGGACTGGCTGAGTTGGCACGCCTTTCCTTCGGCAAGTACCGTGCGCAAGCCGAGCTGTACAACAACGAAGCGCTGAAAGCGTATCCGAATTTCGCGCCCGCACTGGCTGGGCTGGCGAAAATAGAAATGGCCCGCGGCAATACTGCGGCAGCCAAGGACTACGCCAAGAAAGCCGTGGATGCGCTCGCCCTGCCGGAATATGCGGCACTGCTTGGCGATATTGAGGCTGTCTCCGGCAATGCCGACAAAGCCGGTGCGTACTACACGTTGGTGGAAATCGGCTACGAGCGTATTGCGCAGAGCGGCACCAACGTAGAGCTGGAACGCGCACGTTTTTTGACTGAGCGTAACCGCAACCTGAAGGCCAATGTGGAACGCGCCCGCTCCGTGTACGCAGACCGACCGACCATCTACGCCGCCGACACACTGGCCTGGACGTTGTACAAGAACGAGCTGTACGCCGAAGCCCAAGCATACGCCGACAAAGCGCTGTCGACCGGCTCGCAGGACGCCGCAATCCTGTTTCATGCAGGCATGATCCGCAAGCAGCTCGGTCGCCTGACCGAAGCCAAACAACTGTTCAAGCAAGCCATGGAATCGAATGCGGACTTCTCTCTTCTGGAAGCGCCGATGCTCAAGGCGGCACTGCAGGAGCTCAACTAACGAATAGTAGACATAGTACTAAAAATAGTATATAATAATATAAATATCAACCTCCTCAATTGCCATGGGAAACGAACACTTTGAAGACTACGACGGAGATTAAAAAGAGATGAAAGCGAAGAGTTGAAAGTTGAAAACAGGCTTCGCGATCAGCGACCGCGTTACTCTCAACGTTCAGCGTTCAACTCGGCTCTAAAACTGCCTCAAAAACCTCCGGTCACCTTGGTAGAACAAGCGGATGTCCGGGATTTGGTGACGAATCATGACCATGCGCTCCACGCCGAAACCGAACGCGAAGCCCTGCCACTCGTCGGGATCGATGCCGACGTTCTTCAGCACTTGGGGATGCACCATGCCGCAGCCCACGACCTCCAGCCAGCGACCTTCGCGGCTCTTGGATTCGTCGCCGCGCCAGCGCAGGTCCATTTCCAAGCCGGGTTCGACGAACGGGAAGTAGCCGGTACGCCAGCGGAAATCCACGTTGGGATCCACAAGTTCGCGCACGGCGGTCTCCATGACGCCCTTCATATTGGCGAGTGATACGTCCTTGCCGATCATCAGACCTTCGATCTGGTGGAACATGGGCGAGTGCGTGGCGTCTTCGTCTTTGCGGAACACTTTGCCGGCGCAGATCATGCGGAACGGCGCTTTGTGCTTGAGCATGTAGCGCACCTGCACCGGCGAGGTGTGCGTGCGCAACACGGTACGGTCCAGGCTGTTGATCCAGAACGTATCCTGGTTATCGCGAGCCGGATGCGTGGCCGGGATATTCAACATGTTGAAGTTGTACTCCTCGGTTTCGATTTCGGGACCCGACGCAACGTCGAAGCCCATGCGACCGAAAACCTCTTCGGCACGACGGATGTACGCGTGAATGGGGTGCGCATGCCCACGTTCCGTCGACGGTAAATCCAGCGTCAGGTCGAGTGCGTCCGTGTTGGCCAAATTACCCAACGCTGCAGACGTCAGCGACTGGCGGCGAACGTCCAGTTCGGCAGTGATGGTGATTTTGACGGTATTGAATGTCTGGCCCAGAGCCTTCCGTTCCTCCGGCGACTTGGTGCTCATCTCCTTCATGGCGAGCGTCAGGGCGCCGGCCTTGCGGCCGAACATCTCTTGTTCGAGTGCATCGAGCGCGGGTACGTCGGCGGCGGCGCGGATGCGCTCCACGTAGGAATCCCACGGCGAAGGAAGAGGGGCAACGGACATGCGCCAAGTGTACTGATGAAGCTCTGCGATGCCAAAAGCAAAACGCTGGCCGGGACTCCTTGGAGTCCCCCCCTACGAATGCAGCGCCAACTCCACCAAGAGGAACACGCTGAAAATCAGCAATCCGATCCACCAGGTGAGAATGCCAAGCAAGAGAAAGATGAACGCAAGAACGGCGGCGCAGGCAACGAAAATTCCTTCGCGCAACGAAATGGTGATTTTCTTACCGGCATCCAAACCTTCCACGGACACCGTTGCCCAAAACCCATAGCACAGCAGCGTGGAAACGCTGGATACCGACAGAAACAATGTGGCGAAGAAGAACGGTAGCGCGATGTTGGGCGCCGTAAGAGGACTGACGCGAAACAGAATCACCATTAAAGATGCCACCGAAAGAAGTGCCGCAATCGCGATGCGAAGAAGAAGTGGCTTCATCGGATGGATGATAGCAAAGATTCCGATGGAAAATTTCACGCCTTGATCCCCTCCTGCTTCAAAAATTCCCCTAGCGCACGGAAATCGGCGTACAGACTTTCGCGTAAATTGCCGTTATGGAGCGCCGCAGCAGGGTGATAGATGGGGAAAATCGTAAGCGAATCACTGAGCTTGAACGCCTTGCCATGCGCCTGGGAAATGGTGCGGTTGGCGACGAAGTGGGCCATGGAATGACGTCCCAGCGTACAGATGACCCGCGGTTTGATGATGGCGATTTCCAGCTGGAGCCACGGCATGCACTGCTCTTTTTCTTCCGGCGTGGGATCGCGGTTCTCCGGCGGGCGATACTTCACCACGTTGCTGATGTACACGTCTTCGCGCTTGAGTCCGATGGTGCCGAGCAGTTCGTTTAAGAAATTGCCGGACGCACCCACGAACGGCCGCTTGAGCTCATCTTCTTTCTGGCCGGGAGCTTCGCCAATGAACATGATGGTCGCCTTCGGATTCCCCTCGCCCAGCACCGGGTTGGCATTCTTGGCCAACTCGCAGCCTTTCCAGGCAGAGAGCTTCTCGCGAAGGATTTCCAGCGTCATTTCCATGCGCTAAGACTCTACCAGATTTTCGCATCATGCTCTCGCAGCGGCGACCTCGGGTCGCCGTCCGGGACGCGACGTCCCGGTTACGAGAGTTGTTTCGGCCCCCTCGTCACCGGCTTGTGCTCGAGCAAATCGTTCATAGCAGCCTTGGTGTTGTACCGGCGGATGTCCTCTTCGTCTTCAATCTCCCCCACCAGCTCCTCCAGCACGTCTTCCAGCGTGACCAAGCCGACGGTCTTCAGCTCTTTTTGCACCACGGCCATGTGCGTGCGCTTACGGCGCAAAAACAACAACAGTTGGTCGGCACGCATGCCGATGTCCACGCTCTGCAAGTGCGTCATGATGTCGGTCACCGGAACGTTATCTTTGCCTCCGGCCAACGCGGTGAGAATATTGCGACTCATGGCCACGCCCAAGATGTCGTGCTCGTCGCGTCCAACAACCGGATATCGCGAATACGTGTGTTTGAACACTTGTTCTGCCGCCTCGCGGACGGTGGCCTTATGCGTCACGAATACCACATCCTCGACAGGCGTCATGACATCGCCGGCGGTCTTATCGTTCAGCACGAATGCGCGCTGCACGATGTGGCCTTCGTAGGCGTGGATGTGTCCGGCCATGCGGCCGATGCGGGTGAGTGCACGAATCTGCTCCTCGGTACCGACGACGCGTCGACCGCTGCCCTTCATCCGACCGACCAAGCCTTCCAACAAAAGAACGATGGGAAAGAGCGCGTAGACGAACGCAAGGAGGAAAGGCGCTACGGTTCGAGCAATGCCAGGCGCGTAGTGACGACCGAGCGACTTGGGGATGATTTCCGAAAACAGAATGGTGGCGAACGTGAGAATGGCGGTAATGGCACCGATGACGTTGTTTCCAAACAGTTGAATCGCCGCTTCACCCACCAAGATCGGACCGAGAATATTTACTAAGTTGCTGAAGATAACGATAACGATGACTGCACGCGTCATATGACGAGACAGCTTCTTCAATGCGCCGGCTCCCCATAGCTTGCGAATAACGAGCTCCTCGATTTCGGCGCGCGACACGCTGAGCATGGCGGCGTCGATGAGCGACATCGTTCCCGAAAGAAGGATGAACGCCCCGATGAGGATAATGAGGTTGATCATGCGGTGGCTCTCCGGCGAAGTCCTAGTACTCCGCCTTTACTTTCGCGATGCGTGCGGCGACCTTCTCGCGGATCTTGGGGTCGCTGCCGCCCAAGATTTTGAGCGCGCAAAGAGCGGCGTTCTTGGGGTTCAGCACGGTCATGACCGGCACATCGGACGGCATCTGGAGGCTGCTGTGCACGTTCACCAGGTAGTCGTTTAAATCCTTGAACGGGGGGCAGTTCACCAGCGGGTGGACCAGGCTGGCGGCGGCCACACCTGCCAGACCGTTGCTCATGCCGACGCAGGTAATGACCACGGTGGGCTCCTTGCGGGCATTCAGGCGGTCGATGTGTTTCACGACCAATTCCGGCACTTTGTGGGCCGAAGCGACAATGATTTCCGAATCGACGCCATACTCCTTGAGCATGTCGGCGATTTTTTGGGCGAAGTCGACATCCACTTTGGAGCCGAGGAGGAAGGTGACAGATGGCATGGTCAAACTGTACCGAAAGCGTTGCGTGCCGTACAGGGTTGTTCTAGGATCCTTTGGCTCACAGAGCGTGTGAGTGGTACCAGCGACC
>CAYUVW010000016.1:0-34140 GCA_964448405.1 uncultured Candidatus Peribacteria bacterium | reverse complement strand
CCAGCTGAGCTAATCGTCCAATGATGTGAAGGATACCGAAGGACGATCATCGCGTGCGCCCGTTTTATGACGGCGCATCCGCGCCTGGGCCAGCTGAGCTAATCGTCCAATGATGTAAACGATCTCGGAGCCGCGATACGATACGTTTATCCAGTGCGCATCGCAAGATGCAGCGAGTGAATGGATTTGCTACAATCCAATCCATGCAGCGGACGCTCTCGATTATCTACGCATCGACCTCCGGGCACACCGAGCACGTCGTGGACACGCTCATTGCCGCACTTGAAGCCAAGAGCAAGGACATTCGCATCGTAAAGCAGCGCGCCGAGCGCACGAAGCCGGAAGATTTGACGAAGAGCGACGCCACCTTGCTGGCGTGCGGAAGCTGGAATACGAACAACGTGGAAGGCCAACTCAGCCCGTACATGTTCGAATTACTGATGAAAACAGCCGCGGCCTTGGATCTAAAAGGTCAGCCGTGTGCGGCAATCGGTTTGGGTGATGACCGTTACTTTTTCACTGCCAAGGCCGCCGAGCACTTGGCGAATTACCTGAAGAATCACAACGGGAAAATCTTGTTGCCCACGTTGAAAATCGTGAACGAACCGTATGGGCAAGAAGAGAAAATCCGCACGTGGGCCAATGAGCTGTTGGCCAAGATCGAAAAGCTTCCCGCCCGCACCCACTAACATGCGCACGTCGCTCAAAATCGTCGGCGCATCGGGCCAAGGAATCGATTCCATCGGCGAAGTGCTGGCCAAAGCCCTGAAGCGCGCAGGTTACTGCGTCTTCGGCTACCGTGAATACCCGTCGCTTATTAAAGGAGGCCACGCCAGTTATCAGCTGGATGTTTCCGATGAGCATATCGGCAGCACGGAAACCAATGTGAATATCGTCATTGCGCTGAACCACCACGGACTGGAGCACAACATTCCCGATCTGAAGCCCGGTGGAATTATGATTCACAGCACCGATCGCTGGAAATTCACCGACGAGCAACAGAAATTGATCAAAGATCGCGGCTTGCTCATTGTGAACATGCCGATCGAATCCATGCTCGCAAAACTGAAAGCCAAGCCGATTTTGAGCAACGTCATTTTGAGTGCATTCGTCTGGGCGATTTTGGAACAGGATATCGATGCATTGAAGAAAATGGTCGGCGAAAAATTCGCCAAGAAGAAAGATTTGCTCGAGCTGAACATGCAATGCATCGACGCCGGTTACGCCTACCAAGACGAGGCGGTTGGAAAGCTGCGCGTTGCCCCTCCCAAGCCGAACAAACGCTGGAAAGAGTGCATGCTGCTCACCGGCAGCAAGGCCATGGGCTTGGGCACTGCCCATGCCGGCGTGCGGCTGTATGCCGGCTACCCGATGACACCGAGCTCCCCTCTCTTAACGTACATTTCATCAATCCAGAACGAGACCGGCATGGCAATCAAGCAGGCGGAAGATGAAATCACCGCCGCGCAAATCGTCTCGGGAGCCATGTTCATGGGCACGCGCGCTCTGACGGCTACGTCGGGTGGCGGATTCGATTTGATGAGCGAAACCCTGTCCATGAACGCCATTATCGAAAATCCGAGCGTGTTCGTGCTGGCACAACGTCCGGGGCCGGCCACTGGTCTGCCGACATGGACCGGACAAGGCGACCTGCTTATGGCCGTGAATACGGCCCACGGCGAATTCACGCGCTGCGTGATGTCGGTGAGTGACGGCGAAGATTCGTTCCACCTTATGCCCGAGGCCTTCAACATTGCCGAAGAGTACCAAATCAGCGTGATCGTTCTGACGGACAAGCAAATTGCCGAGGCGCTGTACACACAAGCGCCATACGATATGAAGCGAGCAGTCATCAAACGCGGCAAGCTCGTCACCGATGCAAAGAAATTGGCCAAGTTGAAAGCCGGCGATCGTTACGACCCGACCGTGCCGGACGGTGTGTCGCAACGCTGGCTGCCGGGCAGCAAAGCCGAAACCTATTGTGCGCAAGGCGACGAGCACAGCGGTGACGGCACCGTGGATGAATCCGCCGCCAATGCCATTGCACAAATCGATAAGCGCCTGCGGAAGCACGACGCATTGCTGAAGGCATTGCCGGATGCCGAGCTCTTCGGCGATCAGAACCCCGAAACACTGATTGTGGGATGGGGCAGCACGAAAACCGTGATGCTCGACGCACTCCAGAATGATGCATTGAAGGACAAGAAGATCGGCTACCTGCATTACACCTACCTGTGGCCGCTGAAAACCGAACGCTTCGAATCGTTGAGCAAGACCGCCAAGCGCGTGATTCTTGTTGAAGGCACCAAAATGGGCCAACTCGCCCTGCTGTTGCGACAACAGACAGGCATCAAGATTGAGCACCAGATTTTGAAGTATGACGGTCGTCCGTTCTTTTACGACGAATTGATCGAATCGATTTCCAAGCTTCTCAAACGCTGATTATGGCAATCCCCCTTTCGCCGACGAATCCTGAAATCATGAAGCAGTACCACTGCGCGAACAGGTGCACGTGGTGCGATGGCTGTGGTAACTACGGTGTTTGGACTGCGGTAAAACGAGCATTGGCCTCATTGAACCTGGAGCCCTGGCAGGTCATGTTGTGCTACGACGTGGGCTGCAACGGCAACGGTTCGGACAAACTGCAAGGCTACCGCTTCCACGGCTTGCACGGTCGCGTTCTGCCGTTCGCCGCAGGCGCCAAGCTCGCCAATCACAAGATGCCGGTCATTGCCTTCGGCGGCGACGGCGCCAGTTTTTCGGAGGGCGTCGGTCACATGGTGCACACGGTACGCAGCCACTACCCGTTCGTGTTCTGCCTGCACAACAACGGCAACTACGGACTCACGACGGGCCAAGCCAGTTCGCTCACACCCCAGGGCCAACCGATGAATACATCGCCCAACGGCATTCCGGAGATGACGCTGAACTCCATGGACTTTGTCTTCTCGTTGGAACCCACGTTCGTGGCGCGCGGATTCACCGGCGATATTCCGCAGCTGACATGGCTGCTGAAAGAGGCGCTCAGTCACCGTGGCTTTGCGTTCGTGGATATTCTGCAAGCCTGCCCGACGTACAACCACTTCGCCACCCACCAGATGCTGCTGGAGAAGTGCTACAAAGTGGAAGATGAAGGCTATGTGCCGAACGACGCAAAGAAAGCACGCGCGCTGGCAATCGATACGTCCAAGCGCATCGCCACTGGAATCCTGTACCGCACCGAAGAGGTGCCGAACTTCTATGAGCGATTGGTTCCACGCCAAGGCAAAACAACCACGCTCACACAGGAGGTGGAGAAGCTGGACGTGACCAAGTTGATGGCGGAATTTGTATAAGCATTTCGAACAGCCCCGGCACACAACAGTGTGCACCGGGGGCTGCTCTTTCAGTAGCGAGCGTTTCAGGCGATCTTCCGTAAAACCTCGTGCCCAATCCGGTCCGAGTTGTACGTCTGCCACGCAAGCATCGTTATGCGACGATCCCAATCCGTACCGTGCTCATGGACAAGATCGTGCAACGACACCAGGAAGCACTGCTTCTCGTATTCGAGGACAGCAACCTCCAGAGACGAAACATCTGCGAGCAGCGGCTTCGTCATGGGGCCGGCCCAAACAAAACATTCGAAGCCACTGCCTGGTGATGTGGCGTACCTTTGGCCTGGAACCAAATCCAGCTCCCCGTATATGCCATTCACATCCACCCATTCAAACGGAGTTGCTGCGGGTACCAACTTTGTTGTGCCGTTCTTTACGTACTGAACGGCCCAAGGAAGTTGGACGCAAACCCTTGAAGCAGAAACCATGGGACGCAAAGCCTCACTTGCCTTCTGGGACCCGGGGGCGGAACAACCGTGCTTCCCCCGTTGCGGCCCGCAAATGCGAGGCGAAACGGAGGAAGCAAACTACTGAAAGAGCAAACCTCCAACCAAAGCTGGAGCACGCCACTATACCTGTAACAATGCTGTTTTCAATGCATCGAACAGCCCCGGCACACACATAGTGGTGCACCGGGGGCTGCTCTTTCAAGGCTGCGGTTGGATCACGGGGCAGTTGCGTCGTCATCGATCACGAGGCCGCGGGCCAATTCGTAGATCGGAGCGAGTTTGGCCTGCTCCCACGCCAGAATCGCGATGCGAGAATCCCAGTCATTGCCCGTGAGCACCGGCAACTCTTCGATGGGAACCAGCAGGATGCCGGACTCGTGTTGCAGCACGGCAACGCAGATGACTTGGTCTTGCCGCAAACCGCATGCGGAGGAACCGGCCCACACACAGTAGTGAATCGGAGACCCCTGCAGCGACTCGTACTCGTCGCCCGGGACGAGGTCGATGGACCCGCCGATGCGAATCACATCCACCCAGTCGAGCGGAGTGCCGCCAGCGACCTTGCACTCTTGCCCCGCGGAACCGTACGCAATCGTGTACGGCAGGCGGACGCAGACCCTCAGATACGGAATCATGGACACAACCCTCCAAAAGGAGGCCATACTTTCTCGGGGGCGGAGTAACCGTGCTTCCCCCGCTCCGGCCCGCGCACGCGGAACGAAACGGAGGAAGCTGCTTGAAAGAGCGATCCGCAGGCGAACCTGCGGCCGCGTATGGTAGCGGCGTTTTACAAACGCGCAAGAAGCCCTACATGTTCACGAACAACTCGTGGATTTTGGTTTCCCCACGCACCTCCGGGTGAAACGTTCCAGCCAGCACATTCCCCTGGCGCACCAGCACCGGTACGCCGTCGTGACTGGCCAGCACCTGAACCCGACGACCGACACGGGTGATTTTGGGTGCGCGGATGAATGACACTTCCAGCGGCCTGGGTATGCCGGTCACCTTCAGGTCAGCCTGGAAGCTGTCGAGTTGTTCGCCATACGCATTGCGCTGCACGTCGATATCGATGAGTCCCAGCGGCGAAGGCGCGTTCTTACCGGTAGCCCGCTTGCCGAGTAGGATGGCTCCGGCGCACGTACCGTAAACGGAGAGACGATCGTTCTTGCCCGGCCGCAGCACACGGCGGCGGATCTCGCGCCCCATGCCGGTGCTCGCGAGGAACTGCGAGATAACGGTGCTTTCGCCGCCCGGAATAATAAGGCGGCTGACTTTCGCCAAATCCGCGGCGTTGCGAACATCGATACTTGCAACACCCATGTCACTCAGCACCTGAAGGTGCTCCGCAAAGTCTCCCTGGAAAGCTAAAACGCCTACGAGCATGAGAGCAACAGTGTACACGATTCAGCCCGAGCGTGCATCGCCGCTCTTTTTGCAGCCTCCTGATTGGCCTAAAATATTGACGAAATACATTTTTATTGTATTTTGCCCGTCATGAACGTCAGTGAACATCGGCTGATGGATTCGTTGGACCGCATTTGCAATGCATCCGAGCTGTTAAAAAAACGCGTTGTCCGCGACGATTCACCGATGACGGACTGTCTGCGCCGATCGCGCGCGAGGCAGGAACAATTCGCCCAATTGCTCGGCGAGTCGGGCTGGGAAATGGCGCGACAACCGTTCGAGGTGAAGGACGGCAAGGCATCGAATCAGATCGCCCGTTGGCCGTATAGGAAGAACGAACCGATCATTCTGTTCGGATGCCATCCGGACTACTGCGCCGGCGAAGGCGCCAACGACAACGGCACCGGCATGGCCGTTGCTGCCGAGGTCTCACGCCTGATTGCCGATACGGAAGCGGCTGAATACTGCGGTTTCGCGGCATTCGACATGGAAGAGCGCGGTCTGCTCGGCAGTCGGGCATACATTCAACAAGGTCGTCCGCTGCCGCAGTGGATGATTAATGTAGATGCCATCGGTAACGGCGACTTGTTCGCGATGCAATCCGCAGGTAACGAACAACTCGTAGCGGGCTTGGCGAACGCCGCACATCATACAGGCGGCACGCTGCACGGCATGGATGCAACCGCAATTCAGATCAGCTCGGATCATGTACCGTTTTGGAGCAACGGCGTCACCGCAACCACGATCATCAGCTTTTCGAATCCAGTGCACGACATTCTTGCCGCACGACTCGAAAATGGCGAACGGTATCGCAGGATCATGGCCGAGTGCAGCACCGCCAACAAACCCAGCGACGTTCGAAAAAGCGTGGATCCGGCAAACATGGTGAAAGCAGTGCGCATGATTCTCCAGTGGCTCTGATTACCAGCCTCGTCCTGCCATTTTCACCGGCAGTGTGTCGATTTCCTTGCCCGGCATGGCTTCGCCGAGACCCTCCGAAATTTTCGCCAGCATCTTCGCGTCTTTGTAGTGCACGGTGGCCTGCACGATTGCAGCAGCGACCTTGGCAGGATTCTTTGCCTTGAAGATACCCGAACCTACGAACACGCCCTCGGCCCCCAGCTCCATGAGCAACGCGGCATCGGCTGGCGTGGCAATGCCGCCGGCGACGAATGTGACAACCGGCAACCGTTGGTCGGCCTTCACGCGCTTCACCAATTCCAGTGGTGCGCGCTGTTCTTTTGCGTACGCCGCAAGCTGCGCGGGCTTCATGGACTTGAGTGCGGCGATTTCTTTGTTGATGGACTTAATGTGACGTACGGCCTCGATGACGTTGCCTGTACCGGCCTCTCCTTTAGTGCGGATCATGGCAGCACCTTCGGCAATGCGGCGCAACGCTTCACCGAGATTGGTAGCGCCACAAACGAACGGAACGCTGAATTCGCTCTTGTCGACGTGATCGAACGGATCGGCGGGGGTGAGCACTTCGGATTCATCGATGAAATCCACTTCAAGCGCCTCCAAAATACGCGCTTCGGCATTGTGCCCGATGCGGACCTTGGCCATGACCGGAATGGATACCGCTTTGCGGATGCCGCGAATCAACGCAGGGTCACTCATGCGAGCTACGCCGCCTTGTGCACGAATGTCCGACGGAACGCGCTCCAACGCCATGACCGCACAAGCACCCGCCTTCTCGGCAATACGTGCCTGCTGCGCATTCACCACATCCATAATGACGCCTCCTTTCAGCATTTTAGCCAGGTCTTCGCCGGTGACGTTGCGTGTCTGCTTTCGCACGGAGTTGATTCTAGACTGCGGAATGGAAAGTTGAAAGTTGAGAGCTAAAAATACTCTCAATTCCCCACAAAGGTATGCGAAGGCAAGCACAAGCCGTTGGCACTTTTTACTCTCCGCTTTCAGCTCTCAGCCCCCTCACTCTTCAAATCATCGACTCCACGAACTCCGCATCCGCGCCGAGCCTGCTTTCCTCGGGAAGAACCTGGCCCATGTACTTGCTCCCCTTCTTCTTGTGGTACGGGGTTTCGGCCGGAGAGGTCATCATTTCAAAGGCGATTTGGCACACACGCATGCCCGGGTACAGCGCGATGGGTAGACGGTTTAAGTTGCTGATTTCCAATGTGATGGTCCCCGAGAAACCCGGGTCCACGAAACCGGCAGTGGAGTGAATGATGATGCCAAGACGACCCAAAGAACTACGGCCCTCCACGCGGACGACCAAGTCATCCGGAATGGAGATGGTCTCCTGGGTGACACCCAACACGAATTCTCCCGGCTGGATGATGAATGGCTCGTTGTCTTTAATGTCGATAATGCGCATGTTCTTGGCGAACGTCATCGGGTTCTTGGGGTCGAGCAATGCGTACTTGCTGTGCTCGTAGACCTTGAAGATGTTGCCCAGGCGCAAATCCATGCTGCTGGCATGAATGTGCTCGAACAATTCCGATTCGGGACTGCTGACTTTCACGCGTCCGGAACGAATGGCCTCCTTAATGTCGCGATCGGAGAGAATCATGGCAAAACGGAAAAAATGAATGTGCGACGAAGCCTAGCATATCTCCCCGATTTGCCAGAATAGGAAATAGGAACGGCTGCAAGGCGGATGTTGTCAAATCCGGGTATACTAGGTCACCCATGGTGTCTTACGCCAAAGAAAAGGCCCCTGCCAATGAATCCGCCGAATCGTCGTACGATCCGGGCTTGGCCGCGCGTCTCAGCGCCATTCGCAGCAACATGGCTGCGTACCGCAGAGTCATGCAGCAAACGGGCCACGAATCCCATGAACGTACGCGCATAACGGAAGATTGGGTAAACCGCACCAAATTGACCGAAGATGAAAACGAAATCGACAACATCCGCTCGCGCGAAGAATTCTTCAGCGGATTCGCCCGCGACATGATGCGATCTGCACTCGAAGTGCACTCGGGCTTCACACGTCCGCTGCAGAACGCCTACGCCCGCAAGCTCATCTCCAGCGCATCCCGCGACCGCTGGATGGCGCGTTACCAGAACGAATCCGATTTCAAAGCCAAGGAATACTGGGTGAATCATCAGTTCCCCTCGTACATCGCACGCTGGGAAAAGGCCGCCGCCGAACGCAAGGCGCTGCTGGCCAATCCTGCGATGAAACTTCTAAAGGACAACCCATATGTGAAGAAACTCAATGATGAAAGCAGTTTTATCGACATGCATTACGATCAGCGAGTGGATTTGTTGGCGAGGGTGCGCGCCGTCATGACCGTAGAACGCAAGGACAAAGGCACCGGCGTCTACAAGCAACTGGAAACCAAGGCGACTGGCATCCTGCGCAGCGCAGTTGCCGAAGGAGCCATGAGCAGCTCGAAGATAGGCAGCTGGCTTGAGCGTATCTTCAAAAGCTCGGCCAAACCGGACGTCATCGACCGTTTTCTGAGCGGCGGACCGAATTCACTGCAAGGACTCATTCAAAAATGGCGTGTCGTTCGCCAACGCTACGATAACGTTTGTCGCAAGGGCGCTCCGCTGAAGAACCCCGCCATCGGCATGTACATTATTCCGACCGAACGCTTCTTGAATATGCACTACACACAACGCTTGCGTTGGGTGGAGGAAACGGAGCAGCGCATCGACGATGCAACGAACATTGAGCAGGAAGAGCCTGTGTTCATTCAAATCCGGCATTCACTGGATTTAAAAGAATGGGACGATGCGGAACGGCACATTAAAACGGCATCGGGTATGGAGTTGAACGATCGTGATCGCGCACGTCTGACATCCATGAAGCAATACCTGGCCCAAATGCGAAACGATAAGAACGCAAAAGGCAAAGACGGGAAGCCGAAAAACAAAATAGAAGCCGGCAAAAACATCTGCGCGAAAATCAATGACGTGCTGGGCAGTATTCCCAGTGAATTTCAGCCGGTCGTTCGACGGCTGTTGCACTCAAGCAACCCAAACCGCGGCATTCATCAAATGCGCTGGATCGTGTACAACAACAAATGGTGCCGCGATCACAACTTTCTGGATTATGAGCGTGCAAAGGCCGGCGCAAGCAAGGAAAGCAGCGAGCTGACGAATATCCGCGCGAAGAAAGGAATCGATACCGGCCGCCGGCAGGATCATGTGCTGAACTCGCAGAATTCAGGACAAGAACACATGCGAAACAATGAGTTTGCAAAACGGCGCGCCACACTGACGCATGTGGACATTGGAGCAGCCAGCGACGGAGCCAACACGCTTGGCATCTGGCTGGAGAAACCCCAAAGTGAGCGAGATTTGTATTGGAGGACATTGTGCGTCCACGACAATGGCATGCCCATGAGCGAGGGCTACCATAACAGCTTGTTCAGCAAGCTGACGGAGCTCCGCAGTCTTACCGCAGACCTGGAGCGCGCCGGTCTGATCTACAACGGATCCGGCCCACCACTCAGCAAGAACTAGGCGAATGATTGCCAAATGTCCGCAGCTTTGGCACCATACCGTTCCTATGCAACGCACCTCCATTGTCGCTCTCTTGAGCGTTTTGCTTCTTTCCGCCTGCGGCAGCAGCCAGGCAAATATCGGCGGCAACCCGCTGGTACAAATACAACACGACGAAGAATTGGCGGACTCGCTGGCGAATATCATCATTCAAAAAGACCCGTTGGCGGATGACGCTTCCACGCGTGCGATACTGGAAAATGGAATCGCCAAGGCGAAGGAGTCGCTCGCAGCCACGCAAGCACTGAAGCGCGGCAGCATAAGCGGCCCGTTCATTGCCGTGTATGAAAGCGTAGAAGGTTGGGCGTTATTCCAGAACGGCACGCTGTATCTTTCGTCCGATTTCCATTCGCGACCGGGTCTGGACTTGCACTTGTATCTCACAACCGTCGTCGATCCTCGCGATGCCGTATTCCCCGATATCACCGCTGTGGACCTTGGACGCATTGAGTATCCATACGGCGCCATGGCGCTGAAAGGCCCGACAGGCGATGCAGCCAAGAACATACGTTCGCTGGTGCTGTGGGACGCAAAGCTCAAGCGCCTGCACGGCTTCGTGCAGCTCAGCGCAAGAGACTAAACGCGAACGACTCCTGTTTAGAGAGGAATACTGCTCTGCTGCTGCAGCGCTTCATCGATAGCCGCGCTCGTCGCTTCGAGTGTGTTGCGCACTCGCTTTCCATTCACGAAGAACGATGGCGTGGAATCGACGCCGATCTTGCTTCCTTGGGCAAAATCGTCATTCACGACCTTCTCCTTGATGCCGGATGACACGCAGCGGTCGAACAAGGCACCGTCGAGCTTCAGCTCGGTAGCCCATTCACGCAACGCAGTAGAACTCAACGACTTCTGCTTTGCATAGGCAAGATCGATAAACTCCCAAAATTTCCCCTGATCTGCGGCACATTCGCTGGCCTGGGCGGCTTCGAAGGCATATCGGTGAATATTCTTGAGCGGGAAATGTTTGAATTCAAAGCGGACCTTGCTGCCGTACTTCGCAAGCAGCGGCTTGTTGATGAGATCGTACGCAGCCTGGCACGCAGGGCATTGCATATCGGCGTACTCAGTGAAGATGATTCCCGAACTCATGTTGCCGGTAGCAGTGCGGGAAGATTCGGGACTGAGACCGGTTGTATCTACTCCGCATGCGGCAAGGGCAAGCAGCGATACGGAAGCAAGAACGATGGAAGCGTTGCGAAACATGAGTTATGGAGAAAGAATGACGGACTGATTGTAGCCGAGAGGGAGCCCTGAAGGAACGTCATGGACAAAGCACCCCTTTGCCAAAGACACCGCAGAGTCCGAGATTCTTCTCCGGCTTGGGGTTTGCTATACTCGGCACCTCATGACCCTCTATCTGAAGTACCGGCCCAAGAGTTTTGCCGACGTGGTCGGCCAGGACCACGTGGTCACCACGTTGGAGCGTGCGGTGGACCAGAAACAACTGTCGCACGCCTACTTGTTGTGCGGTACGCGCGGTACAGGAAAGACATCCGTGGCGCGCATCCTCGCCAAGATCATCCTGTGCAGCGGCACCGAGAATGAAATCGTGCAAAAGCAGTTGATTGAAGCCGTGGAGAACGGATCCCTTGTGGATTTGATTGAAATCGACGCCGCCAGCAACCGCCGTATCGACGATGTGCGCGACCTTATTGAGCGCATCAACTTCTCGCCGGTCATCGCCAAGGCCAAGGTGTACATCATCGACGAAGTCCACATGCTGACAAAGGAGGCGTTCAATGCACTGCTCAAGACGCTCGAAGAACCGCCTGAATACGCGTACTTCATTTTGGCTACCACCGAGTTGCACAAAGTTCCCGACACCATTCAGTCGCGCTGCCAACGCTTCCTGTTTAAGCGCGTGAAAGACGACGACATCACGCGAAGGTTGCAGTACATCGTAGATCAGGAACACATTAAAATCGACCGCGACGCACTGCGCGCAGTGGCACGCCATGCCACCGGCAGCTTCCGCGACGCCATTTCGCTCTTGGATCAGCTGCGGTCGCTGGAAAAAGTTTCTCTGCAGGACGTGGCCGAGCGCATCGGGCGTTCGTCGACGCTGTTTATCGAAGAATTGCTGCAAGCGGTGAATGCCAAAGACATCGCCAAGATTCCCAAAATCATCGAGGAGATCGAGGAAACCAATACGCCGCTGGATGTGATCATTGGAGATTTCCTTGGCGTCATCCGGACCCAAATGCACGAAGATATCGATAAGAAAATCGACCACAGCGGTTACCTCCGCATGATGGACACGCTCATCCAGGCGCTGCGTGACTTGCGTATTTCGCCGGTGCCCGGCCTTGTTGCTGAATCGGCGCTGTTGGCACTGTGCAGCGCGCCCATGGCCGATGCAGGTGGGCACCGATCTGCAAGCCCCGTCCTTGCCGCCCCTGCTCCAGCCGTTCGTCCGGCTGCAAAGCCTGCTCCTCCTGCACCTGCAACAACGCATGTCGCAGCTCCGGTCGCCAAGCCCGCCGCACCGGAAGCAATCGCGAAGACTCCACACCCGGGTGAAGTCAACGCCGAAGACTTCACGCTCGAAAACGTGCTGAAACACTGGACCGATATCGTAAAGCGCACCAACCCGCCGTCAGCACGCATGAGCCTGAAGAACGCGTCGGTCACGGCGATTGAAGACAAGTGTTTGGTGCTCTCGTTCCCGTCGGCATTTCACCGCGACA
The DNA here is from genome assembly GCA_964448405.1 of uncultured Candidatus Peribacteria bacterium. Taxonomy (GTDB): domain Bacteria; phylum Patescibacteriota; class Gracilibacteria; order Peribacterales; family Peribacteraceae; genus DAORHV01. The sequence goes on along the minus strand of CAYUVW010000016.1, from coordinate 21,747 downwards.
AGGTTAATGACGTGAATTCCAGCCGGGCAATCGAAGAAATTTTGCAGGATATCTTCAAGCGTCCGGTACGCCTCGACTGTCGTTTGGAAACTGTGCGCCCTGCAGCCGCTTCATCCACGCCTGCCACGGATACGGATTTGGTGGATGCGGCGAAGGAGGTGTTTGGTATGTAGTGAGGGATTCCAACGAGTCCAAAGAAACCAAGGAGTATAAGGATGGCGAGGATTCGTTGAACTCGTTGGACTCCTTGGACTCTTCGCCGGTGTACACTCTCACCATGGACAAGAAAGAATTCCGCCTCGCCATCGTCGGCCGCTTGAAGCACATGACCCAGCAGGAACGCGACGTGCAAAGCCGCGTGCTGTGCCGCTATTTGAAAGAACTCCTTGGAGATGAGCCGAAAACAATCGCCGCATACATGCCGTACTTAGACGAGCCGGACATCAAGCCTCTGCTGATGGAGTTGATGAGCAAAGGCTGGACCATCGTCATGCCCGCAGTGGTGCGCAACCATTTGGTATTTCGAATTGTCACAGACCTGTCGCAGAACGTGCGGAACCCCGTCAGCAATATTCTGGAGGCTTCGGACGAGTGTCCGGCCGCAGATGAATCGATGATTCTGGAGGCGATTGTCCCCGGCCGTGCATTCACGGACTCCGGACTTCGCATGGGCCGCGGCAATGGCGGATACGATTACTGGATCGCCGCCCAGCGCAAACGCCAACCCAACACCAGGTTCATCGGCGTGTGTTTCGACTGCCAGTTCGTTCCGGATTTGCCCATGGAAGCACATGATCAGCCCGTTGATTGCATCGTCACAAGCCGGGGCGCGCTGCAAGCCAAGAAGCCGGGAAAAGCATCGTAGAAGCCCCTGGAGTCCTTGGAGTCATTGCAGTCTTTCGCTATGCTCGGCTCATGCCCACCTACACCTCTCTTCAAGCCGGCGATAAAGACATTTACAACGCTCTGATGGGCGAAATGACCCGCCAAGCCGAAGGAATGGAATTGATCGCATCCGAGAACTACGTCTCCCCCGCCGTACTGGAAATCATGGGGAGCGTCTTCAATAACAAGTACAGCGAAGGTTACCCGGGAAAGCGCTACTACGGCGGACAGGAATACACCGACATCGTGGAATCTCTCGCCATTGAACGCGCAAAGAAGCTGTTCAATGCCGGAGCCGCCAACGTGCAACCGCATGCCGGAGCACCCGCCAACGTCGCCACGTATTTCGCCCTCATGGAACCGGGCGATACGGTGCTTGGTATGGACTTGAGTCACGGAGGCCACCTGACTCACGGCCACCCGGTCACGTATCTCACGAAAATCTTCAAGTTCGTGCGCTACAAGATGAAGGATGTGGAGACCGGTGAGCTGGATTACGACGAAATGCGCGAGGTTGCCAAGAAAGAAAAGCCGAAAATCATTCTGGCAGGCTTCTCTGCATACCCGCGTGAAGTGAACTACGCAAAAATGAAGGCCATCGCCGATGAAGTGGGTGCCTACACCATGGCCGACATGGCCCACATTGCCGGACTGATTGCCGGAAAGCAGTTGCGTAACCCGTTCGATGACGGTTTCGACATCATTACGAGCACCACGCACAAAAGCCTGCGCGGACCGCGCGGAGGACTGATCATGTGCCGCGATGCCGAACTGGGAAAGAAGATCGATAAGGCCATTTTCCCGGGTTTCCAGGGTGGCCCGATCATGCAGATGGTCGCAGCCAAAGCCGTAGCCTTCGGCGAAGCGCTAAAGCCGGAATTCAAGGACTACGCCAAGCAGGTCATTGCCAACTCGAAGCACCTTGCCAAGTTCCTCATGAACAACGGTGCGAAATTGGTCACGAACGGCACTGACAACCACCTTATGTTGGTCGACTGCGTCACGTCATGGGGCATCGGCGGCGGCGAAGTTGAGCAAGTGCTCGACCGCGTCGGTATTACGCTGAACAAGAACATGATCGCCAACGATACGCGCAAGCCCATGGACCCGTCCGGCGTCCGAATCGGCACTCCGGCCATTACCACCCGCGGCATGAAGGAAAAGGACATGGAAGTGCTCGGTAAATTCATTCTGACGGCGGTTGAAAAGCGCAAAGACGACTCCGCTATCGCCAAGCTCCATGAGGAAGTAAAAGTCTTCTGCCGCACCTTCCCGGTGCCCGGCATTTCCGCTTAGTCTTCCGCTCATGCGCCAGAGTTATCGTAGTTTCCGGTATGCCGTAGAGGGGCTCACGCACGCGGTGTCTGCCGAACGCAATTTACGGCATTTCATCATTGGCTACACGGTCGTTATCGTTCTGGGCTTTGCATTCGGCATCGGTGCCTGGGAGTGGATGGCGCTCATCGGCGCGGGCGGTGCGTTCATTGCCGTTGAGCTTATCAATACCGCGTTGGAGCGCTTGGTAAACGCCCTGGATGAGCTGTACAAGAAACAGGGCCGTCACTATCACATTGCGCTGAAGCAAACGAAAGACGTAGCAGCCGCTGCCGCCTTCACCATGTTGGGTGCGGCTGCGATTGTCATTCTTATCGTCTTCATTCCGTACGTAGCGGCATTGATCAAGTTGTACCGCTAACAATCATCTCATGACGCCATTTCATGCAATCATCCTCGGCATCGTCGAGGGTATTACCGAGTTCCTGCCGATCTCGTCCACCGGTCACTTGGTGCTTGTCGCCCAAGCGCTTGGCATACAACAAGGCGAGTTCGCCAAGACGTTCGAGATCGCCATTCAAGCCGGCGCAATCGCCGCGGTATTGGCGCTGTATGGCAAACGGCTACTGACCGACAAACAAACGTTCATGAAAGTCTGCGCCGCGTTCATTCCGACCGCAATCATAGGATTGGCGCTGCATAAGGTTGTTAAAAACGTGCTGCTGGAAAGCACCGCACTTATTTTGTGGGCATTGGCCGTGGGCGGTGCTGTCTTGATCATCTTTGAGTTGCTCCACTGCGAAAAGCGAAGCGGACCTGCCGACGTACGCTCCATTCCCCTGCCGCATGCGGTACTGGTGGGCGTCTTCCAAGCTATCGCGATTGTCCCCGGTGTTTCACGCGCAGCGGCAACCATCGTGGGTGGCATGCTTTTGGGGATTCCCCGTAAAACCATCGTAGAGTTCTCGTTCCTGCTGGCCGTGCCGACGATTCTGGCCGCAAGCGCGTTGGATTTGATGAAATCCGGCACCTCCTTCACCGGTGCGGAATGGCAGCTACTCGGCATCGGCGCGTTCGTTTCGTTCGTGGTGGCGCTGGTCGTCATCCGCTGGCTGGTGAAGTTCATTCAGGGGCATTCGTTCATCGTCTTCGGCATCGAACGTATTGTGGTGGTGATCGCAGCACTGCTATTGCTTAGGTAATTATCTGAGCTTGAAGTCTCAAAGAATCTTTTGGCCTTTTTCGGAGGACCAGGGGACCTCCGAACCTCCCTTACCCTCCCTGTGTAACCGAATGGATGTTGTCGTCTGGCTGCTTCTTTTGCGTGAGGAATCAGCTGTTTGAAACGGCCAAGGGTTCTGCCGTACTACGGGCCCTGAGACGACGTGAGCGGGTTACTTCCCCCGAGGTTGTCGTCTTCTTTGGAGGATGGACACGGGATGGAGTGTCACGCATCGGGCCGGTGCCGTCGCGCCCCGCCGAAGCCGGCCGTAAAGCAACGCGCATATGTTTGAGCCACGCACTTCGCGAAGTGCGTGGCGAGTCTGCGCGTTGTAGGCCGCGAGGCGCGTGGAGCACAGGCCAGCTGGACCGCCGCGCGACGTTTTTGCTCCACTTTTTTAAAAAAGTGGAAATGAACAATGCTGGAGGAATAAAAAAATGGACCGCACTGCGCGGTCCATCTTCATCTGCATTCTTCATTCGCTTACTCATTAATCGTCAACGTCGAGTTGCTCGGATCTGTAAGCGTCACGCCGTTGGTCGGGCTGCTCAGTTGCAGAATCACGGTCTCACCGCCATCGGAGATGCTATCCGAGAGAATCGGCAAGGCAATGACCTTCACCGTTTCGCCGGCTGCAAAGTTCAGCGTGGCGCTGGTGACGGTGTAGTCGGTTCCAGACAACGCGCTTCCACCGTTCGTGCTGAAGTTCACCGAAGCGGGAGTCACGTTACCAATGCGCATGATGCTGATGTACGCCTTACCCGAAGATTCTGTCGCAGCGTAGGTGCTGGATGAGAATTTGAACGAGCCGCTGCCGCTGGTGGTCATGGATTCATCGTCGTTAATGATGAGCTTGGCCGTAGTCGGAACAGCGATCGAAGCTCCGGCGGTCGGGTTGCTGAGGACCAAATTCAAGCGACGCGCGCCGTCGATGTTGCCGTTGTTCGAGATGGATACGGTGAACGTCTTATTCGTTTCGTTCGCGGCAAAGTTCAGCGTTCCGCTGGTAGAAAGATAGTCGACTCCGGAAGTCGCGGAATCGTTCGTGGTCGAATAGCTGACATCCGCAGCGGTTGTTGTAACGCCGGTGCGAACAACCGTGACGGTCACGCTACCCTTGTTTTCGTACACGGTGTACTCGGAAGCACTGAATGCAAACAACGGTCCGGTCGCGGCAGCGCTGGAATTGCTGGAGCTGTTACCGGAAGACGACGATGTGGAGTTCGGATCATTGATTTTCAGCGTCGATGTGCTTGGGCTGTCGATCACGAGTCCGTTGGTCGGGTTCTTCAGAACCAGGTTCACCGTCTTGGTGCCGCTGACCGACGTGTTGTTATAGATTTTCACGCTGAGCTTCTTGCTGCTTTCGCGCGTTGCGAACGTCAGCGTACCGCTCAGGGCATCGTAGTCTTTGCCGGCAACAGCCGTTCCACCGCTGAAGCTGTAATCCACCGCAACCGTGCCCTGATTCTGTCCAAGGCGAGCGATAACGATGTCGATCTTGCCGATGGCATCGTTCTTGTCGATGTTGAATTCACGCTGAGCAAAGTGCACGGCGCCTGCTGTGCCAACCGTCACCGAGCTGCTCGACGAGGAGGAGCTGGAAACAGAAGAGGACGAGCTGCTGCTGGAGCTGCTTGAGCTGCTTGAGCTGCTGGACGAACGGGAGCTCGACGAGGAAGCCACGGAACCGTTCAGCTTGGTGTACAAACGATCCATAAGCACGGCTGCATCGGCGCGCGTGAGCGTTCCATTTGGATCAAAATGCGTGTCGTCCTTACCTTTGATGATACCCAGGGAATACATGCGACCAACGGCATCGCTGTAATAGCTGCCTGCAGGAACGTCCTGGAAAATTGCAGAGCCGCTAATGGCGACTGCAACGCTTGTCAGAGCGACTCCGGCCAACAAACCGGAAGCGAACGAAACCGGAAGCACTTTCTTCAGAAAACTACGAGCTGTACGCATACGAAACTGAGAAGAGGAAATAGAAGACGAATTGTCGACGTAGTATGAGAATAATCCTTACCAAAAAGCAATCGACACCTATGCGGAACAAGTTCGCATTGGCTCTTATGAAGACTGCAATACTCTTTCTACAATCAATACATTGAGAATGTAGGGAAAACAGGAAAGCCAAAAGGATAACAAACAAGCCTCTCTGCCCCCCGACCCCATTGACTCTTCTGAATCCCTATTTCGCTGCCGGGGGCTTGGGCTTGGGCGGATTCTGTTTTGGCTTCACCGGAGCGGGTACTGAAGAGGCAACGGGCGCTACCGGGGCTGCTGCAGGCGGCGGGAGACCGGATTTCTTCGCGGCCGCTTCGATCATCGCCTTGCTCGGCGGCGGGACGCCGCCGCTGTTCTTCAGTTTCACTTCCAAGTCGACCATCTTGCCCTTCTCTTCGGCGGACAACGGCTCGGTGATCTCCTTCTTGCGCAGCGCATTGAAATCATTGGTCCACATTTCTCGGTCTCGCCAGGCACGATAGACCTCCAGCGTCATGCCCTTCTTCTTGGCCTTGTCACGCTCCTCCGCTTCTTTCTCTTTCGATTTCACGTCGGATACGGCCAATTTGCGATTCTCGCTCGCGCTCTTCAGCCAACGTCCGATTTTGTCCTCCACCACCGAACGCTTCTCCGCATACCGCTCGCGCGACATACGGCGGATGATTTCCACGCGATCGTCGTCCTGCTGGATTTTGGGCGGAGGTAAGGTGGAGACCGAGAACGGCTTGCTGGCCATACCGTTGATCATCAGGCGCATGTAGGCGTGGTACTTGGGCAAACTGAGAATATCTTTCGGCTCGACCATTTCCTCGAACTGCAGCGCCAGCGCCTCGGCATCTTCGGCTCCGACTTGGAACGACACCATGGAACCCACGTTACCGAATACCGCATCCTGCAACGCCGTGCTGTTTCCTTCCAGCAGCAATTGGCCGACGTACTGGTTGGCCAAGGTCAGCGACAGACGGTACTTGCGAGCCTCGGAGAGGATGGTGGCGAAGGACTCGGTGGCAAAGTTCTGGAACTCGTCGACGTACAAGAAGAAGTCTTTACGTTCCTTCTCGGGAATATCGGCGCGACTCATGGCATCCAGCTGGAATTTGGTCACCAACATGGAGCCCAAGAATGCGGAGTTATCTTCACCCAGGTTGCCTTTGCTTAAGTTGACCAGCACGATCTTTCCGGTATCCATAGCCTCGCGGACGTTCAGCTTGCTGTTCACTTGGCCGACGATGTTGCGGATGGTTGGCACGCTGAGCAGCTGGCCGATCTTGTTTTGAATGGCCGCAATAGCCTCGGTGCGGTACTTGTCGGTCCAACCGGCGTACTCGTCCTGCCAGAAGCTTTTCACCAGGTGGTCCTGTACATGCTCCACGACCTTCTTGCGGAAGCTGTCGTCCACGAACATGCGCAGAATGCCGAGCATGGAGTTGCCCTGTGTTTCAATGAGCGCGAGCAAGGCGTTGCGCAAAATATGCTCCATGCGTCCGCTCCACACGTCGGGCCACATCTTGGTAAACACGCTCATCAGACCCGATGCAACCAAAGGATACTGGTCCGGGTTGGGGCACGACAACATGTTGAACGACAAGGGGAAATCCTTGTCGGCCGGACTGAACAGAATGACGTCGTTGCTGCGATGAGCCGGAATGAAACGCAAGCACGCCTCAATCAGATCGCCGTGCGGATCGATGACTCCCACGCCTTTGCCGGCAATCACGTCGGAATAGATCATATTTTCGAGCAACGTGGATTTGCCCATACCCGTCTTACCAATGACGTACATGTGGCGGCGGCGGTCGTCGGGCTTAATGCCGAACTGCGTGCGGCGGCCGCGGAACACCGCTTCGCCTAGCATGGTGAGACTATTGGCATCCTCGGTCTCGGCAATGGGCAAATCGACCGGCGGCTGGAGCTTCTTGCTGGTGACCCAGTCGATGTTGGGCGTTCGCACAAGCAGGCTGGGCGGATGCCACAGCGACGCGATTTCCTCCACCGACAACAGATACGGCGTGATTTTGAAACCGGTCGGGAATTCCTGTGCGACCTGCACACCGTGTTCTTTAAAGCCGTTCAGGTGCGGCAGTGCGAACTGGCGGAAGCTGGACTGGATTTCGTGCAGCTTGGCTTCGGCCTGGTCGACCAACGGAGTCTTGGTGATAACGCAGATGCGGATATTGCCGACGAACAGCAGGTGGTTCACCTTGTCGGCAATGGCCCCGACGATGGTCTCGCTGTCGTGGTTGCGCTTGGTAGTGTATTCCTGGGCGAAATCTTCTTCACCGACGCTCGACGCACCGCCGTCCTCGGACAGCATGATGTCGGACAAATTCGGTACGAATGAAAACCATGCACGGAAGCCGCCCATCAGGATGTTCAACGGCAGGTAAGCCCACCAATGCCAGCCGCGCGCCAGATGAATGCGGCAGAACAGCTTTCCATACCAATCCCACTTCTGAGAGAAGCCCTTGGACATGAGCGGCAGGAACTTGAGTGTCTTGGTGCGGAAGGATCGGCGGGCGTTGTCGAACGGCTTGAAGACAAGCTGAATATGCCCGCGCATGGCGATATCCGGATACCGCAGCAGAATGGACGTCATGCTGGCGATGGGGTCCAAGCTCTGGCGACTGAGCATGTCGTCGAACTGCGGGTGACGCTTAATGGGGTAGACCTCCGGATCGGTGAACGCCAAGTCGGTGTACACCACCGATTCCCCTTCTTTGGGATCGAAGATGGTGGTCGGAACTTCTTCGATGTCGATATCGGGATACTGGGCGTAGAGCTGGCTTTCAATAAGTCCCACAGACGCGCGGGTGCAACGAGCGAAGAAGCAGATCTTGCCCTGGTAGAAGCCGATCTCCAGACTGACCACATCCTGCCCCTTCTTCAAATAGTGCATGGCCGAAATAGCCGGCTCCATAAGAATCGGGCCGCGGTTGCCGCTCTTGTCTTCGGGGTCCGGCAACGCGGGGCGGATGCGCAGCAAGACGGTTTCGGCGGTTGAAGTTGTTGGCGGCATGAAGACGGAGACGTGGGACTGTTGATGTTCTGACGTTAGGCGGCGTCGCGCAGCATGCCGGCGACCATATCCAGCGCTACGGTGTTGTACGCGTAGTCCATGCGAACCGGACCCAAAATACCGACCACGCCTTCCTGCCCGCGGATGCGGTAGCGAGTCACCATGAGCGCACAGCTTTCAATGTGCGGCGACAAATGCTTCTCGCCGATGCAGTACCGCACCTTGTCATCGATATCGATTTTGGAAATAAGATCGGTAAGCCCCTGCTCCAACACTTCGACCACGCCGCTCATCAACTGCGTATCCTGCTGGAATTCTGGCTGTCGCAGTGAATTACTTAAGCCCATGTAATACACGCGGTCACGGTGCGGCACCGTGGCGAAACTGACGTTCTGAATCATGTGTGCCAACAATGCCACGCCTTCATATGCCCGTTCGCGGTCCTTGTTCTGAAAATACTGTTCACGCAAATTCTCGAATTTCGCACGCACCGCGCGTTCGGCGGTGTTCGGCTTCATGAATTCCTGCACGTACAGGCGGTAGCCCTTCACGGTCGGAATGCGACCGGCAGAAACGTGCGGTTGGGCCAAGAATCCTTCGGTTTCCAGAAAAGACATTTCGGAACGGATCGTGGCCGAGGAAACTGGAAATTCACTGGTTTCGAGCAGGCGTTTCGAACCCACGGGCAATGCCGTAAGAATGAATTGATCGATAATGGCCTGCAAGAGCTTGGCCTGCCTGCTGTTCATACTACAAAGTATACCAGGAAACGCCCCGGATCGGTACTCATGAATGGCTGCTTAAGCGGCTTTCTTGGCCTTCTTGATGGTCGGCTTGGCCTTGCGAGCCTCTTCAATGGCTGCCACTGCTGCTTGTTTTCCCTTAGAAGCCTCCTGCACCTTGCGGAAGCGGTCGACACGACCGGAGGTCATGATACCGCGGTACTCACCGGTATAGATGGGGTGGCACTGGCTGCAGATTTCAACCTGCTGGTCCTTGACGGTGCTTGGAACCAAGTACACGGCATTGCACGACGTGCACGTCGTTTTGGCGTCCTTGTGTGCCTTCGGGTGGAAATCCTTCTTCATAAAGCCGCGAGATTGTACGTGCTCCTGAAAAAGCACGCAAGTCTAAAAAACTAATGATTCCCCCTCCCGTTAGGCAGCCAAATGCTCGGGAGCGCGCCCCAACATGCGCCAGAACATCGTGCTGCTGTTTGCGATGGTCGAAAGTTTCGCTGTGATTTTCATCAGTCGGTTACCCCGTTCGTGAATCATAACGCGGCGACCGTCGTGCAGTGCCTGCGCCGCCGCCTGATGTTCACCGCGTGGAAATTTGAAATTCCACAGGTCATCCTCCTTGCGATACAGCGCCTTGAATTTCGCCAGCAGCACCGATGCCTCGCGGGGCGTGCACGAGAACGGGGTATTCGCCAAGGCTGCATAGGCCTCCATAAGCCGGCGATCGGCGGCCGTATCGAATTTCGGCAGGGGCTGCTCTTTGAAGAGCGCCTCTTCGCGCTGTTTGATGACCATGATTTCGTCGTACGCCGACGCGATCTCCGGGCCGCGGCGCGGCAAGTGCGGCTGCAATTGCGCCAACGCCGCAGAAATGGCTTGGATGCGTTCGGGCTTCGGGCTGGCATCGTTCTGCTCCGTGCGCTTCATGCCTTCCAGTACATCGGCGATCGGCCGGGTGACATTGTAATCGGTGGGACCGAGCGCAGTTGCGCCGAGGCGTGCGTACAAGCCGTCTAAAGCCACCGAATCGGCGGGCGTGTAAATCTCGGTGTGCTCTTTTTCCCCGATCTGCTTCAGCAATGCCTGCAGTTCGGCCAATGACTTCGGACCTTCCACGCGCGCTTCCGGTCCGGCAACGACCGGCTGCTCCGCGGACTGCCGAGGTTCGGCGACAGTACGGCCACGGCGCTGACGACGTGCGAAGCGTGCGGGAGCGTCGACCTGCTGTTCGGGCAGCGGGATGCTGCTTGCACGCTGACGACGCAGTTGCTCGCGCAGGGCATCGCGGTCGATTTGCAAATCCGAAACGCGGCGGCGGAGCCTTTGAATATCGCCATCACGCGGCACATCCTCTGGAGCCTGTTCGGGGGTATGGAGTCTGATCATGTGTATTTGTTAAGCTTATTATACTAAAAAATGAAGTTTTTGTCAAAAAACAAGGCCGTTGCGAAGCATACGAAAAATGGCTCCGAAGAGCCATTTTCCTACTTCCGATGACATGAACTACTTCTTCTTGGGCTTGGCCTTCGGCTTGTCGTCGCCGTCGTCCTTGTCTTTGGGCTTGGCCTTCTTTTCTTCAACCGGAGCCTCTTCGGTGTCGAATAGTGCGGCTTCAGCTTCTTCAGCACCCTCAACCTCGGCGATGGCGTTCGGGTCGTCGATGATGACGCTCATGGAAGCGACCTTATCGCCGCCGTCCAAGCGCATGACGATCACACCCTGCGTGGCGCGTCCGCGCGACGGGATATCGGACAGCTTCATGCGGATGGTCTGGCCCTGCTTGGAGATACAAATAAGATCACCATTTTCTCCCTCGGACAAGATTGCTCCGCCGACGATGTCGCCGGTCTTGGTGGTGAGCTGAGCGGCTTTCACTCCTCCTCCGCCACGACCCTGCAAGCGGTACAGCGTGACTGGCGTGGACTTGCCGAGACCGTTCTCCATAACAACGAGCAGCTGGCTCTTCTCCGGATTGCCGAACGCTGCAGCCTCCACGACTTTGTCGCCCCCACCCAAGCGGATACCGCGCACGCCGGCGGCGGCACGACCCATGGCACGTACGTCGGTCTCCGGGAAGCGGATCGACTTTCCTTTCTTGCTGAGGATGAAGATCTCGTCCTTGCCTGTGGTGGCGACCACCCACTTCAGTTCGTCGCCGTCGTTGATCTTCTGAGCGATAAGACCCGAGCGACGGATGTTTTCGAATTCGGAAAGTTCGGTGCGCTTCACGGTACCCTGCAAGGTCGTCATGAACAGGTGCGTCTTGCCCTCCAGTTTGGACTTCAACATGGCGGCGACTTTCTCGCCCGGCTGCAGCTGGAGCAAGTTCACGATCGCCTGGCCCTTTGCCACGCGACTGGCCTGCGGTAGTTCGTATACCGGCAGCTTGAACACGCGTCCGGTGTTGGTGAAGTAGAGCAGATCGTCGTGGTTATGCGCGTTGATCATGCCCAGAATTTCGTCCTCGTCCTTGGTGGTCATACCCTTAATACCCTTTCCTCCACGGTGCTGGGCGCGGAACTGAGCCGGGCTCAAACGCTTCACGTACCCGTGGGCGGTGAGTGCCACGATCATGGGAGCGTTCGGGATGGTGTCCTTGGCGGAGAATTCACCGACGGCATGCGGCACAATGACCGTGCGGCGGTCATCGCCGTACTTGGCGCGGATATCGCCGAGCTCTTTTGTCATGATGGCATCCACGCGCTTGCGGTCCTTCAGGATCGCCTCGCACTCCTTGATGAACGCGAGCGTGTCCTTCAGTTCCTGCTCGATCTTCTTGCGCTCCAGACCAGCCAAACGCTGCAACTGCATTTGAAGAATGGCCTCGGACTGGATCTCGCTGAGCTTGAACTTCTTCATGAGGTTCGTCTTGGCGTCCTCACGGGTCTCGGACTTCTTGATCGTCTCGATGACCTCGTCGATGTTGTCGAGCGCGATGGTCAAACCCTCCAAGATGTGTGCGCGTTCCTTGGCGCGGTCGCGGTCGAACGTGACGCGACGGGTGATGATCGTGCGGCGATGATCAATGAAGATCTGGAGACACTCCTTCAGGTTCAGCAAGCGCGGCTGCAAGCCGTCGGCCAGTGCGATGCAGTTGTAACCGAAGCTGGTCTGCAAATCGGTGTGCTTATAGATCTGGTTCAGGATTTTCTGCGGATAACTGTCCTTCTTCAGCTCGATGATGATGCGGATGCCGTCGCGGTCGGATTCGTCGCGAAGGTCCGAGATGCCGACGATGACTTTGTCCGTCACGAGCTGTGCAATGCGCTCAATGAGCACGGACTTGTTCACCTGGTACGGCAGTTCGCTGATGCGGATGATCTGGCGGTTGCCCGTCCCCTCTTCGATTTCAGCCTTGCCGCGTACCACCACCGATCCACGACCGGTAAGGTAGGCCTGCTTCAGCGCCTCGCGGTCGTACACCATGCCGGCAGTCGGAAAGTCCGGACCCTGCACGAATTCAAGCAGGTCTTCCACGGTGGAGTCGGGCTTCTCGGTGAGGCTGAGAATGGCATCGACCAATTCGTTTAAGTTGTGCGGCGGGATGTTGGTCGCCATACCGACGGCGATACCCACCGTACCGTTGAGGAGCAGGTTCGGCACTTTGCTGGGAAGAACGCTCGGCTCCTTACGGGAACCGTCGTAGTTGGCGCGGAATTCGACCGTATTCTTGTCGATGTCCTGCAGCATTTCGTCGGTAATGGAGTACATCTTGCACTCCGTGTAACGCATGGCGGCGGCGTTGTCTCCGTCGATGGAACCGAAGTTACCTTGGCCGTTAATCAGCTGGTAGCGCATCGCGAAATCCTGGGCCATACGGACCATGGCTTCGTACACCGGGCTGTCGCCGTGCGGGTGATACTTACCCAGCACGTCACCGACCACGAGTGCCGACTTGCGGTACTTGGCGCTGGCACGCAGGCCGAGCTCGTTCATGGCATACAAAATGCGGCGGTGCACCGGCTTCAAACCGTCGCGGGCATCCGGCAGCGCACGAGCAACGATGACGCTCATCGCGTAGCTCAAGTAGCTCTCTTCCATTTCGGTGACGATCGCACGGGGCAGAATGTTGCCCATGTTCTTTTTCGGCTCTGGAATCAGCTGTTGATCGGCGTTCGGCTTATCGGCCATACAAAAACAAGGAAAGGAGGTCTCTAGCGGCAAAAGACTACCAGAAATTCCAGTGAAGAAAAGCACTCCCCGGAGTCCGCTCCGGGAGCCAACTATGCATGTTGTATTGCGTCAATTTCATATGTTTGTCAAAATGCACGACCTCCTTTATTCCAGCATGCACTACGTCAATCACCTGCCAACATTCGATCCTGCGAAGCACCTGGTGGCTTCCGATTTGCGTGCAATAGAAGAAAAAAATGGATACCAAGACCTGCCGCAGGTGTTTGAGCGCAAGATGGGAACGAACACCATTGGCATGAGCGCGGCAAAAATCCGCAAATCCCAACACGAAACTCAGTTGCTTGTCGCCGCATGCGCAAAGATGGAACGCGCGAAGATCGAGCACCCGCCATACGGTTTGATTCGGCCGTTTGCCGGCATGTCGCGACTCATCGCCCCTGAGCTGACCCCGGTAACGGCAAGCCCCATGGAGGAAGAAGAATTGCGACTGCTCATGCAAGCCGGCGGACTGAACGGATTGCACGCGCTTTCGGATTTGAAGCTGCAGCACATTCTGCATGCGCTGCTCTGCGACCCGGAGGTGCAAGCCAGTCTTGCCGCGGCACAGGCAGAGGCCAGCCAAGTGGTACGAGTCACGACCAACAACCGCACATCCGATTGGAAGCACACGATTCAGTCGTCGGCATCCAACGCCAAGCGCAGTGATTTTATTCTGTTGCGTCAAATCCTGATCCAGTTCGTCCGTACGTTAAAGAGGGCGCCCACCCGCGAAGAGTTTTTGGATTGCGCGGCAGGCAGCCAAGACACGTTGGAAGTATTGGCGACCACCCACCAAGCAGTATTCAAGTCACTCAACGAACGTATTATTAAAGATGCATCGGTCGGAACGCACCACGAACTCGTGCAACACAACGGAAAAGGGAAAGTCGTTTTGAGGAAAAACATTGTGGACCGACTCGATGTGGAACGCGGCCAGCCGAAAATACGAACGATGTGCGCTGCGTTGCTCGCCAAAGACGAAGGTGGCGCCAGCGTGTTGGAGCGTAACTTCGCAGAAGACACGGCTCTTGTCGCAGATGCAGTCTTTCTGCAAGCCGATGGAGTGATGGCCAGCATACAGCGCATTGCTGCGGAAACGCTTCCAAAGGTATCCATACACATGTTCTTACGATTCGCTACAGTTGAAATATCGAGAAGGGATCAAGAAGGCTAAACTGCTTGTGTGCTTTCGATTGTTTCAACACCCATCGGCAATCTGAAGGACATCACCGTCCGTGGATTGGAGACGCTGAAAGCCTGCACCGTCATCGCCTGCGAAGACACGCGCGTCACCGGGCATTTGCTGACGCTGCTGGAAATCCCCAAAAAGGAATTGGTGTCGATTCACTCCTATAGTGACCCGACCCGCGTGGACGCGTTGATCGACAAAATCCGCCGTGGCGAACATGTGTGTCTGGTCTCCGACGCCGGAACGCCGGGTATCTCGGACCCCGGATATTTGCTGGTGAGCAAAGCACGCGCCGCCAAGTTGCCGATGGAAGTGATTCCCGGTGCTTCGGCGTTTTTAGCCGCACTCAGCGTGAGCGGATTGCCGATTAATGCGTTCCGGTATTTGGGCTTCCTGCCACTGAAAAAGGGGCGCCAAACCATGCTCAAGTCATTCATTGCCGAGGAAGACACTGTGGTGTTTTACGAATCTTCACACCGCATTCTGAAGACGTTGTCCGAGCTGGCAACCACACTGGTCGAACAACCCGCTCGTAAAATCACCATCGCGCGCGAGCTCACGAAGTTGCATGAAGAAGCGATTTCAACCACAGTCGGCGAGTTGCCGGCACTGGCGACGACACTCAAAGTAAAAGGAGAGTTTGTGATCGTCTTGGACGGAAATCGCTAAGAGACCCCTTAAAAAAGCATCGTACTTTGCGGAGTCCAGGAGCCCATGCAGTCTTGGAGTCCTGTTGGATTATCAACATCGGCAACTCTCCTACTAGTGCAACACCGCCTGCGGGTTCATATGCGCCCCATTCTCCAGGACCTCCACGTGAACGTGAGCACCGGTGGTCATGGGGCCCGCTCCAGGCGTACCGGGTAGGCCACCCGACAAACCGATGATGGTGCTGTAATCCACAATATCTCCTGCTTTCACGTACACCTGCGACAAGTGTCCGTACACCGAAGAGTAACCATTGCGATGACCAATGAGCACGTACGTGTACCCGGTGGCGCCTCCGAGCCTGACTTTGAACACCACGCCTTCAGCGATGGACTTCACCGGAGTGCCCTGCGGTGTGGCGATGTCGATTGCTTTGTGCGGAACGCCGAACACCGTTTCGTAATCGGGGTCGTAGTATCCGGCGGTAATGGTGCCGTGCACCGGCCACTGGAACATGGGCGGCAATCCGTCCAGTCCGCTCTCGCGATTCACGGTATCGATCTGCGCCGAAATGTCGCTGGAGCTGGCGATGAGCGAAGCGACTTGCACCGACAGCGCAGTCATTTGCTCTGCAATCGCAGCACGATCTGTCTTTGCCCTGGCTGCAGCGGTTTTCGCATACAGATACGCATCTGCCGCATCCTCCGGAATACCCTGCTTCAGCAGCGACAATTTTTCTTTCAGCTGTTCAATGCTACCGACAAGCACCGTTGCTTCGGCCGCCAATGCCTTCGGATCGGGCGGGGCCACCGTCGTATCGATAAACGCCGGGGTCGGCGCCGTGCCGTTCAGAATGGCATCGACTTCTGTTTTGCGCGCTTGTTTGTCGTCGAGTTCGCGCTGCACGTCTTCGACTTTCTTGTACTGGCGCTTATCCGTATTCCGCAAATCTTGACCGGCTTTCCATGCGCGGAGTTCGCCATCCATGATGTCGCGCAAGGCATCGTCTTTTGCCTGCAGCATTTTGCGCTGGTCGAGGAGCGCGGCGTGCTTCGTCTGTACGTCGCCAAGCTGTGCCTGCAGACCGTTGAGCTTGGATTCTTTCAGCTGCGCATTAATGCGCACCAAGCTCTGCTGCATTTCTATGACCTGCGCCGTGACTTCGGCGGTTTCCACCTGCACGCGTTCAAGTTCTTGCTGACTGAGCGTCACAGCGCGCCAGCCGTCGTCGATACTTGCCGTACGCTCATTCATGGCGACGCCGAGCTTTACATTTTTGGCGTCCAGCGCACGCATACCGTCATCCAATTCCCGAGCGACCACCTGCAAACGCACCTGCACCGCATCCGTGGCGTCGGCCATGCGCAACAGCTGCGCAATGAGCTGCTCACGGGCACGTGCCACCGCCACCACGCTCAAATCGGCATCGATACTGTCGCCAAGTGACGAGCGCATCATGCTGCGCGCAATCGCTCCGCCGGCAACCGGACCGGTCTCGGTAACGATCATGTCTTGCACAGCTGCAAAACGGGCAAAGGCAATAATGCGTTCACGCTCCGATTGCGCAAGGGTCAGATAACGCTGCTTGGATTGGGCCACTTGCTCGCGTTGCGCTGCCAATACGCCAATCAATACGCGCTGCTCGGCAATCTGCAGAGCCACGTCGCGTCGTTCAGCGGCAAGGTTTTGCAAATCTGCCTTGGCCTTCTCTACGGATGAATGAAATCCCACGATGTTGGTTTGCAATTGTGCTTGGCGCTTGCTTGCATCGGCAGCGGTCTTCCAGACTTCCTCAAACTGCGTACGCGCCACTGAAAAATCCTCATCGGTCGGCGCCTCCGCCGCATAGCCAGTGGCATTGCCCATGCACAACATCAGCAGCAAGCACGCTGCAATGCGGGAAAGGTGTGTATGTTTGTATGGACACATTCTCTCCATTATACCACAAAAACAGCGCGGTACGAAGCCGTTCTAGGCCTGCAGAACGCTGAAATCGGCCATGGAACGGAGGCAAACAAAAGTAAAGCGATATCAGCGGTGGAACTGGGGGAATTTTGCTACCATCCGGGCATGCTGTATTCCCTCACGGGTTCCATCCGTCGATTGGCCTGCCCCCAGGTAGCGGTGGACGTGAATGGAGTCGGGTATTTGGTATCGGTGCCGCTGCCGGTGTGGCAGGGGGTGCTGGAGAACGGAAAAATGACATTGTTTCTGCATACCTACGTCCGCGAAGACCGCCTGGATTTGTTCGGCTTTCTCACGGAAGCCGACCGTGGATTATTCGTGGAACTGCTGGGATTCAACGGTGTCGGACCCAAGACCGCACTGGAAATGTGCTCCATCCCGAAGCAGATTATTCTGCAGGCTGTTGCCGAAGAAGACGCGACGGTCTTGCAGCAAATCAAAGGCATCGGTAAAAAGACGGCCGAAAAACTGCTCGTGGATCTGAAGTCGCTCAAAGAACGTCGTCCGGAACAATTGGAAGGTGACGCTGCAGTCGCGACCGTAGGCAGCGCGGATCAAGACGCAGTGTCCGCACTCATCTCACTGGGTTATGATCGCCCCACCGCATTGAAGGCGGTGAAAAACGTACCGGCCAAGATCAAACGTACCGAAGACCGCGTTTCGGCAGCACTCCGCTCGCTCTAATCCCCTCCTCACCATGCTGACTCTCGATATCAAAGGCACGCTGGCAAAAGTGATTACGCCGAGCATGGGCATTCCCGACTCGGAGTTCGCCGGTGTGCGCAGCTCCATGCGTCGTTACACCGAAGAATGGCTTGCGGAACGCGAGCGTGGCGAGCACGGCTGGTCCATGAATCCGTACGACAAAGACATGATCAAGCAGGTGACGGACGTTGTCGCACGCGTGAAAACCGAAAACATCCAGACCGTGGTATGGGTCGGCATCGGCGGATCGGGCCTTGGCCCCAAGGTGTTGCAGGAAGTCTTCGAATCACCCAAGACTCCGGCGTTCATCGTCATCGATACGATTGATCCGGCGGTGCTCGGCATGCATTTGGAGCTCATTGACTGGAAGAGCGCATTGCTCGTTGTCGTCAGCAAATCCGGCGGCACGCTGGAGACTATGTCGGCCTTTTTTGCCTGTTTCGACCGCCTGAAGGACTCGGTAAAGAGCCACCCCGGCAGCCGCGTGATCGCCATTACGGACCCCGAGGGCGGCGCGCTGCACACGTTTGCCAAAGAGAACCGCATGACCATGCTGCCCATCCCCCGCAACGTCGGCGGACGGTATTCCATCTTCACGCCGGTGGGGTTGCTCTCGCTCGGATTGCTAAACGGCGATATCAACGCGTTCTGCCGCGGCGCCAAGGAAATGGACACGCACTGCCAAGAAGCCACGCTCAGCCGCAACCCGGCCGCATCGCTGGCCGCCGTGCAGTATTTGCTGGATACCCGCCGCGCCTACCCGATCCGCGTCATCATGCCGTACAGCGACCGCCTCGTCTCACTCGCACGCTGGGAACAACAGTTGCTGGCTGAGTCGCTGGGCAAGAACGAAGGCAATAACCCGATTCCGGTGGCTGCCATTGGAACCCAAGACCAGCACTCGCTCCTGCAGCAGTGGATGGCCGGCCCGCGCAAGCAGTGGCACCTGTTCATCCGCGAGTTGGATAAGCCGCGTTTGGAAGTGCCGAAGAACGTGCCGAGTTCGTTTGCGTACATCGGTGGCAAGACGTTCGGCCAGTTGCTGGACGCCTGCTACGAAGGCACCAGCCAGGCGCTCACACAGGTGAAGCGTCCGCATGCGACCATCTCGTTGCAGCGGCTCGATGAGTACCACATGGGCCAACTCTTCTTCCTGCTGATGGCCGAGGTCGTGTACTTGGGCAAACTCTACCGTGTTGATCCATACGGGCAGCCGGGCGTGGAGATCGGCAAACAGATCACCAAAGGATTGCTGTCGAAGGGGCAGCAGTAAGAAGAATCTATGCTTGCCGACGCCGGATTGATGTAATCAAAACAGTCCCGATTGCGCCGATTGCGAATCCAATCAAGGCATCGGCGACTATCACCATGGCAAACCAGGGTACCGGCGAGCGCATGTAGAAAATCCCCTCTAGCATTTCGCCTGGGAACAAATGCATATAGAGCCAACCAGCAAGTCTGCACGCTGAAGTTGAGCTTTCAAAGCCGCAAAGCGCTGCAAAGAGAAAGGCAATGTTTGCGATCGGATACAGTATTGCACCCACTAACCCGATCCTGATCCAAGTCCGCATGTCTGGATTGTAGAAGTGATGCATTGTTTTTCCCAGGACTGAACTGCAACCCAAAACCGTACTCATCGTTCACGCAGTGATGATATTGGTCTTGGTGGAGCTGAGGAGAGTCGAACTCCTGACATCCTGCTTGCAAAGCAGGCGCTCTACCAACTGAGCTACAGCCCCACTGAAAAGATCATACTGCAAAAAAGACCGCACCTCAATTTATTTAGTAATCCAACGGAATGCCGCCCCCGGTCTCCGGCGGACGCTGAACCGGCAAGATGTTCAAAATGGGGCTAAAGAGGAACTGAATTGTGTCGGTCATGTACGCAATGCTCCAAAAACAGATGAAAATACCTACGATAATGACCACGTTGTACATACCGCCGACCTTGTTGGCCCAATCCGGATCACCAAACTCGTTGGCAACCTTTTCGCGGAACTTCACGATGCAACACCCGAAGATGAGACCGAGAATGCCAAGAACGTACTGCATAATTACTGAGGAAGAACTGCTTTCAGTTTAGCAACAACATCTTCTTTTGGCTTGGAACCCACGAACGAATCCACAACCTCACCTTTGTTCACGATGAGGAACATGGGAATGCTCATAACGCCGTACTTGCCCGGAACCTCGGTGTTCTCGTCCACGTTCATCTTCACCACCTGCAGCTTGCCTTCGTACTCTTTCGAGATTTCATCCATGACCGGAATCATGGCCTTGCACGGACCGCACCACGGAGCCCAGAAATCGACCAGCACCGGGAGTGCTGATTTCATGACAACGGTGTCGAAGTCTTGGTCAGTGACGGAGGTGGCCATACGCTTAGAGAGAAGTTAACAGAACGGACTCAGTATACTCTCGCAAAAATTGAAACGCCAAATGGGAAACAACTGAAAGCAAATTACGCTCCCCGTGTATGTATGGTGCTCCATAGCCTATGATGAAGTCATGGCAGAAATATCTGAATTAATCCGAAGAGACATTATTGATGAATTACGACTGAGTAATATCAGTTGGTATGGCCGACTTGAAGAAATCGATTTTATTAAAAGAATTTGGGATGTAGATAAACTACCTTCGTACGATGCGAGATTTAGCGACTTTGAAGGAGATTGGTTCCAGCATCGACGCAATAACTACGATTGGGATGAGGATTGGCTTTATACAGACTCACGGCTTGATTTAATGAAAAGCGAAGACCAATTATTTCTCAAAGTTTTATGCACAATGGTTCATCCAATTGTAAGAAATGATATAAATGAACGAGATCGCTTGCTGGAAATTTTTAACAGGAATTTATTGTTAGCAGGATTGAAAATAATAGAAAAAAAGCAGCGTGGCGATAAATCAATCTATGTAGTCTCAAAAGCAGACCCCAATGCTGTCGAAATCGAAAATGAAGAGAGGCTAAGTAGGCATGAATTTGCATTGCAGCAACTTACAAAGTGCCAAAATAAATTAGCTGAAGGAGATTTCGACGGGGCAATTACAAGCTCCCGCTCTCTTATGGAGGGAGTAATTGCTGACGTCTATGAACAATGCACGGGCCTTAAGTTGCCTGAAACTGGAGATTTGGCTACGGACTACAGAAAAATAAAGGGCTTCCTCAACCTTTCAGAAAGCGATCAAGCTAATGCAGCACTAAAAGCAATTACAGGTAGTTTCAGCAACATTATTCAAGGCATTGATACAGTGAGTAATAAAATTGGTGATCGCCACCGCAGAAGCGCAAAGCCCGCTAGGCATCATGCAAAACTAGTAGTAAATGCTGCTAAAACAATGACTGACTTCTTCTATGACACACTTGAGTATCAGCGTGCGAGAAAAATGGATGTTCTAACCCCTTTGGCTCAGGAGCTTTCAGACAAGAAAAAAAGGAAGCGCTTCCTGTCTATTGAAGAGCTTCAATCTGATGAGGAAATTCAAAAAATATTGAAGCCCTGTGATAAGTTTCTAAAGAACACGATAAAGAATCACTTAATTCAAAACTACAAAATTGGAGACTTCTTTGACAGCGATGTCTTTTTTGCTCTTATGCGAATTTTCTATGAAGAATTAAATATCGCAGATATTGATAGTATTTTTAGAAATTATTTTGAAAATGATCAGGCTGTTGGATTGCCAAACTTTTTGAAAGAGATTGCTTCCAAAAAAGCTGAATTGATTTCCGAAGAAAAGCTTGATGAATATATACGTAATTTAAATTAATTTATGGACCCCACCCACCTCGCCGCGCAGTTGCGTTGCCCCACCGGCACCGACGGCCAAGAACTCGGCCGCCACCTGGCAACCACCAACAAGGAACCCAACGACTGGGCGTTGCAGCTTGCCGACGTGGAAGGCGCCGAAACGGTGCTGG
>CAYUVW010000015.1:0-40193 GCA_964448405.1 uncultured Candidatus Peribacteria bacterium | reverse complement strand
TGACTGACAAGCGCGACGTTGCCGGACTGCCCTGCGCTGACTGCGAATGAGGCGTTCAAACCGATGCTTGGACGCAAGACGCCAAGACAGTTGGGTCCGACCATGCTCATGTTGTATTTCTTGGCGATGTCCAATAGTTGCTGTTCGCGGAGACGTCCGTCTTCGGTGCCAAGTTCGCCGAAACCAGCCGAGATGACGACCAGTGTTTTCACCTTTTTTTTACCGCACGATTCAGCGACATCGTTCACCGTCGCGGCGGGAGTGACGACCACGGCCATGTCGATGTTGCCCGGAATGGCGTCCACCGACGGATAGGTTTTTACGCCCATCAACTCCGTGTGTTTGGGGTTCACCGGATACACCGTTCCCTTATAGCCCTGCGTGAGCAGGTTCTTCAGGATGTAGTGACCGAGTTTCTTCTCTTCGGCACTGGCTCCGATGACCGCGATTGATGTTGGTTCGAGAGAGTACATTTCTGGCTTTAGTATACAGGAAAGGGGAGTTTTTGGCGAGTCATACCTTGTCGATTGTTGCTGCCACCATTCTTCCTCTCAGTTTCTTCCGCCACTTCTTTGTGCGCGACAAAGAAGTGGCCAAGAAAACGCGTGCGCTGAGCGCCCACGGCCGCTGCTGCGGCCAGACCTCCGACCCCCGCGCGACGTTTTTGCCACTTTTTAAAAAAGTGGAAAAGAAGAAGCCTGCCTTGTTAGAAGTAGATTGGTGGACGAACGTACTCCTTGGTATACTCGCCGCATGGCCATTGAGCGGACGAAGCGCAAACAACGGCAATCCGCGAGCGAGCCGGCAGTCATTCCTGCCGACAACGAGCAAATCGACTCGTCGCTGCGACCCAAGAGCTTGAGCGAATACGTCGGGCAGACTGAAATCAAAGGTCATTTGCTGGTGCACATCGAGGCTGCGCGACGCCGCAAGGAACCGCTCGGTCACGTGATTCTGCACGGACCTCCGGGTCTTGGAAAAACCACGCTCGCGCACATCATGGCTCGCGAAATGGGCGCCCAGATGCGCGTCACCTCCGGTCCGGCCATCGAGAAGCCGGGAGACTTGGCGTCGTTACTCACGAACTTACAATCTGGCGACGTGTTATTCATCGATGAAATCCACCGCCTGCGTCCGGCGATTGAAGAAGTGTTGTACAGCGCGATGGAGGATTACGTGTTGGACCTGATGATTGGCAAAGGCCCGTCGGCCAGATCCATGCGTATCGATTTGCAGCCGTTCACACTGGTGGGTGCCACCACCAAGGCCGGCGCGGTCAGCATGCCGCTGCGCGACCGCTTCATTCATAACTTCAAACTCAAGTTCTATACCGTTCCCGAAATGCAGCTCATCGTCGAGCGTGCGTCGAACTTACTGCAGGTTCCCATGGATGCCGATGCCGCCAACCGCATCGCCACCGCCAGCCGCGCCACGCCGCGTATTGCCAACCGCCTTGTGCGCTCGGTGCGCGACTTCGCCCAAGTGCGCGACGAAACCACCATCACCATGCATCGCGTGGAACACACGCTCACTGCACTCGGCATCGACGAGAAGGGTCTGGATACCAACGACCGCGTGATTCTTTCGGCGCTCATCGAGCGTTTTGCCGGCGGACCGGTGGGGCTCTCCACGTTGGCTGCCGCAACCGCGGAAGAAGAGGAGACATTGGAAGACGTGTACGAACCGTACCTCATGCAGTGCGGCTACCTGCAGCGCACGCCTAAGGGCCGTATGGCGACCAAGTTGGCGTACGAATTACTCGGCGTTGCGATGCCCGAACAAAACTCCGCACTCTTCTAACATGGCCATCGGTGAACTCTTGGGTATGGCACTTGGTGGACTGCTTGCGGCAGTCTTCTTCGGCTTGAGTGGCGTTCTCAGCAAGACGAGTACTCAAGCGGGCGTGGGGATCGGCATTTACATCATGCTGGCCGGAGCGGGCGTCGTGGCCGTTGGTGCCGCGTTCTTTTTCATTCAACCTGACCGCACGGTGTCGTTGCGTTCCGCATTGCCGAGCATCGGCGTTGGGGTCACATGGGCATTGGGTGCCGGATTGGTCGCACTGGCACTGATGAAATACAAAGTCCCGCTCGGCAAACTGGTGCCGCTCTATAATATGAATACGCTGATTGCAGTGCTGATTGCGCTGTGGCTGTTTTCCGAATGGCAACGCGTACAGATCGTGAAGCTGCTGATCGGCGCAGTTCTCGTCATTATCGGTGGAACGCTGGTGGCGTTGTCATAGGACACGCTCGATTGCAGATCGAATTCCTTTTTCGAATGTCGCCCGATCGAACGTTTTGGCCTGCGCTTTGCATGCGGCCGGATCAAACTTCGCGCGGTCGAAATTCTTTAAAACCTCGGCGAGCGCATCGGCGGTCGCCTCACTGAAGAACGTTCCGGTTTTCCCGGGGAGTACAGTTTCGGTTGCGCCGCCCTGTCCGAACGCGATGACCGGCGTGCCGCACGACATGGCTTCCAGCGGGACCAAACCGAAGTCCTCGTGACCGGCGAACAGCACCGCTTTGGCGCGCGCGTACAAGTCGGCCAGTTCGTCGTTCTTGCGCCAGCCGTAGAATTCCACCGTCGGTCCGGCCAGCGCCTTCAGCCGGGCCATGTCGGGGCCTTCGCCGACGATCTTCAGATGTGCGCCGGTCTTGTTGCAGGCTTCGATGGCCAGGTCGATGCGCTTGTAGCGCGCGAGTGTGGAGACGACCAGGAAGTAGTCCGGGTTCTGCATCGCTCCCGTGGACGGCGTGCGCGGCTGCAGCCATTCGTCACCGATCGGCGGGTACACAATCTGGCTGTCGCGGCGCCAGTACAACTGGATGCGGCGCTGCACTTCCTTGGATGCGGCCAAGAGTACGTCGGGGCGGTCGGCGGCTTCGGTGTCCCAGATGCGCAGATTGTGGAACGTGCGCGACAAGTGCCAACGCTTCAGCGACCCAAGCAATCCGTTGCTTGCCGAATCCAGCACGTCATGCGTGCGGTCCCACAGGTAACGTGCAGGGGAGTGGACGTAGCACACGTGCTTGGGTTTACCGTTGGTGAGAATGCCATGCGCGAACGCAGAGGAAAACGACAGCACCACGTCGAATTCCGAAAAATCCCACGCTTCCACGGCGGCGGGAAAATGCTTCAAATACAGATGATGATCAGTCGAAAATTTGGCATATGGCTGCAACGTGCTCGTGCGCACGCGGTTCTTCGGGAACCAGTCGCCCAGCTTCTTCTCGTCGTACAGCAGCGTGTAAATGGGTGCCTCCGGAAACAAGTCGGCGGCAATCTTTAAAACGCGTTCGGCTCCGCCGCGCATGGTCAGCAATTCGTGGACGAGTGCGATCTTCATGCCGGTATTCTACACGTTCCTATGCAGCGGCCTTGAGCTTGATTTTTCTCGTGCGTCCGCTGCGCTTCACGGCGTCGGTGAAGTTCATGCTGTCGATGATTTCCAGCTTCTTGAATTGGTCGAGTGCAGTCGGCGACGTGGCCAATTCAGGAATGCCACTCTGTTCCGCTGCCTTGCTCACGACGGTGGTGCACACGCAGATCTCCAACATACGGCGCTGCTCTGCCGGTGTCAGACCGCCTTTGCTCTGACGCTTTTCCATCAGTTCACCGTACTCACGAACGTCTTTTAATGGAGAGTATTTTGTATCGCCCCTCGCCATTGTTTCCATGTTTTTCGCGAGTGACTCGGCCTTGCCGGAATCCGCAAGCCTGCCGACTGAAATCGCCTCCACGGTGTTCTCTTTCACGTAGTCTTGAAGATAGCGCATTTTGTCTTTTTGGCCGTCCAGATGAGCGATTTTCACACGGCCGTCCTGTTCGCGGCCGATGACAACCATGCTGTGGATGTACGGGAAGGCTTCGTCGGATTCTTCGGTGCCTTGCAGCATGCGACCGAGGCCGTAGTAACCGCGTGCTCGCAAGCTGCTTTGGTCTCGGCGTACGTTGCTGAACAGTACGTCACCTATGTTCAAACGCGCCTGCAAGAATTCGAAACGACGGTACGATTCCGCGCCTCCCTTCCAGCCGCTCGGCATGCGTCCGTGTTCCGGTGGGGCTGCCTTACGATAGATAGGAACGACAGGCTGCTCGTCTTCGCGCTGCGAAATGTACACCGGGTACCCGGCCGGATTGAAGTATACGAATGTATCGGGTGGCAGCGGGCCATCGTGCTGCAGCGGACCGACGATCGTGCTGCTGGTGACTTCTTCCCACTTGGGCAGCGCATTGCGCTTCTGCATAATGCTCTGCAACGTGTCACCGCCCTGAACGCGGACTTTCTCACTTGCCGTCGCAGCATCGCCGCCTTCGCGGATCAGCCCCTTTTTGGCCAATTCGTATTCGGCATGCGTTTTCATGAGGCTCGAAACCATTTTCGTTTGCCAGTTCACATTGCGGCCGCGAAGTTTTTCCAGCTGTTCCACGATGTCCGCCTTCTGGTAATCCGACAACTTGCCCAATGATTCGGCACGAAACTGTGCGCCGTACGAATCGTTGCCGCCGCGAATCAACCGTAGGAAGATTCCCATTCGCCGCCACAGCGGCTTGTTTTTGTATTCGGCGAATCGTACACGCGGACCGCTGGCTTCCTCGACTTCTTCCCATGGGATTTGCGTATTGCGATGATTGATTTCCGCGACTGTCGTGGGAACGTTTTGGGTTTCTACATTCTGGCGTACATCTGCCAGTTGCTTGCGAACACCTTCGGGCTCCGGAGCAGTGTGCTCGGGGAGACGGTCGAGTCGGCTGCGTGTTTGCGCCATCACGCGTAGTCTCTCCGCTTCAGCGGGATCCTGCAAGCGTTCGCCATCTGGACGTTGTTCTTGGGTTGGACTCATTACGATGTGTATTTGAGTCTGATTATACCTCAAATACGTCTTTTTCGCCATTCCGAGCGCCTCCTGCCGCTTTTGGTTCGGTTGCCTGTATACTTCGCCCGTATGGCAATCGCCGGACGTCTCTCGCGTCACCTCCATCGCCGTCGGACACCCACTCGCGAACAAGTTGCGGCAACGCTGGTGTATTCATCCATTGGAGAAATCGCCAAGCTGGTGCGCTCGCCGGATTTGCCCCAAGGGACGGTGCGTAGGCGGCTACGTCATTTGTGCGAAGTCATTGCCAGCACCATGCGCGGCGTGGATGGTGCTCTGCTTTCGTTGTTCGACAATGCAACGTGGAACGAGTGCCGGGAGCTCAGTCACCCGAACCCGCTCGTTTCCGGCAACCGTACGCCAAAACGCCTTGTGGATACCATTACGCTGCATGTTGGCGGAGGGGATTCCTTGAAGGCGATTTTAGAACATATCCGTGCGGCACAATTTTCGATTCGCATTTGGATGTTCGTCTGGTGCGATGACCCGACCGGCAACGAGGTTGCATCGGCGGTATTGGATGCCGCCGAGCGGGGAGTGAAGGTCGTTATTCATAAAGACCAATGCGGCGTTATGTTCGAGCGCGGTACGGGAACCGCGCAAAGTTTTTTCCATAAAGGATTGGTGCGCATTCGGGATTTGGTTGGCGTTAGCCTGATGCGCTGGGCATATTCCGCAGGGATGAAAAAATACATTCGTCAGCAGCCAAACGCGCTTGCCGATCGATTGCTGGAACACCCGAATGTCACGATCGAGAGTCGCGCGCGATACGACCATTCCAAGGTGTACATCTTCGATAACGAGACGATTATTCTGGGCGGAGTGAATATTTCCGACACGTCTCGTCATGAGTTCCATGACTACATGGTGCAGCTGCAGAGCAAGCTGTTGGTCGGACGGTTTCTGAGCCGTTTGGAAGGTCGCGAGATGGGAGATATTCCACTGGGGGCTTCGGTCGACTTTTTCTTCAACGTCATTAAGAGTCGACGAGACCGCAAGCGCGAAGTCGCCATCGTTATGCAGCACTTGCTTGAAAGCGCACAGCGTGAAGTCATCATTCAAATGGCATATTTCGGCGACCGACGATTAACCGACGCCATCGTTGCCGCCGCGCAGCGTGGCGTTCAAGTGGCTGTGATTACGTCTGAGCGTTCAGACGTGCAACATGACCTGAACTACAAAATTCTGCGGGATATCCTGAAGCGTTCTCCGGCCGATACCATCCGCATTTATCTCTCGCGTGCCACGCATGCCAAGGTGATTCACGTGGATCGCAGCCGCACGTTCTTGGGGTCGGCCAATATGAATACGACCGGTACCGTGAAGCTCGGAGAAGCCAATATCTACGTGAATGACGGTGACGGAATTTCTCCGCATTCACCTCAATCGCCGTTCACCAAGGAGTTGCGTGCCCAGTTGCTGGCAGACATGCAAGCCAGCAAGCGCGTCGTATCTCCGCACCAACTGAAGGTGAAGAAGTTGCGCGCGTGGCTAGAGTCGCGCATCGCTTCGTAAGACTTACGCTCCGCCCATGCTTTTGTGAACGCGCATGGCGATTCTGGCTGACCAGGACAGCGGTGCGACACGTGCCAAGTACGTGCCGATCTTGTTGCGCAGACCGGGAATGACCAGGCTCTTTCCCTCGAGCATGCCTCGGTACCCCATGAACGCGACGGTGGCTGCGTCGGCCAGACCCATGGGCTTGCCGCCGAACAGAAGCGATTTTTCCAAATGAGCGGCCTTCGCAAAACCCGTGCGTGTGGGCCCCGGGCACAGGCAGGTCACCGTGACGCCGGTTCCGCGCGTTTCTTCGCTGAGTGCCGCACTGAGTGAAAGCACGTAAGCTTTGGTTGCGTAGTACGTGGCCATGAGCGGCCCTGGTTGAAACGCGGCGACCGAGGACACGTTCAGAATTTTACCGCGGCTGCGCGCAAGCATGCCCGGCAGCACCGCGCGGGTGAGCTCGGTCAGTGCAACGGTATTCAATTGCAGCATTTGTCGAAGGCGAGATGCGTCGGCTTGGCTGAATGCGCCGGTGTCGCCGAAGCCGGCATTGTTCACGAGTGCGTCGAGCACGATGCCGTTTTCTTCCAGCCAGCGAGACAAGACCGCCGCCGCCCCCGGTTGCGCCAGGTCTTGCACCACTACGTAAATACGTCGCGCATGGTGCTTGCGCTCCAGTGCTGCTTTCAGCGTTTTCATGCGCTCTTCATCGCGGCTGACCAGTACCAGGTCGTACCCGTCGGCGGCGAAAAGTCGGCAAAACTCCTCTCCCAGACCGCGAGAGGCTCCGGTGATGAGTGCTACAGGCTTGAAATGCATAGTGGTCTGAACATCCGTAGAATACGCGCCCTTGGCGGACATCTCATAGATGACTTTTTTGGCTTTCGGTTGAAAAAAAGAAGCCACAGTGTGACTTCGAGCGACATAGTGGATTGCGTCAAGTGCCGAAATCCCGATACTGGGGCCACTTAAAATCGAGTTTCATGCACCATCTCAAGCACTTTTCGGCAACGGCGACAACGGAAGTACTCGTAGTGCATCCGGAGGTTTTAGCACTCCATGAACAACATCCGCATGCCACGGTGGAGCAGGTTGCGTATTGGTGGAATCGGTTCAGCGGTAACTTGAAAAAGGCGGCCGGTTTGCTGGAGCTTGGCAAATCTCGTCCGACGGCGATTATGTTACCTGGTGCTCACAGCAGGCTGGCGTTCGATCGTCCACAAGGCGGTTCGTCTGTGTCATGGATGGAAGTTATGGGCGATGAATTCGAATCTGCAGATGGCGGTGGCAAGTTTGAGCAGGATCGCCGTTCAAAAAAGACGGTGAATCATGCACTGACTTCCACGCGTCAGCGTTTAGGTAAAAAGATCAACGTGCTGGGTGATACAGCCCGCCTGTTCTCGTTTGTCATTGACCCAGAGTGGGAGGCGATGGCGAACAATTCGTAATATCGATTCCTTGCAGATGTAGATCTGCAATCGAAGATCGATGCTTTCATCTGCTTGTATCTTTTTTTTGGAGAATGCGTTGGTGGGTCGAGTGGGGTTCGAACCCACGACCAATGCCTTAAAAGGGCACTGCTCTACCAGCTGAGCTATCGACCCAGAGTGCAAGACGACAAAAGAGCGGAAAAAGGCGTGGCGTGATTATACGGTAGTTACCGCAGTTGTCAGCATCTCTTTGCGGGACCCTGCCTTACCAGGCGTATTCGCGCACCATGCGCAGCACTTTGCCAATGCGGTCGTTGGTCGGGACATCGTTGTGTCGTTCCCAGATACGGCTCTCCATGGCGCCAAGTTTAATGGTGAGCGTGGTGCGGCCTTCGTCGACGGGGACGTCCTGCTCCGGCGTTTCTTGCTCCCATGCCTGAATGTCCACCAGCAGCTTTGCCAACGAGCGTATTTCCTCAATGGAAAGGTCGTGCGCCGTGGGTTGGCTTTTTTCCGGTGCGACCACCTCTTGTTCCACGCGGCCGTTGCCATGAACCGTTGTGCGTACGCCTCCCTCCAGTCCACCTACATCATCGTAGATGATGGTGAGGTCGGCAGGGTCCGAGGTTCCATCGACAATGGCGTTCAACCGCGTTTCGAGCGTATGCATTCCGGGCGGCAGCACCGGCTTCGAGGAATCCTGCATGTTGCAACCGACAACGAATACGAGTGCGACTGCACCGAATGCGAGAGGAGTGGAGTATTGCATGCGGCAAACTGTACCATGCTTCCGTGATCGATTCGCATTGCCATCTGGCCGATACAAAATTCGATGCCGATATTGAGGCTGTCATTATGCGCGCCAATGCCGCGGGCGTATCGCAGATGATTTGCATCGCCGATAGCATGGTAGAAGGCGAGAAGTGTCGCGCCATAGCCGAGCGGTTTGCATGCGTTTCATGGACGATGGGCGTGCACCCGCATGTTGCTTCCGGTTTCGACATGGCCCGCGATCCGGACGTGTTGCGTGCGGCGTTGAAGCACCCCAAATGCAAGGCGGTGGGGGAAATCGGATTGGATTACCACTACATGAACAGCCCCAAAGACGTGCAACAGCGCGTGTTCGAGGAACAGTTGAAAATCGCAAAAGAATGCAATGTTCCGGCCGTCGTGCATTGCCGTGACGCGGTGGAGGATGTGTGGGCGATCATCAATCACGTGCAACCGAAGAAGCTGGTTGTGCATTGTTGTACCGAACGCTGGCAGGACGTGGAACGTTTTGTGGCGACCGGATATTTCCTGTCGTTCACCGGCATTGCGACGTATCCGAAATCCGACGTCATCCGTGACTGCATCGCGCGGTGTCCACTGGCGCAGATGATGATCGAAACCGACAGTCCGTACCTGGCGCCGGTTCCGCATCGCGGCAAGCGCAATGAGCCGATGTTTGTTGCTGAGGTCGCGGCGGTCATCGCTAAGACCAATGCCATGGAATTGGCGGACCTGATCACTACGCTGGACGCCAACACCAAGACATTCTTCGGGCTCTAGATGGCAAGCCAAAGAGAAAACCTCGCTCGGTCTGGGGTATTTGCCTACACTGCCTTCGTTCTGCGCTCGTAGCTCAATGGCCTAGCTCCGCTTGCGGAGCGTGATAGAAAAGGGTCACTCGGTCATTGAAAAGAACAGACGAAGACTACACATGCGCTCGTAGCTCAATGGATAGAGCGTCGCCCTCCGAAGGCGAAGGTTGTGGGTTCGACCCCCACCGAGCGCACCACTTCTTTACACCTTCAATTCCTTCTTCACCGTCGCGTCCGGCTGAGGTGCAGGAGAGATTGGCGTTGTCTGACGTTTGCGCGCTTCGGCTTGCAGGCGTGGAATGTGTGGCAGGTAGAATCGTCGTGCGATCAGCGAGCTCCACAGATGGTATTGCCGGATGAACGGTATGGCCGGACAGCCGGTCCACGGGTCGTCCGTTTCAGGCGGATTCGCGCGCACCTTGTCGAACACCTCGCGGGAAATGTCCAGCGTCAGCTTGCCGTCGCCACGCTCAACGATGTTGAATGCACTCCAGTCATACGGAACGTCCAGAGCATGATCATCGGTGCCGCGAAGAACCGAGCGGATAGCGAGAAATACTTGTTCGTGAGAATCGGCCAGTGCGGAGAGCGTTCCGGCAATGCCTTCCCCGGATAACGCGGCAGCTTCATCTTGGCTGAGTTGCCTATTGTACCCAATAGCCGCCGTATCCGGAATGACGCCCTGCAAACGCCATTCTGCATCGCGCGCAGCGCGGAAACCTTGGCGAGCGGCGGCTTCCGTGCCCCAACGACGTTCCTTCATGCGTGCCAGCGTCGTCGGATTGGTAATGAGTCCGGTCATGATTGCATCGGCTTCGGCGTAGCGTTCCGGCATGCCGCTTTCGCTAGGTATCTCCGCATTGAGTGCACCGCGGCAACGCATGCCGAACTGCATGGTCGCCCGGTCGATGGTGAGTTCGGTGGCTTCGCGCAGCACCCATGTGATGGCGTTCGGGTCGTTCAGTGTTCTGAGGTACGCGTCGAAGGCATCCGCGTCGAAGGGCATGCCGCTGGGGCTCATCAGGCCGAACGTTTCTCCGTTGCCCAGCAGTGCGCTGAATTGCTCATGCCACATGTCCGGCAGGGTGCGGAACATGTGGTACGCGCGCAGCACTTTGGGGTGCGCGCCGATCGGCGGCTGCTTCATCTTGAACACGTTCACGTGCTCTATGCCGAGTGCGGCATGCAGCTCTTGCATCTGCTGCGCCGTGGTCGGTGTCTCCGGTCCGGAGAATGGCGTATGCATAGGGGCATCTATTGTAAAGAATACTATGCATTTCGCAAGGGTGCATGTTGCGCTTTCCTACTACGCCGCACCCGGCTCGCCACGGTAGGCACCATCAAGAAATCCAAGTTTCGTTTGTTTGGCGATTGTTGCTCCACGCAGTGCGCGGTCCACCTCTTCACGCGAACGACAGATAGCCGCAAGCGGTTCGTAGACTTCACGGAAGTGGCGCTCTTCATGCCGGGCATGACTGACGAGGTAGGTTTTCTGCTTGGAAGTGAGCTCGCCAGGAAACACGATGCCCATGCCTTTCAAAATTTCGGTGTATTCGTAGCCAAGTCCGAGCTCCAGTACTGCCAGTGCGCCCATGGATTCAACCACGTCGCCACGCGCGTTCAGTGCATTGAATGCATGTGGGTAACCGTTCACTTCGGTGAAATCGGCCGGTGGCCCACTGCGCAGTGTCATACCGCGACTGAAAAAAACATCTTTCATGCCGTCGCGGAACCAGCGCCGCCATTCATGGTGCGCCCGTTCAGGAATGACTTCGCCATCCACGATTCCCAGCTCCTCTTGGCGGTTTTCCTTTACGGCGGTTGCCACATCTGCCAGTTGTAGGATTTCTGCTTGGCGCTGCAGTCGCTCCAGGAAGATGACGAATCCCGGTCCGGTTTCTAGACGTGCCGAAAAATAGCGCTCCCATTTTGCAAGAGGCAATGTCCCCGCGCTCGCTTCCAGCAAGAACGGGTGCCGCGCAATTTCTTCTGCGGCTTCCTGGAATGGCTTCTGACTCAACATGAAGAAACGCTACTACTTTTTTAGATTTTGTCAAAAATTTACGCGATTCGTACAAGACTTCGCTTAGACCAGATGCAGAATATGCCAGACTTCCGTCAGACCCCAGATTGCCAGACCGACGAATGCCAGCGAGCCGAGGAACGAAATGATGGGCTGCTTCACCAGGCGAATGGTTGTATCCGGTGATAAGAACAAGCACAGGTTCAGGAGCATGTGGCCGAGCAAGACGCCCACGGCGAATCCGTACACATGCACCACGTTGAACAGCGGTACGTATCCGGCGAAGTCATCCAGGCCGAGGATGAACGGAATGGAGCCGGAGAACACCAGCAAGCCGGTAAGATTGTACGATTTCGTGACGTTGAGCGTGGCATGCGGAATCAGGCGGCCGAGTACGGGTGCGAAAATCTTGTTGATACGTGAAAGCACTGCTTTGCACCAATGAACGGCGGACTTGAACACGGCAGGATACCTGGCGGCATCTTCGCCTTCGGCATGCTCCAGTCCGTCCTCGGCAAGCTTCAGCAGCACCAGCGATGCAATCAGCACCATGAGCGCAAGCAGCCATTCGATTTCGCGGAAGAAGTTCCACAGCGCCAGAATGATAAACGTGCCAAGCGCGTTCCCCAGTGCCGTGCCGGATTCAATCGCGATGCGATTCTTCCACCCCGGATGCGTGCGCATGAGGTGGCCGATGAAAATGGCGAAGTCGATGGAGGTTTTCAAATAAATCGTCAGGCCCACAAGCACGTCGGCCCAGAGAATCTTGGACAGAATAGGCTCACCTGGCGAGAAGTGATTCAGGAGTATTACCTCGCCATGGAGCATTGCCCATAACACGCCGAACGACACGACCGTCAGCACAAGTGGCACGACTTGTTCCAGCCACCAGTTGTGGCGGACGGACGACGGAGGAGTGGCGATTGTTTGCATGCGTGGACGGTGAGTGTAGCAGTCGTTTCACACCGTCATCAGTTCATTTCTTTGCGGGGCTGCAGCATGCTGACGCGATTGCCTTCGGGGTCGATGAATGCAGCGTGCCAGCCCACTCCCGGGATATCCATGGGCTCGCCCTCCAACTTGCCACCTGCCTTCTTTACAACTTCGATGTGCGCCTTTATGTCTTCCACTGCGATCACCAGCGATGGAGCTTGGCTCGCGTCGGTGCGCTCATAGAACCCACCGTTGATCATGCCCGGCTTTTTGATCATGCCTGTTTTCGCGTCGGTTTCACCCGTGTGTGCGACGACATAGTTGCCCATTTCGGCACCCAGTTGCTGCATCTTCCAGCCAAAGGCGTTCTCGTAGAATTTCTTCATCCGCTCGCGGTCTTTGGCGGGCATTTCGAAGTGTACGACGGGGTGCATGTTTGGCATGGTTCCAGTATGTCAAAAGCAGAAATTGCTTACAATCGTTTAGCGTCACGTGTTTCCTTACATGAGGCGGCTGTCGTATGCCCAATGGAGCACGGCTTGGCGTTGGCGTCTTCGGCAGGTCAGGTCGCCGCGTGCGCAATTGGCACGGATTTGGGCAATGTGTCTGCGGATGGCGTACCAGCGCTTGATTTGTCGTTCGTCTTCCATGGGCATGCGGCGGCCGCGGTAGTAGCGGCAATACCACTGAAACCAACCGCGCGGATCTGCCGGGTGGATCCAGCCGTTCTTGCGCCAGACGGAGAGCGGCTGGCTGGCGTTGATGCCGAAGCAGTTCAGCGATGCATCGTGCTTCTCATG
This sequence comes from uncultured Candidatus Peribacteria bacterium, assembly GCA_964448405.1. Classification (GTDB taxonomy): domain Bacteria; phylum Patescibacteriota; class Gracilibacteria; order Peribacterales; family Peribacteraceae; genus DAORHV01. The sequence continues at coordinate 27,041 of CAYUVW010000015.1, read as the reverse complement.
GCACAACTTCGCGTTCTCGAACCAATCAGCCGGGAATTCGTCGCGGCAATCGGTCATGTACTTGCCGCCGAACACGCCCAATTCCAACATTTGCTTAGGGGTGAGTTCGGGCCGGAAACGCGGATCGAAGTTCTTGCCTTCGGGTTCCGTGAGTTCGTACGTGCAGCGCTGCATGCTGTCGCGTACGGTGATTGTTGTTGACGTGCGCTTGGCCATGGTGAGGCTAGTTCCCGAACAGCATCTTGTTCACGAGCGATGTTGCCGGGTCAAAATCTGGTCCATACACCAGCGTTGCGCCGAGCGCGCCGACAATGCTCAGTCCGACAAAGCCAAGAATCGCCAAGATCGGTGCAATCGGCGTCGTCAGTATCGTCTTGGCGATGCGTACAATAACCCGCACCGGAGATGCAACGCTCTTGGGTACCAACTTGCGCACAGACGGATTCTCTTTGAGCCAGAGTACGAGGTAGCTGCATGCCAGTACCGCATAGGCCCATGTCGTGATTTTTGCGAAGAGTGCGTGCATTTCCAAAACGTTGTGCGTCTGTGAACCCGGCGTGGCACCGAACAGATGCTCGGCGACTTCGCCGGTTTGCAGGCTGGCGAACGCACCCAACGTTCCAGCAATAACCAAGACGGCGCGGACCTGGGTCCAGTAGGGTGCTTTGGTCCAACGTTTGATAACTTCGAAGAAGCTGTACAGACACAGCAGCGCGATAGGGAAGTGGACGACGATGGGGTGGAGATTCATGAGCGGATTCTACTCCTTTTCTTCGTGTTTTCCTCTGGTATTTGGTGAACATGGAGTACCGTGTTCTTCTATGAAGAAGCAAGTCACTCTCGACGAGGCGCAGGCTGTTGCCGCATCCATTCGGATCGACTGGGCCGTTGCCAAATTTTCGGCAGAAGAGTTCCGCCGCGGCATGGAAGTGGAGTTCGAGCATGGCAGTCACGATCCGGAAACGAACGTCACCAATGATGATCCTATACTCACGGGCAAAATCGCCTGGGCTCACCTGAAAGAGTTCCCGGATTACTATCAGCGCTTACAGAAACTGGAGGACGAAGCCGATGCGTACTGGAGCACCCGAAAGTAGAGCGAGGTCTTTTTGGGAAGTACGTTGCCTATCCTCGATTGCACTTAGCTGCCCGTATCCGATTTTTGCGAGAGGAGGCGCTCGATTTCCCCGGCAGTCTCGCCGGCTAGCAGCTCCAGGTCTGCCAGGCGCCGCACGGCCGCAGTCGGCAGTTTTTCCAAACGATTGGCATATTGCCTATGCCGCGCTTTCACCGCTGCCGGGGATATGCTCATACTTGCCGCGCGCATCCAGTCCCGACGAAAGAGTTCGTCATAGATTTGATTGGCGATGCGGCGTCGTTCATCGCGGTGCAGCGACTGGTCGACGGCGATGGAATTCACTCCCCATATTTGCGTCGCCCTACGGAACACGATTTTCGCCTTCCCCCGCACATTGCCTGCCTCGTCGCACCAGACGACTTCGAAGTACTTCCCAGATGCCGCCTCTTTTTCCCGCACGGTCAGACCGGGTGGGCCGGGCTCGACATTCAGCGCCCTGCCGATCCATTCGTCCGTTTCTGGCTCGCGCCCCGAAATCTGTTGCTCCAGCGGCGTGAGGAGATAGCGGATTGCATCGCGCGCCTGTCGCACGTTGGCGAACCCGGCTGCCTGTACGGTTTCTTCGAGATCTCTGTCAGTTGAGTTGTCCGTATGTGTTTTGAGGTCTTCAACCATGAAGTATATTATAACACAATTTATAAATTACATCACTGTTCACATGGAAAGAGTGAATTAAGAAACGTTGGAACGCGGTGGTGGGTTGATATGAAGATGTTGGAGCTCCATATGGGAGCTTATAACAGAATATTCCGAACTAAACGTTAGGCTTGAAAAGCATGAGCATGATTCTTGATTTTCCAGCTGAAGTATTTCTTCTGCGGGAAACGTTTATGAGTAATTCTTTCAAACTGAAGCTTAATCATTGCGCCTAGATTTCCTTCATTTGAATAATGCAAAGAAATAAGCCGAAGGCCCTGCTTTTTGTACAAAAATTCTTTCACCTTAGCCTTTCGTTGATACTCCAAATTTCTCACCCCAAAATGTTCAATGTAGATATCGTAGTCAGGTAAATAGAAATCTGGTCGTACCCTCAAATAGCCAAGCCAAATTTCACGTTCGTATCGAAAGCGGATGCCTTGTTCTGTTAGGAAGTTTGCAATTTCTTGCTCACCCCAGCTTCTCACTCGAACTCCAGAGGTAGTCAAATATTTTGGCTCATGAATCACTCCATATCGATTCGACTTAATAGCACCCTTAAAGCTCAGGGATGCCTTTCGCTCTGTTTTGGACAGCATAAATATAATTATACAATTATATTCATAATCTGTCTATATTTGGAATTCTTTCCGTGCGATGGTGATATTTGGCTCTCGAACCCACCTTTGGAAATAGGTGGAGCGGGTAGCGGGAATCGAACCCGCATCTGCGCCATGGCAAGGCGCCGTACTACCACTGTACGATACCCGCAGATTCAAAAGAGCCTGCCAATGCTACACAACGTACCTCAGGGTTGCAAGGATGCTTTGTTCTGCGTGCGACAAAAGCATCTTTGTCATGCAAGCGTAGCCATACCCCGCTCGTCCAATTTCCAATGAGGGTTGTATGCAACTTCCCACAGGTGCCCCTCGGGATCGGCAAAGTAGCCGCTGTAACCGCCCCAGAACACTTTTTCGGCAGGCTTGAGAATCTTCGCTCCGGCGCGCTCGGCTGTTGCCAGTACGTCATCTACTTCTTTTTCGCTGCCGACATTGTGTGCAATCGATATGCCGCCGAAGCCCGGTTTCGTATTCGGAATTCTGGCGTCCTTCGCCAATTCTTCGCGCGACCATAGCCCCAGGATAATGTTGTGCAATTGAAAAAATGCCACCGGATCACTTTCTTTTGCCGTCGTCGGCCAGCCGAGTCCGTCACGGTAAAACCGCAAAGACCGATTGAAGTCGGTCACGCCGAGCGTAATGAGTGAGGCAGCGGGTTGCATGCGCGTAGTATACGGATGAACGGGGGACGAGGCAGCGACACTCGCACTTCGTCATTTTATTATTTTTCAATAGAAATATAGTATTTTTCTAGTACGATAAGAATATCTTCTGCATTCATTGATATGACTTCATTTGATCCACTGCATCCTTTGCACAGTGCCATTATTGAGATTCTTGCACGTCGTCCAGGCATTACAGTGGTGGCATTGCATTTGGAATTGCAGGAGTGCGGTCTGGATGCCTCCGTGCCGAATCTTTACCGTGTCATCGGCCAAATGGTCGAGTGTCAGATGCTCGTGAAAAATAAAGGCAAGATCGCATTGAATTTAGTGTGGGTATCTTTCATTGCGCGATTTTTTACGACGGTGAAGCAGCTGTATTTGTCCACGTCTGGTGAAGAGCGTGAGCTGCCGAGTCGCGATGGCGAGCGTCGTGAATTCCATGCCGACTCATTGGCGGGGTTGGACCCCATTTGGAATCACCTCCTGACGCGTTTGACCGAAGTCTCGAAGGGTGGAGAGTGGCTTGAGTACGCGTCGCATCCGTATTTCGCGTTGAGTATTCCGGAAATGGAAACACGCTTTTACCACGGCTTGAAGCAGCGCGGCATTTCGTGCCGCATACTGCATGGAAACGATACGTTCTTAGATAAACATGGAGACAAGCTTGTAGCGCTCAATGCAGCCGAAACGTCCATTCATCTGGCATCGCCGTTTCCCAAAGAAGGATATGTCTTAATCGTATACGCAGACTACGTTGTAGAGTGCGTTCTTCCGGAGGAGCTCGCGCGTCATTTTTCATTTTTCTTCGCATCGGTGCGGTCGATGGAGCAATTTGACCCCCAATTATTCGCAGAGATTTTTCGTATGAAAACCAAGTGCAAAATCTCGGTTCGTAAATCCGCACGTGATGCGGAGGCACTCCGTCGGAAATTCATGCCGTTTTTCCCACGCAAGAAAACAAGAGCCGCCTAGCAGCGGTCTTGGTGTATTTTTACTCTTTCATTTTTAGAAGCCGGGGAGTATACCTCCTCAAACTGCTGTTATATGAATAAGGAAAAGCTCATCCTGAAGGCAGATCTATTCCTGAAGAATAAGCAGGAAAAAGAGTTGCGACAGCTGCTGTCGCACCAGGATTTTCATATTATCGCGCAGGTTATCGACGGATTGCCTCGCGGTCGCCGCAAGACGTTTGCAACGCTGCCGCCCGAAATGCAGGCCGAAGTGGGCTTGGTGATTTCCGAAATCAGCAAGCGGCAGATTTTTCCGCGCTTGTCCGATGAAATGATCGCACGGTTTTTACACTTTAACGACGAAGACGACGCAACCGACATCCTGCAGTTCCTTACGCTCTCGCGACGCACGGCTATTTTGATGAAAATGAAAGAAGAGAAGCGGAGAAAAATCGAAAAACTGCTGAAGTTCGGTTCGGAGACCGCGGGCGGTCTTATGGATTTGAACTTCATTTTGGTAAAGCCGAGTTTCACGCAGAAAGACGTTATGGAGAAGGTGCGTCGCCATATGGAATTGCAGAAACAAATTCCTTCCGTCCTTGAGGTAGATGAGCAAAGTAGGGTGAAGGGCTTCATTCCGCATCGCAATTTACTGTTGCTTACGCCAGATTCGATTGTGGAGGATCTCGCGCAGACCATGCCGACCGTATCGCATCGCACCGATCGCGAACGCGTCATGCAGAAAATGTCCCGCATGCGCTCCGACGTGTTGTGCGTCGTGGACGACGAAGAGCAGGCGTTAGGCGTCATCCATATGCGCGACCTGCTGAAAGTCGCACAGGCCGAGGCCACTGAAGACATCTATCGTTTTGCGGGTGTGGACGTGGAAGAACATGCGTTGGATAGTGCGTTTTCCAAGGTGAAGAGCCGGTACAACTGGCTCATCATTAACCTTGCAACAGCATTCTTAGCGTCGTCGGTTGTCGGTTTGTTTCAGGGCACTATTGAAAAAATGGCGCTGCTCGCCGTGTATATGCCCGTTGTGGCCGGCATGGGCGGCAACGCAGCTACGCAGGCATTGGCGGTTGCCGTTCGCGGCTTGGCACTTGGAGAATTAGACCGTGGGCGTGCAAAGAAGGTGATTGCGCGCGAGGCGCTTGCCGGAACCTTGAACGGTATGATTACCGGCGTCATTGCGGCGGGTACCGCGGTGGCGTTTCATGCACCTCCGCTCCTTGGCTTGGTGCTGTGCATCGCCATGATTTGCAACATGCTTGTGGCGGGGTTCTTTGGTACGTTGGTGCCCTTGGTTCTGAAGCGGCTGAATATCGATCCTGCGACTGCAAGCTCGGTGTTTGTCACCACCATGACCGATATCTGCGGTTTCTTCGTATTTTTGGGATTAGGAACGCTGCTTCTCACGTAAGAATTCTTTTCGGGTGGAAATGGCTTCGGGCTAAGAAAGTTTCAGGCTCACTGGATTGCGTCCACGTCGGTTTTTTGGTATACTGTCCTGATATGTCCACAGCAATAAAAGTCACGGCCTTCCGCGCACTACTGACTCTCGCGGTCGTCTGTGGAACGGCATTGGCAATTGGAGTTCCTGCAGCAGAGGCTGTGAACTGCCCTGCGTTGCAAAAGTTCTGCCCAGGAGCCGGCATGTGCATCAGCGATCGCGACTTGTGTTTGCTGGAGCCTATTCCTGGTGGCGTTACGTATATTCCGGCCACAACGACGGCGGACATGGGTGCTTTTTTTGCGTACATTAATGGCAATAGCAATGGCACCGGTATTTGGATCTGGGCATTCGGTGTGGCGATCGGCATCACCGTGCTGAACGGTACCGTAGCCGGATTTGAGATCATGCTCGGTAACCGCGAAAAAGGAAAAGAGCGCTTCATGTGGTCGACGATCGGTCTGTTGATTCTCCTCTTATCCGGAGTCATTCTTGCGTTTATCAATCCGCAAGGTTTTACCGTCTCCTGATGCGAAAAGTATTGTTCTCATCGGCTGGAGCGATTCTTCTCATACTCCCCCTTGCAGCACATGCCCAGCTGCCGTGGATTTACTGCGGCAATTTGCCGGGGTGCGCGCCGGGCTTTGGCGAACATGTGACCGGCGTCATGACGCAGCTCATCCTGCGCTTCGATGTGTATGCCTACATTCTCGGTGCGCTCTTCGTTATGATCGGTGGAGGTATGATTTTGCTCTCCGGCTTTCAAGAAGAGTGGGTGAGCAAAGGGAAGCAGACCATTACGTGGGCGTTGATCGGCGTGTTTATCGGCAAGTTCGCATCGGTACTGGTGAGCTTCGTCACGATGGAAGCCAACAGCGTCGGTGGGGGAGAGTTTGTCGTGGCGGTCATTACGACTGCCATCGGCTCAGTGCTCGATTTGTTCCGCGTCGCCCTCTTCGGCGTCGTGGTGTACTGCGGCATGCGTATGGTTGTCGCTCGCGGCAAGTCCGATGAAATGGAGAAAGCCCGCACCGGACTCATTTGGGCCGCCATCGGTGCAATCATCATTAACCTCGCGCAGGTCATTACCAATGCCATTGCCACACTATGAAGCGCTTTCTCATCCTGCTCGGCGTGCTTGCGCCTTCGTCGGCATTTGCAGTCAGTATCAATAGCTACGGTTGGACGTGTGTAGGCTTTCTGCATTGCGGTTCGGGAACCGATGTGGTGCAGACCATTGCAACGAATATCACGGTGGGGATTATTGCGACCGTGGCGGCGTTGGCCGTTATTTCCGTATTGTACGGTGCTATTCGCATGGCCACTTCGCAGGGTGGCGAAGGCAAGGAGGCTGGCAAGAAGGCCATTATTTGGGCCGCTACCGGCTTAGCGTTCGCAATTTTGGCCGGCGGTATCGTGACGTACGTGACGCAGCTCATCTTCGCGGTGTCCACGTCCTGAGCGCGATTGCAGGCAGTCTTCGTTAGGAGCCGTACGGGGCTTATGCTAGTCTTTTCCCGTGTCTCGCCAGTATGTAACAACGGCTATCGACTATCCGAATGCTGCTCCGCACATGGGGCATGCGTTGGAAAAAATTCTAGCGGATGTTGTTGCGCGTTGGTTCCGCTTGCGCGGAGACGAGGTGCGATTTCAAATCGGTACCGACGAACACGGCATCAAAATCCAGCAGACCGCCGAACGCGAGAAGGTCACGCCCAAGGAATTGGTCGACCGCAACGTGCCGTTGTTCCAAGATCTCTACAGGCGCCTGAATATTTCGTCCGACAAGTTCATCCGGACCAGCGACCAGCATGGCCACTGGCCCACCGTTGTGGAGCTCTGGAAGAAGCTGAAGAAAGCAGAAATGCTTGAGAAGCGCACGTATGTGGGTTTGTATTGCTCAGGTTGCGAGCGCTTCATCACCAAGAAAGAATTGATCGACGGCATGTGCGATATTCACAAGCGCGCGCCCGAGGAAGTGAAGGAGGAGAATTGGTTCTACAAAATGAGCAAAGATACCGAGAATCTACGCGCTCTACTAACGGATTCGTGGGACAAGGAGCAGTACCGCATCGTGCCGCAGTACCGCGAAAATGAAACACTCGCGTTGCTGGACCAGGGGTTGGAGGATGTATCGTTTTCACGTCCGAAGTCCAGCCTGACATGGGGTGTTCCGGTGCCGGACGACGAAGATCAAGTCATGTACGTCTGGTGCGATGCGTTGACGAACTACATCTCGGGCCTTGGGTTACTGACCGACCACGAAGAGCGCGAATGGTGGGATGACGCCAAGGTCACGCATGTTATCGGCAAAGACATCGCACGTTTCCACGCGCTGATTTGGCCGAGCATGCTGAAACATGCCGGCATCCGTGTGCCGGATCAGTTACTGATACACGGTTTCCTGACCAGCGAAGGAGAGAAAATGAGCAAGTCGCTCGGAAACGTTGTAGTGCCGCAGGACGTGCTGTCCAAGTACGGCGTGGACGCACTGCGCTTTTATGTAAGCCACGAGATCCCGGTTGGTAGCGACGGAGACTTCAGCTGGAAGCGCTTCGGTGAGCTGTACGACTCGGGACTCCGCAACGTGCTCGGCAACATGCTGAATCGCGTGCTTGTACTGCTGCGCAAAGAAGATGCCACCATTGCGGTGCCGAAAGACCACGTACACACCGAGTATTTTTCCGAAGGCGAGAGCATCGCCAAGAAGTGGGCCGTGTACACCGAGGCTATGAACGCGTTTGAACTGCGGCCCGCATTGGCAAACATCACCATGGGCATTGTAACGACATTGAACGTCTGTATGACCAAGAAAGAGCCATGGAAGCTGAAGGGCGAAGAGAAAAAGCGTGTGCTCAGCGAATTCGCCGAGTACTTGCGTCATGTAGCGCTGATGCTGTTGCCGTTCATGCCCGAAACCGCGCAGAAGATCAGTCGACAGTTGGGCGTGCCGTATGCTGAAAAAATGTTGCACAAGTCGTTCGTCATCACGCACCAAATGAAGCTGTGGGGTGGCGCATTGGAGTGGCAGTCGGTCGGTGAGCCGAGCATTTTGTTCCCGCCGCTGGTTGTGGAAGGGGAGCCGGAAAAGCCGAAGCAGAACATGAAGCAAAAGAAATAGTTTTGACTGACTCCATCTTGACGGCTGCCTAGATCCTTTTCGAATTTCTTCTGCCATTTTGGTGGCTTGAGAACTTTTGCGGAAGATTGGCAGGGGTTCCTTGGATTCGTGGGAGTCCTTGGAGTCTTTGGAATCCCGCCAGACGCCCTCATGGCAGCCACCGGCTTAAAACTATGCTATACTGAGCTTGCTCTCGAGATCTGAAGGCGAAGGCACATCACGGATTCGATGCTTGCTGGAGACCGAAGGAGAGGGGAGCGTGCTTACCTTTTTTCCACCTTTCATCATGTTCGATCCGATGGCCGACCTGGCAAACCCAGGCAGCGACGATCCGTTGGCCCCGTCATCCAATTTCGGTGCACCTGCACCCCAGCAGCGTCACCCCCGCCGTGAAGGCGGTGGAGGAGCGCGCCAGGGAGGCGGCGATCCGGGACGTTACGGCGAGGAGTTGCACTCCGTTACCATCCGCGCACGCCAGCGCACGTTCTACATCGACCTGAAGCAGTCATCGAACGGCAAGTTCGTAAAGGTCTCCGAGAAGTCCCGCGGCGGACAGAAGACCACGATCATCTTCGATATCGAAGATTTGCCGAAGTTCATTGAGGCGCTCAACGAGATGCAGACGAAAATCTAAAGAGTCCAAAGAAACCAACGATTCCAAAGAGTCCAAGGATGCTATCGCTCCTTGGTTTCTTTGGTTTCATTGGACTCGTTGGAATCCCGTTATTCCGTCGGCAGCACATACCCGTTGATCAGCGGGTTGATCAGCATGGTTTGCCAGATAATCTTCGCAGACTCAGCGCGCGTAATGGCATTGCTCGGCTTGAATGTACCGTCGGGATACCCCGAGACGATGTCGTATGTCACTGCCAGATCAACCGTCGCATGGAACCAATCACCGATTGTGACATCGGGGAAAGCAAGCGTGGATCCCGACGCAGCATCTGGCGGCAGCTTCAGCTGAGAAGCCAGCATGAGCATTTTCAATGCCTCGGCACGATTCACCGGCTGGTCGGGCTTGAACTCGCCGTCGGCGTAACCCTGCACGATTCCATAGTGTGCGGCGGTGTAGATCACCTGGCGGCGTAGCGTGGTGTCGGCGTCTTCATGCTGTTGCGGGATGCTGAGTACATCGGTGAAGCGTACGGGGACATCGATGGTGTTCTCGACGAACGTGGTGCACGTGGAGAGCAGCGCCATCTTCAGGAATTCGAAGCGCGTTACCGGTCGGTCGGGCTGGAAGGTGCCATCGGCGTAGCCGCCGACGATCGGGTTTCGACCCGGAAGAATGAGTGTCCGTTGCAAGCGGCTGACATATCCGGCGCTCCAATGCTTGTTCATGTCGGACAACGGATCGACCAACGATCCGAACTCCAGACAGGCGCTTTCGCGCGGATTGGTCTTGGCATCGGTTTCCTGTTTGTCGGTTTTGCCATCGCGGTCGGTATCGGCGTTGAGGGGGTCTGTTCCCTTGGTGTATTCCTCGGCGTTTGTTACGCCGTCTGCATCTGCGTCTTCAATCGCGCCCTTTGGCGCACTTGTTGCGGCAGCCAAGCCGGTTTGCTCCTCCCATTCGTCGGGCAGGTCATTGGCGTTGGCGTCCTTGTTCGAATTGGCGTTCAGTGGAAACGGGTCTTGCGCATCGTTTACGCCGTCTGCATCGCTATCAACATTCTTTGGGTTGGTGCCGCGCAGCGCTTCTATGCCGTTGTTCCAACCATCGCCGTCGGCATCGAATGTCATGTCGTCCGACTTTTCCAGCGGATTGCGGTTTGCCGCTATCTCCGAGCCGTCCGATTCACCTCCACCATCTGTATCGGCGTTGTAGGGGTCTGTTTCACCGGGGTCGATGCTACCGTTGCCATCGGCATCTTCACGGATGTCGGCAATGCCGTCGCCGTCCATATCGCGGTCGGCGGCGAAGGCCGGGTGGATGCCCGTAGAAAGAAGCAGGACAATGGCGGACAGAGAGAGCAATCGTCGCATGACGTTAGAGGGAAGGAGTGCGCAAACCGCGTGCGTAGGCGCCGCCGGTCATCGGCTTCTTGCCGGCCGGTTGCAAAGATACGATGTACAACGTCGTCGAATTGGCACAGGTCAACGAGAATGCATCGGGTTGTGGGTTGAGGCTTGTTTCCAGGATTTTCATATCGTTCCAGGTGACTCCCGGCCATGGTGTGAGCGCACGCACGCGACGGTCGATGTCGGCGGCGGGCATGGTGGCAGGGTCAACCACGCCGTCGGCTCGCGAGAGCTTGCGGCAGAACGTGGCTTTTGCTGCATCTTGAGGAGCTTCTTTCAGGGGTTTGGCCAATGTTTCCAGCAACAGCGTCGCGCCGGCCGCAGCCAGCTTGTCATGCAATACGGGCGACGTTTCCCGGTCCTTCAGCGGCAATGCCGTTTGTCCCAGTACCGGACCGGCATCCAGCTCTTTTACCATGCGCTGTACCGTCACGCCGCTTGTGGCGTGGTTCAGTAGAATGGCGTGCTGAATCGGCGAAGCGCCGCGCAATTCCGGCAACAGCGAGGCGTGCACGTTCACGGGTGCGCGGGTAGCAAAATCCAAAATTTCTTGCGACAAAATCTGGCCGTAGGACACGGCCACCAGAAAGTCCGGGCGCTCCACTTTGGCGGCGATATCCTTCCACTCGGCATTGATTTTGACCGGCTGGAACACCGGCAGATTCAATCTTGCAGCCAGCGTTTTTACCGGAGGCGGCGTGAGCAGCTGCTTGCGGCCAACGGGTTTGTCGGGCTGCGTTATGACCGCAGTCACACGGAAGCGATCATCGGCGCATACTGCTTCCAGACAGGGGAGCGCGAAGGCCGATGTTCCGCAGAAGACGACGGAGAACGGTGACACGGCGCTTAGTATAGCGTACTGAGGTATACTGTCCGCATGGTATCGCACCGACCACAGTCCGCCGCCAATATGATCCGCACCATTGCGGGCAGCTTTGCGCGCGAAATCCCGCCCGATATCGCCCAGATTGTGAGTATTACCGAAGTCGTTGTCAGTCCCGACATCGGGCATGCCACCATTTATGTGACCGCACTGACCAATGCCAAGGCCGCCGCCGACTGGTTGCACAAGAATGCCAAGCGCAAACTGAAGCCGACAATTGCCAAGCAGCTGAACATGTTCACCGTGCCGTCGTTGCGCTTTGTGGTCGACGAGCGGCCCGACAAAGCCAATCGGATCGATGAGTTATTGCGGTAAGAAATCAACGACGAGAACGTGGGAATGCATGTGATTTTGGCGTTTGTTGTCTTCTTTGATTTCCTATCATACATACCGAAACAGACTCGACGGTCTGGCAACTCTAACTCATTGAGTGACTGGCGTGCGGACACTACCATCCATCCCTTATGTTCGAACGCCAGAACGTCGACCGGGCAACTGCAATCTTCCACAATGCCAAGCGTCTGTGCTGCATGTGTCACCGCAATCCCGATGGCGACGCAATCGGTTCACTGACAGCCATTGCCGCGCTCCTGGAGCGGCAATACCCGAATACTCCGGTAGAGCTGTATTGCGTAGATCCGTCGCCGCCTACATTTCATTTCGTGTCGTCCGCGTTGCGCATTCGGTCCGACTTGCAACCGCGCGATGGCGACGCGTTTGTGATTGTGGATTGTGCCGAGCCGCACCTTACCGAATATCATGAGTTACTCCCGCAGGTATTCGATGGGACCTATCCGACGGTGTGCTTCGATCACCACTATTCCAACTCCCAGTTCGCCACGGTGAACTTCATTTATCCCGATATTTCTTCCACCTGCGAAGTGCTGGTGGGCTTTTGCGACTTCTTGGGTTGGGAGATCGACGCCGACATCGCCACCTCGCTGTTGTTGGGCGTGTATACCGACACGGGCGGCTTGTTGCACAGCAATACCTCCGCTCGCGTGTACCGCACCGTTGCCCGCTTGCTGCGCAGCGGCGGACGTCAGCAATCGGTAGTGAAGAACGTGTTCCGCACGGCCAAGGTCTCCACGTTGCGGTTATGGGGCCGCGTGCTGGAGAAGATTTCCGTTACCAGTGAGGGTGCGGCGGTTTCGGCCCTTACCGAGGGCGACTTCCGTGCCACGGGCGCCGACTATTCAGAGCTTACCGGCGCAATCGACTACGTGAATGCCGTACCGGGCATGAAGTTCTCCATGGTCCTGGCCGAACGTCAGGGCAAAGTGAAGGGGTCGCTTCGCACGCTGCGAGACGATGTGGACGTGTCGACCATGGCGCAGAAATTCCATGGCGGCGGACATCGCAAAGCCGCCGGGTTCTCATTATCGGGCAAGCTGAAGCCGGAGGTGCGCTGGAAGGTCGAGTAGGCGCTTATTTACCGCCGTCGGCTGCTTCCGCCACAGGCGGATCATCACCATTGCTACCGTCGTCGCTGTCGCGCTGCTGTTGTTCGAGCGCCTTTTCTTTTTCCTTGCGGCGCAACACTTCTTCGGGCTTGGTCGTGATGATGTTGTGTTCGTTGGGCGATGCCACGACCTGAATGGCGACGTGGGTGTTGCTGGCGAAGAGCACGCCTTGTCCCACGCCGGAGCCGAGTAACAGGTATTTCTCACCTTCGGTGAGATAGAACAGTTTTGCCAGGTTATCTACCGACGCCGCCGATTGTTTCAGCAGCAGCTGGAGCGATGTGTTTGAAATAATCGGTTTGCCGTACGGCGAGTTGATGAAGTCGTCGATGTCCTGCGTGATGGTCGTTACACCCAGGTAGTACTTACGGGCGCGCTTGATGAGGCCGTACAAGAACAGCGCGGAGTCTTCGTACTGCATCAGGTTCCAGGCTTCGTCGATAACCAGGAAGCGCTTGCGCATGTCGGCGCGGACACGGTTCCACAAGAAGTTCAGCACCACGTAGATGGCGATGGGGCGCAGCACGTCTTCCAAGTCACGGATCTGGAACACCACCATCTGCTTTTCGAGCTCGATGTTGGTCACGCGGTCGAAGAGTCCGGAGAAGCTGCCTTCGGTGAATTTTTTCAACGTCTGGGCCATGGGTTCGCCGCCACCGGTGGTCATGAGCACGTCGATGAGGTCATGCAGCGTCGGAGGCTCAATGGTGCCCGGGTCCTTGGTTTGCAGCGTAATGCCGCGCAGTGCGTAGGTGTCCAAGATTGCTTTGTCGAGCACGCCTTCCTCGGACGGCGTGATGTTGCCGAGCATGAGTTTGAACAAGCCGTGCAGGTTGATGACCGCGCTGCGCAGCACTTCGCCCACTTCGGCTTCGTCGCCGCGCACGGCCTTGGGCAGGTCGAACGGGTTGATGCGGTAGCTGCTCTGCAGCGATACCGGGATTTGCGATCCTCCCACGGTTTTGCACAAGTCGACGTACTCATTTTCAGGGTCGATCACATACACCTGCACGCCCTGAATAAGGGAGCGCAAAATTTCGAGCTTCACGACGTAGGACTTACCTGCACCGGACGTGGCGAACACGTTTGCGTTAGCATTGGGCAGGTCGAAGCGGTCGAAGATGATCAGCGAGTCATTGTGGCGGTTAATGCCATATAACACGCCATGGTCGTCGGTAAGGTCGGAGCTGCTGAACGGGAAGCTGGTGGCCAGCGCCTGGGTGTTCATGTTGCGGCTGAAGTCCAATTCGTCCAAGCAGTAGGGGAGTGTGGAGTTCCAACCGTGTTCCATCTGGAAGGCCGACGGCTTGGTGAGGATCAGCTTTCCACCGAGAATGGCTTCCACGTCGGTCTGAGCCTTTTTCAACTTGTTCTCGTTCTCGGCGTAGATGGTGAAGTAAAAACCCAACTGGAACAGTTTTTCACTGCCGCGGGCCAGAAGGTCACGCAGTTCTTCAGCGTCCTGCAAGGCGGCCTCCAGGGTCGGGTCGCGGACGATGCCGCGCTGCTGCAACATACGAATGGATGAGCGCATTTCGGTAACTTTCTTGCGCAACATCTTCAGAATGACGCGGTTGCTGGCGGGGTAAATGAACTGCGAAATGTCGATCATGACGTCGAAGTTGATCAGCTGCGACATCCAGTTCGGGTAGATCTGGCTCGGCCAGTTGTAGGCGTAGAAGCTGCGGGCGACCAGCTGCTCATTCAGCTGCATCATGCTGCGGTCGAACTTCAGTCCGGCCGGCGCAATGATATCCAAAATCTTCTGCACGCCTTCCTCGTAGCGCTTGATGATTTCCTTCTCCTCTTTGGTGAGCTCGTCGGATTCGTCGTCATCGGCGAGAATTTCTTCCACGTTGTGATGCAACCCCAGAAGGTCGTCGATCACTCCGAGGAGCTTGGCTCCTGCGGGTGCTGCAGCGGTGGTGGGTTTGGGTTTGGACATGAGTATCAGATCATTGTACTCCAGAATTGCTGTTTTTACAACCTTCTTGGCTTATTCAAGCGGTTGATTGAAGTGTTGATACAGCTGTCTCATCAAATCCAAAATGTGACTGAACGACAGATCAAACGGAGCATCCAATAAGATTGCCAGCCACCAGACGATGAAATAGCCCATTAAACAGACAATAAGCCCCAGTAACGCGTAGCGGATGGTCGCATTGGCCTTTTTAATGCTCTCTTCGTTGCCGGCAGACGTGATGTATTTTATGCCTCCCCAGACCAGGTAAATAAGGCACAGGAACAAGCCTGTAATAAGCAGAAGTGCAATCACGATCGATACGAGCTCGTTGATTGAGCCGTCACTGCCTTCCAACAAAGCATTTACATCAATGGCGCCGGTGTCTCCGCCACCGCCACCCGTCGTACCTGTGCCGCCTCCGGTCGTTGCCCCGCCGGTCGTTCCTCCACCGGTGCTGCCACCTGCAGTCGTCCCGCCGGCTGTTCCGCCGCCGCTGACACCACCTGTGGTGTTGGAGCTGCTGCTGAATGTTCCAAACGGGTTGCCGAAAATACTGCGCGATTGCTTCGAGCTGCTGCTCGACGCGGTGCCGTTCCTGCTGCTGCCACCCGTTGAGCCGCCAGCGCTTGCTCCACCTGTTGTATTGCTCCTCGTCGAGCCTCCGGTGCTTGCGCCCCCGGATGTATTTCCGCCGGTGGATCCTCCGGTACTTGCTCCGCCCGTTGCATTGCCCCCCGTCGAGCCGCCGGTACTTGCTCCACCTGTTGATCCTCCGGCACTTGTTCCACCCGATGTGCCGCCGGTCGAGCCTCCGGTACTGGCTCCGCCGGATGTACTGCCCCCGCTCGAACCGCCAGATGTCGTGCCGCTCGTACGAGTGGTTCCCCCACCTGTACTGCCACCGCCGGAGCGATTGCCACGACGTTCAAGAATTTTCAGATCCAGCGTTCCGGGCAGATCCACGACCTTCGTTCCTGCAATGAGCGGTTCACGGTTCTCTTGAATAGCCAGGCTCTTCTCGCCATACAGTTGCAGCAATTCTTCCAGCGTTTGGCTTACGTTCTTGACTTGGTCCAACTTCAGGCTGGTCTCCGAGA
This sequence comes from uncultured Candidatus Peribacteria bacterium, assembly GCA_964448405.1. Lineage (GTDB taxonomy): Bacteria > Patescibacteriota > Gracilibacteria > Peribacterales > Peribacteraceae > DAORHV01. The sequence continues at coordinate 11,027 of CAYUVW010000015.1, read as the reverse complement.
TTTCACGCTCTTTTTCATTCAGTGCTTTTTGTTTTTCGTTAGCGAGCAAGTAATCCCGATCATTCGTGGCGCTGCGTAATTCGCGCTCCAGGTCGGCACGCTCACGATTCAGTTGTCGCAAGTTTTCCGTTTGCACTTCATCTGCAGCCATCAGTTCGCCCAGCCGCGTATTTGCGCGCTGTGCAATGTTATCCAGCGACGTAATGTACACATCCAGGGTGGCCTGGCGATCCAGGCTTCTGTTCAGCATGTCCAGCACGTCCACCTGCAGCGCATCGGCAAAGGCTTGAATAAGATCAAAGTCCGGGTCCGAAATAGAACTCTGCTTGTCGAAGATAGTGGTTTGTACCTGAATACCGCCGATACCGCCGCTGACAAGAGCGGTCGGACTGGTAGAGAGAAAATGCGACACAAAGACCCCCATGAGCGCGGCACGCCGCGTCTTGCGGGCATCGGCTGAGTTTTGTACCAGCGTATCCACGACAAAGACTCCGCTACGTCCGCCACTTGTACGCGTTAGCTGTTCTTGCTGAGTTGGAGCCACGGGAGTTTTTGTTCCACATGCACCAAGAGTTAACAGGAGCAGACCTGTGGCAAGGAGCCGGAAGTAAGAACGCGACTTCAACATAATCTCTCTATTATACCTTATTTTTGCTCCTAGGTAAAACCTGGTTTCGCGCGTTGTATTGCATGAAACACCCACTTTTATGCACACGTTTTCCACAGAGTTTTGCACATTCTGGGTGTACGTTTGTGCACAAATTTTGTGTTCGAAGTGCTGTAAAGACATGAAGAAAAAGAGTGATCAAGAACAAATTATTGTTTCGCCTACACAATCGCATTCATCGGTATACAGTAGCGCTGTTTTCGTGATCACTTTCTGTGTTCGAACTTCGAAGAAATCTATCGGCAATAACCAAGCAGTGTCTGCAGGAAAAATTCGACATCTCGACAGATGTCCACTTTGACGTTCCGGTAGACTCAACCAAAGGCGACCTGACAACGTCGGTAGCTTTACAGCTTGCCAAAAAACTCGGTAAATCACCGCGTGAGGTTGCCGCTGTCTTGGCGGATGCAGTGGTGGGTGCGGAGGGGGTTCTGAAGGCCGAAGTAGCGGGGGCCGGGTATGTGAACGTCACGGTCACGTCCGTAGCATTGGTGGATGCACTCAAAGAGGCATGGAGCCAATGTGAACCTCAGGCAAAGCGCCCTGGTGCACCGGTGATCGTGGAGTACTCGCAGCCCAACATCGCTAAGCCGCTTGGCATTCACCATATTCTTAGCACCGTTATTGGGCAGGCATTGAGTAATTTGTATGCGTTCCAGGGGTATCCGACATTGAATTGGAACTACATGGGGGATTGGGGAACGCAGTTCGGCAAATTGTCGGTCGCATTTCAGAAGTGGGGGACCAAGCCGCCGTCACAGTGCTCACTGGATGATCTGTTGGCGCTCTACGTGAAGTTCCATGAGGAGGCAGAGAAGGATGCAACACTCGAAGATGCGGGGCGCGAGGCATTCCGCCGTTTGGAGCAAGGGGACGGCGAACTTCGTGCGTTCCGAGAAGAGGTGGTGAAGGTCACCAAGCAGTCGCTTGGCGGCATTTACGAGCGCTTGCATGTGAAGTTCGACTTGGATCTTGGTGAGAGCTTCTACGAAGACAAAATGGCACCTGTTCTTGAGGAGGGAAAAAAGAAGAAGGTGTTCGTGGAAGGCGAGGGTGGCGCACTGATTGTGAAGTTTGCCGAAGAAACCAAAATGCCTCCCTATATGGTGCTGAAGGGAGACGGTGCGACGCTGTATTCCACGCGCGACATCGCCCAGATGCGATACCGCATCGATACCTATCATCCACAGGCGATTTTGATTTGCACCGACGTGGCACAGCAGTTGCATTTTCAGCAGCTGGAAGCCACATGCAAGCTCCTTGGCTGGGATCTTCCGCCCTTCGAGAACGTTATTTTCGGACGCATGCGGTTCATTGACCGCAAGATGAGCACGCGTAAAGGAAATATCCTCAAGCTGGAGCATGTGCTCGACGAGGCAGTGGCGCGCGCTCAGGAGATCATTAAGGAACGTGGCGACACCATTCAGACCGACAGCCCGGAGCAATTGGCGGAAATGATGGGTACCGGAGCCCTGGTGTACGGCATTCTCAGCCAGAACCGCAAAATGGACATCGTGTTCGATTGGGAAAAGATGCTGAGCTTCGAAGGAAACAGTGCGCCGTATTTGCAGTACACGCACACCCGTGCGCACTCCATTTTGCGCAAGGCTGAGCAGACCGCATTCGCCGTGCCGCAGAATTTTACCGGCGACATTGGCGAGAAAGAGCGCGCATTGTTGCACCTTTTGTTCTTGTTCGGAGACACGGTTGAGGCCGCGCGCGCGGAGCATTTGCCGCACAAGCTCACCAACTATCTGTACGAGGTTTGCCAGTCCTACAACTCGTTCTACAACGCCGAGAACATCCTGAAGTCCGAAGGTGCCCAGCGCGCGTTGCGCTTGGCACTGACGCATGTCACGGCCCGTGTCCTGAAGACCGGTGCCGAACTGTTGACGCTGCGCGTTCCCGATCGCATGTAATTCCTTTTCTATTTCCCACTCTACCCATGTCCCGTCCGCTCGTCGTTTTCCTTCTTATCGCCTCGTTCGGTGTTTTGTTCGTCGGCTGCAGCTCACCCGAGCCGGACAAGACATTCGAGGAATTTACGTTTACGGACAACGACCTGCAACGCGTGTACGAAATTGCCAACGGAAGCAGTAGCAGTGCCGATACGGTGACGCTGTACGTCGGATCGGGTATGGCGGTGAGCACGCCGGGAGTGGACACGACCACGGGATCGGGCATGGCTACGGTACCCACGACGACGGGTTCCGCAGGGGCAGTGATTGCGACGGACGCGGCAAAAGTGAAGTTGTACGACGCGCTGCGCATGGGGGCAGCCGATCAAGCCGCCAACATTTACAAGGTGAACAACCCGTTCCTGAACGTGCGTTCGTCCATGGAGGTCAGCTCTCCGCAGATCGACCGTTTGGCGCAAGGAGATGTGCTTATCGTGCTCGAAATCCCGAATGCCGAATGGGCGAAAGTTCGGCTTGCAGATCAGCGTGAAGGCTATGTCGCCATGAAGTACATCGCCAAGTTGACCACCGACGTAAAGTTGGCCGAGGAGAAGAAGCAGTTCGAGGGAAAGTACTTCGTGGACTTCGCGTTCCTGAACATGCGCAAAGACCCGTCATCGCAGTCCGAAAAAATCGCAGAGCTCCCCGGACAGGCGATTGTGACGCCGTTGTCCATGAACGGCGAATGGGCGCGCGTCAGCTATGCGGGCAAGGAGGGATATGTGTCATCGCAATATCTGAAGCCGTTCCAGCCCACCTTCTTGGTGCGACAGGATGACTACACGCTGCCGATTCTGCAGTACCGCGCCGGTGACGCTGCCAGCATGTCGTCGTTCCCGAAGCACATGGCGGCGCTGAAGGCTTCAGGCAAGAAAATTGTGACGCTGAAGTCTTTGTATGACCTCATCATCGCCCAGGAATCGCGCGATGCACGCGTGGGTCCGGACTGGGTCGTGGTCACCATTGCCGGTGTGAATGCGCAGAATGTGAAGGCAGTTTCCGACACGTTGGATACGGCGAATGTGGACGTCACGCTGTTTATCGGCACAAAAGACGTCGGCATTACCGGCATTACCGAGAAGACGATTTTGAATCTGCTGGCCAATGGAAACGATCTGCAATCCGAAGCGCACGCCGGAGACGATCTTCGTTCGCTCACCGATTCACAGGTCATGCTGGAACTCGGCCAGAGCAAGAAAATCCTTGAGGATCTTACCAAGCGCGAGGTGTACGCCGTGTCGTACCCGATGGGAGGCGTGAATGATCGTGTCATGAAGAAGGCCGGTGAACTCGGGTACCTGCTTGGTATCAGCCAGTCGCCGGACAAGAAGTTCACACGCGGGCAATTCCTCCGCCTGCCGAGCTTGTTCGTCAGTTCCACCGCCACTCCAGACGAGGTTGTCCGTATGGTGAAGTAGTTCCCACTTTGCAAGCAGCATTGCTTGGACACCAAGCCGGGTCTTCGGATCCGGTTTTTGGTATGTTTTGCTCGGCCGGGCGCCGAGTGCTGCCAAATTCGTCTCAGTTTCTTCTGCCACTTCTTTGTGCGCGACAAAGAAGTGGCCAAGAAAGCGCGTGCGCTGAGCGCCCACGGCCGCTGCGGCGGCCAGACCGCAGACCCCCGCGCGCAGCGCACACCACCCCTTCGGTGGCTTGAGAACCTCAGTCTGAGGTTGTCGCCTTGTTCGGAGCTTGGGTACGGAGGGATTGTCGCGCCTGGACCGGTGCCGTCGCGCTCCCGCCGAAGCAACGCCCATTTGCTTGAGCTCGCCGCAGCGAGCGAGTCTGCGCGTTGTAGGCCGCAAGGCGCGTGGAGCGCAGGCCAGCCGGCACACCGCGCGATTGTTTTTCCTCCACTTTTTTAAAAAAAGTGGAAAGGAAGAAGCATTCGAGTAGGAAAATAGACAGTTTCTCCGTTGGTCTTTCCCTGATGTTTACCGCTGGGCTGCCGATGACGACTTTCCGTTGGGGAAGTCGTACTTCTTCAGTAAATCGTCCAGCATGCCCTGGCCGCCGTTCTTGGTGGCTTCTGCTGCTGCGGTGGCTGCTTGCGTCGTAATTTGCTTCAGGAGTTCGTCGCCGTGGTTAATGGCGAACCAAATGCTCCACACGAAGAAGATGAGCGGAATGAGTCCGAGCATGCCGCGGATGAACGCGCCGGTGGTGCGCAGCTTATCGCGCTTATTCATGGCTTCCAGATGACCGATGATGATATCCATCTTTTCATCCATGGTCGTGACGATGACGGTGTTGTTCGGCATGGGAGAAGGCTGGTTAGAAGCCGCGGCGCCACTTGCGGAAAACTTCAAAGGCGCGAGTTCCATGGTACTTCAGCGAGAGCGGAATATCCAAGCATCGGGCAAGCTCCAGAAGATTGCCGCCGAAACCGGTCTTGAAGAGCGTGACGCCGGAAAACGGGTGACCCGGTTCGGCGCGTTGCTTGCCGTCCTTGTCCAAGCTGAGCGGCGCGATGCCCCAGAAGTTGTAGATATGGTCACTGCGCTTCATGGCATCGCGGATGGCGGTCCACTGCAACAGATAGCTGCTGGGAATTTTCTTGAAGGCGTCGGCGCTGGCACCGTGGTGGTAGCTGGTTTCGCCGAAGGCATGCATGTGAATGGAGCTGGCGATGACCTGGCCTTGGTACTCAGCCAGGTACACGGTGCATTCGTTGCGGGCGGCGAAACGTTTCACCTGCGCGCGGAAGAATGTGTTGGTATATGGGGTAAAGCCGTGGCGCTGGCGCGTTTCGTCATGCAGTTTTAGGAAGTGTTCCACGTCGTTGTCCGGGTTGACCGAAGCACGGATCGTCACGCCGTCTTTCTCGGCGCGGCGGATGAGGTTGCGGGTGGTGGAGCGGAAGGCTTTAAAGAGATTGTCTTCGGTTTGCGGCTGGAATTCTTGCGTTGAAGTTGCCGCGGGCTGCGGGCTGCGAGCTGTTGGATTGCGCCATGCATCCGTGCTTGTGAGCGGCAGGTACCACACTTGTTCGGCCAGTAAGTGCAGCGGAGCATGCAAAACGCGGCCTCCGCCCTTTTGCATCATTTGGATGAACGCGCCTTCATCATTGCGTGCCAGGAACGGACTGCAGCGTACGAACGCACAATCATGCTGCTTTGCCGTCTGGCGCAACGCTTCGAGCAGCGGGGCGGCAAGGCCCTCGAAATCGAAGGGCGTGAGCGTATACGAGAACAATGGGCCATAGGGGACACTCAGGTGACGTCCGCGGCGCGCAGGAACGACATGGCCGAAACAGATACCGACAACCTCTCCTTCTTGTTCAATCTGTAACCGCACCGGCGTCTGGCCGATGTCCGAATATACCTCGCCCATGGTCCAGCTTTGCAGGAAAGGGCGGTATGGCTGTTTGGCCAGGAATGCATCCCAAGCAGTGGCGTCGGTGGCGTTGCGGACGATCATCGGGGCCATGCTAGCGCAGAAGGGGAGTGAGCAGGCCCGCGAGTGTCTTGGCTTGCTTCAGGGTCATGGTGGGGTGCGTCGGAAGACTCAAGATCATTGCGCAAGCGGACTCTGCTGCGGGGTCGGTGCCAGGTTCGTAGCCGGTAGCAGGCAGATTCACGGTGTCGGGGCACACCACACAACCTGTCCAGCCGTCGTTCAGGTGGACGTTGTGTTGCTTCAGTTGCGCGCGGATGCCGTCTGCATTCTTTACGAACAGCGGGAATTTCTGCAATGGGAGATCCGGCGTGACTGCGTCCAACATCGGCCAGCTGTCGGCGCGGCCTTGCTCCATGTAGAACTTGGTCAGCATGCGGCGGTGATCATTGATTTCTTTCAGACGTGCGAGTTGCTTGAGCGCGAGGTACGCACAGCCGTTGGGCATTTTTTGGAGCGCCAGCGGCATGTTGCCGCGTTTTTCCTCGGTCGACAAAATCGGCACCAGCATGCGGAATTTTCCGAGTGCCCACAGTGCGATTTTACCCAATCCCATGCCGTAGAACGGTCGCAGCATCGGGTACCAAATCGGATAGTCGAGCAACAGGCTGACAGTGAGCCATGGCATGTTCGTTGCGCGCTCCTGTTCTTGCTTCAACTTGGCAGTAATATCTGTTTTTCGCGATAACATGGCTCCGCCGCCGACGCCGGAAATGGCTTTATCGCGGCCGAAACTCAGCAGCAGAAAATCGCCCCATTTGCCGATCGTGTCATCGGATGCGTCCGGAAGCACATGCGCGCAATCTTCAATCAGATAGATGCCGTGCGTATCGCAGATCTTCCGTAGCGCCCCTGCATCGGCAGGAATGCCGAACGTGTGCTGGCAGATGATCGCACGGGTGCGCGGGGTAATCTTTTTTTCCACATCGGCGATGTCCAAATTCAGCGTATCGCGTTCGATATCGGCATAGACCGGAACGCCGCCGGCGGCGTGGATGGCATTCGGCAGCACCACGCAGGTGTAGCTCTGGATGAGGATTTCCTCGCCTGGCTTGATTCCGATGGACTTGAGCAGCGCAAGTAATCCTTGGCGTCCTGATGCGAACGTGACGGCGTCGGCCTTGAATGTATCCGACAGGACTTTTTCCAACTGCGCCGTGTGCGGACCGGTCACGATGCGCGTCCACGGCAGCCGCATCTGAATGCAAAAGGCTTCCCACAACTGGCGCTTGTCGGCGAGTGGGCCGAAGGTGTGGTGGATGGGATTAGACATGACGGGACTCCGCAAGCGGGAGGAATTTGTTGATGGTGCCGGGCGACATGCGGCCCACGCACACCAGCAGATCATCGGCCTTCAGGCGCTCTGGCTTCGCCGGCAACGACGACGCGCGGTCGCCGAAGCCGCTGCCTTGGAAATACGGCAGGAACTTCGCGTCCAATACATAGGCGCGCTCGAAGACGGCTTGCGCTTGCGCGGCGATTTCCCGGTGGAGACGTTCTTCCGCTTCGCCAAGTTCAATAATGCCCGATGTAACGAGGATTTTTCGCTTGGCAGGCTGTTGCTTGGCCCATTCTACGGCTGCGACCATACTTGCCGTGCTGCAGTTGTACGAGTCATCCAGCACGGTGACACCGTGCTCATGACGCACTTGGAACGTACGTTTGGGCGGACTGAATGTCTGCAGGCGTTTTGCAACGGTCGACAGCGGTAAGCCCACGTGTTTCGCTACGCCGATCGCCAGCAGGATATTGGTCACGTTATGCGTGCCGTGCAGTCCCGTATCGAATGCGGTGCCCTCGGCGCTGAACTTCAGTCCGCGTGATGTTTCTTCTATGTCGAGTCCGACGATGTCCGCCCGTGCGTCGGTGGCGACGGTCGTCACCGGACAGCGGCAGCGAGACACAAGCTCCTTGAGCATCGGACTGTCGGCGTTCACGAATGCGCGGCCGGTTTCGGGCAGAGAAGCGAAGAGCTCGCCTTTGGCTTGGGCAATGGCTTCCTGGCTGCCGAAGAGTGCCAAGTGTTGTTGAGCGATACGCGTGATGATGCCGATGGTCGGCTGCACGATGGAGCACAGCAATGCGATTTCGCCCATGCGGTAGGCACCCATTTCCACCACCACCGTGGCGGTGGAATTCATCGGCAAAGCGGAGAGTGTTTTGCGGATCCAAATCGACACGCCCATCTCGGTATTCACATGGTCGGGCGGCACGAGTGGTTTGCGATCGGCCAGGATATGCGAGAGCAATTCTTTGGTCGTGGTTTTGCCGACGCTGCCGGTGACGGCGATGACCGTCAGTTGCGGGTGAGCGGCGCGAATCGCACGCGCTTGATTCATAATTCTTCGCTTCAGGAAGCGGTCCAGTGGGTAGGTGAGCAGCCAGGCAACCGATGCGATTTGCGGCTGCAGGAAGGGGATGAGTAAGGCCGCGTACTCGTAGGGCTGCACGAGCATTTCGTTGCCCGGCTTGTCGTACCCTGTGGTTGTCAGAAGGAGTAGGAATGCGATGGCGAAAAGGTTCAGTCCGCAGGCCATGACCGTCATCATGCGTGCTTTCATCGTCCAGCGCGGCAGCGGTTGTTTGCGCAGTGCGAATTGCAGGGTGCCGAGTGCCGCAAGAGCGATCGGCAATGCTAAGAACCACGCACTGAATAATTCGTGGCCCATCAGCCAATGCGGTGCATATCCTGCAACAATCACCAGCTGTGTACCGAGTCCGCACAGCAACCATGCGCCTGCCAATTTCGCGCGAGAAGGACTGAGGAGCAATTCGGTCGCACCTTCGCGTTTCATGTGCTCGAGCAGCCGGTCCCAGCGCCATTCTTTCACCTGCCACAAATGCAGCCAGGTAAGGAGCGGCGAGACGCACGCCAAGACCAGAAGCACGATGATGACGAAATGTTCAGTCATGGATGGGAGGTATTCTAGCCGCTTCGTTGCAACCTGTTGAGCGCTATTTCTTCAGGATATCGGCCTTGATGACCGCCGCGATTTCCAGCGCCTTGTCTTTGTGCACGGAGTGACGGACGCCGGGATAGGAATACAACATGCTGTTGGGGATTTCATGCTGCATGACGAGTGCGTCGGAGTAGGGGGTCATGCGGTCGCCTTTGCCCCAGAACAAATCGGTCGGCACGGTGATTTTGGATAACAGCGGACGCAGGTCTTCGCGCGTGACGTTGATCAGCGTTTGGCGCATGATGTCGCTCGCGCGTTCGTAGTCGTGTACGCGCACCAGTTTGTAGAGCAGTTTTTTGGCCAATGGTTGCAGAAAACTGAAGCCTGGAATGGAGAGGAAAAACTTGCCGGATTTGGCCAGCGTCAGGCCGATCATGCGTTTGATGTGGCGCCGACTGCGGATGCCGGCCGAGGCGCACAAAAACAGGTGGTCGATTTGCAGGTGGTTGCGCTGCGTGAGCTTGATGGCAATGCGGCCGCCGTGCGAGTGGCCGAGCACCGCAACGATGGGGTGTGGTTGTTCGGTGCCGGGTAGGTTCTTGTCGACCCATTTTTCCACCCAGTCGGCGTAGTCGTCGGTGGTCCATGCGCGGTCCGGTTCGGGTTCGGCGCCAAAGCCGGGCAGGTCCGGTGTCAGGATGCGCAAACCACTGCCTTCCAGAGCCTTTTTCAGCGGATCGAACGACTCCTTGGAGCCGCCCCAGCCGTGCAAACACAGTAACGTTCGTGCCATAGATCGGCAGTATACCTGGAAACAGGGTAATCCGATGTCAAATACCCTGTACATTTTGGACGACCTGGAGTAGCCTTTCCGCCCCTCGAATTCCGAGGGAAATAGCTCGTTCACAACGCCGCCTGCCTGGTGGCCCTTCAGTGCTTGGTTGCGAGCATTGGCGGGCCACAAGGCAACGCATCCCGGCCCCATTTGGGGCATGCGTCGGAAACGTCACTGCTCGGGAAGCAGTGAAAGAGAAACCCTAGAAACGGAGGTGCACGATGAAACCCATCGTGACGCGTAGCCAGTACGCGAAAAATTGCTGGCTGCTCTGGAGTGAAGTAACCGGATCACTCCCTCGGCCCATCGTCATCGGCAGCGACGAGCCGCCCGTCGAGGCGTACATCCTGCACTGTCTGTCCACACGTGCTGATGTCACCGCCGCCGAACGCGATCTGACCACTTACCCCGGACAGGTCATCGTCTGCGCTCTTGGCAAGGACGAGGAGATCACCATTCAGCCCGACGACCGCAGCGCTATCGACGAATTCTGGACACGCTTCGGCGCTACCGGACGGCTGTTCGGTACGGTCGGTGATGGGGCGACGTGGATGGCCCGGCAGTCGGAGCCGGCCACGGCGTGAAAGTGAAATTCCGGGCGAAGATGAACGAGCTGGGGGCGTGCGGGTTACACCGTACGCCTCCGGCTTTGTGATGTCTGTTTTGTCGATTCTTGTGCTTGCAGGTGCCCCTCTCTGGCAAATTTGGGCGAAATCTGCTATAATTTTTGGATTTTCTAGTATTCTCTTCCCTGTATGCATATCTACCTCACATCAGACGAGCAGCGCGCAGCGCGAAAGTTGCTCGTAGACCACGGAAGCGGCTTTACGGTGCAGGAGGAAACAGGCACCTTTGAAGACAGCGAAGAAGCAGTTGCTGTTCGCCGTTCGCTCGTGAAGTTCGAAGATCCTACGCTGAAGTCGCTCTTGCCTTTTCTTGCCAAGGCCAAGACCGAAGCCGAAGCCAAGAAGCTGCTTGAGGGCGTGAATATGGATGAGTTGAGCGACGCCGACATTGCAGAGTTTTTCTTCTTGGTTGGCCCCGAGTTCGTTAGCTTGCAGATCGGGTTGCTGCTTGTAAGCGCTGCGAGCGCAAAGGACCTGGAGGCGATCACCGCGTTGAGCGACGTACGACACACGTTGTTTGCTAAATTTACCGAGTAATTCAACAATTCATTTTCTCCCATGCCCATGTCTACCGTCGAAATCGAACCGCGTTTGCCCGAAGGCCGCGTGAAGGAATGGCGCCGTCGCCATGACAGCACGGTGAAG
>CAYUVW010000014.1:0-41156 GCA_964448405.1 uncultured Candidatus Peribacteria bacterium | reverse complement strand
ATGCTCCACCGCTTGTGTGGGTCCCCGTCTATTCCTTTGAGTTTTAGTCTTGCGACCGTACTTCCCAGGCGGTGTGCTTACCGCGTTAGCTAAGGCACGGAGGACAATTGAAAATCCCCCACACCGAGCACACATAGTTTAGGGCGTGGACTACGGGGGTATCTAATCCCCTTTGCTCCCCACGCTTTCGTCTCTCAGCGTCAGCGAATGGCTAGTACCCTGTCTTCACTTTTGGCGTTCTACCATATATCTACGGATTTTACTCCTACATATGGCATTCCAGGTACCTCTCCATTGCTCAATTTTAGTAGTATCCAAGACGTTGACGGGGTTGAGCCCCGACATTTGACCTCGGACTTTCTAAAAAGCCTACAGACGCTTTACGCCCAGTGATTCCGAGTAACGCTTGTATCCCCTGTCTTACCGCGGCTGCTGGCACAGGGTTTGCCGATACTTTCTCCTGAGGTACCGTCAAAAATTTCGTCCCTCAGAACAGGTGTTTACGACCTAAAAGGCCTTCATCCACCACGCGGCGTCGCTCCGTCAGGCTTTCGCCCATTGCGGAAGATTCCTCACTGCTGCCTCCCGTAGGAGTATGGACCGTGTCTCAGTTCCATTCTGGCTGGTCGTTCTCTCAAACCAGCTACCCGTCATTGCCTTGGTGAGCCGTTACCTCACCAACTAGCTGATAGGCCGCAGGCCCCTCCCGAACCGAAAAATCTTTACCCTTTCGGGACCATCCGGTATTAGCCCGCCTTTCGGCGGGTTATCCCTGAGTTCGGGGCAGGTTCCAACGTGTTACGCAGCCGTCTGCCGTGGGTCTGAACCCACTCGACTTGCATGTGTTAGGCGCGCCGCTAGCGTTCACTCTGAGCTAGGATCAAACTCTTCGTATTAACTTGACGAGATGTTCAATCGACCGAAGGCCGACGAAGGATCTCTACGCTTCAAGTAATGAGCGGGATCATTATTTTTGACGAGGTGATCCGCACCTCGTTTAGTTTCTTCAAAGGAAAACTAGGACTCTCAAGCTTCTTCTCTGTTACACGATGCTGTGAAGGAGCCAATGGCGCTGATGAGCATCTTGGACTCCTCCTGTGACAGAGGAAACCATCCAGCCGTTTACGAACGGGCTGATGTACTCACAGCCGGGCCATTCTAGGAAGGGTGCCCAGGCACGTCAAGGACTTTTTGCAGAATATCTTTTTTTCGGTGGCTCTTCTCTTTTTCTGCATATTTTTTCTCAGCGTCTTCTTCAGTCACTCTCCTTTATACAGTCTGTATTTTTTTCGTAGGCGGCGGGAGCGGACCGAAGTCGGATGGGATTGCGATGAACGTAATTGTTGGGAATTCTTCTCGTACATATTCCAGCTCTCCACCTCCTTCACGACAGCCTTGCCAGCGTCCGTCCCTACGTGCGTTGGTCAGTTCCAGCGGAACGATTGCCGGCTGCTTAATGTCGAGCAACGTCCGAAAGTGTGTCGCGACATTCGGTACGCAACTCGTTGCCGTTTCACCGAAGCATATCAAGCGAGTGTGTTCCGTAATACGAAAGCGCATATCTTCCAGCAGCTGGCGCATGTCTTCAAGACGGTGACTGCAATTCTCTTTGTCGACATGCCTTGCACCCGCCAGTACGCCGAGATTGCCACGGAGGACTGCATCCATGCGATGCAGCGCGTCGACTATCGGCCATTCAATATTCGCAGTACCGCTCGTCTGAATATTGTGTATGTCGGCATGTGTTTTATGCGAAATGACGATCAGCGCCTCTCGCGTGCGATCGATGGTCGTTGCAACGTCGATACATGTTTCCAGCAACTCACGCCCATCGTCGGTGAGTTCGGCGTACGTTTCAATGGAATACCCTGGGTGCACAAGGAGGTAGAGTGATTCCAGTGCTGCGGGTCTGCCATGGTTCATATGTATATAGAAGAATATTTTAATTATTTAGTCAATTTTTACGCTGCTACACACACAAGACGTTGCCCGATTTGAAGTTGACTCTCATGGATGGCATCCTTTACAGTCGCGCTCTATTCGTTCCCCCTCCCAGTATTGCTGGGACGGGTTTCACCCATGAACAGTTATGGCTACCCTCATTCCTTCGTCGGAGGACGTACGCGTGTACGAGTTCTCCATCATGTATCCCCCCAACCTCGATTCCAAGGGCGAGCAGTCGCTCCTGAAGGAAATCGATGAAATCTTTGCCGAAGCAAAAGCAAAGTTGCTCTTTAAAGATCCCTGGAGCCGCCGTGGTCTTGCGTACAAGATCAAGGGCTTCAACGAGGCAAAATTCGTGATCTACTACCTGGAAATGGACCCTGCCAACATCCGCGAGGTCGATGCCGCATTGCGTCTGGTAAAGGGCTTGATGCGCCACCTCATCGTCATGCCGCCGAAGGGATACGAGGCAATCAGCTACGAAGAGAAGTACCAGTCTTGGCTGAAGAACCGCGAGACCGTCGCCGAGTCCCGCGTTCGCCAGAAGGAAGAGAAGGCAACCCAGAAAGTCGTCGACAAAGCCAAGCGCGAGAGCAAGCGCATCGCTTCCAAGCCGAAGGAATCCAAGGCTCCGGTCGAGAAAGTGAAGCTCGACGCCAGCATCGACAAAATGCTTGCCGACAGCGACTTGAAACTCTAATTCCCCTCACAACTTCCCCTTTTCGCCACCATGGCATTCCCACACAAGTCCAAGCAGCCGGCCAAGCAGGTCATGAAGAAGCAGTGCCCGTTCACCCAGGCCGGAACGCAGTACATCGACTACAAGGATTACCCCACCATGAAGCCGTACATCGACTACTTCGGTAACATCCGCAACCGCTATTACACGGGTGTCGCCCTGAAGTATCAGAAGATGCTGAAGACCGCCGTGGAGCGCGCTCGCTTCATGGGCTTCTTGGCCTACCGCAAGTAGTTCGGCGCTTTTCTCTGCCTTAAGCCAAATGCCTCCTTCCGAAGGGGGCATTTTTGTGCTATAATCAGAAGATTATGTCGGCACAAAAACAAACACTCCAAGGCCTGGTCGAACAATCGTTCCTGCTTCGCAACGGGCAGCGCCAGAAACTTTTGAAGGCGTTGCCGACACTCACACCTGAGCAACAGTCGCGCTTAACGGAGATTTTGAATACTGAGCCAGTCGTTCTAAAGAAGGCTACCGAGTTCACCATTCAGAGTGCCTCCGAGCGCAACGACAAGACGTTTTTTGCCGGTCTGGATGCGTTCTTTGCCGAAGCAGCCGGCCGTTTTGCCAAAGCCGAAGAGCCGTTCGACAAGGTTGATGAATCCGAACAACTTGATCACTTCTTCGACGCAGCATGAGTCCTTCCGGACCAGAATCGGCAGCGAATGAAGCCAAGATTCAGCGTGAGCAGCTGCGGATCGATACCATCGACCGAAAGGCCGACGGCAAGGTGGAAGGCAACGATAACGCTACGCCCGAACAGGTCGCCGAACGTACCCAGGCGTACATCGGTCGTGTGAACGACGTGCAGGGAAGGATCCGCTCGTTGCGGCAGAAAGTGGAAATCGGCAAGGAGATGAGGAACCCGAATTGGCCGGCGCTGGAGAAGGCATGCAACGACGTGGAGGGTGGCCTGGCACAGAGGTTGGTAGGCGTGAGTGTCGATAACTTGCAGTCTGGTATTCCCGAATTCAGTGCGTCCATCGATCGCTTTTTGCAGTCGCTGCAGACCGAAGACCTGCGCGAAAATCGTCGGTATGCGGCAGGACCAACCGATGCCGCTGCAGTGCGCCGACGCTCCGATGAGGCCTACAACGTCCGGCTGGTGGAGGCGCGCAAGGTTGGCGGCGTGCCGCTCATCGACGCGTGCGATGAGGTCATCCGTTCCAACGAAGCCGAACTTGCATACTTACGTACCGGATTGTTGCCGGTCGGCTGGCGTTACGACGTGTGGGGTACGCCCGAAGCACGCATTAAGGCCATAGAAGCTGCATTGCCGGGGTACCGCAATGAGCGCCGCGATGCGATTGCCGCGTTGCCGAAGGATCAAATTACCATTCAGAAACTCTGTGATCGTTCGGATGCGGCGTGGGTTACATTCAACACCGCAAAATCAGCCAATCCGGTGGTGAAGCAGGCAGTGGTCGAGTCGCTCGAAAAACTCATCGATGTGAACCTGGAAGAATTAGAGCACTTGGGTCGATACCCGAATCCGGGTGCGATAAACGATAAGACCGGTGAGACGATTTCGTCACGCATTGGCCGCATTGAGCAAATGCTGCCGACGTATCGCGTTGAGTATGCACAGGCACGCGGGGAGCAGGCGGAATTGGGTGCGGACACACCCAAGACGACCGTACAACAACTGTTCGAGCAATTGATTGCCGGTACGACAATCGATGCCAAGGAACTGCCGGCGTTCGTGAAAACTGCAACCGAAAAATACGGCGAAACGACGTTGCGGTTGGTGGTGTCGCGCGTTGCGCTGGTCAACAAGTTAAGCCCCGCAGTCTGTCAGGCGAGCGGTTTTCCGTTCCGTCCGCCGGTCGACAACAAGCAACTGGCCGTGCAGCTCGGCCGCGGCGTTCTGCCGGCGCAGCCCACGCCTGAACAAGCCGAAACAGTGACGCATGCGTATTTGCTTGGCAGGCCGGAAGACCTAATCCGCCGCAAATACGAATTTGTGCTGGATCGCACCGTTGCGCCGACGGAGCAGATTGCGAAGTACCACACGTTCATTGAAAACGAGACCAAAAACCTTGCGAATGAAACCAGGAACGATGCCGATCGCGAGATTGTTCTGCGACTTGCGAATAACATTCGCTCGGCTCGGGAAAGCATTAAAAAAGAACAGGAAACCATTACCGGTTACCAGCAGATCCTGTTCCATTTCGAAGCGGCGTTGACGGTCTTCGACGCAACCGTAGCCCGCAACGACGGACGCCAGCAGGAGAGCGACCGCATCTATCTGAAGCTGCGCGAAAAGTATGGTCCTGATCTTGCCAAAATGGATCCCGACTTGGGCAAGCGCGTGACCGAAGCGATAGCAGGACTTAAGTCGCGGCCCAATCAATTGAGCCCCACGGAGTTGGCAATGGTGGAAGGTCGTGATCAAGATGCGACCAAGCTGGCGGTGGATCGCCAGCAAAGGAATCGCGATTCCGATCTGCTCGCCCAAGTGCGTGGCATCCCTCGTAGCGTGAATGTGAATATTTTGAATGGACGAGGGGCAGTGACTGATGAGTCCGGCGATGTAGCCCCGCCACTCGGCGGCACGAGGCGCAATCTCGCTCTTTTGCCCGTCGGCGGCAGACGCAGGGGAGTCGTTGATCTCGACAGCATCGCTCTGGACGGTAATGCCAAATACCGCAAGCAAACGCGTGAATATCTGTTGAGCCAGAACGGACAAAATGGCGTTACGGTGGCTGAGACTACTGGTGCGAATGATTTCTTCAAAATCATCGGCGTTTCCACCGCCACGATTAAAGGCCATTTCACGTGCTCGTTCGACGGTGAGTGGTTCTTTACCGAAGAGAAACCAGGGAGCAGAAACGGGCCGCTGAACCCGAACTGGTTTGGAGAAGATCCGAATGTGCCTGCGGCCGAGCGCAACGCAATCAACGCGCTTCACAGGGGGTTAATGGATCGCAGTGACCCGGAAGTACGTCGCCGACGCGAGGAGCGCGAAAGCGGACCCGAACTCGGCAGCTACGATCGGGGCTCCGACTTGGGTGACTTGCTCGGTCCGCGTGACGGCATTGTGAGTACATCGTTTACCATTGAGCCGTTCGATTCGTACATGGGTCGCTACGAAGGCGAGCAGGTTCCGGTGGATGTGTACACAGGCCAGATGCAAGGCTTCGGTAGCCCGAAGGTCTTTAAATTGAGTGTCGGAGACAAGCAACATTTGGTGGGCTTCGAAGACAGTTTTGCCCGCAAGCTCGCCGGCGCGCCGCCCGGCATGACCGCAGTGCTGCGCCGCGAGCCGGCCAGACCAACATTTTCCAGCGTGTACCGCGTTCCTTCGAATCGTTTGGGTGAACGTCCTCGCTATGCCCAACGGGTGCTGACGTACGACAAGCTGAAAGCCGACGATCTTGCCTTCGTTCGCATCGGCCGCAGTCCGGAGGAAATGCGCGAGGTCGAGCGACGCGGTTTAGAGACGCTTGGCAAACACTCGCCCGAAATCGTGCATCGCCGCAATTGGGATCGCAACGATGAGCTGTTGAACTTGGACACAACTGTGCGCATAAAGAAGGGGACGCTGGTTGTTGAATACATGTTCTCCAGTGTCGATGGCGTGTGGCTGTGCCGCGAGACGGAGCGTGATGGCAAAAATTTCAATGATTTCAGCAACCCCGTACGCTCATTCAACAGCGGTCGCTTTCACCCCATCAGCGTTCGCTATAGTCCGACCGACGATGCGCGCAAAGCCTTCAATGCCATTGGCGAAGAGCTGGCGGCCATGGAAGGCGGCATGACCGGACGCTCTGCGTTGCAAGTGGCAGGCGAGCCGCGCCCTGAAGCAGATACCAAGCTTGAAGTCATCGGACCGACGTTCCTGAGTTCACGCAATATCCGGTCGGCGACGATTGCGGATATCGAGAAACGGAATGTAGAAGACTCGCACGACGTTTTGCGTGTCATGGACAACGACGCGGCGGTGCGCGGCGTGTTGTCTGAGGCCGGCAAAATCAACAGCTCCATCAGCCTGGTTCAACGATTGTTCGAGGCTGGTAAAGACGGCACAAAGCGACCGGGACTCGTGGACCTGATGCGCGAAGAATCCGGGAAAATCCTGGGTGTGTTGAATGATCCGGCGATGAAGACGAACTTGTTGCGTGCACGCGTACGCCTGCAAGAACTGAAGCGTGCGAACACCGGTGTGGATAAAAGCGCCATTGACCAGGAAATCGACAAGCGTATTAAGGCGCTCGACGACATGGAAGCCATGCTCAGCAAGCCGGACTTGCGCCAGTTTTGCGAGCATATTATGGATAAGTCCGAGTTCGACATTGACACGTTCTGGACGTGGTTGGAGCGCAATATCGTGACCATCGTCGCCATCGTCGTCTCGTGTTTGGCGGTGGTGCTGGCGGTCTTTACGTTCGGCATCACTTCGCCGCTGGCCGTTGCCGCCATTTCCGCGACTGCCGGTGTGATTAGCTCGGAACTGACCAGCGAGGCACGGTTCCAGTTGCACCAGGAATTCGATTCCGACGTCACCAGCGGTCGCGCCACATTCCGCAACCGTTCGCGCACCGGTGCGTTCATCCGTGCGACAATTAAGGATGAAAAAATCTACAATCCCGAAACGGGAAGAATGGAGCACGCCGATGTGCTTACACATCTCGTCGATCCGCTAGGACAGGATTTCGTGACCGGATTTGTCACCACACTCGCATTCATGGGAGCCGGAGCCGTGATCGGCAAGGGGCTCACTGTGTTGGCGAACACCCGGTGCGTACAAGGATTGATTGCCAATTCGCCGCGATTGAACCGCGTGATCGCCTATTTTGCGAAAGCCGAACAGGGTGCGCCCGCGGCACAGTCAAACATGAAAGGATTCATGTCTTCATGGGGGCGCGAAACCGCTGAGGAAATTCGAGATGAAACCGCCGAGCGCATTGCCGGCGACTGGGCGTCGGTGGTCTTCATCGCCAAGAAGAACTTCCGTCCGAAGAATCCCACCGCTCCCAAAACACTCGCGAACTCGGATGCCGCCGTGCGCAACATGGGTGAGTTCCAGTATGAGACAGGAGGGGATCCGGCGAAGGCAGTGGCTGAAATTCAGCAGTGGGCAGCCATGGAGGGTGCCAATGTCACTGTTACGGCCAACGGTGCAATCACCATCGAGCTCGACGGACGAGTTTTCTTGCTCAGCCCCGATGTTCCGGTGACCGGACTGACACCGACGACCAATGCCCCAGTCGTCAATCCGTCGACTGAGACCGTAGCCGATGTGCGTGAAGCAGGCGTGAAGCTTGCCGAGGCTGCACACGCCGCCCCCGAAAACATTGTCGCACTCAAAGAATTTTTGAAGAACAACGATGTGAATGACGCTGCGCGCATCGACATCGCCGAGAAACTGCTTGGCCGAGAACTGAGTGATGCAGAGCGCAAAGCCGTCATCGAAGCACATCGTGCGCCCGGAACCATCGATAATCTCACCGGAGCCGAGGTGTTCGGCAAAGTGCGCATCTTGCTTGCAGTCATGCCCAAAGCAGATGCCAAAGTGCTGTTGGATGCCGGTGTGTGTGGCAAGGGTCCGTTCGATGCACGCAGAATGACACCGAACGAAGACTATGCCGTGCGACAGCCCGATGGCAGATTGGTGGTGGCGACATTCCTGCGGGTGCAGGGCGGGCAATACATCTTTGCGATGAACATTGGAGGAAGAAAGGTTGAGGGCACCGCTCCGCTGAACAACGTCGTGGGCTACGCGGAACTCGTCAATCGCGGGTCGGAAAACGACGGCGTGATTTTGACCCATCTACAGTCCGGCGAACCCGTGCGGATGGATCCCGATGGTACGGGCACCATTCGCACGCTTGTGTATGTTCGCACGAGTACCACTGATGAAAACATCGTGATCATGCGCGATAACGCCACCCGCACCGAATACCGACTGCAAAAAAAGAAGGTGTTCGACGCGGTGCTCAGTGGCATGGATGAGACTCCGGCTCCTGCACCAAATACCACCCCGCAATTCACCGATCGGCAGGTTCTGGAGCAGCTCGGATTCGGATTGAAAGTCAAAATAGATGGCAGGACGTATACCTGTATTGGAGAAAATGCCGCGCGCGATAAGTTCAATCTGGAAGAGGTTGGTACGGGCAGAGTGCTGACCATCGATAAAGCCAAAGTGATGACGGCTGCCCGACAATCCCTCGCGCAGGAACTGCAACAAGAGCTTGTTCCCCTTGCTCCGGAAATCAATGACACCAAAGTCTTGGAAGAGCTCGCGTTCGGCCTGGAGGTAGAACTGCAGGGAGGTCGTTTCGTGTACAGCCGCCCGAGCAGCAGATCAGGCCATTTGGTAATGAAGAATGTGGCCACAGGACAAGAGCTGCGCTTCACCGAGGCGGATGTGATTGCCGCCGGAAGAAAGGCTATGGCTGCAGCCGACCGAACTCCCGCACCGGCGCCGGCGCCGCAGCCGCGGGTTTCCGATGCGGCTGTCGAGGCGCATGTCCGCGACCCCGATACACGGGTGACGATGGTGATTGACGGCAGAACCCGCACGTTGGCGTTCGTTCGTACGAGCGGCGTTGATCCGAATGTGTTTATTCTGCGCGACGTTACATCCGGAGTTGAGGTGCGCCAGCCGAAAGCCAATGTTCTGGCCGCAGCCCGCAACAGCCTTTCGCCGTCGCCGCAACCTGCTCCGTTACCCGCACCCGAGGCGCCTTTGCGAGTACGAGATTTGCGTGTTGGCGAAACGTATCAAATCAGGCGCAGCAGCGGAGTCGTGGAACAATGGACGTACCTTGGTGGAGATATTGATGGCGAACCCAAATTCCGCGGCAAGGAAGGGGGTAGGACTGTGGAATACGGCTTCCCGATTGACCGAGTCTCTCGCTTGCCTGTCGCGGAAGTGATCGACCTCAAGCCCGCACCCGAGGCGCCTTTGCGAGTACGAGATTTGCGTGTTGGCGAAACGTATCAAATCAGGCGCAGCAGCGGAGTCGTGGAACAATGGACGTACCTTGGTGGAGATATTGATGGCGAACCCAAATTCCGCGGCAAGGAAGGGGGTAGGACTGTGGAATACGGCTTCCCGATTGACCGAGTCTCTCGCTTGCCTGTCGCGGAAGTGATCGACCTCAAGCCTGCGCCGAAACTACGTCTCTCGCCAGGAGCGATTGAAGTGAATGGCGTGGAGGTGAAGCCGGGTGACTTGCTGCTGACGCGCACGAATTCCAATGGACACGGGCATCAGCTCACCTTTGTTGGCATCGATCCGCAATCATCGGAACATGCGATTGTCGCCGGACCGACCGGTACGCGCTATCGCGTGAACATCGCCGAGGTGCGTACATGGAATGAAAATACAGGTAGCCGTCCAGGTGAACCCGCCGTCAGATTTGCGACCCAAGATACGGTGCGTGACCGACAGGGCAATGTGTATATGGTCTTTGAAATCAGGGCAGATGGAACAATCAAATGCGCCAGCACCAATGGCCCGCCCAGAATGGTCACACTCTCTCGTGCAGAATTGACTCACGTGAGCAGAAATCCAGTGGTTGAATTGACGACGATCTACGAGGGCCCCACGTTGCGTCGAGTGATCGCAGCAGGCGATAGAGTTCTGGTGGTCGTCGACAAGACGAGTGCAAATCCGAATGGCATTGTGCAAGAAGGATGGGTGGCCCAAACAAATCCACGTACTCGCACGCTGGAGGCGTATAACCCCATCACAAGGCAGTACGTTCCCATTACCACTGAAACAGTATTTCATCCTGTTGATTTCGCACAGAGTAATCTGCAAATCCTGCGTACGAACCCCGATGCAAAATTATTGCAGCGCAAATTCGAATACCTCAATACGCCCGGTCGCCTGCCATTGAGTCAGGAGGCATTCCATGAATTCTTCTCGCCAAATGCCGATTTTGCTCAGGCAAACGTCGGCAACTGTTACCTGATTTCAGCCTTACACTCACTCCGCCTTTCGCCACACTTCGAGGTGCTGGTCCGTTCGGCTGTCACTCCAGTCATCGAAAATTTGCCAGATCCGGCAAATCGCGGCAAAAAAACAGATTTCATCGTCGGATTCGACGTGCGTATTCCTATGGGTGATCCGAAGGGCAAAATTGTTCGCGTGCACATGGAAGATATTCAGGAGGGTGGCGGTCAGCAGACGGTGGCGAATCTGTATTTGGGGCTCACTGGGCCCGTTGGTTTCAAGGTCCTGGAGGCTGCGTACACACTGGCCCAACACGGTCGCGACGGCAGGGGGCAAATTAATCGCAAGGCTTCGGGCGTAGGCGGATTGGGATCCCATGCTATTCAGGCGCTTATTGGCAGTGCCGGTGGCAGAGTCAGTGATATTTCCAGTGGAGCGTCACTGAGGAACCCGTTCTCGGAAGGCAGCAATATTGCCAAGGCAGGGCCAGCCGTTATTGATTTCCTGAATAACTTCTCCACAGACAAACAATTTGCGACCGTGAATACACCGCGTCTTGGCAATGATCGGGACACGTTCACCGTGAAGGACGCATCCGGTAACACCGTGAAGATGCATTACACCCATGCCTATTCCATTGAGTCCACCGATCCTGCCAATAAAACCGTCACCGTGGTGAACCCGCACGATACGTCCAAGCCCATTACACTGAAGTATAACGTGTTCCTGGAAACATTCTCGGATATCGATATCGTGGATATAAACTTCCACGGTCTTCTCAAATAGTTTTTCCTGCGCATATGGAACATCCTTCCCTCCCTCCATCGGCCAAAGAAGTCGCCGATAAATTCGCATCGCAAATCGTCGATGCGGCCACGGCATTCTGTCGGGCGAAATTTAACAGCGCCACCGTGCACGCCGAAATGCTGCCGGATTGCCCGTTACAGACAGGAGATGTGATTCGTGAGTACACTGCCCTCTTGCGACAAGACTATGGTTTTGTCGGGGTAATCGTCACTCTGAACGAAGACGGCACCCTGGGCGATATCAAGTGTCAGAAGGTGTAATCGGTCATGCTACAATCCGGGCATGTCAGGTCATTCCAAATGGGCCAACATTCGGGTGCGCAAAGGTGCGCAGGACGCCAAGCGCGGCAAGGTGTACACCAAGTACGCCCGCTTGATTGAAATCGCAGCGCGCGAGGGCGGCGGCGATCCTTCGGCGAACGTGCGCTTGCGCGGACTCATTGACGCGGCCAAAGCCGAGAGCGTGCCGAATGCCAACATTGAACGTGCCATCAAGAAAGGAACCGGCGCACTGAAAGGCGAGGCCATGCAGGAAGTGACGTACGAAGCGTACGGTCCCGGCGGTGCGGCATTCATTTTGGAGGGACTTACGGATAATAAGAATCGCACGCTTTCCAACGTGAAGACCATTCTGGATAAAAACGGCGGCCGTTTTGCCGGCAACGGCTCGGTGCTGTGGATGTTCGAGCGCAAGGGCGTGGTGGTGGCCGGCGGGGGAGAGGCGGGTCTGGGAGCCGTCATTCCCACTCCCGAGCAGCTGGAAAATTTGGAGTTGGAACTGATTGACCAAGGTGCTGAGGATTTCTCGGCCAGCAACGAACACCTGCAGGTCGTCACCGATCCGACCGGTTGGCAGAAGGTGCGCGATTTCCTGAAGGCGAAACATCTCACGATCGAATCGGCCGGACTGCAGTACGTTGCCAAGCAACATGCCGATGTGGACGCCGCTACGTGGGAAAAAGTCGAGCGCCTTATGCACCTTTTGGAAGAAGACGACGATGTGTCGGAGGTGCATACGAATGCACGAGTGGCGGGCTAGGCGTAGCGAGAGAGGCCTGTAGGGAAACTAAAGAAACCAAGGATTCCAAAGAGTCCAAGGAGCCCTGCTCCTCGGCTTCGTCGGTTTCTTTGGACTCCTTGGACTCCGGGCGCACGTGCGAGTTTGCCGACAAATCTCTTAGAACTGCTTGCAGTGGCTTTGAATGCAGGACTAGCATCCCGTTCTCCCACATTCTATACTTTAGGTCTAAAGTACTTTCATGAAGGTTTTCTGGGCACTCGCATCGGCCACGTGGAAATACTCAGCCGGACGGCGGAAGCAGGTGGTGCTCTACGTCGGTTTGTTGATTGCCGCCAACATCGTCTATCTGTTCGAACCGTACGTTATTGGTATGGTGCTGAACAGCGTGCAAGAGGCTTCCATGGCCGGTTCCGGCGGCCTACACCGCGTTCTCTTCTACTTGTCGCTGGTCATTGGCATTAACGTGGCGTTCTGGGTGTTCCACGGTCCCGCTCGCGTGATCGAGCGCCTGAATGCGTTCCATGCCCGCAATGACTTCAAGGATCACTTGTTCAACGTCATTACGAGTTTGCCGGTGCAGTGGCACAAGCAGAATCACTCTGGTCAGACCATCAACCGCATCGCCAAGGCGACGCGCGCGCTGAACGATTTTGCCGAAAATTCCTATCAGTTGATCGAAATGTTGCTGCGTCCGGTGGTGGCTGTTATCGCACTTACCATCATTATGCCGCAGGCGGCACTCATCGCAGTGTGCGTCTGCGTGGGCGCCCTCTCCATCGTCTTCTTGTTCGATCGCGTATTGCTGCCGATTTACGACCAGGTAAACGCCAAGGAACATTTCGTGGCTTCGGCGTTGCACGATTACCTTACGAATATCACCACCGTGATCACGCTGCGCCTGGAGCAACTTACGCGTAGCGAGCTGTGGCAGCGCATGTCGCACTATCTGCCAATTGCCCGACGCGAGGCCGTGCTCAATGAATGGAAGTGGTTTCTGGCCACCATCGTCATGTCGTCCATGACCGTCATCGTACTGGGCTGGTACGCGTACTCCACCATCGGCTTCGGCGTGGTGCCGCTGGCCGGCACGTTCTTCATGCTCTACGAATATCTGCAGAAAATCAGCGGTGCGTTTTTCACGTTCGCCTGGAAGTATTCGGGCACCGTGCAGCAGTACGCCGACCTGCGTGCGGTCAATCCGATTTTGCAAGCCGTCAGTGCCGACTACCATGGCGGTTGCGCGTTGCCCAAAGACTGGAGGACCATCGATATCCAGCATTTGGATTTCGTCTACAAAGACGAAGAGAAGCGCGAGCATCACTTACGCGACGTGTCGGTCACGCTTGGGCGCCGATCGAAAATCGCGTTCGTGGGGGAAAGCGGCAGCGGAAAATCCACACTCATGGCGCTCATCCGCGGCTTGCATTCGCCGGATAACGCCGTGGTCACCTGCGATGAAAAACCGCTTGCACACGGACTGAAGGACGTTGGTTCCACAGTCACCCTCATTCCGCAGGAGCCGGAAATTTTCGAGAACACCATCGAGTACAACATCACCATGGATACCGAGCAGACCAACGCGGAAGTCATGGATGACGTGCGCCTGGCGTGCTTCGACTCCACACTGGAGAAACTGCCGCACGGCCTGCAGACGAACACTGCCGAGAAAGGCGTGAATCTTTCCGGTGGCGAAAAGCAGCGCCTGGCGTTGGCGCGCGGATTCTTCGCCGCCAAGCGCAGCGACATTATTCTGCTCGACGAACCGACCAGCTCGGTGGATTCCACCAACGAACTGAAGATCTACAAGAATCTCCTGGAGCGTTTCGCCGAACGCTGCATCATCTCGTCCATCCACAAGTTGCACCTGCTCGAGTTGTTCGAAGAGGTCTACGTGTTCGAGAACGGCCGGCTGCTGCAGCGCGGAACACTCAAGGAGCTCATCGGAAAGGAGGGCAGAATGAAGCAGTTGTGGGAGGCGTATAACAACCGTGAAAAGGCTGCGTAATTGACATTGGCATGAATGTTCGCTGTCATAGTCGGCCACCTGGCAACGGGTGGACTGGTCTTTGGCTTCAGCGCGGTTCGCCGCGTCTTCATTCTCACGAGGTGTTCCCATGAAGTGGTTCGTGATTTTGGGCAGCGCGGCGATGTTCATCGTTTGCGACGGCTTGGCCTACAAGTGGGCGAAGCATAACGGCAGCAATTGGCTCCTGTTGGTGGTCGCCCTGTTGGGCGGGATTGGCTACGTGGGCTTCTGCCTCGTATGCCAGTACATCCCGCTCGGCTCTGCTACCCCCACCGTGGGCGTGCTTGTTGCCGTTGGCGCAGTGGTCGTCGGCTACTTGGCGTATGACGAAACCCTGACCTGGCAACAGGCACTGGGCATCGTCTGCGCTATTGCAGCCGTCATCTTGCTGAGCTTCCATGCCCCCGAGCAGCCGCAACCATGAACAATTCGTGCTGCAGCCCGCCCCCCTCGGATTCATCCGCCGGGGGGCTTTGGCTGTACATCCGTTACAGGTTTGATTTCGTATTGCAGCAAATATTCGTAGTCTTTTCGGAACAACTCCGTCCACTGGGCGATATGCGGCGGGTATTTTGCCAAATCTGGGAATTCGTCCGGTGGTTTTAGGAAGCCTTTCGAAGCCTCTACAGCCTCGGTCCAACCGGCATACCCATCGAACGATTTTACTTGTCCCGCTTCCCATGTCATTGCGCCGGAGTCGTAGGGGATACCAACGGCTTGGCAGAAGGCGCGCATCATCACTTCCGGCTGTCGGCAGAAATTGTCGCCGTCGATGACAATGGGTGGCTGCCCCAACTGCCCGGTGACAATGTCGAATAATTTCCGTAAATGAACGTATCCTGCCTCCTCTTTGTTAAAGTCGTGATCTTCTTTGTAGTGTGACGGGAGTGCCGCGCGCGGATCACGGATAATGAACGTATTGATTCCGCTTTGCAGCAGAGTCTTTGTGTTCACGGCATCGAAACGATCATCGAGGTAGTAGGCCATGTTTTTACTGAAGGCGTACGGCGTCAGCACATTGGCCAGCATGAGTTTTACAATGCTCTGCAGACGCCAAGGTTTCACCGCTGTTTCAGCGTGTAGATTGCGGTCGCTGCGACGCTCCGGTCCGTTGTAATACAAATTAATGAACGGCTCCGTCGGCTCGATGACCGTCATGTCTTTGCGCTCCATCATGGCGCGCTCGATCGCCGTCGATCGGCAACGCGGATGCCCCCAGAGCCAGACCCTTTTTTCAGGTGGCGCGGACTTCTCACTCATTAGCTTCTGAGCCTAGAACCACCATGTTCTATCGTCAAATTCTTCAGGCTAGAACGTAATGTTCAGCTGCAACTCCGCCTCGCCTTCGTTGCCAGCCGTGTCGCGTGCCACCGCGCGGATGAGATGCGGACCGGCGGCTTCCTTCAGCGTGTATTGAAGCTGGTACGGGGCGGTGCGCTTTACGGTAAGAAGTTGGCCGTCCATATAGAACTCCACGCGCTCAATGCCGCCTGCATCTTCAGCTTCCACATTCAGAACGATCTCGGATCCGACTGGCATGGACACGCTCTCGACTTCCGGCACAAAGCGAACGCGCGGAAGGTCGGCGTCGTCCTCGAAGATGAAACTCACACTGTCTTCGGCGGTATTGAAGTACGCATCGGTAATGACTACCTTCAGCGTGTGCGTGCCGGTTGAATCGATGGAGCGCGGCACGCGCACGGCACCGTCGAACGGAGCCTCGCTGAGCACGGTGACCTGTTTGTCATCCACAAAGTATTTCACTTCCTTAACGTCGGCGCGGGCCACGATTTTGATCTTCGGACGGAACGACGGATACGGTACCGACGAACCTCCCGACGGCGTGAGCAGCTGTACGCTTGGCTTCTCCAGGCGGCCTGGCGTCAGTGCCGGGTCGCACTGAGAGGTGGGTGGCAAGGGGAGCGGCAACTTGGAGCCGGAGTGCGTTTCGTTGGCATTCCACTTCATCATTTCTTCCTTGGCCCACTCCTGCACCGCTTGCTCCCAGAGGGGCCAGCGAGTCGGCTGTTCGCTTTCGGGTACGAAGAACGCGCGTTCCTCCACGGCATCGGCCGGACATGCAGGCGAGGCCAACAAGCCGGTTACTTTGTCCACCTTCAGCAGCACGCATGCAGCATCTTCTTGCGTTGGAGTTCGCTCCTCCAGCGATAGGTCGGCCTTGCGCAAGTCCACCGGCGTGCAAGCGTTGGCCAACTGGCCGGAAAGCTTGGATAGCAGCGGCTGGGTAATCTTCGGCGGCAGCGAGAACTCAGTCGTGACGTTGTTGAGTTTGCGATGTGCGGCGATCATGTATTCGTGCCAAATGGGGGCGGCAGTCGTCAGACCGTCGGCTTTCTCGAACATCGATTGGCTGGTGGCATTGCCTACCCAAACACCGGTGACCAAGTTCGGGGTGTAGCCCATGGTCCATGTGCTTTCCGGGCGGCGCAGCGTGCAGCCACCCTTCGTGTCGCGCTCCAAGCATTTGTTGCTGGTGCCGGTCTTGGCCGCGGCCTGAATGCCCGGCACGGACAAAATGCTCTGCCAGTATTCATTCGGACGCGCCGAGACATCGCTCAAGACCGATGTGACCATGGCGGCTACGCGCGCATCCACAACGTCCTGCGGTTGTTCGGGCTTGTGGGCATAGCGGATGTTGCCGCTGGCATCGGTGATTTTCAGAATCGTGACCGGCGGCAAATACTTTCCGCCATCCGCAATGGTGGCGTAGCCCTGCACCATTTCGTACAGTGGCACTTCAGCCGCGCCGATAGCGAGCGGCCAACCGTAGTCGTAGTCCTTATTTGTCTCGCGGGATTTCGCTTTCGATTCTGCGGGCGTTGTCACACCGATGCGCGATGCTAACGTGAGCAACGGCTCTTCACCGCCGCCCAAGAAGAACGCCTTCACCGCTGGAATGTTGCGTGAGCCTGCCAATGAGGTGCGGATAGTCGTCAGCCCCCAGAAGCCGGCGTCGAAGTTTTGCGGCTCATCTTCACCGAATTTGGTCGGCAAATCGTACATCACCGTTCCCGGTGAGTATCCTTGCTCAAATGCAGACAAGTAGGTGAATGCCTTAAAGCTTGAACCAGGCTGACGAGGAGAGCGGATCATATCGATCTTGCCCTCATGGTCTTCATCGCTGTAATCGGTATTGCCAACATAAGCCAAGACTTCACGCGTCTTGGTCGAGAGTGTCATGAGCGCCGTATTGTGCGCGCCGAAACGCTTTACAATGTCTTCACTAGCATCAGTCACGGTTTTTTCGGCGGCCTGTTGCAAATTCCAATCCAATGTCGTGGTAATGCGGAATCCGCCTTGCTGCAGCAGTTTTTCATCGATGCCCAACAACTCCTGGATTTGCTTCTGGACCGACAAGACGAAGTGCGGCGCACGGATATTGTCGCGATCCGGACGGAACGTCATCTTCTTCAATTCAGCTATAGCCGTTGCGTGTTCCTCTTCGCTGATCATCTTCTGCTCCAACATGTTTTTCAGCACCTGATCGGCGCGTCCGCCCACATAGACTTTTGTTGCGCCGGATCCCACTTCTTGGCCAATGAGACCGATGCGCACGCCGGCGTCCGGAATTTGCGCCGCAGTCGTGATTTCGCCGCTCAAAATTTTCTGCAGAATCTGGTCGCTGACTTGCGTGCGTGCGTTCTTCCCGTACGGGCTGAAGTACGACGGACGCTGCGGCATGGATGCAAGCGCCGCGGCCTGGGCAACGGTCACGCTGTTGGCGCCGGTGCCGAAATAATTGCGCGCGGCCTGTTCGATTCCATACGCGTTGTTGCCGTAGGGAATCCAGTTCAAATACAGCTCCAGGAGCTGGTCTTTGTCGTACTTTTGTTCCAATTTGCAGGCCAACATCAGTTCGCGAACCTTGCGAATGAGCGAGCGCTCGCGCCCCACCATCGCGTTGCCGGCGAACTGCTGGGTGAGCGTGGAGCCGCCGGAGCGCACCATTGCTCCGGGCAGTGCTTGGCTCAAGAGGGCGCGCGTGAAGCCGATGAGGTCGAAACAGCTGCCGCGGCTGAAGAAGCGCTCGTCTTCTATGGAGATAGTCGCTTGTTTAATGGAATTGCTGATTTGGCTTCCGGGGATATACGTACGATCTTGTTCAGAGAAGAGGCGGTACAACTCCACGCCGTTCCGATCCAAAATGACGGTGCTCTGGGAGGCAAAGAGCGTGGTTGGATCATCGATGTTCGGCAGCGTGAACCACAGTAGTCCGAGTGAAACGACAACGATTGTCGTGCCGCTTGCAACAATCTTCAGGAGCAACATTTTCCACTCTTTGCGAGAACGCGCTTTCCAAATATGGCGTTTCCACCAGCCTGCGAAGCCGCTCATGGCAGCCGTAGCATGCTGGCGATGTTGACGTGGAACGCGGACGCGGATGGGTTGGCGAATAGGACCGCCGGGTGCTGCTTTTTGCGGTTCCTGGTCGGATGGCTCGTCACCGTAAATCGGTCGGCTGGAAAAGCCCGGATTCACCATAGATGCCAAGTCTAGTCAGGGGCCATGCCAAGCGCAACCCTATGGCCACAAGCCCAGTTCGGACTTCAGCCAAAGTGCAAACTATGGTATAATGGTCCGATGTCTCTACGAAAACTTCTCCTCGCACTCGTTTTATTGCCGCAGACCGCTCTGGCATATGTTCCGGCTTCCCAGCTGGGAGTGCATACGGGTGTCGTCACCGATGTCGAAGGTATTGTATCCGGCATTGTGAACGTGCTGCTCTTTTGGGGCGGAGGAGTGACAACGACTATTTTTCTTGTTGGTGCATTCATGATGGTCGGTTCGGGGGGCGGGCAATATTTGGACAACGGCAAGAAGCTTATGAAGGCAGCTCTTATCGGCTACGCCATTATTTTAAGCTCCTGGTTGATCTTGAGCACGGTGGTGTTCTTCATTGCAGGATAAGCCTGATGCAGAGGTCGTTCGTGCTACACTGTAGCCATGGCTGCACCACAGCATGACGGCTCTACCGAACTGCTTCGTCACGCGGAAGACCTGAAGCTCGAAGGCAAATATGCCGAGGCAATTGCCGTATTGGAGCAGGTGCTGATTACCGATCCCAACAACGTGGAGGCTTTGGAGGAAATCGCCGATAACGAACTGAGCCTAGAACACTATGACCGTGCCGAGAATGCAGCCAAGAGTGCGATTGCGGTGGATGCAGAAAGCTTCACCGGATACTACATCTTGGGGTTTGTGGCATCGCACAAAGAACAATGGGAAGAATCTGTGCGCATGCTGCGCACGGCTAACGGCCTGAAGCACAACAACCCCGAAATCCTGCGCTGCTTGGGTTGGGCGTTATTCAGCTCGGGAGACAATGTCGACGGCGTCGTCACATTGGAGCGAGCCTTGAATTTGGATGCCACCAACCCGTTGACGCTGTGCGATTTGGGCGTGGTGTACCTGCGCTTGAACAACTTCGTAAAAGCCAAGGCGCTGTTTCAGCGCGCACTGGACGTGGACCCCGGCAACACCCGCGCCCTCGATTGCTTGCAGATGGTCGCACGTATTGAGCAGCACGCCACATCTATCCCCGGCGATACGAAGCCGGTCTGAGCGCGAGATGCACTGTCGTTGCCCTGGGGCATACCCTAGGATGCCGCTCATGTCGCAACAACCACTCATTCTGAGCTCTTTGGTTCCCCGTCGCGATTTGCGCGTGGATGACCAGCACTTCGTCTTGTTCATCGTTGCGAGCATTGCAATCTATTCCATGGTTATTCCATTGGTCATGCTCGACCTTTGGACGCAGATGTATCAGGCGATCTATTTTTATACCTATGGTTTGCCGAAGGTTCCGCGTGAGTCGTATGTCATCCTCGATCGAGGGAATCTGCAAGGATTGACGTGGGGGCAGCGCATCAACTGCGCATACTGCGACTATGCCAACGGCGTGCTGGCGTGGGTGTGTGCCGTGGCCGGCATTACCGAAGCATACAGCTGCGCCATTAAGCACCCATCCGGACACCGGCATCAGCCGGATGATCAATTTTACGATCACACCGATTTCGTCACGCCGCAGCAGTCCGGCAAGTGATTGTCCGATAGCGGTGCGCTATGCTGTGAACCATGTTTTCCCGAATGCCGACGATTCCGCTGCTCGTGAAACGTGGCTGCCTCCGGGGATTGAAGAACGTGGTGCGCGAAGACGGATGGGCCGGTTCAGTCGGCTCCCTGTTCGGCGTCCTCCTCCTCGGCCAGGTGCTGTTGCTGCTCGTATTTTCTGCTCACGTAGGCGTGCAGTTCCTGCGGGAACAGACCGATCTACGCCTGGAGATTTTGGACAGTGCATCGGATGACCGCATTCAGGACTTGGTGCAAAATGTCCGTGCACTGCCGTATGTCGAGGACGTGGTGTACGTCACGCGTGAGCAGGCGTACCAGCGGCAACAAGAGCGAGACCCTCAGCTGATCGCATTCTTGGAGAAATTCGGCATTACCAATCCGTTCCCGGAAACGCTCGGCGTTCGCCTGAAGAGCATTGCGGACTACGGCAGATTCATCGTGTTCCTCCAGCAACCCGTGTTTGCCCAGACCGTCGATCCGAAATTCCTGTCGCAGACCACCGATCAAGAACAGCGGCTGCATCAACTTGTGCAAGTCGTTTCTTCCGCCCGCGTCTTTTTGTCGTTGGTGGTAGCGCTCTTCCTCGTCGTATTGCTCTTTATCATCATCGAGCTGGTACGACGACGGGCCATGCTGCGTCGTGATGAAATTTTCGTTGAGCAATTGGTCGGTGCGCCGCCACTGTTTACCATTCTGCCGTTCGCAGTCGAAATCACCCTGCTTCTTGGTGTGGCATTGGTTTTCTCCATGATCTTTGCGGCTGCCTGTATCGCCGTAGCGCCCATGATCGTTCCGGCGTTGGCTGCCGGCGGAGCATTTGCCGCATGGGGCCAAGGCATTGTTGCCGCACTCTTGCAGTGGCTGCCGCTTACATTGCTCGGTGAATTCCTGCTGATTCCGTTGCTGGCGGTCGTTGGAACGTTGTTCGTCTTGTGGACGCGGGTACAGGGGTCGTTGCTGGGGAATGTGTGAACTCCACGCAACCGGGACATCGTGTCCCGACCGGCGATCCGAGGTCGCCGCTGCGGGAGTTCTAGGAAATGATGATGGTATACTCTCGTACCGTGAGCAGAATATTCGCGGACGAAGCCATCGTGCTGAAGACTTATAACGTCGGTGAAGCCGATCGTTTTTGCTTATTGCTCACTCGCAAGTCAGGCCGCATCGCCGCGCGTGCGGCCGGCGTTCGTCGCACCATCAGCAAGCGGGGAGCGGCGCTGTTACCGTTGCGGCGTATCAGTGTGGAATACACATCCGGACGCACCGGCGCATTCACCATCACGCAGGCATCGTGCATCGATCCGTACAGCGAATGCGCCACATGCATGCATGCGTTCTCGTGTGCCGAGCAGGGCATGGAAATCGTCATGAACCTTATCCAAGAAGGCGAGCCGGTCGAATCGGTCTACGACCTCACGCGTGATTTTCTGTCGCGCTGCAGCACGGACCACACTCCCTCGTTGCTGCCGCTGTTCACACTCAAGCTGCTGGCACGCTTGGGCTCCTTCCCCGATGCCGAAGACGCCGCCGCCTTGCCAATGGACATGACGTTTCGCAAAGGGCTCTCCGCTGGTCTGCGCGATTTTTTACGCACCGTGCCCCACTCCGAACTTGCCAGTGCGCCGGTCTGCGACAATGCGCTATTGCCCGAATTGGAGCGTTTCACGCGTTATCTGTTAGGCAGCCAGCTGGGTTCGTCACTCAAGTCGCCGCTGGTCGTGTTTGCATCGGCAGGCGTGCCGATCAAGTAGAACAACTGACGCGCTTCGTAGTGCGAGAAGTAGCTTTCCAGAACGCTGCCGCTGCCCGGCATTTGCACGCTGCGATACCACATGGCATCCAGGCCGTCGTGACGTTCGCCGACTTTTTTTCGCTCGCCTGGCGCCAACTCGGCTGAGTACTGGATTTTCTCTTCGCGTGAGGCGGCTACCCGATTGGAAATGAACGGACCGAAGACTTCGCTTTTTCGATCATCGTGCGTGCCGTAGTAAATGAAGAACGCGCGGTCGTGCTCATCCGTAAACGTTTGCATGAGTAGGGCTCCAGGCGTGTTGTTCAGAAATTTCATGTCCACGTTCGGCGGATAAATCGTCGCGTCGGTTCCTTGCGGGCTGTAGTACGTCACTGCATAACTGTGGTTTTTGCGTTGCACAATGGGCATGCCGTATTCCCAGGGTCCGCGGTAGGCGGTGGAACTTACTTGGCACAAGCCGCCGCCGAAATCCGGAATGGTTTGGTCGCCTTGAATCACCAGTTCTTTCAGGTAGCCGGTTGCGGCGGTTACCGGCCCCAGAACCTCGTTGAACGAGAATACGCTGCCCTGGGGAATAAGATGCCCGTTGAATTTGCCGACGCCCACGGCGATGTTATGACGCCGATTTTTCGGCGAGCCGCTGAAGACCGATTCACCGACGGTGACCACTTCCATAATTCCCTGCGCTCGCAATTCTTCATCGTCAACGACGACGACCGGTTGCGTTTCCGTGATTGGCAGGACCACGGTCACAATGTCCTTGTTCAGTGCCTCGCGCGTCAGCGCCGCCGCCCGAGCAAGGTCAATGTGTCGACCAGGCAGGCCTTGTCCCTCGAATACCACCGATCCCGAAGCATTGCGTGTGATCCGCACGTTGCCCGGTTCTCGATTGAATTTGGCGCCGATTTCTTTTTCCAGCGTGCGGGCGATTGCATCCAGGTTCCAGTCGTTTACTTCTTGGTAGGTCCACCCCGGCGCACTGATCGGCGACGTTCCGCATGTCAGCAAGCGGGCGGGAGGAGTGGCGGGGATCCCTTCGAAGTACCACTCTTTCTGCGGCTGGCGCCAATCCGGATGTGCCTTGGGATAGATCGTGAAGAGGTGGTGATCGTAGGTAAACAGCAGCGCGTTCGGGGCCGCCGATGCCGGCGAGGGTGCAAGCAGTACCGAAGTCGCGACAATCATCATGAAAAGCAGACTGCGCAGCCCACGATTCTGCAGCATTCCCGATGCGATGTTTGCCAATACTGTCTTCATGCGTGTCACAGGGGGAATTGTGTCGAAGACACGGGATTGGCATCCAATGCTTTATTGACCAGTGCGTCGGCGCGCGTGTTGCGATGACGCGGGACGTACGTGAATGTGACCTGCGGAAATTCAGACTTCAGCTCCAGGATTTCATCGATCAGTGGTTGAAACGTCGCCATTTTCACGCGGTACTCTCCGCTGAGTTGCTTCACTACCAATTCGGAATCCAAGTGACAGACCAAATGGTTGGGCTGAAATTCCCGCGCCATCTGCATGCCGGCGATGAGCGCTTTGTACTCGGCGATGTTGTTGGTCTGAATGCCGATGCTCTCGCTGTGCTCTTTCAAGACCGCGCCGGTCGTCGGGTCCAGGAGAACGCAGCCCACCGCAGCTTGACCCGGATTACCGCGCGAACCGCCGTCGGTGAATAATTCCAACGTGCCGCCGATGTTCAGCGGCTGCTGGATTTCCGGCACGATGGCCGTATCGATCGCCTTGCTCACGAGGTCGGCGACGAAGCGTTCGCGTTCGCGCACTTTCGGAAACAAGACGGCGAGTTTTTTTTCGAGTGCGGCTGGCAACTTGATCATGGACCGCATTGTACTCCATTCCGACTGTTACGGCAGCGGGATGGTGTCCTGTTGTAGCAGCGGCCCCAACAGCATGGCGAATTCTTTTTCGAGTGCGCCTTTTATCAGGTCCATGTCGGTGCCATGCGGACTCTTCAGCCGGTTGATTGCGGCACCGACTTCCGCCACGGTCGTGGCCGCACTGAGTGTCGGATAGAGCTGCAATACCGGTCCGGGAGCCGAAGGAACATCTGGATTTCGGTGCGGCAAGTACGCCCGGTATGCGGGTGTATCCAGGTCGTACAGTTTCACGGTATTGGCGATGATCCGTCGCCTGGTCACCGGTGTGCCATTTGTGTCCAGGGCGACGCTAGGGATCGTATCGAGCAAAGCCACTGCAGCGTAGTAAATACCACCGGCGGTCACATGGTTGGTGCTCGTTTCCAGTTGGTGGCTGCATCGAGTGCTCCGGAAATGCTTTCTGCAGCTGGACGTCGGTCGCCCCGTGAATTCATGAATGCTGTTGCAGTCTGCCTCTTGGCCGCCGATTGTTTCGCCAATCAATTCCTGAATTTGTCGGAACGTCATGAAGCCATACACGCTGATGATGTGGGCGACGTACTGCAATTGGTCGTCGGGCTGGTGGATGCCTTCCAGGGTGTCCGCAACGCGTCGTGACGAGAGTTCTACACTCATGATGTCATCGTGACATCGAATGCGTTTTCGTCAATTTTTTGCGCAACTCCCGCTGCAGCCACATGTTTCTTTTCCGCAAGCGCATGCAGATTGCGGCAGATCCAATTTAAAGCGCCCATCGCGGTGGTCAATCGTTGACCCACCGATGCGCCACAGTGTTTTTGGTGAAGCGAAGAAGACGAGTTCAGGTACTTCGCGGTTGATGAATGTCTGATCGTCGGACTTGGCCTTCTGCTCGAATTCCATACAGAACGCACCCAGCTCGTCGGTATCCACGCGCAGGCCGTAGCCGGTCTTCCCTTCGTCGGCTGCCACCGCTGCCAGTGCACGGGCTGCCGCAGTCGTAATGGTCAGCGTGGACGGGCGCGGGGCGCTGCTTGTGAGTAAGTCGTTCAAATCATTCACGATCAACTCCACATCGTGTTCGGAGAGTCCGTGACTCAATGCACCTTCGCGTAAAGAATCGAGCGTGTTGAATGCGCATCCGACGCAATGCAATCCGTACGTGGACATCACCTCGGCTGCGCCGGGATGCAGCGCGATGATCTCCATGACATTCATGGATGACTCAATGCGCGGTACAGTCGACTTTTTTGGCTTTGTAGAGCGCCCTTTATTCATTGCCGGTGCCTTCTTTTTTGCAACGCGTTTTGCTGGCATGGCCGCAGTATATTCCATTATGCTGTGGCACGACGATCGGATGAACAGATTTCTCCGCATCGCACCCATTCAGTTCAGAACCATGTCACGCTCCCTTCGTATTTTTTCGGCTGTGATGTTGCCACTCATCATGTTGGCCTTGGGCTGGCAGCTTGGCGCGCGCTCCGAACAGCAGCGCTTGGCAGGCGAAAGGGACCGTATTGCCGAATTGTTTTCGGGTGCCACGGGCAGCGGCAAGACCGTTGTGTCCGATCCGGAGAAAGAGGTCGACATTACTCTGCTGTGGAGTGTGTGGCGCTTACTCGACAGAAACTACATCGAGCCCGATCAACTGAAAGTGAACACCATGGTGTTCGGCGCGGTGTCCGGCATGGTGTCGGCAGTTGGCGATCCATACACCTTGTTCATGACACCTACCGATAGCAAGCAGTTCCAAGATGCCCTCAGCGGCACGCTGGAAGGAATCGGTGCACAGCTGGAGATGCAAAATGGCGAAGTGATCGTTGTCGCTCCGCTGAAAGGTTCTCCGGCTGAACGGGCGGGCATTTTGCCGCGCGACATCATCATCAAGGTCGGTGACAAAGACGTTGCCAATATGAAGCTCGAAGAAGTCGTCGGCATGATTCGCGGCAAGAAGGGGACGACGGTGTCCATTACCGTGGTGCACGATAAAGCGCGTCAGCCCACCACCGTCACCGTTACGCGCGATGCCATTCATGTGCCGAGCGTCGAATCGAAGGTCATCAAGACCACGCACAGCGGGTCGGTGGCGTATGTGTCGCTGAATCAATTCGGCAACGATTCCATCGCGGAGCTGCGGAAGGCGCTTTCTGACATGCCGCTCAAAGATGTGAAAGGCGTTGTCCTCGATCTTCGCTTCAATGGCGGCGGGTATCTGGAGGGTGCCGTGGAATTGGTTTCCATGTTCGTTGATGAAGGCAAAGTCGTATCCGTTTCGCGTCGCGGCGGCACGACCGAAGAGCACTTCGTAAAAGGCGGAATGCTGGTTCCTGCAACCTTGCCGGTGGCCGTTATCATCAACGGCGGATCGGCCAGCGCCTCGGAAATCACCGCCGGTGCCCTGCAGGATCACAAGCGCGCCAAGATCGTCGGTACGCAAAGCTTCGGCAAAGGGACCGTGCAGGAAGTCATCGATCTTCCCGGCGGCTCCAGTTTGCGCGTCACCATTGCTCGTTGGCTAACGCCCGGCGGTCATGATTTGGGCACAAAAGGTGTGACGCCGGATTTCCTGGTTGACCGCACCGTCGAGCAATTCACTGCCGGCAAAGATCCTCAATTGGACACCGCAGTCGAGTGGGTTACCGACAAACAGGACATCTCGGCTACGTACGGCACCGGCGCCGTGAAGACCGCGAAATAGCGGCACCATTCCGGCACCGCATCCGCGTTGTGTACGTTGTTAGTAGGCGAACAGCTCTTCAGGCTTGAAGAAGCGCTTCACTTCGACTTCGGCTGCGGCAGCGCTGTCGCTGGCGTGTGCGACGTTGATCATTACATCTTTGCCGAGTTCGGCGCGGATTGTTCCAGCTGCAGCTTTGCGACTGTCGGTCACACCCAGCATGTCGCGCATTTTGTCGATGATGCCGGCACCTTCCAGCACCAGTCCGATGACAGGTACGGATTTCATGAACGTTTCGATCTCCGGGTAGAACGGCTTGTCGGCGACGTGAGCGTAGTGTTCGCGCAGCATCGCAGGCGTGAGTTGAATCATTTTGCAGCCGACGATTTTCCAACCGGCGGATTCGAAGCGCGTAATGACTTTGCCGCAGAATTTTCCTGCGACGGCGTCGGGCTTCAGAAGGATGAGTGTGCGTTCCATGAGTACAGGAGAGAAAGAGATTGAGTCATGTTTACCGGACAAACGATATTTTGACAATGCTGCATGTCAGCGTCACTTGTCCCCCCGTTAGTACCGTTCGGTGATACGGAAACCGGCAGTTTCCCAGATCCGCAAGAACAGAAAGGCGATGACGATCAGTCCCACCGTGCCGCCCCAGTATCCAGTTGCGCCCCAGTTTCCCAAGATCCAGCTGGATGCTCCGACGATGTGCCACAGGCTCACCGTAAGCGAGGCCACGAACGCCGCTCGTTTGGGTAAGAACCAGATCAGTGCGTACACGATCGTCAGATATACGGCCGCGGCCGCGACATAGGCCAGCGGACTGCGGCTGAGGAATGCGGCCCACAATGGAGAGGCTTCGTTCAGATGTTGGTACGACTGTTTCCAATACTCCGCCGGCTGCAATGCCAGCGTGAGACAGCCGTCCAGCAGCGCAAGCGCCATGGGCGGTAGGCACAGCAGGAGTTTCGGGCGGTTCATATGTTTACTTCTCCAGAAGCTTCTCGAGTGTGTCGGTGTCCGTTTCCTTGCCGATGACGACGAGTCGCAGCTTTTCGGACGTCAGAAGGCGGGTGGCCAACGCGTTGATCTTCTTCAGTTCCACCTGCTCGATTTTCTTGAAATACTCGTCGATGTCGCGAACCTCCGGGTAGAGCAGCTGTTGCTTGCCGAAGAAGTGCGCGCGCTCCTCAGAATCTTCCAGCGAGAGCGTCACTTTTCCCTTCAGGAAGTCCTTGGCGCGGCGGAGCTCCTCCGTTGTCACGCCTTGGGCGGCAGCCGAGAAATACTCGTGCTTAATTGCCGAAATCGCCTCGTGCAGCCGGCTCTGGTCCACGCCGGCGCGTGTGGACAAAATACCGGTATCCAAATAGTTATCGGTGCTGGTGGAAATGTAGTAGCACAGTCCGCGTGCTTCGCGGATGTTCAGGAACATGCGTGAACTCATGGAGCCGCCCAGAATGATGCTGAGCAATTTCTGCGCAAAGTGGTCGTCGTCCAAGGCGCCTACACCTTCCATGCCGAGCACCAAGTGAGCCTGCTCGGTCTGCTTGGTGGTAAGGGCCACGCGCTTGCCTTGGTGAGCCTCCACCGCGGCGAATTTCTTACCTTTCTTGCCGCCGATCGTGCCGAAATACTTCTCCGCCAGTTGCATGGATTGCTTGCTGTCGATTTTTCCTGCGAAGGTCACAACCAGGTTATCCGGCGTGTAGAGCTCGTCTTTGTGCTTCAGGAAGTCTTTCTGGTTCACCGAACGGATGACCTGTTCGGTACCGATGGTGTCCCAACCGAGCGGCTGGTCGCCGTACAACAAGGTCTCGAAATCCCAACCGGCTTGGTACATCGGCGTGTCCTGGTACATGCGGTACTCTTCCATAATCACACCGCGCTCTTTCTCGATTTCCTCCTGCGGAAAGGTGGCGTTCTGCAACATGTCGGACAGCACGTCGCAGGCCATTTCCACGTGTTCGGCCGCCACTTTCACGTAGTAGCCGGCGTATTCCTTGCCGGTGAACGCGTTGAAGTCACCGCCGACGGAGTCGATGGCGATGCTGACCTCGGCGGCGCTTTTGTATTTCTTGCCGCCCTTGAAGAACATGTGTTCCAGGAAGTGGCTGATGCCGCGGTCACCTTGCACCTCGTAGCGTGATCCGGCTCCGGCGAACACCAGGACGGTCACTGCGGCGGTTCCCTCGGTGGGGGCTGTCAGTACCGGCAACTTGGATTTGAGGCGGGCGACGGAATACATGCGGAGTCTGTGGGAAATGTGGAGTGCCTGGAGTGTAAGGGATGCAGACCGCGAATGCTATGAGCGGAACGTGGGCTTTTTCTTGCATCAGAAGACGTTCTGCGTACACTTTCGCACTCTATGGGTCTTTCCGAAGAATCCGCCGGCAAGGATGCCCCGTCCGAAATGGACTGGCTGCAGGCCGATCTAGCTTTCTTGTTGGGTGAAATCGACGAA
This sequence comes from uncultured Candidatus Peribacteria bacterium, assembly GCA_964448405.1. Classification (GTDB taxonomy): domain Bacteria; phylum Patescibacteriota; class Gracilibacteria; order Peribacterales; family Peribacteraceae; genus DAORHV01. The sequence goes on along the minus strand of CAYUVW010000014.1, from coordinate 11,871 downwards.
CTGGAAGAAGGAGGTACTGAAGGTGACGGCGTCGATGCAATCCTGCGTAGCATCATCAACGCACTGCAGGAGCTTGCGACGCTCAGTAATCGCGAGGAGTACCGCGAGCCAGATGACGTCCGTGCGGTGGCCGACGTATTGCAAGCAGCAGCGCTCCGAACGCTATCACTGATCCCGCGCAAGCGGACGCGACCGCAGATCCCCATGATCCGCGTCATCGAGCATTTGCAGGACTTCCGTAATGCGATTGCTACGTGCGTTGTGGTGCCTGCCGACGACAAAGGGGAGTAGCTTTTCCAGCTCTCGTACCTGGCCATTTCAGCCAATGCTGGTAGTTCAGGATAGGGAATCGTCCTTGCAATTGTTCTTGTCGATGAGCGTAATCAGATGCAGCATATGCCGCTATGCCAATCACATCCGTTCCCGAAGGCACACCCGAGAACGACGCAATCGCCCAGATCGATACGTTTCTGCGCGGCGGCGGCTCGGTGTGCTTCCCCGCATTGCGTGCGGCGCTGGCGGGGCAAATCAGTTACCAGGCATTGCCCGATGGCAGCAGTCTTCAGGGTCCGGTGTACGAGGCGTTGCGTGCCTTCATGCGCGCCAATGCTTTGCCGCTTGCGTCGCCAGAACGCAAAACAGCATGCATTTTCGTTGATCCCGATGTGGACATCACCAAAGATGCCCAACGCCAACGCGCCATGGCCATTCAAGAAGAGATCCATGTCGCCATTGCCAGATTGAATAGTTGGACCGGCATCGATTTTCAGCATCGCAGGACGACCGCACGGCAAGAATTGGCCGACAATGACTTTTGCGGCGTGGCAGGTCCCGATTGTTTGGGCAAAAACATCATTCGGTTCGCCATGGGTCCGCACTATTTGCCCACTCACAGGCGGTATGCACCCCGGTTGATCGTGCCCGTTACGACCGGACAGGATGCCGGCTGGGCGCAGGAAAATACGCCTGAAGACGTCCGCCAGACCTATTTGGCGGTGTTTCGACGGAACGGAGAAATGCTCACAAGGATGGCGTATTACGAGGATGTTGATCTGACTTGACCGACGTACTCTGGTTCTGTAGGCTGGCACAGCTTTATGCTCAGCAAACGTCGCTGGCGCCGGCGCTTACGCCGGCACGGGTTCCTCAAGCGCATGGCCACTAAAAATGGCCGGCGCGTCCTCAAGCGTCGCCGCAACCAAGGCCGCAAGCGTTTGGCGGTGTCGAAGAAGGTGAAGTAGTACGCGAAATTCGTGTATCATGTGCGCATGGTCAACGCTCTTCGACGTGTAGCGGCATTCTGGTTTTTCCTTCTGGGACTTCTGATTCTTGCCGGTGTATTACTCCTGAAGCGCGAATTACTGCCGCTGCAGCTTGTTGCCGTCGTGCACGTGTTGGATCTGCCGTTGCTCTTTGCCGGTATCGTCTTCGGTGGAACGAGCTTGTATCACAGCATGGTTCCCGAAGGAAAATCGTCGCTTATCTTAGCAATCATCATCACGCTGCCGCTGTTGGCGGTGTTTTGCGCTTTTGCGTACTTCAACTTCGCATTGCCGTTTTCCGAGTTCTAGTCACTCCTTTGGAATGACTACATCGCGCTCTGGAACACCCAGGCTTTTGTTGACGAAGCGCGCGGCAACGAACAAATAGTCGCTCAGGCGGTTCACGTATATCGTGCTTTCCGGCGTAATGCTCTCTTGCTCGGCAAGCTGGACGATCCAGCGTTCGGCACGGCGGCAGACGGTGCGTGCGCGGTGCAATTCCGAGCCGACCGTCGATCCACTCGGGAAAATGAACGAGGTCAGCGGAGGCAGTTCCAGCTCCATTGCATCAATCCACTGCTCCAGTTCGGTTGCCCACTCGGCCTTCGAGCGCAGGATTTTGGCTTTGCTGTGCAATGGAGTGGCAAGATCCGCGCCGATGCTGAACAGCGTTCCTTGGATTTTGGCGAGTTGTTCCGCGGTTTGCCGAGGGATGTTTTTGTCGCTCAAGAGCACGCCCAAGCAGGCGTTGAGTTCATCAATCGTTCCGTATGCGTGCATGCGAAGCGATGCCTTCGACACGCGGTCGCCGCCGTATAATCCCGTAGTGCCTTTGTCGCCGGTGCGGGTATAAATCTTCATGGTGCGACTATACCCCGGAGCTTCTGAAAAATGCATGCCGCTATTTTCGACAAAGCTTCTTTTCGGAGTTGCGTGAGTCTGTGCAAGGGTTATCCGATTTTCCCCTTCACATGCGCAAGCACTTTGGCGTGTGCGGCGTCGGACTCTGCCTGGAGCAGCGTTCGTTCGGGCGAGCGATACACGAAGTGCAGCGTCAGGCGTTTGTCGGTGATGTCGGCGGGGTTTTGGTACAAGTTGACGATTTCCACCGATTCCAGCAGCGGGTCCACTGCACGCAGGCCGTCGAGCAACGATGACGTGCGGGTGCCGGCTTTGGCCGGAACGGTTTCGTCGTAGGTCACCGCCGGGAATGCCGGCAGCGCTTTTACGATTGCCACACTCGGTTCCATGACCATCAATGCGTTCCAATCCAACGTTGCTGCCGCGGCCCGACCCGGCAAATCGCAGGCGGTGCAGATACTGGGATGAATCTCGAACAAATTGCCGATGACTTTTCCTTTGCATGTGACCTCGGCGCTGCGGCCGGGGTGCATCCAGGAGGCGATGCCTTGCTCCATCGGACGGACGTCGACCGCGTAGCCCATGGCGGCGCATGCCTGCTGGAGGTTTGCTTTGGCCGCAAGCACGGGGGAGTCGGTTAGCGCCGTATCGCCCTTGGCCGCAACGACCAGACAGCATTCGGCATGTTCCTGGTTCTTGGCGTAGACGTGGCCATACTCGAACGTCTTCACGATGCCCTCCGCCGTGCGTAACTGGCGCGCGGAAGTTTCCAGTACGTTGGGCAGCAAACTCAGGCGCATGAGCGACACCTCTTCTCCGATCGGGTTTTCTATCGCGACGGCTTTGGATTCATCCAATCCGAAGCGCTTCACTTGCTGGGGGCTGGTGAATGCCAGGTGCAGCAATTCCCAGTACCCCTGTTCGACCAACGAGTCGCGCAGCTGGTGCAAGCGCGGATCGCGGGCGGGAGGCACGATGGATGCAGACGGAACAACCGCCTTGATCTTGTTGTAGCCGTAGACGCGGGCGACTTCTTCCACAATATCTGCGGCAAGTTTTACGTCCGGACGCCATGCCGGCGGCGTAATGGAGAGCGATGCACCGGAAGTCTTTGCCTCGAAGCCGAGGTCTCCCAAAATCTCTTTGATGCGTTTGGACGAAACCTCTTCGCCGATCAATGCGCTGATACGAGCTTCCTTGATTGCAATGGTCGTTGCCGCCTTCTCTTTCCCCCAACGCACATTGGACGATGTCACGCGTCCGCCGGGGCACAGTTCGCAGAAGAGCTGTACGGCGCGAGCCAAACCAGCTTCGGACGTGCACGGTTGCACGCCTTTTTCATAGACGGTTGCGGCATCGGTGCGGTGAGCAAGCGCGATGGTCGCCTTGCGGATGGTCACCGGGTCCGGGATCGCGGCTTGCAGGAAAATGCGCTTGGTATTCTCGGTTGTCGATGTGCGAAGACCGCCCATGATGCCGAACAAGTCGAAGATGCCTTCGTCATCGCTAATGACAATCACGCCGTCGGGCAGCGTGCGCTTGGCTTTATCGAGCGTTGTGATTGTTTCTCCCTTCTTGGACAAGCGCACATGAATGTCTCCTTTGAAGTCGCCGGCATCGAAGGCGTGCAACGGCATGCCCTGTTCGAGCATGACATAGTTGGTGATGTCGATTGGCAGGCTGATGCTGCGGAAGCCCGTGGCTTCCAAGCGTGCTTTCATCCAGTCCGGCGTGACGCCCGGTCCGTCGATTTCCAGCACGCATGCGTTGTAGAACGGTACGCAACCGTCGGTCTTGTCGTGCACGCCAAACGTCGGTTTGGCCTTGGCGAATTTCACAGCTGGCGTTGTCGGTCGTTTCTTCCATGTGGCCAATCCGTGTGCCACGACTTCTCTGGCCACACCGATGTGCGAGAAGAGGTCCGGGCGGTTGGTAATGGCGTGGTTGTCGATATGGAAGACGACGTCGTTGAGTCCGAGCGCCTCGCGCAGGGGAGTGCCGACGTTCAAGTTGAGCGGCGTAAGGTCGATGACCGGACGCGCGCCGTGCTCAGGCAGGGGCGGGAACATGCCTGTCAGCTCCAATTCCTCGGCGGCGCAGATCATGCCTTCACTCTTTTCGCCGCGGATCGTGGCGGCCTTCAGCGTGACCATGTCCGAGCCGTGGCGTACCGTGGCGCCCACGTGGGCCAGGGCTACCAGCATTCCTTCTTTCAGGTTGGTTCCACCGCACACCAGCGGTTTGGTGCCGGCTTCGGTCACCACGTCGCACAGCGACAATTTATCGGCGCCGGGGTGTTTGCGGAGGTTCGTTACTTTGCCGACCACGCAGTGTCCGAGGAGAGCGCCCTGCGCCACAGCGTCGTCCACCTCACCGGTTCCGGCGGTCAGTCGGTCGGCAATGGTCTGCGGATCGGTCTCGATCCACTCGACGAAATCCGAAAGCCAGTTCATCGAAATACGCATGCGGGGACAGAGTACGCGGAAGTCGTCCCGTCGGCCAGTACAACGCCCTTACCCTTCGTCGTTGCCTGCATCACGGTTCTGTTGTCCGACCGCATGGCGCTTGTGCGCGCGGTGGTATAGTGGTCGCTGTTTTCTTCCCAGTCTCCACGTTATGAGTCTCCTGTCCTCCAAGAAGTCCAAGGCGTCCGTGTGTTCCCCGGCCTGCGTCATCGTGAAGTGGGTCGTGGCTCTTGCACTGTTCCTTGCGAGCATTGCATCGCTCGTCGGCATCTACCAGACGCACGTTGTCGCCGGCGGCGCACAGTTCGGATCCACCTCCGGATCACTCGCCATTCTCGCCTTCACCGCCTCTGCATTCGCCTGGACGCGCCAGATGGCACTGTGCATGAAGAAGGAGTGCGATGTTTGCGCAGCGTAAGGTCTGCTGTTGTTTCCGCGCCACGTTCTGCGTATCCTGCGTATCCCACGGCTGGATGGCTCCGTCTGGGCATGACCGTTCTTTCCAAGCCATCCGACGATACACGGAGAGGTCGCATAGTGGCCTAGTGCGCTCGCTTGGAAAGCGAGTAGACGTGAAAACGTCTCGGGAGTTCGAATCTCCCCCTCTCCGCCACGCACTTCATGAAGTGCGTAGCTCCACCGTCACGAAAGATCCTAACCGCCCCAGGCGGTGTTTTTTCTTGCCTGCTGCCAGTGCATCGGTACGATCATTCACCCATGCCAGACGACATGCAGGATCGCCGGCCTGAATACGACCCCGCCCTCGATGAGGACGACGACGGACAAGAGGCGATGCTTGCTCGACGTCGTATTTTGGACAAAACGCGCCCCTCGGAAGACGGGGAATTACGCGATGCGATCATCACGTATTTCCGTGACCGCTACATGCGGAAACTGACGGCGGAAGAGGCGGACCGACTAGTGCCGGCAGTGCGCAGGAAGATGGGGCAATTGATCAACGTGGACAACAGCGGCGTGCGCGAAGCAATCAGTCATGTCCTGCAGATCCGGCTGTTGTACGATCTGCCGCTTGTTCCTACCACGCTCGAGGCATAAATCTACCGCAGCGTTCTGTTCACATCGTTGTATACCGTGGGTCTGGGCTTTTGTGTGGCTTGGCTTCCGATATTCGGTAAGCCACACCATTCACGAATGGTATGGCAAGCCGCGATGACGTGGCATCGTCGCTTCGTCTGTATACTGGCTCGGCGTACTCTTCGCATCCAGGATGCCCGTCAAATCCACTGTCGTCGGCAGGACCAGGCGCTCCAAGCCACAGCATGCTCTGCTTGTGAGCGGATGGATTCACTTTGGAATGTTCGTGATCGGCGCAGTGCTTATCACGCTATTTTTGCAGTCCACAACGCCGAAATTCGGCAAGGTCCTGTATCATTTTGAGAATCTTCCAGAGCAGTACGCACAATTGCCTCTGCTCGTAAAAACGTCTGCGCCCACACTGCATGCGCGCATACCGGTTGCCATCAATCGATTTTCGCCTCGGAAGTATTTGGTAAAGCCGGATGATTGCATTGAGCAGTTTACGATTAACGGAGTCATCGTCGATCCTGCCATTGCCAAATTTTGCGACTACGAAGAAGGGCATATTTTGGATCTGGCCCGGTACATTCGCGACGGCGTCAACGTGTTTGAATTTACCATTCATGACGATGGCGGCATGGGCGGCATCAATGTCACGCCTGCCAGCAATGACCCCGTACAAATCGGCGCGTATACGGCCTTCATTCTTTTGCTGCTGTGGTATGCGGTGACGTTGGTCGGGCATTTCCATATTCCACGAGATCGTCGCTTGCTTGCAGGCGTGTTCATCGGCGGAATGCTGCTCAGGGTTTTGTATGTCCTTTCCACGCCGTTCCGCACCAGGAGTTACGACGTCGGCGGACATTTGGAATACATCGATCACATCGTGAAGCATTGGTCGATCCCGCTTGCCAGCAATGGCTGGGAATATCACCAGCCGCCGCTGTACTACTGGCTGTCGGCCATGTGGGTGCATCTCAACAAATTGATCGGACGTGCGCCGGACATCGTCTATAACGATTTGCAGACGGCATCGTTGTTCTTTTCAGTCGGCGCCTTGTTCGTGTCGCTTTGGATCGCCCGCTTGCTCTTCCCCAAAAAGTCTCCCCAGAAATACGGCGACGCACTGTTTCTCGTGTTGGTTGGAGTACTGCCGGCGCTCGTCATGTTTTCGTCACGCGTGACCAATGATGCGCTGTACCACTTCCTCGCTTTCCTCGGTCTCGCTCTCTTGCTCTCGTGGTGGAAGAACGGCCGCATGCGCGACTGGTATTTGGCGATCTTGGTTCTCATTCTTGGATCGTTGACCAAAATCAGTGCAGCCGGCTTGTTCCCCGTGGCCCTGATCTGCTTCCTGGTATGGCGACGCATGGCTTGGCGTCCAAAGCTCATCCATTTGGCCGTGTCGGGCCTTCTTATTGTTGCATTGTTCGCCTGGTATCCGCTGAAGCGCATCAATGAAAAGAACCTCGCCAACGTCGTGACGCTGGGGAACAAGAATATGAATACTGATTTGGCGGTGCCGCGTTCCATTGGCTTATACCTGACATTCAATCCTATTGAAGTTGCAAAAACGCCGTTTAACGACACGTGGACCAATAAATATCGTCGACAGTACTTTGCTGAATTCTTCTATAAATCCGCATTCTTCGGCGAATTCCGTTTTGAAAAAATCTACGCGCTTGCCGCCGTGATGGTCGTGCTTGGCATGGCGTTCTTCCCGCTCATGCTGCTTGGGTTTGTTTTGGATATGCGCAAGCGCTTCTACGATGCGCTGCCTCTATCACTGACAACCGGCATCTTGTTTGCCGCGGCAGTGGCGTACCCCACGTTCTTTGCGTACGCACCCAACCAAGACTTCCGCTTCTCCGTGCTGTTGGCGGTGCCATTTGCCTATTACGCGGTGCGGGGGCTCCAGGCATTGCCAACGCTGTTACGACAGATTTTCCTTGGCCTACTGATTGCCTCCGCCAGCTCGTGCGTGCTGTTCTTTGTCGCGTTGTATCTGCGCTTGCATTAGGGCATTGCCTCCCAACAAAAAGCCGACCCCTGGGGATCGGCTTGTGTACTGAAAATGGACGATGAATTATTTCTTGCTGCCGAAGCCAATGACCAATGTGACGAGAGTGATGCCGGCATGCAGGTAGTTGTCGTACATATTGACGTGCATCAGGCCCAAAATTTCACCACCAAGCGCAATGCCGAGCACGGTAACCAGGCCGTAGATTAAGCCGAAGAGAATAAGGTACATGCGGGCGTAGGCATGGCCGCTGCTGGCAGCCCAAAGGCCGATCATGCCGCTGAGGATATGAATGACGTTATGCAGGGCATTCACTTCGAAATAGCCGAACAAGATGCCATTTTGAGCCAAAAAGAATCCAGAGATACCGACGACCGTCAGTACGGCTCCAAGAATGAACGTCACTGGTTTCACCAACATGGTCATAAGAAAGGTGGGAAAAAGGAATTTCGAAAACTGTACCACCGCCGCGCGGTTTTCGTCCACGTCGAAACCAGGACTCTCTCTGTAAGCGGACGTATTATTTTCCGGCTTGCAGGCGCTTGGCCAGCGTGCGGAGGTAGCTCGTAGAAACCTTCATGGTGCGGTAGTGGCCGGTCTCCGGATCGAACACGCGCTTCTTCTGAATGTTCGCTCCGAATGCACGGCGCGTAGCACGCATAGAGTGGCTGCGGCGGTTACCCGTCGAGCGCTTCTTGCCGGTCATGACACACATGCGTGGCATAAGTGGCGGCAACTGTAGCTGGCGACGCGCATGCGGTCAACATGGTTTTTGACATTTTTTCTCCAGGACGCACGCTTCCACTGCCTTGGCAAGCTGCGTGGTGGTCATTGCAGGATGAATGGCAATGTCACATTTGTGTGCGAGATTCTCCAAAATCGACCGCGGGTCTTTGCACACGGCATGCGCCGAATACCGCAGCGGCATTGACGGCAGGGGGTCCACCACAAGATCCAGTGGGCAGTCGGGCGCGATGTAGCGTGCATAGCGCAGGGCCCATGCGGCGACCTGCTTCCAGTCGCACAACTTTTCGTGCAGAAAATCACTGAACAGCGCTTTCCAGTGGATGGCCTCTTCCTGCAGGGCGTTTTCCCGCGCCAGGTGGTTGATCCAGCCCAATGCTTTGCCCTGTGCCTGCACCGGCGAACGAAACGGTATATGTGCCATGAGCAGCGATTCATTCCACTGCAATATCGGCAGATTGTCCCAAAGGTATCCGTGGTTTCCAGGAGTCAATTGTCCGCGCTCGCCGCATAACTCCTTTGGAATGGCGATGACTTTCAGAAAAGGGAATGCATCGTAGTTCACGCGTTGTCGCACGCGCTTGAGTACGTGCGGATTCTTGTTCGAATCCGGCACATATGGCCTCATGCGTACCGTGCTTGCGTGGTCCGTCGGCAGTGATTCTATGGCAGCACGCACCGTTCCTTCGGTGGCGATGAGAAATTCATCCACATCCAATGGCACCACCCAATCGGGTTGTTGCGATGCGGCAAGCTCTCGCACCAAGGATGTGAGTATTTCGGCTTGCATTTGCGCAACACACCCCATGTTTCGCACCTCAATCGGCAGACCTTCTTGTTGCAGCAATGCCAAAATCTCCGGCGTGGAATCGACGCTTCCGTGATCCACAATCACCATACTGTCGGCGAAGGTGAGCGTGTGACGAACGAATGCCTCGATGATGTCGGCTTCGTTGCGTGCGCAGGCGATGGCGATAATCTTCTGAGGCATTGAGGACGATAGTAGCACCCTTTGTTTCATTGGCAGCCTTTTTCGGGGTAGGCTGTCGCCGTGCCGTTCTCCATTCCCGACCCTCCGTTCATTATCGCCGTACTCATCGCGCTGACCGTGCATGAGTATGCGCACGGGCAGGTTGCCTATTGGCTTGGGGATCCGACTGCCAAATACGAAGGTCGTTTAACACTCAATCCGGTAGCGCATTTGGATCCGCTCGGAACACTCATGTTCTTCGTCATCAGCTTCGGTTGGGGCAAGCCGGTGCCGGTGAACCCGCGCTATTTTAAGCACTACCGCCGAGATACCGCCCTGGTGGCGATTGCAGGTCCCGTATCGAACTTGCTCTTGGCGTTTGCAGCCTTTTTCTTGTTGTTGCTCCTCATGCCGAAGAATGCGGCATTCGATGGAACGACCGATGTGTTGAATGCGGTACAGGCGGCCAGCCCTTCACTTCGATTCATCGTGCAGACGCTCTCCACGTCGATTTGGATCAACCTCGGTCTCATGGCATTCAACTTGTTGCCCATCGCTCCGTTGGACGGCTCGAAAATCCTCGCCGCATTCGTACCGCTGAAGTACGAGGACGCATACGACCAGTACTTGCAGTACGGCACGTACTTGTTGCTCGGACTGCTCATTCTGGAGCGCATGTTCAATGTGCCGATTCTCATGGGCTGGATTTACGGCATTGTGAATCCGGTGCTGCACGTGATGTCGTTGATCGGCGGCTGATTCTGTCCTTTGTCTGCCGTCCTCGCTAGGCTGGGGCTACTGTTTCCACATGCACTATGGAGATGATTGCGTTTCAGGATTTCACCAAAGTCGAACTGCGCGCCGGCAAAGTCATTGAGGCGCTCGATTTCCCGGAGGCACGCAAACCAGCCTACAAGCTCAAGATTGATTTTGGTCCCGAGATCGGCATCAAAAAATCCTCCGCGCAAATCACCAAGCACTACACAAAGGAACAATTGCTTGGCCGCATGGTCATGGCAGTGGTGAACTTTCCGCCCAAGCAAGTCGGGCCGTTCATGTCTGAGTGCCTCACGGTTGGCGTGCACGACGCCAATGGCGACGTGGTGCTGGTCAGCATCGAGAAAGACGTGCCACTGGGTGCCAAGCTGCTCTGATGCGTAGCAATACAATCTCGCTTGCCCAGGATTAGCAGTGGTCCTGCGACTGGTAGAACTGACTCGCGCGAATCAGAAACTCGCGCCAGATGGGTGCGGCTTCGGTAAGACCGTCGACCAATTCGCCCAACGGTGCACCGTCGGCATTGCCGGCCCACACACCTACGACCATTTCTTCGTTGTAGCCGATGGTCCAAATATTGCTGACCGCGTATTCGCGGCAGCGGCCGCCCTGGTCGCGCGCGAAGCACAGGTTGCTGGTGCCGGTCTTGGCGCCGACGTCCATGCCGGGAATATTCAGAATTTGCCGCCAGTAGCCGTCGGGTTTGCTGTCGTCGTCGCGCAGAATTTCATCCACGCCGTCGGCAGCTTGTGGCAGAACCGCCTGGACGACGGGTCCGGAGGGAACCGTGCGTTCGTAGTTGCCGTTCCTTGTCGTGAGTTTGCAGATGGTCTGCAGCGGTCGATATGTGCCGTGTTCGGCGATGGTGGCGTAGGCCTGCACCATTTCGATCAGCGGCACTTCTGCAGCACCAATGGCCAGCGGCCAACCGTACATGAAGTCCGCGCGGCCTTTCAGTTGTTGCTGCAGCTTGTAACTGAGTGGACTGGTCACACCCATGCGGGCGGCCAAATCCAGAATGCGTTCTTCGCCGCCGACGGTCAGGAACGCATTGATTGCCGGAATGTTGCGCGAGCCGCCGAGCGCTTTACGCACGCTCATCCAGCCGCGGTACCCGCCGTCGTAATTTTTCGGCTGGTTGTTGCCAATACGCAGCGGCGCGTCTTCTATGAAGCTCTCCGGACCGTAGCCGTCCTCGAACAACGCCGAGTACACGATGGGTTTAAAACTGGAGCCGGGCTGACGCGGTGTTGCCGCCATGTCGATCTGGCCGGTGCCGCCGTCGCCGAAGTAATCGGCATTGCCGACATAAGCCAGCACCTGGCGTGTTTTCCGGTCGATGGCGACCAATGCGATGTTCTGAATACCCACACCGTTCAAGCGGGGGAGCGCCTGGTCGGTCACGTCTTCGGCGATCCATTGCAGCACGGGGTCGAGCGTGGTGTGCACCTCCATGCCTTCGGTAAGCCAAAGGTCGGGTTGGTCGAGTCCGGTGGTGAGCAGCGAATCGATTTCTTGTCGAACGCGTAACGTAAAGTGCGGCGCCGAGATGGGGTGTTTTATGGCCTTGAATGAAATTTTCGGCAGTTCTTTCACGGCCTCGGCGTAGGCGACTTGGTCGATGAGGCGATTGCGCAACATGGAATCGAGCACCGTTTCGGCGCGACCTGGAATGCGGATTTTGCCATTCGGTGTTTGTTGGATGCGACTGAGCAACCCCACACGCACATCATC
>CAYUVW010000013.1:0-41577 GCA_964448405.1 uncultured Candidatus Peribacteria bacterium | reverse complement strand
CGCTCGGCCAAAAAGGGACGGAAGAATCGAAAGGAAATTCTTGGCGGCATCAGCCTAAGAATCAGTAAAAATCGTACGTAAAGCATGCTTTTCTTTCGACTGCCTCAACATAGAAGGAACTGCCTGGAAACTGCCGGGAAATCCATTTTTTCGCTATACTGACCTAGTCACGTCTGTCATCAGACACACCGAATATCAAACTTCATTCTTTTCTCTCTCCGTCCATGCATCCGCAACTTCAGTCGATTGCCAAGCAGTTCTCTCGCGGTCACATTGCGCCGCACAGCGATATCCTCGTTCCGACCGTCATTGAAAAAACGCAGTTCGGCGAGCGTGCATACGACATCTACTCCCGCCTGCTGGAGGAGCGCATCGTCTTCCTCGGCACGGGCATCAACGATTCCGTCGCCAATACGATCATCGCCCAGCTGCTCTTCTTGGAGAAGCAGGACCCCAAAAAGGACATCATCCTGTACGTGAACTCACCGGGCGGACAAGTCAGCTCCACGCTGGCCATGTACGACACCATGCAGCTCATCGCGCCGGACGTCTCCACGGTCTGTTTGGGTATGGCCGCCTCCGGCGGAGCCATCATCCTCATGGGCGGAGCCAAGGGAAAGCGTTTCGCGCTCCCCCACTCCGAAATCATGATCCACCAGCCGCTCGGCGGAACCGAGGGTCAGGCTACCGACATCGCCATTCACGCCGAACACATCATCCGCATGAAGGATATGCTGAATGAAATGATCTCCAAGCACTCCGGTCAGAAGGTGGCCAAAGTAAAGGTCGACACCGAGCGCGACAAGTTCCTGACGTCGCAGGAGGCACTCGACTACGGCCTTATCGACCGCATCATTAACAAGAGCGCCAACGCCGCATAAGCGACAAGCATTCGCAACGAAAAACGCCCTCCTGCGTCCTTCGGACTACAGAGGGCGTTTTCAGTATCAGCGATGAAACTCACTCGGTCTCCGTCGTCTCGGTGCTGTAATCAGGCTGCGCGTTCACCGCAAAGTAGAACACCAACAACCAAATGAACGGAGGAAAGCACGCCGCAATCATATCGGGCAGCGGAATGCCGGTCATGAGCGACTTCAGCATCAGGCCGGCGGGAATGCATCCGAGTGCGACGCCGCCGACCCAGGCAGCAATGTATTGATACCGCCCGACCATGAGCATGCCTCCGCCGAAAATAAACAATGCCGGCAGGAAGTGTGCCCAAATGGTCCCGAAGACTTCCAGTCCACCCAGTCCGTCCGTGACGTTGGCCACGAACGGAGCAAAATCGCGATACTCTGCTATGCCAATGAACAGCATTGGCAGGCCGACTGCGACGCGCAGGATGATATTGGAGACGGCGGGAACGGACTTATAGTTCATCGGAAGAGTGAGGAAAAACTATTTCGTGGGGCAAGCGCAGGATCCGCCTTTGCCGCAACCGCAAGCACCGGCGCCAGGAGCGCACGACTTGCAGCACGTCATTTTCTTAATCACCCAGAAGGCAATCAACATGGTGCAAGCACCCTGAATGGCGGGTCCGACGGTCTGACCGATGGACATATCGCCGAGAGCGAGAGCCAAACCAGCCCAGCCCAAAATGCCTCCGAATGAAGCATGGATACAAATTTTGGTGATGCACTTCAGCTGGCCGACGGCGAACAGCACGCCGCCGATGATTTCAAACGCCGGGAACACATATGCCAAAACGCCGGCAACCATTGCCACGGCAGGAACGCTTGGGAACACGCTTTTGGACATCGAGACGAATTCAGTCAGGAAACGGTAGTGGTTCACGCCGAAAGCGGCGAGGGCAAGACCGAAGCCGATGCGCGTCAGCCAAGGGGCGTAGCGCGACGGACAAGGCTGCACGGGGCATTTGCAACACGACATGGGGAAATGAGGAAGTGAATAAGGACGCGCGGATTATCGCATCCTCTTCTGTTGATTGGACTCCAAATGTCGTGCGGCGCAACTGGAACCGACGCGCTACACTGCGTGCGATGTTTACGCTGCATCGCACAACATCCATCGGCCGCCGCGGCACGTTGCATACCGCTCATGGCGATATTCAAACGCCGTTCTTCCTGCCGGTGGCCACCGCAGGCGCCATGAAAGGCATTACATTGCCGGATCTTGTGGAATTGGAATCGCAAGTGCTGCTGTGCAACACGTATCACCTGCACATTCAGCCGGGCGAAGACATTATTCAAGATGCCGGCGGATTGCATCATTTTCTGCACTGGGACAAACCGATCCTCACCGATTCGGGCGGCTTTCAGGTGTTCTCGCTCAAGAGTATCCGGTCCATTACCGACGCGGGCGTGCAATTTCAGAATCATCGCAACGGCAGCCCGCTGTTCATTGGACCGGTGGAATCCATTTCCATTCAACACAAACTCGGATCCGACATCATCATGTGCTTCGATGAATGCCCGCCGTCCACGGCACCGCGTGCAGACCAAATGAAAGCGGTGGATAGGACCCTCCGATGGGCCAAAGAGTGCAAACGGGTGCATGAAGAATTAAAGACAAAACGGAGTACCGCCGGGATTCCAAAGAAACCAAAGAGTCCAAGGAAAGCGATAACATCCTTGGAATCATTGGACTCCTCAAAATCCCCGCTATTGTTCGGCATCGTCCAGGGCGGACTCGAACGCGACCTGCGCGAGAAGTGCGCCAACGAACTCATTGCCATCGGTTTCGACGGCTACGCGGTCGGCGGATTGGCAGTAGGCGAAACGGAATCCGAGATGCTCTCGGTGCTGGACGTCGTTTGTCCGTTGCTGCCGGAAAACCAGGCGCGCTACCTCATGGGCGTTGGCGAAATCCACCAGCTGCGCGAAGCCGCCAAGCGCGGAATCGACATGGCCGATTGCGTGTCGCCCATGCGCGAAGCGCGCCATGGCAACGTGTGGCTCAGCGACGGAACCAAACTGCGCATCAACCGCGCCGAGTACAAGACCGACCACTCGCCCATCGATGCGAATTCTCCCACCCGTTTCGGTCGCGACAATCTGAAAAGCTACCTCCACCACTTGCTGCGGCTTGGCGAACGCTACGGCGAAACAATCGCATGCATGCAAAACATGGGCGTCATGCTGGACTCCATGCGCAAGCTACGCGAACAGATCAATAAGTTCACCCACTGACCCCTTGCGGAGCCAGTGGGTGTATAAGTACCTGCCGTACAGTTTCTAGTAACGCGGGACGTCTCGTTCCTCAAGACGCAATCGGGTGTAACCCGGCTTCGTAGGAGGTGAATCGTCTTCGACGGTAACTAGATCTGCAAGAAACAGCAGGATGAATCGCAGGACTACGGCTGCGATAATCAGTAACAAGAGTCCCATAGTGGAACCCTCCGACAACCAGTGCACTATTGCACGTAGATGCCTGATTTTATTATACATATTATAGTAATTTTGTCAAACTTTAGAGCGAATCCACCAACGCTTAATCCATGGCAACGATAAGGTAGAGAGCAGATACCCCGCCGTGGGTACCAGCGCGTGTAATTCGGGATGGGCAACCTTCATGCTCACCAGAAAAGCGCCGACCGCCACATAGGTCATGGCGGCGATGGTCAATTTGCGGAAGCGACTGGTCTCCCAAGCCTTGTCCGCTTCTACACGGGCATTGCGAAGCTCGACTGTCCGAATGGCGGACTCTAGTCGCTCAAGGCGTTCTTGATCCATGGTGCTTATTTTCCGGTGACACCCGTGATCTCGATCTCGGTGAAGTTCTGGCGGTGACCGCGGATGATCTTGTTGTAACGCTTGCGGCGCTTGAACTTGCGAACGACGATCTTATCGCCGCGGAAGTGCGAGAGAATCTTTGCGGTTACTGCAGCTCCGGCGATGTACGGCTTGCCGATAACGGCGTCCGTCCCGCTGGAGAGCAGCATGACTTTGTCGAAGGTGAGGCTGGCGCCGACTTCTGCATCAAGCTTCTGTACTTTGAGCTTCATGCCCTTCTCGGCCTTCTCCTGGAAACCGGCGATGTCGACGATTGCAAACATGTGATTAGGTGTCGTTAAAAGCTGGGAGAGTGTAGCTCGACAGAAAAACGGGCGCAATACCTTTCTTTCGCTGTCTCTAAGACACCAAAGATACCAAGAACTCCTGCGTACCGCAGCGCCACAGTCGAAAGAGGGGCAACTGCCTCGCTAAAAAAGAAGAAACGACAAACGGAAAAGGATGTAGTACTATGAAGAGGAGGGCGCCTAGCTCAGCTGGGTCGAGTATCCGCAAAGCGGTACGAGCAGAAGAAAGAAGGTATGCTCGCCCATGATCATTCTTCACATCACAGTTCTCAGGGGGCCTAGCTCAGTTGGGCCGAGTATCCGCGAAGCGGTACGAGCAGAAGAAAGAAGGTATGCTCGCCCATGATCATTCTTCACATCACAGTTCTCAGGGCGCCTAGCTCAGTTGGTTAGAGCATCTCGCTTACACCGAGAGGGTCAGGGGTTCGAATCCCTTGGCGCCCACCATCTCACATAAATACACCCATCGTCGGAACCTTCGGTTTCCCCGATCTCTTCGGAGCCCTCTGCCGTGCCTTGCTCAAAACCCCCGTCTTCCTCTACACTTTCGCCGCTATGCATAACATCCTGATGACCATCGAGACCGTTGTGGCGATCCTTATGTCGCTGTGCATTCTGTTGCAGCACCGCACGTCCGGTTTGTCTGCAACCTTCGGCGGCAGCGGCGCAACCTACGTGCAGCGTCGCGGTGCAGAGAAGGCTCTGTTCGTGTTCACGATTTGGTTGGCAGTGGCGTTTTTCGTCATTGCCGCAGTGTTGATGTACATCGGTTAGAGAAGTTCTGAGTCGTGAGTTCCGAGTGACGAAACGAACACTCACAACTCGTAGCTCGTAACTCGTCTCTCATGTTGCGTTCCCTCATTCGCCTCATCGCGGCCATGTCGCGCGTCGAGCGCCTAGCACTCGGAATCCTGAGCGCGGGGCTTTTGCTGAGCTGCGTCATGTTGCTTCGGCAGTTTTATATCGATAACACCGTCCAGGTGCCGGTCGCCGGCGGTACCTATATAGAAGGATCAGTCGGCGAACTCCTCCCGCTCAACCCCTGGTTCACGGTGACCAACGACGTCAACCGCGACATCGTGTCACTCGTGTTCTCCGGATTACTGCGCTACGACCCGGCGAGCGGCAAGATTACCGAAGACATGGCGACCATGACCGTATCGAGCGACAACCGCATCTACACACTCACGCTCAAGCCCGACTTGTTGTGGCACGATTCCACCAAAGAAAAGCCCCATCCGGTCACCGCCGACGACGTGCTCTATACCTTTAAGACGGTGCAGGCCGCCGAGTTCCCCAATGCCATCCTGCGCCAGAACTTCCGCGGCGTGGAAATAGAGAAGATCGACGCCCGCACCGTGCGCTTCCGCCTGGAAAAACCGTACTCCTTCTTTACGAGCAATCTCACGTTAGGCTTGGTGCCGCAGAATGCATTCGCAGACGTACCGGTCGACAAATTGGATCAAGTGCTCGATTTCGGTTTTCACCCCATCGGCAGCGGCCCGTACAGTTTCGTCAGTTTGCTGCAAACCGACTTGTCGACCGAGGTAACCCTGAAGCGGTTCCCGCAAAAGGGTATGCCCGACTATCGCTTGGAGCGTTTGGTCTTCCGCATTTTCCCCGACTACACCGCATTGTTGTCGGACATCATCAACTTAAACGGCGTACGTCTGGTACCACGCAACGATAAAGGTCAGCCTATCGTACCCAAGCGTTTTACCGCCATGCCATACACGTTGCCGCAATACGTGGCGGTCTTTTTCAACCTGGATCGCGAAGCATTGGCCGACAAGCAACTGCGCTTGGGACTGCAACTTGCCACAGACAAAGCCGCCGTTGCCGCAGTCGCCAATGAAACGCACATCGTGGATACTCCCCTGCTGGAAATCGATCTTGGAGACTGGCGCTATAAGTTCGACCGTGCCGCCGCACAGGGCGCACTGTTCGAGTCCAACTGGAACTTACCAGAAAAATTGCGCCTGCAACGCGTGTTGGAACAGCGTGATGCAAACTCCGTCGGTCCGCTGAAAACCATTCCGCCGGTGGCATTATTGGAAACCGGCGCATCGTTGGTACTGACCGGCGCACTCGCCGACGTCGGGCATTCCCGGCTGTACGTGAACGGCATTCTGGCGCTGACGGGCAGCGCACTGCCCGCAGGATCGCAGAGCGGCAGTTGGCTGGTGAAATTGCCGACGGATGCCACTATGAGCGGCGCACTCAAGATAGGCCAGAACATTGTGAAAATGACCATCGCCGACGGCGACATTCTCGATTCGGCATACTTGCGTCGCGTCACCGAAACGCAAATCTATGAACGTGCGGCAAAAGAGCAGCAGCTTGTCGCTCAATTCAAGCGCTCCGCCCAACTGAAGCCCGATGATCCACAGCGCCTCACTGCCGATGACTTGTACCTGGAAGCCGGCTATCTGCGCCGCAAAACCGATCAAGATCCTCCGCACCGCCGCGTGAACGCGCAGGGCAAAGAGCTTGTACTGACTTTGCTGACCAGCAACAAGCCCGAGACGTATCCGCTCTTGGCCGAGAAGATCAAACAACAATGGGAAGCCTTGGGCGTGGGTGTGAAGATCGAGGTACCCAAGACCCGCAAGGACTTCGAGCAACGCATGTTGTTGCGCGACTACGATGTGCTGCTCTTCGGCCAATCGTTGTTGGATAACCTGGATAGTTATCCGTATTGGCACTCCAGCCAAACCCAAGAACAGGGCGACAAACAGAAGCTGAAGCTCGACGCCTTCAACTTATCTCAATACGCCTCGTTCGAGGCCGACTCGCTGTTGGCCCGTATTCGCGAAACCAGCGATATGAAGTCGCGCGAGAAAGCACTCAAGGAATTGAATGAAATTCTGAAACGCGACGTCCCCGCCGTCTTCCTCTATTCGCCGCTCTACGTCTTCGCCTACGACGACAGCATCTCGGGTATTCAGCCCGGATCATTGGCACTGCATTCCGATCGCTTTCTCACGTTGAGCAATTGGTACATCAGCACGAATCGGCAGTTCAAGGAGGGGCGGAGCTGGCTCTCGTTACCAGGCTGGCTGCTTAGAATTGGGCGCTGAACAGCCTCACTTCGCACCCTTACCAATTGGCCTTGTCACGGTCAAACACTTTCCCTATGATTTTGCGGCCCTCGGAGTTACTATGAGGGCTCAGAAACCCCAGAAAACATGGAAGTTCTCCTCCTTACTGACATCCCCGGCATCGGCAGGCGCAGCGACGTTATCGTCGTCGGCAACGGCTTTGCCCTCAACCACTTGCTCCCCTCCCGCAAGGCCCTCGTCGTGACGCCCAACGTCCGCCGCCGCTATGCCGAGCAGATCAAGAAGCGCGCCATTGAGCGCGACGGCGAGAAGAGCATGCAGCTCTCCACGATCTCCATGCTGAAGGACAAGTCCGTCTCGTTGACCAAGAAGGCCAGCAAGACCGGCAAGCTCTACGCTGCTGTCACCGAGAAGATGATCGCCGCAGCACTGGCTTCACAGCTCAACATCACCGTCAGCGAGGGACACATCAACCTCGAGAAGTCCATTAAGAGCACGGGCAAGCACATCGTGACCGTGAAGATGGGTGAACAGACCGCCACCATCACCGTCGAGGTGAAGGGCGATGCGAAGGCTGCTGAGTAATCGGCGTTCCTGCCGAGTTTCGCATGTCTGGAGAATTTTTGCTGAGCCTGTTACCCTAATCGTATGTTGCTGATGCAGGAAATGGGCGGAATGGAATCCGCTACACCATCGGAAGGAGGAGGAAGTGCGTCCGAGCAACTGTCCGAAGCCGCCAAAGAGCGGTTTGCGCAGGCAAGTAAGCAAATTAAGCAAATTATTAAAGAGGAGAAGAAGGCACGTAAGCGCGACGACAGCGTTGCGCGGACCATCATGCAGTTCCTGGGTGACGAGAACTACGCTGCGTTCTTTCCGCTGATTTCACACCTTGCCGCCCGCGACTGTCCGTCCATTTTCATTTTGGCGATTCTGTCGCTCATCCATGAGCCGTCATCGGCATCGGTCGAGGACTATATTCGCGATAACCGCGTAACAATCGATGAATCCACGACGGAGCATGCCCAGGCGCTTGGCAGCGGCCTGCCGCCTGAGCTTCGTAAACGCTTGCTTACGTGGGTTTCTCGCCTGGAATTGGTCATGAGTATCGATGCGCCGAAAATCTTGATTCGCTTAATGGTCGACGAGGAGAACATCGACGGAACGGTGTTGGACCTTACAACATCTGCCCTGGTGGAATTTTTCGAGCGCTCCGAGCGCCCGATCCCCTACGACGATCTGCAGCCGTTGACCATGGGTATTTTACAAACGGTCATCGAGCCGTACGTGGACATTATTGAACAGCACTTCAACCGCCTGAAAGACGAACAGCGCGTGCGCGACGACAACGACTAAGCACCGAATGCAAAGTCCTGCAGCGGCGTCTGTTTTTTGCCGTTCATGTTGCCGTACAGCCGCAACCGATCGACCGGAATTGCAAAGGCAGCATCGGCCAGCAACTTGAATATCGACTTTTTGGCTATGGCAAAACGCTCCGGATGGTGCACTCGCGCAATGGTGATATGCGGATGGAACTCTCGTCTATCGGTCCAAGGACAGGATTTTTTGAGGAGCGCCAGCTCCGGCGAAAATGCGACCGAGAAGAACAGTACGTTGTCGCGCCCTCGTTCGCCGAACGTATCCGGTCCAATGACCGTGAGCGAAAACGGCACCGCTTTGCCCGCAATCTTCGCCGCCTGACCGACAATGCCCCGATACTCCAACTCCCCCACCTCGGGCCAGAACATGAGTGTAAGATGCGGCGTCTGTGGATTTTGCAACATCAGGCAGTCTTCGAATGGCTTGAGCAAGGCTTGCAAACGCTGAAACTCAGCCAGTGCTTCGTTCTGTAGCGGGAGAGCGAGGAAGGTGCTGCGGAGAGGGAACGACGGTTGATGCACGCCGAAAGTATACCGGGCGGGATTCCTGGATTCCCGAATAATGCGGTCTTGCCTTGCGGAATCCAGGAGTCCGAAAGCGCCCGAGGCACTTTCGAGGAGTCTGGGAATCCTCATTTACCGCTTCAGCACCGCCAAGAATGCATCCTGCGAGAGCGACACCTTCCCCATCTGCTTCATGCGCTTCTTTCCCTTCTTCTGCTTGTCGAGAAGCTTGTTCTTACGGGTCACGTCACCACCGTACAGGTAGCCCGTCACGTCCTTGCGCATGGCGGAGATGTTCTCGCGCGCGACGATTTTACCGCCGATCGCCGCCTGGATACTGATTTGGAACTGTGCCTTGGGAATGGCCTCCTTCAGCTGTTTGCAAATTTGCGTACCCACGTCGTGTGCCTCACTGCGATGGACGATGGTCGAAAGTGCATCGGACGGCTCACCTAAGAGCAAAATATCCATTTTCACCAGTTCGCCGGCACGGTAGCCCAAGTGCTCATAGCTCAACGATGCGTAGCCGGACGACGTGGACTTCAGCTTGTCGAAGAAATCGAGCACGATACCCTGCAGCGGCACCTCGAAGTGCATAAGCACGCGCTGTTCAATGTACTCCATGGAAAGGTACGTACCACGACGTTCCTGTACCAACTGCATACAGGCTCCCACGTCTTGTTCACGACACACGATTTCCAATCGCACCCATGGTTCGCGAATTTCCTCAATATACGTCGGATCTGGGAATTCGGAGGGATTGCTAATGAGCGCCACCGACGGATCATCGATTTTCAGCAAGCTGGCACGTACCGCCTCGGATGGGTTCTTTGCACGCAAAGCAACCTCGTACAGCACGCTGGGCGCCGTAATCACCAATTCGCAGTCGTATTCGCGCTCCAGTCGCTCTTGGATGATGTCCATGTGCAGCAAACCGAGGAAGCCGCAGCGAAAACCGTTGCCAAGTGCAGTATTGTGTTCGTACGAAATATCCAATGCCGCATCGTTCAGCGACAGCTTCTCCAGCGACACGCGCAGTTTGGGGTATTCGTCGGCCTCGGTGGGGTAGACGCCGGCGAAGACCATGGGCTGCACCTTCTTGTAGCCGGGCAGCGGAATTTGCGTCGGATCGGACGCGATGGTGTCACCCACGCGCGCCTCGGCTACGTTCTTCATGCCGGTCACGATGTACCCGATTTCGCCCTGTTTCAGTGATTCGGCCGAAATGTATTTCGGCGAGAAGAAACCGACATCCTGCACTTCGAACTCCACCTTCGAACCCAAAAGATGCACCTTGTTCCCCTTCCGGAACTCACCGTCGATCACACGGGCGTACGCCACCACGCCGCGGTACTCGTCCATGACGGCGTCGAAGATGAGCGCGCGTGATGCTCCTGCGGTCTGGGCACCGATTGCGGGGCCCGGAATACGATCGATGACCGCCTGCAACACCTCCAGCACACCGGTGCCGTTCTTGGCGGAAATGGACAGAATCTCGGACGGATCACAACTGAGCATCTTCACCACCTCGCTGGAAACGCGCGGCACATCGGCTGCCGGCAGATCGATTTTATTGAGTACCGGGATGATCTTCAGATCGTGCTCCATGGCCATATACAGCACCGCCAGCGTCTGAGCTTGGATTCCCTGCGACGCGTCGATGAGCAAGATTGCCCCTTCGCAAGCCGCCAACGAACGGCTCACCTCGTACCGGAAGTCCGTATGACCGGGTGTGTCGATCAGGTTCAACTGAAAGCCTTTGTAATCCATGCGCACCGGCGTCAGCTTGATGGTAATGCCGCGTTCACGCTCCAAATCCATGGAATCCAGCAATTGCTCCTTCATTTCACGCTTCTGCAGCGTTCCGGTGAGCTCGATCATACGGTCGGACAACGTCGACTTTCCGTGATCGATATGCGCAATGATGCAGAAGTTTCTGATATTCATAAGAAGCCGACTCATGGTACAGAAAATGCACAGTTCGTCCTACCCCTTCCGAAAGAAGTCCGAAAGCGCCTCTTGGCCTATTTGCAGCAAAGAGAAACAGACTGCTGGGTCCATACTGTTTGCGTTGTCCAATTTGTCTCCGGGCGCCTGTGGTACAGCCTCGAACTTCACACCATTCGCTAGCGCGGCAATGGCACCATGAAAACGTTGGGTCAGGACAAATTGCGCCGACGAGACCTCTGCGACCAACACCTCGAATGTCCGAACATCAATACTACGCACGGGAACATTTTTGACAATTGCGCGAACTTTTTCTGCAGCAGCTTGATCCTTCCCTGGCTCCAAAAGCAACACCACAACCTCATCCCAGTCTTTGGCAACCTCGACCTGTACACGACTCAAGAATTCAGATGTTGTATTCGACCGAGGAACAATGATCAATTTTTTAGTACTTTGATGTAAAGTTCCTTTGAATATTGCTATAGCTGGATCAAAAGTTTGAACTACTATTGTATTCTTTGGAGCAGATTTACCGAAGAATGCCTGTACGCGTTTGAGCGAGCCTGGATCACGAACCGAGATAAAGGAAGACCATAATAATGCCAATCCCGTGCAACGTTTTGCAACAAATGAGCGCACTGGTCCAATTCCCTGGAACGCCAAGACGATCTTTTTCCCATGGAGCTTGGCGACAAGCGCATACCACCACCAAAGTATGGGTGCTTTCCAAGATTCGGCATCGGTAAAGAGTGATCCACCACCGAACACAACTGCATCACACTCACGAATTGCCTTCAGTGTGCGCCACCATGGTCGAAAGAGTGACCGAAGACCCATCGGCAGGCGCGGATACTCACCTGTGGCGGTTACAACCTTCCATTCCACTTCGGGGAAATACCGCAGAAAATATGCCCGCAGGGCTTCATCTCCTAGATTTTCGACGCCGTAGTTACCGAACAGAACGCATCGCATACGCAAAACAGAATAGATGCAATTTCCTTCTTGCTCCACTCCCCTGCCTTATTTGGCGGGTGCTGCCTCGACTGCTGCAGCCGGAGCCTCGGCAACTGCCTCTGCAACCGGAGCCGGCGGCGTGGCGATGGCGAACTCCTCGGCGCTGGTGAAGCGCTCGCTGATGCGTGCGCTCTTGCCCTTGCGACCGCGCAGGAAGTTCAGCTTGGCACGGCGGACCTTGGCGACCTTTTTCACCTCGATCTTCTCGATGAGGGGTGAGTGCAACGGGAATACCTTCTCCACTCCAACACCGGAAGCAATGCGGCGAACCGTAAAGCTTACGTCGGCCGGGGTGTGACCACGATGAATGCTGATGATAAGACCTTCGAAAATCTGAATACGCTCCTTATCACCTTCCTGCACCTTCTGGTGAACGCGGACGGTGAATCCCGGACGAATGTCTGGGCGGTTCTTTTCGTATTTCTTGGCCTGTACTGAGAGGAGTTTCGAAGGCATGCCGCGAGAAGGTACGCGAAAAAAACATCAGTGTAAAGGGCTTCTTCAGAACGGGGCAGACTATTTCCGAGCCTCTTCCATGTCCTTGGCGATGAGGTTGGTAGCCACCAAATGGCGTGGGTCATCGACAATTTCAAGAATAAAGCGGTCTCGCAAACTCAGGCGATACAAGAAATCCGCCTTCGGGAAGAGTGAATACTTTACATTGCGCATGGACGGGTCCTGCGAGAGCAACAGCTCGACAACCTCCTTCTTCACGTCTCCGACCAACAGGAGGTCAACCTTGCTATGTGTACCGACAAAGCTGCCTGCCAAAAGAAGGAACTGCACCCCGGGCAATGACTTGAGCGAGGAAACGGTCGCACTCTCCCCTCCACGCACCTCTTTGGAGAACATGCTCTTCAACTCGTGGAAGAAAATGAAGTCCGGATCCACTTTGTAGAACTTCTTACGATTGCGATGCCGTGCCTTCACCAAACCGATGCGGCGCAAGTTTTCCAACTCACGACGAATGGAGTTGATCTGCTCATTGAGCAAACGCGTAAGCTGACGAATGAAATACTCTTCCTCTGGATGAAGAAGAAACACGGAAAGTAATTTTACCCGAGTCTGGGAACTAAAGAGTGCTTTCAGTGCGTCGTGAACCATAAGGAAGTGAGCGGTAAACCCACGTTCACAAATGTTACTCATAGAGTGAATACAGATCAAGAAAATTGAACAAACTGTATGTACTATTATTGTATTCTTATTTTTTGCTTTAAATAAGCCATAATTCAGAATTTATTCCCTTTCATTTTTTACTTTATTGTACAAAAAATGTATTCATATTTTGTTCAACGACTCCATTCCGTACTCAGTGAAAGAGCAAAGGCTAACAGTTGAGGAAATCCGTCTACTATGCTACAATGTCTTGATGTCTACACACAAAAAACTCCTCGGATTCCTGGCAGTCGTATTGCTGGCAATCTTGGCTATGCACGGAGAGGTGCTTGGACTGCCGACGGCGCTTGCGCAGGCAGGAGCGGGACAACAGGTGCAAGGACAGCTTGGTGAGCCTGCGGTCGGCATTATGTCGGCCTTGGGCATTATCATCAGCTTCATGCAGGTAATTGCACTGATTGCACTGTGGATTCTGCAGTACCTGCTCTCGACCGACTTCATGACTGATCCGCTGATGATGGCGCAATTGAACCAAATCTGGGTTCTTTCACGAGACCTGGTGAATTTGGCGTTCGCACTAATGCTCATCGGTGTAGCAATCTATACGATCATTACCGCAAAGCAGGAGCTCATTAAAGGCAAGCTCGTACAATTCTGCATGGCCGTCATTTTGGTCAACTTCTCGTGGTTTTTCCCACGTGTGATTATCGACATCGCCAACGTGCTGACGTCGACGGTGTACTCGATCCCCAACATGCTGCCAGGCTTTAACTGTGAAATGCGCGACGACAACGGTAACTTGCGCCCTTGTCGCGTGCTGTTGGACGTCCTCATTCTTCCTGAGCCCAACGCGAAGATCGCGTATTGCGCCAGTCCGTTGCCGGTCCCCGGCACGGTGGTGAACTGCGACTGTCTGCCGTCACTCGTATGCTACAAAGAGGGAGAGTTCACTGCAGCTGCATCGGTAGCCCCCGGCCATGCCATGATTAACGGTCTGGCTGTGAGCTTTGCCCGCCTGAATGCACTGGCCAAAGTGCCGGCCAGTATTATTGGGGCTCCGGGTACAACCCAGAACGTCATTACCATCAGTTTGCGTCTGCTTGTGAGCACTGTGCTCATCTCCGTTTTGCTCATGGCAGCCACCCTACCGTTGGTCGGTCTGGCAATTGGATTGGTCATTCGTATGGTCATTTTGTGGGTCTGCGTTGCATTCATGCCATTCGCATTCTTAGGCTATGCCTGGAACGGCAAGCTCGGCATTCCCGGTGCAGACGATAAATTCAACATCTGGGACAACTTCAAAAGTGCTGCGTTCTTGCCCGCTGTTGTGGCAATTCCATTCTGCATTGGCTTCATGATGTTGTCTGCGACGGCACAAGTTCAATCGCCGACAACGGGCCTAGTTTTGAATGTGCCCATCGTCAACGGAGTGAACGACTGGTGGGGACTCATGTGGTTGTGCGCTGCCATTGGCATCATTTACATCGGCGCATTCTCTGCACTCGAAAGTAATAAGATCATCGGCCAGGCAACGAGTAAGGTGAAAGCCTTCGGCGACGGCGTGGTCGGCATTGCATCTGCGGCACCCATGCTTATCCCCTTGCCGTTGCCCGGTCCAGGTGGAGGAACGCAAACGCTGGGCCAGCTTGTCAACAAGCCGCAGCAGATCAAGAACGCCATTCAGCAAAGCGCGCTCAGCGGCAAATCGCTCAAAGAATCACTCGCAGGTCAGCAAGGCGGCACAACGACACAGGGCGGACTGAACATCGAAGCGACCAACAAGATCCTCAGCTCCAACAGTGCCGAGAACCAGCGCATCGTGACCGCGATTCAGCAATTGAACAACTCGGGACTGAGCGGCGCAGCTCGCCAGCAAAAGCTGGAAGAGCTCACCAGTCAGCTGAATGCTCGGTTGCCGGCAGGTTCCGCTCAGCTTACAGCGAACAACGTGCTGCCGGAATTGCGTCAAATTGCACAGCGTCAGGGCAGCGGCGGCATCCTCAGGCAGAACCTTGCGCAGATCGAAGGCGCTATCAAGGCGGGCAGCGGAACCTAATCGCCCACTCCCCTACTTCCTTTTCCCGATACTCTCTTCATGACACGCCAGCAGCGCCAAGAACTGGCAGGCATGGGGCCCGATCGCCTGGAATCGGAACGCAGTCGGTGGGCGGAATTGAAGATGTCGGTGGAAGCCGTGCGCACGCACCCCTTGTTGCCCGAACTCGAGCGCATCGGCGCACAGGCGGCAACGCTCTGGCAACGCAACGCCATGCTCATGAACATGCCGGATGCCGGCGAACAGATTTCGCGAAACTGGGAACAGATGGGCGAGCTGTATCAGCAAGCCATGGAACTACGCGCCCGTATGCTGGGAACGCGGCTGCAATCCACATTCGGTCTGGCGCCGGGCAGCGACCCGCGTGAAGACATTATGGATCGCTTGAATACGTCGTTCTCCGTACCGGAAGGCACCAATAGCTCCATGCGCGCCATCAATCGCACTCTTTCCACGTACGCACGCGGCCTGACCGCCGACCCAAGTGCGGTGCTGGACGGCAGCGCACGCGACGCGCACTTCTACCGCCGCAACCGCAACGGCCGTTTGATGGTGGACTGGAACCGCATGGAAGCGGCGTATCGCAACATCGATATGATCGCCGCCAGCCCTGCATCGGCAATCAACCCTGAGCAGCGCCAACTGCTGCAACAAATGCGTTCGGGAATCGGCCAAATGGAAGCAATCGATCCGGTCGGCGCAGCCATTGCCGACTGGCGACGCAGCGTTCCGGTACGGCAAACCGACTATCGCCCGATACGGTTTCTGACCGGCGTGGGTGCGTCGTTCATTACCGGCATCGGTCTGATTATGGGCGCCAAGCACGGCTTTACATGGCCGACAGCGTTGTGGGCCGGCATTGCCGCTCTGTCGATTAATCCGAGTCTTGCGCGCAGCAACACCTACAATGCCGTACGCCGCTTAAGCTACCTCAACGAACCGCAGATTCAGAACGTGATTCAACACAGCGGCTTGTCGGGCGACCGCGGCGCCGCTGCAATCGAGGAATTGCACGAACTGGGTCGCGGCGAGAACCGCAGCCAGCTCAATGCGCTCATTCGAGGCAATCAACCCATCACCATGGCGCAGATCGGCCAGCTAACCGACGGACGCAACACGCCCTTGGTGGAAGCCATGGCACGTCTTGGCAGCGACGAAGAGCGCAAACTCTTCCTGCAAAGCTTCTTGCAATCGCGCAGCCGCGATGAACAACAGATCACCCGTGAATACATTCGCGGTCGCAACCAGGTGGATATGCGCTTGGACCGCAATCCGTTCTTGTTTGGGGATAACGCAACGGCGTAGGACGAGGACACACTGAGAGCATCTTTGGGATACCAGGACTCCCTGACTCCAAGGACTCCTTTTTCGGCCTACCTCAAAAACATGCTTCGCGGAGTCATGGAGTCTTGGAATCCTTCGCCCGGAACTCTACTCAACCTTCGTGAACTCTTTCGTGTACGCCTCCAGCACGTCGTTCAGCTCCAGCGGGATGCTGGTAATGACGCGCATACCGCACTCCATGCCTTCTTTGGCTTCCTTGATGTCCTTGTCGATGTTCTTGAGCGACGTAATGCGTCCGGTACCGACCACTTCCTCGCCGCGCTTCACGCGGAACGGCGTGCGCTTCAGGTAACCGTCGGTCACCTTGCCACCAATGATCTGCTCGCTCTTTTTGGTAAGGAACACGCCGCGGATTTCCAGGTGACCGGTAATCTTCTCTTCCTCGACCGGCTGAATAAGCCCCTTGAGCAGCAATTCCATTTCCTCGAACAGCTTGTAAATGATGTCGTAGTTCTGCACCTTCACGCCCTCGCGGTCGGCGGTCTTCATGACGGAGAGCGGAGCCTCGACGTTAAAGCCCACCACGATACCCTGCGAAGCGGCGGCCATCATGACGTCGCTCTCGGTAATGCCGCCGATTGCGGCATGAATGACTTTCGGCTGCACTTTGTCGGTAATGAGCTTCTTCAGTCCTTCCTGCAATGACTCCAGCGAGCCCTGTGCATCGGCCTTCAGCACGATTTTCAACTGCGACAACTTTCCTTCGGTGAGACGACTGACCAAATCGGCGAACCCGCGCTTGGGTTCGTTGCTCTTGGAAAGCTTGTACGCATCCATGAAGGCCTGCAATTCACGATCGGAGGAGAACACCTGGAGAATGTCGCCCACGCGCGGAAGCACGTCTAAGCCGGCCACAACTGCGGGGCCGGACGGCAACACTTCCTTCATGCGCTTACCGCCGACGCCAAGCAATGCCTTCACTTTGCCCGAAGCCTGACCGGAAGCGATGAAGTCACCGACGCGCAGGGTTCCGGCATTCACGATAACGGTGGCAAGCGGACCGTGGGATTTGTCCAAATGGCTCTCGATGACGGTGGCAATGGCGGGCCGATCCGGATCGGCCTTCAGCTCTTCCATTTCGGCAAGCAGCAGCACGGCATCCAACAAGTCGTTGATTCCCTGCTTGGTCACGGCCGAACACGGCACCATGGGGACGCTGCCTCCCCACTCCTCTGCCTGCAAGCCGTGCGAAGCAAGCTCGCCTTTCACGCGCTCGGGGTCGGCGTTGGGACGGTCCATCTTGTTGATGGCGACCAAGATGGGCACTTCGGCATCTTTCACGTGGTCGATTGCTTCGATAGTCGTGGGCTTCACACCTTCTTCGGCCGACACCACGAGAATAGCAACGTCGGTCACCTGGGCGCCGCGTGCACGCATGGCGGTGAACGCCTCGTGACCCGGAGTATCCAGGAAGGTGATGGGCTTACCGTCGTGCATGACCTGGTACGCACCGATGTGCTGCGTAATACCACCGGCCTCACCCGCCACCACGTCGGTGGAACGAATGGCGTCCAAAATGGAGGTCTTGCCGTGGTCGACGTGTCCCATGACGGTAACGATGGGCGCACGCGGAATCAGCTTGGCCGGATCATCCAGCTTCAGCAGTTCGGCAAGGTCGTTCTTAATAAGCGCTTCCACCGCGACTTCGGCAACTTCGCGCTGCACTTCCACGCCGAGTTCCAACGCGATGATGGACGCGGTGTCGAAGTCGATCTGCTGGTTAATGTTCGCCAGGATGCCGTTCTTCATGAGCGACTGAATTACCTTCGGCACCTGGATACCTGTTTTTTCTGCGAACTCCTTCACCGAGATTTGAATGGGCAAGAACACCGGACCTTCCTTCTTTTTAATCTGCGTCTGGTGCGTGGTGCCGGGAACGGCTTTGGGCTGCAGTTTCGCCAATTCCTTTGCTTCGGCACGGCGCTGCTCAATGTCTTTCTTGCTGATGACGCGCTGGCGGGCAATAACTTGCTGTTGGCGCGCGATAGCCTCCTTGGGCACGTCGTCGAGCGTGAGCTTGCGCAACACGTTCAGGTT
Source organism: uncultured Candidatus Peribacteria bacterium (assembly GCA_964448405.1). Classification (GTDB taxonomy): domain Bacteria; phylum Patescibacteriota; class Gracilibacteria; order Peribacterales; family Peribacteraceae; genus DAORHV01. Next base: position 23,082 of record CAYUVW010000013.1, on the reverse strand, counting down.
GGCATCCGGAGCCTTCTTCGCTTCGGCTTCGGCAGTTTTTTCGGCAGGCGCCGCTTCGCCGGCAGCTCCTTCTTCTTTCGCTCCATCTTCAGACTCTTCGCCACCATCGTCACCCTGCAGGTTCGCCCAGTCGATGGTGATACCGCGCTTGTTGGCAATGAAACGAATGATGCCCATGGCCATGCTCTGGGTCACCTCGCGATCGGTCGGCTTTACGCCGAAATCGACAGTCATAAGCTCCTTGCGGAGCTCCTGTCCGGGAATGCCGAGAATTTTCGCAACTTGAATGAGACGCATGGACTTCAAATGTCGCGCTCAGCGTAACACAGGCGTGCTGCATTACCAAGAATAACCGTGCTCAAGATGCTGTTTCTCACAAAATAACTGACCCCGGATTCGAGAAAAGAAACCTTTCAAAAATCGACGCATGCGAGAAGGCGAATTGAAATTTCGCAAAGCGTATTCGAAATACGCTGCGTGGAATTTCAATGAAGCCGACAAAGCAGGCGGCATTTTTCAAAGGCTTCTTACTGATTTCCCAATTCTTTCACCACATCCACTCCCCCACCCTGTTTTGCGCCATTCGCGCTCACGCCCTGCAGCACATCGACCGGGGCGGACTTTGCCGCCTCTACGACTGCAGCTCGTTGTATGGGTGTCGGACCGGCTTCGGGCGGCAGTGTGGCGTTGCCTGCATCTAGCTGGCGCTTCACTTCGTCCTTCAGTTTTTGCACGCTCTCCAACACCGCAAGTTGGAAGTTTGAATACCCCTTTACCTTGAATCCGGATGCACGCGCATGACCGCCTCCGCCGAACAATCTGCCGGCAGCAACGTTCACATCGACGGACGGCGACGAGCGCACGCTGGCCTTCATGAGGCCGGCCTCGGTCTCGGTGAACAGCACGTGAACATCGGCATCGGGAATAGTGGAGATGAGTTCATCCAAGATTCCCGCAGTCTCTTTGGCGCTGGCACCCATCTCCTGCAAGTCTTGCAGACTGATGGACGACCAGACGATACGTGCGGATGGATCCATTTGAATACCGTTCAGCGCACGACCCCAAATTTTGAGGGTGGAGAGCGGCTTGGTCTTGTAGATATGCTTGATGATTTCCTGCTGGCGGGCGCCGAAGTCGAGCAAGTTGGCGGCGACTTCCAACGACTTGGGCGTGGTGTTCGGGTTCTGGAAGCTGCGCGTATCGGTAATGAGTCCGGTGAGCAACAATGTGGCAACGTCCGGCGTGAGGAACGACTTCCACTTCTCATCGGAGACGAACCACGAGTACAGCACCTCGGTGGCGCTGGCGGCGGTCGGGTCGATAAGGTGCAACTGACCGAATTGGGTGTTACTGACGTGGTGGTCGATGTTCAAGATGGGCACCTCGGAGAACAGGTCGACGTTGTCCGTATAAATAGAGCCGAGCAGACTCAACTCGGCGGTATCCACAACAACGATCAAATCGTAATTCGCTCCCCCTTCGGACAAAATGACGGACTGCTTTTTGATCTTCCCCTTCTTGGGCACCACGATGATGTTCACCTTGTTGTCTTCCACGGTGTAGCGCAGTTTGTCGACTTCCACGCCGTCGCTGCAATCCAACGTGATGATGAACTCCTGCTCGCCGCTGACCTTGGTGACCAAGTTCTCGAAGCCGGGCAGGAACTTCAGCGCCTCGGGCGGCGTATCCGGACAGATAACGGTGCAATCCTTGCCGAGTGCTTTGAACACCGAGTAACAGGCCAGCGCACTGCTGAGCCCGTCGGGGTCCACGTTGGCATGCGGGACGATCAGCAGCCGGCTGTGGCTGTCGATCGCTTTGCGAGCGTCTGCGATGGAGGCGGGTGTCAGAGGCATGTAGACAAATGGTTCGTATTATTATGACATAATACTATTTAGAAATCAATAGTGATTATTGTCAAGAATTGGAAAAGAAGGGGGAAGTATAGGCAGAAGCGGCTTGCAGCGCCAGTGAACTTTGGCTTTTCCGAGAACAGGCCTCCGCCCGGAAGTCCTTTGAATCTGTTGTACTGGTCGGGGTGCAGGGACTCGAACCCTGGGTCTCCAGACCCCCAGCCTGGCGCTTTACCAACTAAGCTACACCCCGATGTTTTGATTGTGCTTGATTCTCTCGGAAAGCGCCAGGCGGCCTTCGTAAACGCCCTGCTGCGCAGGTCTAGGCAACTAAGCTCCACCCCGATTACGGCTACTCTAGTGGATCACTGTGTGATTTCCAAACACTGCCACTTCCCCTTAGCACGTGCACACAAAGCTCTCCGGACTCTTCTTGGTGAGCGTCCACAGCGTTCCGTCGGCCTTCTTGCCCGACCACACCTTACCCATTCCGGCCGCTTCCACCGTGGACTTGCGCGGCAACACCAATGCACCGGCTGCAGTCAGCTCAGCGAGTGCCTCTTCCAGTTCTTTGGTCGTGCGTTTGGGGAGTTCCATACGAAGAGTGTAGCAGTTAGGCGGCTTTTTTCACGTAGACCACGACTTTCTCCGCCACTTCATCCGGCTCAATCCCCTGCATACGGAACGCATGCGACACCACGCGACAGCCGGGCTTCAGCTGCGGCCAGATCTTGGCCTTAAAGGTCTTCATGGTATCCGTGAGCAAATAACAGAAAATGACGTCGGCATCGCGGAAGTCCTTGGTCCAAAAATTCCCGAGCTTCACCCGAATGTCGCGCTGGAACAAGCACCGGAGTTTGCAGTAGACGTACATGAGAATCGATAATTCATAACCCGTCACCTTGGCACCCGTGGTGGAGGCGGCCAGCAAGACGCGCCCGTCGCCGCAGCCTAAATCGTAGGCGATTTCTCCTTTCTTCAGCCGGGCCATATTGATCATACGGGCCAGGATGGGATGCGACGTGGGCAAAAACGGCGCGCCGAACCATGTGGCGTACGCACCGGGAATACAGAGAAGAATGGCCGTAATGCACACGACCGGAAGCCAAATCCCCTTCGGGGTGAGCAACAAGGCAGCCATGAGAAGTACAATCTCGAGCATTGCCCTTAGTTATAGCGAAAAGTCCGGTCCGCGACGAGTGCTCACTAAACGCGCCTCTGCTTGACCAAGGCGCGAGTGGCTTGCCCGGGTGCAGGTGTAAGTGTGGCCGTGTAACCGTCGGACCGCAGGATGATGTCGAACATCTTTCCACGTGTGCGATCCAGCAAATCGTCGACACTCGCTATGTATGTATTCGTATTCCTTGAATACCAATATATCAATTCACGGATCTCTCGCAGTTTTGAAATACCGCCATCTGCATCCCTGACTGGTTCATCATCCATTTCCGCAAGCAGTCGACGAGAAAAATCATATGTGCCTAGGTTGAAGTCAGTCGGGTCGTCCCTGCGACTTGGCACATGGTAGCTCACGCGATTTTCAAAAACAGTAACTTTCGCGACAGCGGCCATGCGTTCCTGGGAATGCGCCATGCTCGCCATGCCACTACCGAAAAAGAATCCTCCCAGATATGCCTTCATCCCAGTGGTATCTAGTGTAAGAGGTGTTTCGCCCTGGTGCTGCGTCCGTAAAAATGCCCATGGTCTGTCCAAAACGGGCAGCGGCGTCTTGCGATCCGAACCAAAGCCGTCCGGCGAATGCTGCACGGTTAGGCGCATACCTTCTTCGGGAGTAATACCAAACACCAACTTCGGCAATTGGAAGGTGTTCTCTTTCGGGTCGAAGCGCCAGCTAGCCAGCGAACGGGACTTGAAGTCGCGAAGCTGGCAGACGATGGGCGGGCGGGAAACGTCGTTCTCATCGCCCACGGCTTCCATGACGTACGCGCGGTCACTGCGCATGAGATCCGTGCGGCGGACGCGCTCGTACAACTCAATGAGCGTCGTCGGCATCATGTTTGCCTGCGAAGGGCCTTCGTACGGGTCATCCGGCGTCGGTTTGCGCTGGGGACCACGATACGTGTCACCCAAGATGTCCTGCTGCCTACCGTGCTTGTCGAACGTGGCCGAGAAGATTTCGGTACCACTGGCCATCGGGTCGCCGGAGCGGTCCTTGCCCTCACGGAACCAGGAGATGACGTACTCCTCCTCGCCGGCGGGACGGTTGGGGTGTGCCAGAATCGTGGCGCGCACTCCTTTTATGAGCTGTTGCACGCCAATGATGACATCCTGCGGACTGTACTGGCCTTGCTCGGCCGAACGATTGGCAAAATCGACGACGTCTGTCTCGGCGGCCTGCAGACGGATCTTTTCGGCCAAGCGGTTCACTTCGGCGGGATCTGCGTCCTTTGAGGCAATCAGCGTTTCAAGCACACCCACCATATCGCGGATATCGATGGGATGGGACGCACGGACGATGGGATGGGTGATGGACCCGTTGCCCACGTACGACTGTCCATTGCGCAAATACACCGTATCGAGCACGTGATCGCGAAACTCCTGGCGCATGCGCAATGCTTCCAGGGGGCCGAACTTGCCGCCGTACTCCTGCACCAGCGGCAGCATTTCCGGCGTGCAGACTTCGAAGGGGTTGGTGGGCTTCATAAAAAGATGCCACATCATTATGGAAATTGGTCAAGCGAGCACCCCCTAGGTACTGCGAAACCGCATCACTCCAAAGAAACCGCTTCAGAATAAGCGGATTGGGAGCACGCCGAAGTAGGAATCACCTTGCGGCGACCCCTACCAAACGGCTTGTTTTCAAGTTATTTCTTGAACGGAGAGACGTACTTGGCCTTGGAACCGAGCTCCTCTTCGATGCGCAAGAGCTGGTTGTACTTGGCCACGCGGTCGGTGCGGGACAACGAACCGGTCTTGATCTGTCCGGTGCGCAGACCCACGGCGAGGTCGGCGATGAACGCGTCCTCGGTCTCGCCGCTGCGGTGGCTGGCGACGGCAGTCCATCCGGCGGCCTGGCACATTTGAATCGTCGCCACGGTCTCGGACACGCTGCCGATTTGGTTGAGCTTAATGAGTACGGAGTTGGCGACCTTCTTTTCGATACCCTTCTTCACGCGCTCGGTGTTGGTGACGAACAAGTCGTCGCCGACGAGCTGGAGCTTGGAACCGAACTTGGCGTTCATCATGCCGAAGCCCTCCCAGTCATCCTCGGCGAAACCGTCTTCAATGCTGACGATGGGGTACTTGGCAATGAGTTTGCCGTAGAACTCGACCAGTTCGGCCGAGGTGTACGTCTTGCCGTCCACGGTGTACTTGCCGTCCTTGTAGAACTCGTTGGCCGCACAGTCGAGCGCCAGCTGGATCTTGCCTTTGTAACCGGCCTTCTCGATGGCCTCCATGAGGACGCCGAGCGCCTCGTCGCTGTCCTTCACGTGAGGGGCGAAGCCGCCTTCATCGCCGACGGCGGTGACGTGGCCTTTGTCCTTCAAAATCTTCTTGAGTGCGTGGAACACCTCGGCTCCCGCACGGAGAGCGTCGGAGAACGTCTTGAAGTCGGTCGGGACGATCATGCATTCCTGGAAGCTTAAGCCGGAGTCGGCATGGGCTCCGCCGTTGATGACGTTCATCATTGGAGTCGGAAGCAGGGTGGCGTCCTTGGTACCGAACTGCTGTGCCAGCGACTTCCAGAGCGATTGCTTCTCGGAAGCGGCGCGGGCCTTGGCCACGGCCATGGAAGCGCCGAGAATGGCATTGGCGCCAAGCTTGGACTTGTTGGGTGTGCCGTCCAGATCGAGCATGATCTGATCGACGGTCTTCTGGTCGGCGACCGGCTTGCCGGCGAGTGCCTTGGCAATGGGACCGTTCACGTTGGCAACGGCCTTTTCGACCGACTTGCCGAGATACTTGGATTTATCGCCGTCGCGCATCTCGAGCGCTTCGTGCGTGCCGGTGGATGCACCGGACGGAACTGCTGCACGACCGAATGAACCGTCGGAGAGCGTGCAGTCCGCTTCGAGGGTGGGGTTGCCACGCGAGTCCAAAATCTGGCGCGCGTGAAGAGAGGTGATGGTGATCATAGTGGCGAGATGCTACAGCATGGTCGGAGGCAACGGAAGGCAAGAGCCATCGGAGTGATTCCAAGGAAACCAAAGAGTCCAAAGATTGCAGGGGTTCGTTGAAATCCTTGGTTCCCTTGGTTTCTTTGGAATCCCGTTCGCTACTCCCCAATCACAATCACCACCTTCGCTCCATTCTCCACATCTCCCCCATTCCAATCATGGATGGCATTGATGAGCGTGGTCCAGGTGTAGGCGAAGTTCTCGCCGCGCTTGGTGCCCGGATCATTCGTAATAACATGGCCGTCCTTGGTGTAGCCGCGCAACACAAGCATGTGATACGGCGGACCGGGAGTTTGGAAGAACGGATTACCGAGCTGGCGGCCGGCGGCAGGAACGATAATCAACTTACCTTCGGCCAACGCCGCCTTCATGGAAGCTTCGGTCGGGTCCTTCAGAATGTCGGCATGCAACGAAGGATTTTCTGATTCAATCAAATCGGCGATCTCCTGTGCGGTTTCATCCACCGCTGGTCCGCTCGCATCAATGAGATGCAGGATGCCATCCTCGGCATCTTGCGGCGATGCAATCTTCTGGCCGGCGAAATAGCGCAACACCATGAACGCACTGGCTTCCTCGCAGGCCTCTCCGTGCACGGCGTCCCAGTTCGCAAACGGCGCCTGAGGTGTGAACGGCACGTCCCAATTCACTTCGTCGCGCGTCTGCGCCGGCACTGCCGGCTGCGATGCCGGCGGCTGAGCCGCCACTTGCGATGACGATGAAGATGACGGACGTGGCTCAGCCTTGGGAACGGTCACTTCTTCCGCCTCACGAATACGTGCCTGACGATCCAGGCGTTCTTGAACAGAGCCGATGCCTTTCCAGGTGGCAATGACGACGACTGCGGCCACCGCAACGAGAATGATGTTTCGTTTCATGCAGCGAACTCTACTCCTACTCGGCTACGAGCACGAGCATGCAAGACCATGCAATACCCGGCCAAAAGCGTCACCATTAGGAGTCCGAGTGTTTCTTCCGGGCCGGTCTTCGTAAGGCGACGGGGCTTACCATTCACTGCAGCGGCAACGGTCGTCGCTGCATCGGAAGCCATGGCAACCGACGAAGAGCGACTCGAAGTGGCATTGACGGCAATCATGGAGGACGGAGCCGAAGACACTGCCTCCGATGAAGATGAGCTGACGGACTGTCCCCCGTCCGGGAAGCGCATGGTATTGAACAATCCGGCCAAGCTCTTGTAGCCGGTTGCGGCGACGCTGTTGATACCACCTTGCGGGAAGAGTGCGGCTTGCAGCGGTGCATTCCAATGATTCACCTGTGCCGCGTATGCCAAGCCGGAAAAGCCAACCAATAACAGCGCAAGGAACGAAATGCGGACATTGCGGCGGCGAATGACGTGTGCCGAGAACACAATCGACAAAACGATGCCAAGCGCAACGAGCGGAAGCGACCACAAGGCAAAGAACCCAAGCTGAGCGGTATGGGCGACTTCGAAACGGTACGACAGCAATTCCAGGAACAACCACAGCACTGTCATGCCGGCCGGGACCCAGTGCAGAAGGCGGAATTCGTAATCGGCGCGGTTGGCCCGAAAGAACGATGCAAGAACGAGCGGGTACAGAACGGTCAGCGCAAACGCGATGCACCAATACAGAATGCCCGCCGGAAATGCAGGAAGCAGTGCGCAAACGAAGCCGGTTGCGACCATGACGATGCCCAGAATGAGCATCAGCGCCGTTTCTGTATGGTGCTTGAGTGGCACAGGAACGGGATTCTCCCTGCCAGAGGAATCCATGTCAAGAGAAGGTAACTGGCGATATGCAAATACCCAAATCCAAAGAAAGCAAATTCCACAAAATCCCGCCGGTATCTGCAGCTGGGATTTGGGAACTGAAATCCGATATTTCGCAGTTTAGCGCTTCTTCTTTGGCAGATACTTATCGCGTCCATCGACGGTGCTCCTTTTTTCCATGACCACGTAGTGACGATTGCGGAACGCCATGAACTGCAAGGCTACGTAGAGAGCCAACGACAATGCCCAGACAACCCATAATGCGCGCATGGAGACGAACTGAATCGTTTCGACACGGCTGACCGCCAAAACCAGTGCAATAACGCCGAATGTCATTGCGGCGCCCGACCAACTGGCAGAGAGCTTGCGGGTCACCGGGTTTTTCACGCGACTGCGGTAATACTTGAGTACGAATGACAATGCGATAAGCAGTACGCAAGCCGCGAGCACAATTTGTACTTTCGTATCTGCATAGTGCCATCCGCCCGGATTGGGCCAGAACCATTGGGAGAAGAATTGCTGCATAAGAGGAGGAGAAGGGTCAAACGATAGTGCGAAGTTCGAGGGTTGTCTACGCCTGGGCGCCTTTGGACTTGTTGCCGTGCTTGTGATGCTGCTGATGTTGAGGCTTTTTGGGCTGGTGCTGGTGCGACAAACGCTTCAGCACTTCGTGGACATCGTGCTCCATTTTGCGCTGACGGTTGGTGGTCGACGGACGAATGAGGAGGTACAACAGAAAGCCGATGACCGGCAGAACCGACACCAGGATAATGACGGCGATTTGATACAGGAACGAATGCGTGCGCAGCAGAATGTCGCGCGTGGCATACAGCACGAGATACACCAGCAATACGCCGGCGGCGATCATGCAGAGTTGCATGACAACGAGCGACGGATTTGCAGCGAAGAGTTGCGAGAAACCTTCGAAACTCGGAAACGACACTGGCACGGGAAATGCGGGGAAAGCTTACAAATGCGGATACTTCCGTCGATGGACAACAACGTATACCACCGTCGCCAACAGCGCAAGAATCGCAAGCACCTGACTGAAGCGCAATTGAAATTCACCGAACGAAATCCATTGTCTTCCCACGACGTAGGCAAGTGTGAGCAGCGCCACCAGCATTCCGTAGATCGCGTTGGCACGCTCGGTCAGCTTCAGCTCAATGGCCGCAAGCACTCCCAGGCTCGTGAACAAACACGCCAGGAAGATGAAGTCTGTGAACTTGGCGAACACCGGAATGCCGAAGTCGCCGCGCATGAACTCGAACAAAAATACGGCGATGCCGGACGCCACGATGCCAAACAGGGTTTCGGACCCGGCACGTTTGGCATTCTTACGAATGATGAGCAACAAGAACGTAAGGGCGAAATAGAACACGGCGTAGTACAACTGCACCGGATGAATGGGCACTGCGTAGCGAACGTTGAACGTATCGATAATCACGCCCCACGGCATATTGGTCGGCTTGCCATAGGCTTGTGCGCCGGCGAACATGCCGACCCAGTCGAATGCCAATCCCAACGTCATGGCGGGCAGCAGAACGTCCAGCCACTGCAAAAACGTGGCGCGCTGATTGCGCGTGGTAATGAATAGCACAATGGCGACTCCAACCGCCGCACCGATAAAGCTGAATTGTCCGTCCCAGAACAGAAGAACGCGCATCGGCTGCTTCAGGTACGACTGATAGCTCGACACGACGGCCATCAGTCGGCCGCCGATAAAAAACGCTAACGCATACCAGCGAGCATTGTCTTTCACACCCTGCAAGCTGAGGTTCGCCGCAGCAGAGAGACGGAAAAAGAACTCGCTGCTGACCCACACGCCAATCAGTAAAAACAACAATCGCATCCAGATGACTGCCGGGCCGATTTCAAATGCTTCAAACATGCGCGATAAGGATACAGTCGTAGCGAGCGGCGGGAAAGAAGACACGGATGGGACTCCTGAAATCGCGCGGCGCTTCGAATCTTGAGGGATCCTCTGCAATTTCTTCCGCTACTGCTAGAATCGGACTCTTCCTCAATGCATTCATGACCGCTTTCCTCGCCATCGTCGTCATTCATTTCCTGGGACTCATGAGTCCGGGGCCCGACTTCGCACTTATTTCCCGCAATAGTCTGTGCCTGTCGCGACGCAGCGGCATGCTCACGGCGCTCGGTCTGGGATTGGGCATTCTCGTGCACTGCACGTACTCGTTGCTCGGCATCGGACTGCTTATTTCGCAATCGATTTTGCTCTACAACACCATCAAATGGATCGGTGCGTTGTACCTTATGTACATCGGTTTTAAGGCGCTGACGCACAAGGCCGCAGCCGCCAAGCAAGCAGCTGTAGAAATGAAATCACGCCGCGACATCTCGCCGCTGGCCGCATTGCGCCAGGGCTTTCTGTGCAACGTACTCAATCCGAAGGTGACACTGTTCTTCTTGGCGCTCTTCACCCAGGTCATCGACCCATCCACTCCCCTGCTCGTGCAAATCGGCTACGGACTCTGGATGAGCTTCGCCACGTTCGCGTGGTTCGCGTTCGTCGCCAGCGTGCTTTCCATGAGTGTCATCCGTGCCAAGTTCGAGCGCATTCAGGGCGCCTTCGAGCGCGTGATGGGCGCGCTGCTCATTGCGTTGGGACTGAAGATTGCATTGTCGCACCGCTAAAAAACTCCCGGCTCACTGGAGTTCCGGGAGTCCTTGAAGTCATTGGAGCCTTAGATTGAACTCTCGATCCTGCGCTCGCGAATGTCCTCGATGGTCTTGGCGATGAAGTCGGCCTTGGATACCGTTTCTTGCTTCTTGGTGAGCGTGTTACGCACGGCAACCGACTTGGCTTCCACTTCTTTTTCGCCCAGCACGAGCACATACGGGACTTTCATTTTCTCGCTGTCGCGCACGCGCTTGCCGAGTGAATCCTCGATTCCCAAATACTGCGTACGCATGCCGTGCTTCTGTAATTCCGCATCCAGTTGTTTGGCGTAGGCTTCGTGCGGACCGGCGACCGGAATAATGGAAATTTGCACGGGCGCCAACCACAACGGGAAATGTCCGGCAAACTGCTCAATTAGGAAGCCCATCAAGCGTTCGTGGGTAGAGAGCGGCGCCCTGTGAATGCACAGCGGCACCTGCTCTTTGCCGTCTTTGTCGATGTACTTCAGTCCCACTTTTCCCGGAACATCGAAGTCGACCTGGTTGGTGGCCAGCGTGAACTCACGACCGATGATGCTCCAGATCTGCACGTCGATCTTGGGACCGTAGAACGCGGCTTCGTCCGGCACTTCCACAAAGTTCACGCCCTTCTTTTTCATGGCGTTGCGAACCATTTCCTCGGTCTTCAGCCACAGATCGGGCTTGTTCACGTACTTCTTGCCGAGTTCGCCTTTATCGTGCAGCGACAGGCGCATGACGTACTTCTGAATGTCGAACAGCTTGAAGTACTTCAGGTACAAATCGATGACCGCGTTGAACTCGCTCTCGAACTGCTCTTCCATGCAGTAGATGTGCGCGTCGTTCATGCACATGGAGCGCACGCGCATAAGGCCGAACAACGAGCCCGAATCTTCGTAGCGGTAGCAGTGACCGTACTCGGCCAAGCGGATGGGCAGGTCTTTGTAACTGCGCGGCTGGCAAGCGAAGATCTGGTGATGATGCGGGCAGTTCATCGGCTTCAGGTAGTACTCCTCTTCCTCGCCGTCCAGCTTCATGGCCGGGAACATAGACGTCTTGTAGTGCGCCAAATGTCCGGTCTGGGCATACAGCTTGCCCTTGGCGATGTGCGGGGTGCGCACACGCGAGTAACCGCCGGCGGCCTCGGTTTCCTTGGCTAGGCGCTCCAGTTCATCGACCATGATGGTTCCGCGCGGAGTCCAGAGCGGCAAGCCCGGTCCGACCATGTCGGAGAACGTGAACAAATCCAGCTCCTTGCCGAGTTTGCGGTGGTCGCGCTTCTTGGCTTCTTCCATCATGTTCAAATAATCCTCCAGCTCCTGTTTGCTCGGGAACGCCGCCACGTAAATACGGGTGAGCTGCTCGCGCTTCTCGTCGCCGCGCCAGTAAGCACCGGCCAATGAGGTGATTTTAAAGCCGTCGGCGGGGATGTGATTCAAATTTTCGACGTGACCACCGCGGCACAAGTCCACGAACATTTCATTACCCTTGGCGTCCACGTTGGCGTAGTGCGTCACTGAAGTGGTGCCGCTCTTTTCCAGGTCCTCGATGAGCTCGACTTTGAACGGCTGCTTGTTCTTCTTCCAAAAGGTCTTGGCATCGGCGGCCGACAGTTCGTCGCAGCGGAACGTCTGCCCCTGCGCGATGATTTTGCGCATCTCTTTTTCGATCTTCTCGAACTCAGTATCGGAAATAGGCTTCTTGAACAGAAAGTCGTAGTAGCAACCGTAGTCGATCGGCGGACCGATGGTCACTTGAGTATCCGGCCACAACTTCAATACAGCCTGGGCCAGCACGTGAGCCAACGAGTGGCGCAATTTGTAGAGATCATCCACTTTGGGCTCGTCTTTGGCGACCTTGGGAGCGCCACCCTTGGCCGGAGCAACTGAGCCGGCGGAATCGTATTTGGCGATGGACTCGACGCGCGGCTTGGCCAACTTCTCATAGTCTTTCGCATTCAGCGCCATGGATTTGTCCAAACGTGCGGCATTGAAGAAGATTTCGTCGTGCTTCAGTAGCAGTGGGTCCACGATGAGTTCCAGTTCGGGGCTAAATGAGAACGGCAACACGGTGCCGATGACGCTACCGGCCAGCTTCTCGGCGATCTCGGGCGTGGCAAACGAGGCGTAGGTTCCGCCGAGCATGGATTTTATGCCGTTCATATCCAACTTGGCGTCGCCGGGGATGACCGCTAACACGTACTTTGTTTCCTTCTTCCCTAGTTTCACCATCATCACGATGCATTTGGCGGCTTGCTCCAGCTTGTTGCCGCGCATGCCGCTGACCACGTCCGTGCGTCCTTCGGGGGCATGGTCGATGAGCCGGTATTTCGCACCGTTCTTATCCAGAAGGGCGATAAGGTTGTCGTAGGCTGCGTGTTTCATGGGAATGGGAGAATGAATGGAGAGTAGCAGACGGACAGGACTACGGCGAAGTGCCCCCAGCTCCGTGCGGAGAGAGGGTTCGTAGCGTTTCGTCGTTCACGCTAGCACCCGCCCTCCGAGGAGGTCGTGGTGGTCGTAGTCGTGGTGACGGAAGCGAGAATCACGAAAGAAGTATACACCAAACCGCCTTCGGAGTCAGCCTCAGCGATCCGATGGATCGAAAGTCGGAGATGACGCATACTGCAAACCACTTCCCTCACACGAGCGTATGGACATGAACAACCCGGCCGATTTCGCCGCCTGGAACGAAGGAATGGCACAACAGTTCGACCCGGACCTGTGCCACGCTTCACCGAACATCGTCATCCGCTGGATCGAGAAGCACCGCGTCGCCGGCCTGGTGAAGGTGCTGGACGTCCGCGACGGACACAGCGTGTTGGAGGTGGGCTGCGGCACCGGTGCCGTGTTGTGCAAAATGCCCGGTCAGCTGACCGGCATCGACCTGAGTCCCTCGTTCGTGGAACGCGCCAAAAAGCGCGTGAAGGGCACCATCGTGCTCGGCAGCGCCGAGGAGCTGACCAAGCACTTTACCGAGAAATTCGACCGCGTGTACTGCACGGAAGTGCTGGAACACGTTCAGACGCCGGACAACGTGCTGCGCGGAATCGCTGCGTGTCTGAAGCCCGACGGCGTGGCCGCACTGACGGTCCCCAATGACTTGCTAATCAACCGCATCAAGGCGGCAATGCGCTTCTTGCACATCTGGCTGCTGCCCAAGGACGTGCACCCGGTTCATAACCCGTGGCACCTGCACATTTTCAGGAAGAAGACGCTGGACGAGCTCTGTCGCAAATACTTCGGCGAAGTCAGTATCCGCATGACGCCGACCCTGTTGCCGGTGCACTACATCGTGACGCTGAAAAAGCCCCTGGTACAATAACGGGAATCCAAGAATCCACGATGCCAAGATTCCCGAAAGAAACCTCCGGACGTGATTGCTGAATCTAGGAGTCTGGGAATCCGGGTACCCCTTTCGCTATTTCGCCAACCCCACTTCCCTCTCGATCGCCCGCACTTCGCGCAATAACTGCGGATCTTCCACGATGCGCTTCTCGATTTTATCCACTGCATGCATGACGGTGGTGTGGTCGCGGTGGCTGAACGACTCGCCCAGGCGCACGTAGCTCATGCGCAGGTAGCGCTTGGCCAGGAACATGACAATCTGGCGCGGGATGAGAATCTCGCGCACGCGCGACTGTCCGATCATGTCCGGCACCGACACCGAGTAAAACTTGCTGACGCCTTCCAGCACGTCCTGGAACGACACGGCGCGTGCAGCCTGGTGCAGGAAGCCCACGTCGTCCTCTTTCGGTGACGTCGGATCGTTAATGAGCTTGCGCATGATCTCGGAGATGCTGCCGACGGTCGGCATGCGGTGCTCCAGCTCGTATTGCGCCACGGCCTGCATGAGGATGCCCTCCAGCTGACGCACGTTTTTATCGGCGTGTTCGGCGATGTACTCCATGACCTTGGCGTCGATGAACAGCTCGTACTCCTTCACCTTCTCGGACAAAATCGCCAAGCGCGTCTCGTAGTCCGGCGTACCCACGTCGGCAATCATGCCGCGCTCGAAGCGCGACACCAGGCGGTCTTGCAGGATATTGAGCTCCTTGGGCGGGCGGTCGGAGCTGATGATGACCTGCTTGTGCTCTTCAATGAGCGTATTGAACGTATGGAACAACTCCTCCTGCGTGCGCTCCTTGTTGGCCAAGAACTGCACGTCATCGATGATAAACACGTCCACCTCGCGGTAGCGACGGCGGAACTGCTCCATTTTCTGATGCTGAATTGCTTCGATGACCTGGTTCGTAAAGTCCTCGGTGGTGGTGTAGATGATGGTCGCCTGCGACATGGTCTTCAGAATGGCGTTGCCAACTGCCTGCAGCAGATGGGTTTTGCCTAGACCGACTCCGCCGTACAGGAAGAGCGGGTTGTACTTGCCACCCGGCTGCATGGCAACCGACATACAGGCCGCGTGTGCGAGTCGATTATTCGGACCCACTACGAAATTCTCCAGCGTATAGCGCGGGTTTAAGAGCTTGCTCGTCAGACCTTCGGCCAACTTGATCTCGGCACGATTCGGCAGCTTGCGGCTCTTCTTTTTCTCCGGAAAATTCTCGAGCAATCGCAATGTTCTCTGCGGATCGTCCTTCAGGCCTACATCGACCTGATACACGATCTGCTCGATGCTGTCGTCCATTTCCTTAAGCGCATTCAACGTCATGCCGCGATAGTGTTCCAAGTGCCAGTTCAGGAACATCGGTAGGGGCAAGCCGACGACGACCGTGTTTTTCTCGCGACCCAAAATCGTGGTGTCCTTAAACCAGGTAATGAACTGACTGCGCTGCAGCTGTGGTTCGATTTTCTGGAGGACGGAGAGCCAAAGGGTGAGATCAACTGTTGAAGTCATAAGGGAACGACGAAACGAGGGGTCTGGGGAAAACTAGAACAGGTGGATAACGTCATTGAACGTGATAATCAGGATGAGTCCGATCAGCACGAAGAATCCGATGGCGTTCACCATGAGCTCGAACTGCTGGTTCAATGGACGACGCAGAACCATCTCGGCCAACACGAACAAAATGCGTCCACCGTCGAGTGCCGGCAGCGGCAACACGTTCAAGATCGCCAAGCTCAAGCTGAGCAGCGCAACCAAACGGAGGTAGGTCATGAATCCTTCTTGCACCGAGCTGTGGGTAAGTACTGCAATGCCAATGATGCCCGTGATTCCTTCGGGAACATGCCCGCGTGTCACCAAGCTGCGCACTAAGTTCCCCATGCCGAGCACCGTCTGCACGGTCATGAATTCGGTTTCTTTGAACGCCAACATCACCGCTTTGCCTACCGAGCGATTCGGTGCGGACAACTCGGCGGCATATGCCGAGATCGCCACACCGGACTTACCGTCGGCCAACTTCACGACGACGGTTTCGATCGGCGCATGACGCGATGCCTTCACCTCGTACGTCACCTGTGCTTTGCCCTTCTGCAATTCAATCAGTTGCTCCGGCTTCTCTACCACCGTTCCGTCGACCGAGACGATTGCGGAATCCTTCTTAATGCCGGCAGCTGCGGCGGTGCCGTCGGGAGCAACATCGTTCACGTACACGCCGGTCTTCAGGAAGATTTCACCCTCGGAAGCAGCCTGTTCCATTTGCTCAATCGTCTGGTAGAAGTTCGGCACCCACTTCCCTACCGAGAAACCGAACGTGAGCAAGATGAACGCCAAAACGAAGTTCATCGCCACACCGGCAAACAGAATCACCAACCGCGAGAAGATGCTGGCCTTGGCAAAACTGCCCTGGGCAAAGCGCTTCTCCAAATCGATTTCATTCTCGCCTTTCAAACGAACGAAACCGCCGAACGGGACCCAGTTGAGCGTGAATTTGGTCTTGCCGCTGGTAAACAGCGTCGTTGCCTTCGGCGGCAATCCGAAGCCGAATTCCTCCACCTCGACCTTAAAGAAAACAGCGGAGAGATAGTGTCCGAGTTCGTGGATGATAATGAGCAGCGTCAGCAAGACGACGAACGCAATGGCGGAGATCAAGATGGTCATGCTGAGCAGCGGAAGGAAAGCCTCGATTTTTACCGAGGCGGCGAACGTAACACGGGGTGTGGATATCTTCAAAGTTTTCCACACACTTCGACTTGCGGGGCTAACAGAACATGATCATGCAGTTCTTCGACGGCTTCGTTTCACTTTTTTACACACGGTAATAGGTGATGTCACGCAGCTTGTCGGCGTAGCGTCGCACTGCGGCCGCAAGCGTGACGATTTCCAGCTCTTCGCGACCAGGTTTGTGCAGAACGATTGCGCGTTCGCTGGCGGGCAACTCAGCCGGCAAGCCGGTATCCATACCAAGCAGCACCGCACTGTGAAGAACCGGCGCATGAGCATCCTGCGGATTCTGAAATTGAATGCCGCAGGGCAGGCCGAGTCGCTGCGCGGCAAGTTCCGGGCACATGGCTTGACCGCGCGGAACTGCGACACGCATTCGCCGAAAGCTGCCCGGTTCACCGAAGATATGTTCGGCGAGATCGTGGCAGCAATACGCAAGCGAGCTGATGACATGCGAATGCGCCTGCTCAAGGAGGCGTGCGATGCGTTCTCCGGCCGGTTCTGTAATAGGCAGAATCTGGCGCTCGCCCTTTCCGAGCCAGATGGATGCACTGCTCTGCCCTTCTTGCAGACGCTGTATCCAGTACGCATCTGACGGATTCGCATGCGCCGACGAGCTTCGCAGAAGTTGAACCATGGTGGATCAGTATCGCAGATCCTCCCCCAAGATCAACAACCGCACTGCAACATGTTGGCAATTGACCGCATTGCAGATTGTCCGTACTCTTTTCGGGCTCTGGACGATTAGCTCAGCTGGTTAGAGCGTCACATTGACATTGTGAAGGTCACTGGTTCGAATCCAGTATCGTCCACCACGTATCCCTCGCAGTGAATGCGTGACGCTTTTTTGGCGTATTCACGGTGCATGTGCTGGGGCGTTCCATCGAACCTCAGAACTCTTTTTTCATTTTGCCAAAGCCATTGTTGGGCCATGAGGACAATCCGGCGACCCACTGACCGTAGGTCGGGAGAGTTGCTGGTGGTTAGCTGCATCTATGTTCGACTTTCTGCTCGACCTCTTCTTCCCGCGCCGCTCGCTTACCGGCAGCGAAGGCGTGTGGGTCACCCCCGAGGAACTGGAGAGCTTTCAGCTATTCCCACTCATGCTTCCGCGCGACATTTTGCGGCAACGCGGTATCGGCGATTTGGACCGCGTGGTGGCGGCCGGAAAGTACGACGCTTCCCCCCTCTTCCAGAAAGCCATTCGCACGTTCAAGTATGGCCGCGTCGATGAACTGGGTTCGTTGCTGGCCGGGCTCATTCTGCGCAGTCTTCCCGGGCTGCTGCCGGATCTCCGTGCCAACGGCCTCGATGCGCCGATCGTGTGCCCTGTCCCACTGCACTGGACACGGCGGTTTTCGCGCGGATTCAATCAATCCGCATTGCTGGCGCATGTCATCGGTCGCAAGCAACGCTGGCAAGTACTGCCGTTGTTACGCCGTATGCGGCCAACGGGTCACCAGGCTTGGCGAACACGCGACGAACGTCTGCATGCACTACAGAATGCGTTTCGTTACGTCGGGAAACAGCCCGTACCGAAACGTGTGATCTTGGTAGACGATTTGTTTACGACAGGGTCCACGTTGCAGGCATGCGCTGCTGTGCTGAAAGCAGCAGGTGTGGAGCGGGTTGAGGCGATTGTGATTGCATATAGCTGAGGAAAGTTCACATAACAACAATTACATACTTTTGACAATAATCACGCATGGAAAAAATCCGACTTTTCGGCTATACTTAGTAGATTTCCCGCAAACACATATGCAAACAGAACTTCGTTCCGCGTTGCTGGAGTGGCAAGCACCCTCACGCATCACACATGAGCGCACCCACGGCTGGTATGTGGGCGCAAGCATCGTGACGATGGGCTTGGTTGTGTATGGAATTCTGACTGGAGCATGGTCATTCGCCGTAACCATCGCGATTTTGGCTGGGTTGTTCTTCTTGGTCCGCAACGAAAAGCACCCCCTGCATTCCATTCGTATTTCCGAGCTAGGAATTGAGTTCGACGGCGTCATGCACCCTTGGGTGGAGTGGAAAGACTTCTGGATGCTCGCCAGTCCAGACCACTGTGAATTGCACATTGAAAGCAAGAAGTCCCACAGGGCCGATTTGATCATTCACACCGGCCCCATGAACCCACTGACCGTGCGCGATACGATGTCGCGCTACCTGCCTCAGAACCCGGAAAAACGCGAAAAACTACTTGACGCCATTATTCGATTCTGTAAACTTTAGATGCTGAGGCACTTCGCCAACGCTCGTCTTGCAACCCAGCACTCTCCCCTCGCGGAGCAGCGACTGGTCTATTTGCGTAAACAGACTACGGTAGCTGGAGAAAATTCCACCGATGCAGATGCCAAGAAGGGGTTGATTGAACTCAGTAAAACGCCCGAACAAGTCGCCCGCAAAATCGGTCGTGAAACGCGCAGTCACCTGGGATTTTTGAACGATGCCGCCGGAATCAATATCAATACACTCACCGAAGCCGAAGCAGAAGCTCTGACGGTGAAGCATGTAGATGTGATGCAGTCGCAGGAACCCGATGTGCTGCGTGAGGACATCCGCACTGCAGTGACCCGCGTGCTCACCGCAAGCGACGCCAAGGAAGGCAGCGTGCTAGAAATGTCGCGTGAAACGCGTGCCATGTTAGATGACCTGGAACGGGTGAAGTGGGGGGAAGATGCGGCGATTGCCGCGTTCTACGACCGTCATGCCGCACTCATCCGCAAGATTTTGAATCTGCCGGAGACCGGATCCGTGAAGAAGACCGATCTCGTACTGAAGCTTCGTTATCTGCCGGAAGTAGATACGATTATGGCCGAACGAAAAGAGCTCGCTGAGCAACAGCTGAGCAAGCAGCGCGAGGCTCAACTGGACAATGCTGCGGCAGCCCGGTTGATTGAAGATCTTGCGACCGTAAACTGGCAGGACGACGTGGAACTGGGGACGCTGCTGATCCGTCACGAGACGACCATCGAGCGTCTGATCGCACCCCACTCATTCAAAGAGTGCTCCGCCGAAGTTGCCTACCAGCGGCTGGATTGGGCGCTGAATCAGTTGCCGGAACTCAAGAGTCGCATGGAGCAAAGCCGGGCCGAGAAAGCGCGTACGGAATTCGTGCGACTCACCGCAGAAGAAGTGGATGTGCGCGAACTGACCGACGATCTAGCTCACATCAAGTTGGAAGACGCCAATGCACTGCATGAAGTGTATGTGAAGCATTTGGAAACGCTCAGAAAGGCTTTTGCCAAGAATGGAACAGCCATTCCCACCTGGTACCAGGAAGCCGACGTGGTGCAGTGGGTTATTCAGGCCATTCCGGGCATGCAGGAAGCAATCGACAAAGGACGTGAGTCACTCGTTCAAACGCGTGAATACGACGTACCGGGCTGCCAATACATGGCAGAGGAAGACTATCGCGAAGTGTATGCGCGCTCACTGAATGCAGATACATCCCGCTTGGATGCGGAGAAAGCCGCCATGCTGCAGCGCATGCCGTCCGCCTTCCAATTCGAAGGCAAGATCTACTTTAACTTAGACCATCCTGAAAGCCGCGACCCCGTAAAGGGCCCGCGCAGTGTGGCACATGAACTGACACACGTCGCCATTCGAAAGGAAGTGCGCAAAGACAAGGAATTCTTCGCCAAGGCCAAGGCCGACCTGGAAGCAGCCGGCAAGTGGGACGAGCTGCAGGCAGCCGTCCGCGACGCGTTCGGCGCACGCGGCAACACTATGCCGGATGACGAGGTCTTAGAAGAGGCCATGGCCATCTACATCGGCGGAGAGAAGCACCCGTACGCCCGCGAGAGCAGCGACCGTACCGAAACCGCCAGCTGGGCCATTCACCAAATTCTGGCTGGTATCCGCCTGCCGTCCGAAGGCGCTCCGTCCGCGCTGGCCTCCAAGCTGACGTCGGTCGCCACGGACGTGGACAAGCATTACGAAGGCATTTCGACCAAGTTGGCTGCTGCTGCCAAGGACAACGAAGAAGGGAATGAACAATTGCGCGATTTCGAGGCGGAAAAACTTCGCACGAACCCGTTGGAACAAGGGGAAACGGAAGAGGGAATCAAGAAAAAAATCGGCTCCGATGCCGATAGTTTTAAGAAACCAAGCGACCTTGTTTCGGCACTACAAAAAGCGCAAGGTATTGTTGACTCGTTCAAAAAAAATAAGGAGCGCATTCTGCAAGGCAGCGCCCGTCTTGGTGCCGCCCAAAAAGCCGAAGACGTAAAAAGTATCGCGACCATCGAGCAATTTTTGAGCGAGCAATCCACCGATATAGCGACCGGCTTAAACTACGCGGACGCACTCGATCGCTGGGATTTACCCGAAAAACCAAGCGGATTGACGGCTGCGGAAAAGGCTCATTTCATGAAAATCTGGAATTTCGGACCAAGCGAAGCATTCAACCGCGAAGAAGCCTTCAAGCGGCTGTCGGTGTATGTCGCATCGATCCAGGCCCCCATGGATGTCGTAAAGGAATTCATCGACAGGGATCGCCCCGCAGAAGCTCCGCCGGTCGAAGGAGGGCTTTGGAAAACGTTGCGCGAACACGTGCTCGGTAATGGCAAGAGCGTGGAGTGGGTATCATGGTCGGATCTGGTGAAAATTGTCGGCATTTATAAGAGCGCCATTCTTGCGAAGTGGGAGGAAGGAAAAGAGCGAAAAGCTCACCGCATTGCCGATAACCTGGCTCATGGATCCTGGATCGCAAAGCCGATTGAGCACACTCTGAAGAAGCAAGCCCGCGCCGCCAACGAAAAGCAAACCCACGAATTTTCAGAGTATTTGAAGACAGCAGGTCACAACTACGACTCGTTGTTTGGTTCCGGCGGACTCTATGGCAAATTGAGCAACGTGAACGAAAAGAAGGCCGTGCTCGAATTCGCCGCCAGCAAAGCCTGGCTATTCGACTTAGACAAGCTCGACGGTCATAACGTGTATGGCATTGATTATATCGCTGAATTCGGCCCCGAGCAGTTCGAGGAACTGGTGCAGAGCCACGAAGGCGGCAAATCCAAGATGGAGAAAGAAGGTGTGGAGAAAATCGACAAGGACGCCGATGTACCCCGGATGATGAACGTGCTCGTCCATGAGCTGCGCCACAAGAACATCTTCGTGGTGCAGGGAATCATGAAGCGCCTGCAGGACAAAGCCAAATATTCGCACAGCAACACCTGGATGCTTACAACCTTGCTCATGCTTATCCGCGACGAATCCGGCAAGGACCCCACGCTAAAGAAGTGTCTGGATAAAGGTATGATCGATAACATTTCAAACCACACCATCGGCCAGTGCGCCTGGTCCATCACCTGGCTGAAGATGCGTCGCCATGAAATCGATGACTGGAAACAAGGTAAAGCCGAATTCGGCAATAACATCGTCACCAAAACAATGGAGTCCATTGAAGCGCGGCTGAAAGAATGTGGCGTTCACTTCCCGCATGAAAATGAAGATTCTCCGCAGGGAAGACAGGAGCGTCTCGACAAATATGAAATGATCAGCATGGTCCTGGCGGGTAAGACGCTCTACGACGGATGCAAGCCGCTCGCAGATCGTGGATTGCTGAAGTACGGCTGGAAAAAAGGTGCGAAAATTTCCCTCTTTGAGAAGGACTTCGCGCAATATCGCGAGGAGTTCAACGAAGACACAGAACAGGCAGGCTGTGACCCGAAAAAAACCGATCCGGATTACTTCAACGTCCGTAACGGAGGTTCGGACGTCATGCTGCTCAACCGTTCAATGACCTTCCGCATTCTGGAGAAGACCTCCACCGGTACCTGGACCTTCAAGACACAGGCCGAAGGTTTCATCGGCCAGATTGTGGATAGGCATGAAGAACTTGGAAAAATCGACCCGCGTGCCCAGCTTTTGTTCGAACAAGAAATTCGCGCCAAAATCAGCGACTGGTGGAATGGCACCGACGACTCGCGCAAAAACCAGTTTTTCTCAAATAAGGATCAGCGTAACCGTCCAATGTGGGAAGAATTTCTGAAGCGGAATTTGCTAGACAAACGTGCCCGGGAAAACCTCAAAAAAGGAATACAGACCAACTATTTGGATAAAATCGCCGACTTGGCAGATAAGGAAAATGAAAACAAACGTGCACAAAGTATCTTTAAAGAAGCCGAGGTACTGGCTGCTGCCCGCAGCGGCGGTAACTAGTTAGCCCGTCGAGCCAAACCCTCCACGACTCTCTGCGCCGTGGCCGTCGGTCTCCGCCCATTCGGCACGATCGATTTTTACGAACAATCCTTGCGCGATGCGCTCCCCTCTCTCCACCGTTACCGGCGCGTCGGTGACGTTCTGCACCTGCACGAAGATTTCGTCCTTTGGGCCGTGGTAGTCCTGGTCAATCAACCCCAGCGAGTGCGGGCAGATCAGGCCTTTTTTCCGCGGCAAGGATGAACGGGGCAAAATGAGCAGCGCGTAGCCCTCCGGTACCTTCACAATAATGTTCCCGGGAACCAGGCCCATGGCTTTGGGCTGGATAACGGTGGTCTCGCGCGTAACGAAGTCGAATGCTGCAGCACCCGCGGAATGGTATTCGGGTAGCGGGAGGGTGGCGTCGACACGTTGGATGGAGACTTTCATAACAAGATTGTAGCTGACATTC
>CAYUVW010000012.1:0-45964 GCA_964448405.1 uncultured Candidatus Peribacteria bacterium | reverse complement strand
GTGCCCCTGTAGCTCAGTGGATTAGAGCATCTGGCTTCGAACCAGAGGGTCGCAGGTTCGAGTCCTGCCGGGGGCACCAGACACTCGTCAAAAGAAGCTCCAAATTATTCCTCGTCCTCTTTGTCGTAGTGTTTCAGCAATTTGCGCGTGGACCAGGCTTTAGCGTCCTCCATGCTCAGGCCGAGCAATGCGGCGACCGCAGCAATCTGCTCATCGGTATCGGCTTCGATTTCCAGCAACGGCTTACGCTGCCTGCCCTTATGCACAAGCCGGTCAATGTCGATGGACACGCCGCCGGGCAGCGTGAATGCATGGCGGTGCTTGTCCACGTCGCGGTAGCACTCGAGACCCAAGCCCAGCAGCAGTTTCTGCATCTGCAGGTATTGCGCCGGCCCATGCTGGATGACGTCGATTTCATGCTCCATGCAGACGCGCACGCCGTGCTTGTCGCTCAGTTTCTCTTTGGCCGTCAGTGCGACTTCGTCCGTCGCAAGCTTATGGCGCAAGCGCCAGGAACGACCCTTGTCGCGTAGAGTGTTATCGTCGTAGTCATAGTACTGCGCCACAATCCGGCCGTTGTATTTCTCAGTCGCACCCAGTTCGTGCAGGCGGCGCAGGATCACATCGGCATCGATATCCAGAAATTTGGTTTCGCGCTCGGTCTTCGACGTGCTTTCGATGGACAAAATGCCGCCCATCTCGGGGCCTCCGTAGGTGAATTCCAGTCCCCCGAGCGCGTCGCGGATTTTCGTGCGCAATGCTTCATGCATCGCCACGCGTCGACGCTTCCAGTCGATGTCGGCCTCGGGATGCTCGCCCGATGTTTCTCGAATGGTGAAATCGTGCAATCCGCCGAGTGACTGGTTGGCGGCCTTCAGCTGCGCGTTCAGTTCAAGGAATCCAGGCTGTAATTCGGCGTCGGCTGCCTGCCGCGCCAAACGAATACCCTTCAGTACGTGGAAGATTCGGCGGAAACCCTTGTTGCGGAGATCGTGGAAGCGATCGAACGAAAGGTCTTCACGCAACAGCGCATGCAGGATGCGCAGCCGCTCATGCTCTACGCGCGCATAGCAAATGACAGCCGGATCGAAGGTCAGCGATGCGGACAACTCATCGGCCTCGGCCTCCAGTCGACCAATGCTCTTCATCGCTTTTTCGCGCATGGCACCGCGCTTTTTGGGCTTGGTGTCGACGGGCGCGTCTTTGTATGCGCCAATGCGCTCGGCAGCGCGGCGAAAATGTTTCGGAAGGCCGTCGGCATCGGTACCCATGCGCAGCAAACTGCGGAGCGTGACGATGTCGGTCCGCACGCCGTGAAACATCACGTCGTCATCGGGTGCAGCCTCGGATGCCAGCACACTCTCGCGCACCTGTGCCAAGACAGCCTGCACCATCATCGGCAATTCAACCGGTTCTCCATTCAGGAACACTGGCAATTGATGCAGCCGGAGCGGGGCGGTCGGCATTTTTTTCAAGGCCCGATATTATTGATTACTTTCAAAATATGTCAATATACCGCATCTGACTGTGGTGTTACGCCTGTGGCAACGTAAAGCGCACTGTCGTACCGCTGCCGATTTCGCTCGAAACGCCAATGTGCCCACCGGCGGCCTCGATGATGTTCTTGCAGACGAACAAGCCCAATCCGTTACCGACAGGTTTGTACTTCATGGCATTGCTGCCACGGTGGAACTCGCCGAAAATCAACGGCAGTTCGCCGCTCGAAATTCCGCAACCACTGTCGGATACCGTCACCGTCACGCCGTTTTTGTCCGACGTGCAGCGCACCAAAATCGATGTGTTGTCCGGCGAATAATCAATCGCGTTCCTCACGAGTTCTTGCAGTACTCCTTTCAGCAACTCCGGCTGTAGGCGCACCGCAACAGGCGCACCCAGATCCATGGTGAGCATCTGCTTTTTTGCCATAAGACTGGGCTGCGCATCGGCCCTCACTTGCTCGCAAACCTCTTGCACAGACGCAGTGCCCTCGACATTGCTCAGGCTGGCATCTGCCGAACTGCTGGCACGATGCAGGGTCGCAAGCAGGTCCTGAGAGCGCTTCAAGGCGACATTCAGATTTTCGAATGCGTCGGCCTTGTCTGCAGAAAGAGGTGTGTCTTCTTGCTCGCGAAGAATGGAAAGCCACCACTGCATGCTCGCCAACGGCGCACCAAGTTGGTGCATGGCCAATCGCACCACATTCGTGCGAATGGAGATAATACGTCGCTCTTCCGCGACCTTGCGGCGCCACATGTAGAGCGCAAGGTAGGCCGCAACAAGCATCGCCACGAACGCGATGAGCATGAGTGCGGCTGGCGAAAACACGCTTTGAGAAAGACGAACGAACTCGCGCGCGTTCATATCGATTCCTAACACATAGTGTCCACGAACATCCGCACTGCCGATCGGCGCAAAGGCACTGATCAAATCACCCCATTCATCGGTATAGACCGGCGAGATCATCGGCTGATCGAATGCCGGACCCTGCAACTCCGGCTGACCGGAGACGTCGTACGGCTCGCCGGGCAAGCCCGCGTGTTCATCGGTATCCACAATGCCATTGCGATCTAAATCCAGAGCGCTGTCCGATAAAATGGCATCTGCATCCACGACGAACTGCACTTGGTGCGGATCGTTCGTGCGACGGAAGATGTACACGTAGCGTGCATTCGGCACGGAATCGCGAATAACGTTCAGGCGGGCTGCAATGGTTCGAAAGACCGTTTTCGAGGCATCGGCAGGCTCGGTGATCAATGCCAAATCCCCGACCGGAATCTGCATGGCGGCAAGCGTTGCCGATGTCACCATTTCCTGCTGCATTTTCTCGCGCATGACACGATTCGTATGCAAGAAAAGACCCACGCCAATGGCGAGTGTCACGATGAATACCAACAACGCCGGCAGAAAGAACCGTAGGGTCTTTTTGGCTCGTACAGTGGAAGCAGTGTTCGCCATGAAATACGGTGTTTATTTGTTCTATTATACAAGAAATTCGTGTTTATGGCAATTTTTGAACTGCAGTGCAAAAATAGACACATTTACAATTATATTGTATAAACTACAGTATGAACGAATCGCAAAAACGAGAGCTTTCTGCCGTGGAAAAAGACGAAATACGCAATGCCTTGGCGGAATCCGTGGCAAATGGAGCAACGGCACAACGACTGAAGGCATTACGCGTGGAATTGGCGCAACGATACCGGTGCTCGCTATCGCAAATCACAGCGACGGGTGCATGGAAAAAAAGCGCCGATAACACGCTCGCACTGCGAAAAACCGCAATGGTGGATGAAAAGGATACACCTGATATTCCGGCGCCCCCTGCAGCGCCTGACGTTGTAAGCGTGACTCCTGCCGCTCCCGCATTGCGGCAAAAAACTGAGTATGACTATCCCGAGAAGCAGGAGGCGCGGTTCACGTACCGGAAATTCATTGCCGATGCATTGACCCCGGAAGAACTCGCGACCGCGAATGTACTGCACTTCTGCGCCGAAGACTGGTTGGAAGTGCGTGACATCTACGATCCCCTCGGCATACCCCGTCACCGAGTGTTGGGTGTGGAAAATAATCCGCTGCTCATTCCGAAAGCACGGGAAAATGCCGAGCGGCTAGGCACGCGTTTCCACGATGGCGATTTGCAAGCGCTCATACAAACGCCAGAGTTCCAGCGGGAGCCTCCTCGCATTGTGATTTTGGACTTCACCGGACCGTATTCAGAAAATACACTCAATATTTTGCGCGCGCTCAAAACACAACGCCGGGCGGTGGTCATCGTCAATCTGCTCGGGAAGCGCGAAGGCAAAGGGACTCAGTCCGTGATAAAGGGTACACATGCATTTCTTGAAAACGTACGAGCGGTACGTGACGGCGACACGACCGTGAAGCCTCTCACAAGCAGACTGGATGTACGACACGAAGATGTCGAAGAGTTGGCACTTGCCGAAACACGCGAAAGTTTGGGCTATCTGGTCTTCCACGGGCTCTCGAAAGACGTCCGAATGGACCCGGCCGTGCGCATGCATTTT
Source organism: uncultured Candidatus Peribacteria bacterium (assembly GCA_964448405.1). Taxonomy (GTDB): domain Bacteria; phylum Patescibacteriota; class Gracilibacteria; order Peribacterales; family Peribacteraceae; genus DAORHV01. Next base: position 41,939 of record CAYUVW010000012.1, on the reverse strand, counting down.
CAGAGAATGTGCGACCTTTCTTTGCGCTTGCCCGGAGCGCCGACCGCTGTCCACAAAGACACCTTGGCAGCAATGAACTTCCAGCATTTTCAAGCAGGACTGCGGACAGGATTTCAGGAAGTGATGTCACTCATCATTCCCAGGCAAAAGGCAGCTGAACTGATTACAAATTTGCCTGCGCTGCTGCTGCATGGCGTGTATCGCTATGCCAAAGTCGAGGCATTGGAATCGTACGAGTATAAAAACCCAAACACCGGAAGTCCATTTCAGAGCCAAATGGGGTTGGTGCAATTTTGGGAGCAGGAGGATGCATCTCTGCGTGAGTTCACCGTGTTTCTTCTCACGGTGTTGAATGCAATGCTGGAACAGCAAATTGCAACGGGGAAATATGAATATGCGGTGGTACCCGAACGTATTACCTGCCAACCGTTACGCATAGGCGAGATAGCAATGCAGAGCGACCGTCTTGCCTTCTACCAGCCGGGGCAACGCTCCGCGATTGCACGAATGAATACGACACAATTCATCAACGTGCTACCCGAATTCGGCAAGCGTCAAGGTATGTGCAAACTCATTCAACGTGTCAATTCGAAGCATGTGGAGCCGCCGAAGACAACGATAGGAGTCCATGGAAAAGCCATGTGAACACCGACCGGATTACACACCGTGAATGCGGTGCTCCATCTTCTCCCGCTTCGTTTTCAGGTACTTCTTCTGCTTCTCGCTGGTTGGAACAATTTCGAGCGGCACCTGCTCCTCTATGCACAAGCCGTAGCCGTCCAGACCGACGATTTTTTTTGGGTTGTTCGTCAGGAGTCGCATCTTGCCCACGCCGACGTCACGGAGAATCTGCGCGCCGATACCGTATTCACGCAGGTCGTCGGGCAAGCCGAGTGCGCGGTTTGCCTCCACGGTGTCCATACCCAGGTGCTGCAATTCGTAGGCACGGATTTTATTGGTAATGCCAATGCCGCGACCTTCCTGGCGCAAGTACACGATGACACCCTTTCCCTCCTCTTGAATCAGCTTCATGGCCTTGTGCAACTGACCGCCGCAATCGCAGTGCAGTGACGCGAAGACGTCGCCGGTAATGCATTCTGAGTGCATGCGGACGAGCGTGGGAGAATCCGGAGTGATCTTCCCCTTCACCATGGCGATGTGCTCTTTGCGATGCAACAAGTCGTTGTAGACCACGATGGTCCACTCGCCGGTTTCTGTCTCCAGCACGGTAGATGCCTCTTTGCGAATGAGCGTTTCGGTCTGGCGACGGTACGCCACCAATTCCCCCACCGTAATGAGCGGAATCTTGTGCGTTGCAGCGAACTCCGTGAGTGCAGGCAATCGCATCATGGTGCCGTCGTCGTGCATCAACTCGCTGATGACCGCACCGGCCCGCAAGCCGGCCAATCGACACAAATCCACCGACGCCTCGGTATGGCCGGTGCGCCACAGCACGCCGCCGTCTTCGGCGCGCAGCGGGAACACGTGACCCGGGCGCGACAGATCGGTGGGTTTGGCGCCCGGATGAATGGCGGTAAGAATGGTATGTGCGCGATCGGCGGCCGAGATGCCGGTATCCACGCCTTCGGCTGCCTCTATGGTCACGGTGAATGACGTACCGCGCTTGCTGGTATTGCTGTCCACCATGGACGGCAACTGCAGCTGATCGGCGATTTCATTACTGAGTGCCAGGCACACCACGCCGCCGGTATGACGGATGGTGAAGGCCAGCTTCTCGGCGTTAACATGCTGTGCGGCCAATACAAGGTCGCCCTCGTTCTCGCGGTCTTCATCGTCGACAACAATCACAAAGCCTCCGGCACGCAGGGCGTCCACGGCATCGGTAATGCGGGAGAAGGATGCTTTCATGAGAGCGTTATTCTACCACGAACCGCACGGAGATGCGCTGCACATACAAAAAAAGGGCGACCGTGTGGCCGCCCTTGGTTTTCGCTCTGGATTAGCGCCACTGCAACACGTACGTCAGGCGCTTGCTCATACCATGCTTGCGCGTAATACCGATGGTGTAGGTTCCTTCGGTCAGTTCGTACGGCTTGGCGTCGCACTCCGGTCCAGCAAAACCGAACTGATCGAACTCCTTCGGGGTGTAAATAAGGCACGTCACCGGTTCGCTGCTGGTGGCATCTACGCTTACCGAGGCAGGCTTATCGAGTGTGAACGTGTACCAGTCGGCAAATTCATTTGGCTCCAGCGTCGCGGTCTTCGTCTTATTCTGCGTCAGCGGAATCGACTCCATGAAGCCGTCGTTGCCGTCAGTAGCGGCCTGCTTGAACGCGGCGACCGAATAGTAGGCATTTGCAACGGTGGGCTGAATTTGCAGCTGATATTTTCCCGGGCCGATTGCCGCAGTCAGGCTGCATGTCTTGGGGTCCTGCATGCCAAGGTAGTACTCGGTCGTAAAGCCTTCTTCATCCAACAGGTACAAGCGGCAACTGACATCCGAGGCATAGAAACCGGTAATGCCGACGTTGATCGTCATGACGGTCTTGGCATCTTTCATATCGAACATGTACGCAATGGGCTTCTTCTGGGTGAATTGACCTTCTTCGCTGAAGGGGAAGACAACGTTCTTGATGATGAAGGACTCTGCGCCGGCACTGCTGCTGCTACTGGAAGCGGCTGCGGCGACGCTGCTGGATGATTGCTTGGCCTTCTGCTCAGACAACGCCTGCATTGCACCTGCAATGATTGCGGCGGCCTCGCCGCGCGTCAGTTCTTTCTCTGGCCAGAATCGTGTCCCTTCTATGCCGTGAATAGGCAAAATGCCGTTCATGTAACCGGCACTCAGATACTTGGAATACCACGCGGATGTGGAGATATCGACGAATTTAATCACGTCTTTGTCGAACTCCGTAAGATTCGGAACATCCAAGCCCATGACCAAGAACGCCATTTTGAGTGCCTCGATACGATTCACCGGATTACCGGGCTTGAAGGTTTTATCGGGGTAGCCCTGCACGAATCCGTTCTCGCGTGCTGCGGCATCGCAGACGTAGACCTCGTACCAACTGCCGCGTGCGACATCGGAGAAGCAACCGGCGTAAATTGCCTTGGGTGTTCGTCCTGCGGCAAGGTATGCCATTTTCAGGAATTCGGCGCGATTGACCGTGCGATCGGGGTAGTACTTGCCATCCGGGTTGCCATGCACGACTCCGGCACGCACCAGGTACTCCACTTCATCGCGGAATGGGTGCGCGTCCGAAACGTCGGAGAAGATTCCCATAGCGCCCGCGGCTAAGGGCTGTAACAGCAAAATAGTGGCTACAGCTGCGGCAAAACGCGAACGAATCATGAAGAAACGGGGAAGAATTGCCGCAATCGTACGTTGAACACTTTAGTTGTACAATACGTTATCAACCCAAATCGTTTAGCTTTGCAAGAGTTGTAAGCGCAGTTTGCGCGGCGTGAGGACCTTTTCCGTTGGGCCCCGTCGATCGAGCCTTGGCGTGCGCAATGTCGTCCACGAAGACGATCTCGAACACGATCGGCAGATTCTTTTCCAGCGACAAGCGCATGAGTGCGGCGGCCGATTCCTCGGCAATGAGACGCGCATGGTGGGTCTGGCCCTGCACGATGACGCCGAACGTAAGCACTGCATCCACTTTTTTCTTTTCGATCACGCGCTTGCAGGCCAAGGGAATTTCAAACGAACCGGGAACCTCCACTTCCACGATATTCTCGGCGGCAATGCCCTGTTTTTGCAGTTCGGCCTTGGCTTCGCGGGCCATGGAATCCACACATTCGGGGTGCCAAGAGGAGCGCACGATTGCAATCTTCCACTTGGGATTCACGGTGCCGATGGAGAGAGAAACTGTTCCGGCCATGGAAAGAGAGAGTAGCACTACGCCGTCTTCTGCAGTGCGTATTTTCCAAGAATATCGGTTTCCAAATTCACGTGATCACCCTTTTTCAGAGCATGCAACGTGGTGTGTTTTATGGTGTGCGGAATAAGCGAAACGGCGAAGGAGAAGTTGTCGACATGCGCAACGGTCAGCGACACGCCGTCGATGGCAATGGACCCGTGCTGCACCACCAGCCAGCGCAACGTATCCGGCAGTTCGATGACAATGGCACGATGATGACCGGTGTCATCTTGGCGATCCTCGATGGACCGCACCAAGCTGACGGCGTCACAGTGTCCTTGCACGACGTGTCCGTCGAAACGACCGGAGGCGGACATGGCACGCTCCACATTCACGGCATCGCCGGGCTTCAGCATGCCGAGCTTGGTTTTCTTCAATGTGGTCGGAATGACATCGAAACTCATGGAACGATCGTCGAACTTCGTGACCGACAAACACACTCCTGCAACGGCGATGGAACTGCCGATGGCGATGTCGTCGAACTGGCGCGGGCGACCCAACACCAACGATGAGCCGTGTTGCTCGAGAATGGGGGCCGTTGCCTCGACGATTCCGGTAAACATGACTGCAGTATAGGCGCGAATCAGGCCAAGCGCTTGCGAACAGCATCGAGTTTTTTGATGTACTCCGGATTGCTGCCGCAACATGCGCCGACCACCGTGGCACCGGCTTCCCACCACTTGGCGCCGTAGTCGGCGTACGAGTCGGAAAGATCTTTACCTTGAAACGCCCAACCTGCCTTGTCCTCCGGTCCACCGTCGCCGTTGGCATACACACCAACCGGCAGCGATGTTTTCTTGAGCAAACGCAGCACGGATGCATGAATGACGTCCGGCGGAGCGCAGTTGGTGAACAATGCGACCGGCTTGAATGGCAGTACGGCATCCACGGCTGCCTCCACGGTTTCTCCGGAGAGCAAGTCCCCCTTCCTGTTGCACACGAAACTCAGAATGACCGGCAGACCGGTGGCAGTGGCGCCCTTCATGCAAGCGACGGCTTCGCGGATGCAGTTGATGGTTTCGATGAACAGAAAATCTACGCCGGCATCGGCCAGGTTTTTGGCATGTTCGGCATGTTCGGGCAACAATTCGGAATCCGGCGGCACGATGTCGGGCTGGTAGCAGTCCTCCAGCGACGCCATGGATCCACCGATAACGACCGCGTCGCGTCCGCTCTGCTTACGAGCTTCGGCCGCAAGTGTGCAGGCGGCAGCGGTCCAAGCGCGGGCTTCGGCGGCGCCTTTGCCAACCTTCTCCAGCGTGCGGCGGTTGGTGCGAAAGGTGTTGGTGGAAATCAGATCGACTCCGCAAGCCAAATAGTCCAAGTGAATGGCACGCACGACATCGGGGCTTTCCATGTTGGCCGGAGCCGACCACAGCGGCAGATCGGTGACGACACCGCGGCGAGTGAGCTCGGTACCGAATGCGCCGGACAGGAGCAATTTCTCCTTGGCTTGTAAACGCTTGTTGAACGCATCGAAACGGGTCATGAGTGCGGAGGGAATGGAACCAGTTTACGCGACTTCGCCGGAGAACACGTAGATGTTGTGGTAGACGGGAACCCCGCTGCGACGCAAAGCTTCTGCTTCTGCCGCCGAAATCTGACGCTTGCCTTCCGCATCGGCGAAAAACTCGAACGCGTGATCTGTCTTTTGCTCCAGCGTGGCCAACGGCTCCAGGTCGGTACCAGGGTGTTGCTGAATCAGCTCGCTGTGCAGCAGCGTGGGGGTAAAGCCGTTTTTTCGGAACATGGCCTCCAGCGTGGGACGACCGGGGCGTCCGCCCAGGTTCAGGATTGCCTTGCCCTTGGCTCGCAGAACGCCGCGCGCCTGCTGAAGCAAATGATCATTCAAACCAAGTCCAAATACATTCAAATCCGAAGGATACGTTTCAGGATCGTAGTAGTGTGAAATGGCGTCGGTCTGCACATCGGTTCCGTTGCCATTCACTTTGGCCGCAAACGCGCGCACCTGGGCAAGCGTCCGTTCATCGTGATGGTCGGCGGGCACTTGCGGGATGCAGGCCAATACGACGTCCAGTCGCTGGCGGACGATCCAGCTGAGGAGACTTTGGTTGCCATGAACGGGAGTAAAGCGTTCGGCGGCGTCCGATCCCGCAGCACGCAAGACGTTGCCGGCGGCCACCTTGGGCAAACGGCCGTCCAAGTCCGAGCCGAAAGAAATGCTAGGTTTCTGAACTCTGTTCACGTAGACCTGGTTGGTGCCCGGACCCACGCCGGCCTCGGCAACCACCGCATCGCGCAGGTCGAGCTTGGCTACACCGCGCAGCAATGCGCGCGTCCATTCGTCGGGCTTGAACGCCCACGGCGGGCAATCGATGACGGTATCGCCGTCGTAATCGGCCGGGAGAATGTCACGGATGTCGAGTGGGTGCTGGAATTCAGGGGGCTTCATTGGTGAGTGGGAAGATGGTTGCAAAAAAGGAACCTCGGCTGCGGCGCGAGGCGGGCGGTAATGAGCGTACTGACTAGCTCATGACGACCTCTGTCCCCGCGCGACGCATCTGCATCGACATCATCATGAAGCCGGAAAGCGGAGAAGCGTTGGACACGAGTACGACTCTACCGTGTTTGTCCTCTCTGTCAATATTCTGCTCAGAGCACCTTTATGCGGCGCTTACGTTCGCAATCTTCTGACACAACTCCTCGATGCGTTTCATGGGGATTCCGGCAATATTGATCCGACCGTCGCGGGTGAGGAACACGTTGTGCTTCAGCTGCAGCTCGTCGACCTGCTCCCCTGTCAGCGGCAGCATGGCGAACATGCCGTTGCCGTCGACAGAATTTTTAAACGACGCAGGCAAGTGTTTGAGCATGTTCTGCCGCTTGGCACCGATGGTCGCACGTGCCTGGCGCAAATCGGCCAACCACTCGTCTTGGTAGGCTTCCTGCACGCGCGCCACGACCATCTGGCCGAACGTGGACGCGGCCGAGTGAATGCCGCGAGTCAACGTGGAGTAGTGACCTTCGAGCGCCTTCTGGGTTTCGGCGTCGGGTGCGAACGCCATGGCCATGCCGCAACGCAATCCGTAGATGGAGTGATTCTTGGATGCAGACCAGCTGACCAGCAGCGGAATTTCGGCGTCGGCAAACAGATGCACGGCGGCGGTGTCGTCTTCGGGCTCACCGATGAAGCCTTGGTACGCAAAATCGAGCAACGCGATGCAGTCTTTTTTCTTTAGTGCGGCAGCCAGCTCCTTCCACTGCTCGGCCGTCAGGTCGAGGCCGGTGGGGTTGTGGCAGCCGACTTGGAGCAGGATGGAGAACGGCTCATTCATGGAGTCGATCGCTTTCAGCAAGTCCCCGATCTGCGGACGGTGGTCGTCGGTGAGGTACGGCACTTCCACGATGGTAAGCCCGGCTGCGCGGCACACCGGCGGATGATTGCCCCATGCCGGCAGCGGCAGAATGATTTTCCCATTGGGCTGCAGCAGTTTGATGAGGCGCAGGTTGATGGTGACCGCACCGGTGCCGCCGGTAGTTGCAAACGCAGTCACGCGGTCGGCGCGCTTCCCAAGAATGAGCCTGGTGACCGCGCTACGAAATTCCGGCAAGCCAGCCAGCGGCGGATAGGAATAGCTGTACTTGGTGATGTTTCCGCCGATGTCCTTCAGCGCTTTGGCGACACTCGGGAATAAGAGCGTCTTCCCTTCTTCATCCATGACCACGCCGATGGTCCCGTTGATTGCAGTCGGGCCAGCGGCGATGGCTGCGGCAGCCACCGCGAAAATGGGATCGGGTTTGGGTGCGGGCAATCTGGTGAACGGATGCGTTTTGGCCATGTGTGGGCATCGTACTGCATGCGCGGGCACGGGAAAATCGAAAACAAGGCCCCGCACCGCGCGAGGCCTTGGAGTGCGGAAATCAGGCCACGTTCAAGCCGCGCTCGGCCATGGCGGCGCGCAATTCGCCGATACCCTGGACGATGCCGATATGCTGGTCGGACGTGAGTTGCGGCGCCTCGACGCCGCCCGAACTCGGGTAATGCCGCACGGTTCGAACGCTCAGGCCGCGCAGTAAATCGAAAACTTGCCGGACGGTTTCGTCCAGCACCACGCCGGTACGGATCTTGCGGTCGATGACGGTGACTGTGAGCGCACGGCTGGTGAGGGCGTGGGCGAAGTCGGCCAGTGCGATGCCGTTCCAGCCGGTGTGGGCGGAAGCGACTGCCGCATCGACGGCGGGGTCGGTCTGTACTTCGGTGTCGACTTCGGGGGCAGAGAGAGTGGCGTTCATGGGAGTGAAAAGAAAGGGGAAGTAAAAACCGCTGGGAGAGACGTGAGCGAATGCTCACGCGCTCTCCGCACTACATGAACGCCGATGCTGGAAGGTGAGAAGCATGAATCAAAAAGAAGTCCTCCGATGTCGGAAGACGGACTGCGTAGTTCACTCGTTTACGCACGCACGCCTTCCAACTGCACGCAGGTGCAGCAGGCAAAGCAGGTGGCGGCGTAGGACAAACTCATCGCGTGCATGCTAACAAACCCCATCGGCACGTCAACAATTTGGTTACCAGACTCCCAGAATTTGAATCTCCGCCAGCTTCGCGAGGTCTTCGAGTGCCTTCTGCGTGCGAGGATCATCGGGACTGCCGACGAAGTCGATGAAGAAGTTGTAGTCGCCCAGCTTCTTGCCGGTCGGACGGTTCTCGATGCGGCTCATGTTCAAGTCGTAGACCTTGAACGGTGTCAGCAGCATATGCAGGAAGCCAGGGCGATCTTCGTGTGGATGCGGGTGCAAGCCGATGCTCATGCGCGTGCGCATGGAACCCGGGAACGGATCGTTCACTGACACGATGGCGAAGCGCGTGGTGTTGGCATCACCCTCGATGTCGGTATCGACCAGCTTCAAATTGGACGTGCGGATGAGCTTCTCCGATCCAATGGCGCCGACAGAGTCGTCTGAGCCGGCCAGCTTCACCGCGGCGGCGGTGCTGGTGGTGGGCAAGTGTTCGGCGTTGGGGTACTGCTCGCGCAACCACTTTCGGCACTGGCGCAGCGCCTGGCTGTGAGAAGCGATTTTGGTGACTGCCTTGGGATTCTTGGCACCGAAGGAATGACGAATGGCAACCTCGTGCATGCGCCAGATTTTCACCTCGCTTTCGCGCAGCAGATCCAAGATTTCGTCGACCGATCCGTGCAGGCTGTTCTCGATGGGTACCACACCAACCGCTTCGGGGTGCTTGCTCAGCGCGGCGAACACGGCATCGAAGTTCGGCTCGAAGCGTACGTCGGCATCGGGGAAAATCTGTTGCACCGCTTCGTGCGAGAACGTGCCGGCGGGTCCGAGGGTGTAGATGATCATCGGGAGAGCTTGGAGAGGGTGGCAATACAGGCTTCGCTGTGACTGCGGGCGCGCTTGGCGAACGGAGCGAAATGTCTTTTCAGACGACGGTAGCGACGCGAAGCCGCAGGCAAATTTCGACGATCGGCAATGCGGATGTACCCGTCCAGCAGACGCTTGAGCCGGCGGAGGATAGCTGGGGCAGCCGGATTGCGGAAGATGATGGGCATGTAGAGCTCGGGTTCGTCGTCCAAGAAACGGCCGATGACGTTGAACTCCAGTTCGTATGTGGGTGTGCACGTCTTGGAAACGGCATGGAGATCCACATTCAGCGATTGCAGCAGCTCGCCCATGAGCAGGCTCTTGAGATGCGGGATCGCCTGGATGACGGCCATCTGATCGTCGTGCGCCTTGGGAGTCATCTCGATGGTCTTCAGCCCTGCGTGCTTCAAGACTGATTTCAGCGAACGGAGCGTGTCGGGCTTGCAGCGTGCTGGGCACAGGATGACGGTCTGCCCCTTGGGGTCGGTGGTCGGGCTGAACAGCGGATGCATGCCGATGACCTCCCCTTTGGCGCCGAGCATGGCATCCACGGTGTCGGCCTTCAGCGAACTCACGTCCAAAATGAGCTGATCATTGCGCAGGGCCGCTTTCACTTCTTTGGCGATGACCTTGGCGGCGTGCTCGAGCGGAACGGCAAACACCACCACGTCGCAGTCACGGATGAGTGCGGCATTCTTCTGTTTGTCCGCCTTACCGGTGACACGCACCGTGAACCCCTGCGCACGAAACAATCGGGCGAATTGGGCGCCGGTTTTTCCGACACCGCCAATAATGCCGATGGTCATGGCGGAGGAGATTTTCATGAACGTTGAATCCGTTTGGACTCGGCGAAAATAATGGAGAGCATGGCAGTGGCAAATTCGGGTGAGAGACCGAATTTCGTGGCCTCATTCACCCAGCGTTCACGCACTTCGGTTTCGCGCGCAGTGTCCTCGACATCGCCTTTCTTCAGCGGCTTGAGCGACTCGACAACGCGCATGCGTTCGGCCAGTAAACGGAGAATGCCGGCATCGAGGGTATCGATGCGGGCGCGGATGTCGACGATGGAATCGGACATAAGAACAGTGGGGAAAAGCGAAGAAACATCAGGCTCGGTACGCCTGCTGCAGCAGGTAGCAATCGGCAAGCACGAGCGACACCATGGCTTCCACGACGGGAATGACGCGCGGGACGATGCACGGGTCATGACGACCCTTCTTGGCGATTTCGCCGACCGATGTCGACGGCTTCACGCTGACGGTCATCACCAAATCGTCGCCGGTGGAAATACCGCCCAGAATGCCACCGAAGACTTTCTTGTCGGCGATGTAGTCCATGCCCTTCATTTCTGCGGTCTTGAATCCGGCACCGTACGAGAAACCGGTGACAGCACCGATGCTCATGACCGCATCGGCCAAGCGCGCCTTCAGTTTGGCGAACACCGGGTCGCCCAGGCTCTTCGGCGGTTTAATGACGCGGATCTCGATGAGACCGCCCGACGAGTTGTACTCGGACTTCAGCGTGAGTACGTAGGCCTCCATTTTCTTGGCCACCGCCGGGTCTGCACAGCGCATGGGGTTGTCCTCGATGGTGTCGGGCTTGAAGACCTTCGCTTCGTGCGGGCCGACTTGCTTGGTATGACCGATGATCTTCATGGATTTCGGCAGCACTTTGCGGGCAACCACGCCGGCGATGACACGGGCGACGGTCTCGCGTCCGGACTGGCGTCCGCCGCCGCGATGATCGCGGTGACCGAATTTCTCCTGGAACGTTTCATCGGCATGACCGGGGCGGAACACTGCTTTCAATTTGGCATAGTCCTCGGACCGCTGGGCCTTGTTTTGCACGATCACGCAAATCGGCATGCCGGTGGTTTTCCCTTCGAACACGCCGGACAACAGGATGGGTGCGTCTTCTTCGCTACGCGCGGTGGTGACGGCGCTCTGCCCCGGACGACGGCGCGCCAAGTCGGGCAAAAAATCGGCTTCTTGCAATGGAATACCAGCCGGGCAGCCGTCGATGACCACACCGAGCGCGGGGCCGTGGGATTCGCCGAACGTGGTGATGCAAAAGAGGGTGCCGAAGCTATTGCTTGCCATGTTTCTTGAGGGAATGAAACAGCGAAAGGAAGAGATTGTCGTCGGTGGAAACGCCGGTGAACAATTTGAACTGCGCGAAGGCTTGGTGCAGCAGCATGGGCAAACCGTTCACGGAGTCGTACCCCAATTCCTCTGCCAGCGTGAGGAACGGCGTGGATTCGGCGTACCGCAAATCCACCGCATATGAATGACGTTCGCCGACAGGCGGCAATGCAATGGCAGGATCATCGGGAATGGCCCAAAACACCACGTCGTGAATGGTCCTGCCGAGCGCATCGAGCGGCGCGGTGTCGACCAGGAAGTAGTCGCCAAGCTCCTTGCGCATAGCTTCGTTGCGGCCGTAGACGGTAATGGACTTCACGCCGGATGTTCTTGCGGCATAGATGAGTGCCGGCACCACGCCGCCGGTTCCGGCAATGGCGATGGACTTGGCTTTGGCGATGAACGGGTAGCCCTCCAAAATGCCGGCGACATCGGTGTTGTAGCCCTTCCACTTGGCGCCCTCCAGCACCAGCGTGTTCACCGACTGGATCTCGGCGGCCAGTTCGTCCAGTTCATCGGCATATTTGATGATGTCGCGCTTCCATGGAGTCGTGACCGAAAATCCGCGCACGCCGATGTGCGGCAGATTCCGCACCGCATCGGCCAAGTCGGTGGTGGGAAAGACGGTGTAGAGCGCATCGATGCCATGGGCATCGAAGAGCAGATTGTGGATGGTGGGACTCAGGCTGCCGCCTATGGATGGTCCGCCGAGCAGACCGTAGACGGCTGGATTCTTGCAGCGCGAGAACTCCTTGTACGTCTTCATGGACAATTGCCCCGGAGCCGCTTCTTCGCCGTTGTCGATAAACGTGTACGTGAGTGCATTCTTCAGCGGCGATGTCAGGCGCTGAACGCGGGCCAAATCCCCCATCGCCAACACAACATGCGCCTGGCCTTCCGGCATGCTTTCTCGCAAGCGCTCCAGCGTAAGAATGTCGGCGTAGCTCCGTGCGAGCGTGGCGATCTTCACGATCTCCGGCTTGCGATCCAGGAGATTTTTCAAAATCGTACGCAACTGCGGCAGCGACGGCGTTTCGTCGTAATTATGGTAGCTCAGTATCAGCTTGGCGCCGGTCGGCAACGGCAGCTCGGCTTCGTGCAGTTCCAGGTCCACATACGTGGGCTTCATCTTGTCGATGAGCGACGGGTCGGCACCGCGCAGCGCGAGCAACACCGGCAACGGCGGATTGGCAAAACGCAATGCAGGCGTCAGATCCCCGCGCACTTCCAGCATATCCGCACCCGCCAGTTCGGCCTTGCGGGCGAACGCGTTCGGATCGTCGAGGGCCAATGCGGTGGCGGTGATGACAAACATGTTATTTTCGGCGACGGCGCGGCGGAGGTGCATGCTGCTCGGCAGCCGAAATGAACTTGGCGCCGTGCAGATCGTACGACGTGGGCAAACGCTTCAAGCGACCAAGTACGCGCGGCACCTGAGCCGGGAACGGCACGCGGTGCGACAGTTCGATCGTGGCCACTTCCTTGTACTGCGGGTCGCGGCGCTTGAGCACGGTTTCGACTTCCTGTTCCAAGGATAGGTCGGGTGTAAGGCTTGGGCGCTTGCGTTTGACGTTTTTCAGGCGCTCGACGGTGGACTCCACCGTGGCGTGCAGCCACAGAACGACAGCATGCTCTTTGAGCAATGCGCGTGTTGCGGCCGATTCGCAGGCGCCTCCGCCGAGCGAAATGATGTGGCCGGGAAGCAGCGACTGCGCGACAACCTCTTCTTCGATTTCGCGGAATGCGGGCCAACCGTTCTGCTCAACGTACACATCCAGCGTGCCGATGCGCTCTTCTATGACTTGGTCGGTATCGATCTGCGGCAGATGCAACACTTTGGACAGACGCTTGGCCAAGTTGGTCTTGCCGCTGCCGCGCATACCGACGATGGCAATGGGTTTATGGGATTTCGAAACGAGCTCCAAATGCGTAAAGAAGTTCGGGTAGCTTTTGGCCACGCACTCGGGATTCACGATGGACACACCGCCGCGGATCAAACCCAGTGCTGCGAACACCATGGCCATGCGGTGATCATCGTGCGGATCGAGAATCACCGGGGTATGCGACAGGTGACGCTTCTCGCCCATACCCTGCACCGTGACGCCGTCGTCATGTTGACGGATGGAAATACCGGCCTTCGTCAGTTCGGTGGTAATGACCGCCAAGCGGTCGCACTCTTTAAAGCGCAGGTTTTTCGCGCCGATAATCTGCAGGCTGCCGGTACGGAATGCGCCGAACAGCGCCAGGTTCATGACCTGGTCCGGAAAATCCGTGCAATCGACGGTGACATTTCCTGGGCGCATGAGCGCCTCCAATGCCTTGGGAAGCACGCGGTCGGATTGCGAAGAATCGTCGTGCAGATTGGTGAAGACCACGCGTCCGCCGCTGATTTTCTTCAAGACCAACCACACGCCCGCCGCACTCCAGTCGCCCTCTATGGCGTACGACGGAACGGCTGCGTACGCGCCGTGCTTCACGATGAACGTTCCATCTTTGTTCTCCGCAGTCACGCCAAAGTCGCGCATGACGCGCGTAGTGAGTTCCACGTACCCGGGCGATGCCAGCGTCGATACCACCGAGACGTTCAGGCCTTTGGGCAGACACGGCGCAATGAGTAATAAGGAAGACAAGAACTGACTGCTCTTGGAAGCGTCGACCTTCACGGTCCCGCCGCGCAACGTGCCGCCGGTAATGGTGACCGGAGGCTTGCCGCCCACATCCGAAATTTCGGCGCCGAGTTCGCGCAATGCGGCGACCAAATCCCCGATCGGGCGACGACACATGTGCTCGTTGCCGGTAACGGTCCACTGTCCGGGAACCAATGCGGCGACCGAACACAAAAAACGCAACGTGGTTCCGGCGTTCTCGCAGAACAGCTCGCCCCACGCATCCTGCTTGTTCGGGATACCACCGACGATGCGCAGGTCTCCGGCGTCTTTGTCCGTCCAAGAGATATCGAACCCCAGCACCTGTAAATTCTCGACCATGACGCGTACGTCGTCGCATGGCGTGGCGTTATGGATGACAGTCGTGCCGTCGGACAAGCATGCGGCGACAATCGCGCGGTTGGCGTGCGACTTGGAACCCGGCAACGTGAGCTGCACGTTGAACGGCAGCTGCAGCGGGGCGACGGCAAGGGGGGTGTCGTTCATAGGAAGAGTGTATCGAAGTCTGAGCGTTGTATGGTGCGAACTTCCGCTGAACCGAGTGTTTGCGGCACTGCAACACGGACGCTTCCGGCAACGTTCTTTTTGTCACGACGCATCAGTTCCCAGAGCGCATCGGGCGGGAAATCGGGTAACTCCGTCGGCATAGCGATGTCTTTCAGCAGTTGCTCAATCCGACCGATACCGCGCATTTTGGTCATGCGCAGTTCGGCCATCATGCCGATGCTTACGGCCTTGCCATGCGACATGGTGAACTTGGCATAGGCCTCCACCGCATGACCGACCGTGTGTCCGAAATTCAGGTTCAGGCGCACCTGGTCATCGCGCTCATCTTGCTCCACGATGCGCGCTTTCAATCCGACGGCTTTGGCAATGCACTCTTCGCAGGCGGCCAAATCTTTGGCCAGTACCTTGGCAATGTTCTTTTCGAGCCATGCGAAAAATTCTTCATCGGCGATGGCGGCGATTTTCACCACTTCCACCAGACCTTCGGCCAGCACCGCTTCGGGCAGATCCTTGAGTAATTCGACATCGATTGCGACTGCCGACGGATGCGCAATGACACCGATGATGTTCTTCGTGGAACCTAAGTTCACGCCGTTCTTGCCGCCGATACTGGCATCGACCATGGCAAGCATGCTGGTGGGTACATGGATACACGACACACCGCGCATGAACACGCCGGCAATCAGGCCGCCAAGATCGGTGATCATGCCGCCGCCGACGTTCACCACCACGGTCTGCCTCGTGCAACCGGCTTCGAGCATGAGCGTGGTGATGCGCTCGACTTCTTTCAGCGACTTGGAGGCGTCGCCGCTCTCCACCGCAATGCCGATGCTGTCGCGCAAGCCCGCCTGTACTTCTTTTGCGATGTGAGCCACGCCTTTGTCGTAAAGCACCACGATGCAATCGGGGTGCAGCAGCCCGATGGCATCCTGCATTTGGTGCCGGATTCCGGAACCAATCAAGATGCGCGTTGCGAGACGCGGTACGGCCGGTGGCAGAAGGTTGACGGTACGCATAGGATTCCAGTTTAGACCACTCTCTTGCCGATTGCCGAAGCAACCGCAGTCACCCCGTCCATACAATCGTTCCAGTGTTCGGCATCCAGGAGCTGCGAGGCGTCGCAGCTGCTCTCTTCGGGGCGCGGGTGAATCTCGATGATGAGGCCGTCACCACCCACGGCAACGCCGCCCAAGGCGGCATCTTTCACCCAGCGGGTTTTGCCCATGGCGTGGCTCGGATCGATGATAATCGGCAAGTGCGTCAGTTCGCGCAGTGCCGGGACGGACCCCAGGCACAGCGTAAAGCGAACCTCGTCTTCAAAGGTGCGGATACCGCGCTCGCACAACATGACGTTGGAGTTTCCTCCGGCCAAAATGTACTCGGCGGCCAACAACCACTCGTCGAGCTTGGCGGCAAGTCCGCGCTTCAGCAGGACCGGCAACTTGGATTTGCCCACGGCTTTCAGCAGTTCGTAGTTCTGCATGTTGCGGGCGCCGATCTGCAGAATGTCGGAATACGCTTCGAATTTGGGCAAGTCGGCGGCGTTCATGATTTCCGAGATGGTCGCCATGCCGTACTTCTCACCCGCCTTCTTGAGCATTTTGAGTGCCGGTTCACCATGACCCTGGAACGAGTACGGGCCGGTACGTGGCTTGTAGGCGCCGCCTCGCAGGATTTTCACGCCTCTGGATGCAGCCATGGCTGCGGCTTCGTCCAAGTCGCCTTCGGAATCAATGGAGCACGGACCGGCCATAATGACCACCTGGTTGGCGGCACCGATGACGCAGTCTTTGGAAATCGTGATTTCGGTGCGGTTCTTTTTTTCGCGGCTGGCAAGTTTGTACGGACGGTCGACACGATCGACGGCCTTCACGCCTTCGATACTCTCGATGAACTCCACTTCAACTCCGGTGGTGTCGCCGGTGACGGCGAGTACGCGGCCGTTCTCGCCGATGACGTGCGAGGGGCAACCGTACTTCTTCTTCAGCAACTCTTGGAGGTGCGTGAGCAAGACGGCGTTCTTCTTCTCTTTCAGAACGATAAGCATGGGAAGGATGGGAAGGAAAAGGAGTACAGGGCAAACTCCGCCTCCTCACTCTCGGGGAAGCGTCGGCTACCAGGAGAGCGGGATTTACGCGAAGAAAAAATAAAAGAAGCCTGCAAACAAGGCCACAGTGAATGCGGGCACCATCCAGGTGTCCTTGCGCATGGCGATGGCGATTGCCTTGGCTTTTTTCATCGTACTCAGGATATGCCCACGCCTCGTGTTGTCAAGGAAAAGGGGGCATTCCTGGCCGCCGGTAACGGCGTTTTCTCCTACACTGCACGCTGTGACCGGAACCGCATTTCCCCCGTTCAGCTACCGCAGTCACTCTGTGCTGCTTGGCTACTTGGTGCTGGCTGCGGCGCTGTCCATTCACCGCGGCTCGTTTTCGCTCTGGTCGCTGGGGCTAGCATTTGCCGCGTTTTGCATGACGATCATTGGCGTTTGGCCACGCCGTAAGCAAGGCAAACCGCTGGGCTCCACCGAGGTGCTGATGGGCGTCCTGTTTGTGATCGCGTTGGGTCTGACGGATTTCCCGGTGACCTACAGAGGCACCTACTGGTTCGGCACCGTCACGCACATCGGACTCATTGCCTGCGGCATCGCACTGGCGTGCGTGTACCTACCACGACCCCACTCATCGGCTCGGTTGCGCAACGCCGTGGTGCTGGGAACGGCTGCTTTCGCACTGGTATTACAATGCTGGCTGCCGTTTGCGGCGCCGGACCCGCACATCGACGTCTTCACCGTACAGCAGGAATCGGCTGCCAACTTGTTCGCCGGGAAGAATCCGTTCACAACCCGCGTCAGCAATCCGTATGAGGGCATGGACCTACACCTGACGTACGAAGTCGGCACACGCTTCGCGTATCCCCCGTCGGCACTGGCTGGCGCGGTAGTCGGATATGCGCTCTTCGGTGACGTGCGCTTCTTCTATGTACTCTGCAACATATTCTTCCTATGGGTATTACGCAGAATGCTGCGCGCGACCGGCACTGGCGGCGAGCTGATACCGCTGCTGTGGTTGCTCCATCCGCAGGGACTGCTCTTCATCGGTCAAAGTTGGACCGAACCTCTCATCATCGCGGGATTCGCGCTCACGATACTCGCCAGACTCCGGAACAACGCCGTGCTGACGGCAGTCGCCCACGGACTGACGATCAGCCTGAAACAGTACCTTGTCATTACCGCGCCGTTGCTCCTGATCTTCGAGCGTCGATGGAAATTTCTGGCGCTCTCGGCTGCGTCCGCGCTCGTGACCGCGGTACCATTTCTCTTCTGGAACGCGGGAGCGGTGTGGGGCAGCATGACCGCCGTGATCGTTCCGCTGCGTGACGACAGCCTGTCGCTCAGCGCGCTGTTACTGACATTCGGGTTCCGCATGCAGACCTGGATGACCGTGTGCATCGGCGGCGGCACAATGCTCACGCTGACATGGTTGCTGCGAAAATCCGAGCCGCTGCACGCCTATTTGGCAACCGCAGGCGTTTCGTTGTTCGCCATGTTCCTGTTGGGCACGCAGGGGTTCTTAAATTACTTCCTGCTCGTCAGCGGAATCCTGTTGTTGCTGCTCGCCGAAATGATGAGAAGCCAGACTGCGCGCAAATAATGTGCGCCTACCAGGAACCCGTCTTTTTCTGGAACAAGCCCGAATACGGCATGCTGCCGATCACGTATTTTTCAACGTATGTGGCATGAACGCCGAAGTGGTCGATCTTCACCCACTTGAGCAAGTTCTCGATATCTTCGTGATAGCCCTTCAGTTCAATGCGCAACTTTTTGCCGTCGGCGTTCATTCCCACGCGACCCTTGATGCGCGTGTCCCCGCCCGGAACGGCGTGCCACTCGTAAGTGATTTTTCGGATCATTTCTTTTGTGAACTGCTCGACTTTGGCGGCATCGGTAGACGACAACAATAAGAGGAAGCGCCACATCTCGGGCGGCTTCTGCTCGGCATGCGGCGGCTGGTCCGACTTCACCGGCTCGGAATGCACCTGCACGGTAACCGGAGGTTTTGTTGCGGTCGATGTTTGTGCCGCAGCTTGAGAAGCAGGGGCAGTTGGCGCAGGCGTCTGTGAAGACTGCTTTGCGGGTGAGGTCTGCTTGTTGCCGAAGTTGAAGAAGAATCCCATAAGTATATTATACCATAATTTTAGATTTTTACCAATAGCCTAACGTCTGATCTGGAACGACTTGTAGCCACTGTACGGCACATCGCACACCTCCACACCCGTGACCGTCGCGCCATCCGGCCCATGTGCACACCACTGCAAGAGTACGCCCACCTGCTGCGTCTCTCCTTCTGCCTGTAACGAAACCGAGCCATCCGGTTCGTTCCGCACAAAACCCGTCACGCCCAGCGCATCGGCCTGCAACTTGGTGGAATGCCGGAAAAACACACCTTGTACGGTGCCTCTGACGCGGACGGAAACGCTGCGTTGCATGGCGGAAATCGTAGCAGGAATTCCTTGACCGTACCGCATTGGCACTCTAGAATGCTGAGTGCTAATTTTGAAGCATTCACGGCTTCCCAAAACACTCTTATGGATATCTCTCGCTACACCGAACTGGCTCAGCAAGCGATTGTCGCAGCACAAACCGCGGCCACCGACCGCTCGCATGGCGTACTGACCCCGTTGCATCTGCTGGCCGGCGTACTTTCACAAGCAGACGGCCTGCCGCGCCAAATTCTGAAGGAGCAGAATGTTGACCTCGTCACACTGGACGCAAAGCTCAACGACGAGTTGGACCGCCTCCCGAAAGTTTCCGGTGGACAGCTGGGCGCCGACCCGAGGTTCCAGGCCGTGTTGAGTGAGGCCGGGAAACAAATGAAGACGCTCGGCGACCAGTACACGTCGCTTGAACACATACTCTTGGCGCTCGCCAAAACAGACGGCGACGCGCGTGAACTTTTGCGTTCTTTTGACGTACACGAAGCAGCTGTCCTTGCTACCATGAAACGCATTCGTGGCTCCCATCGCGTGACCGACCAAAACCCCGAGGCAAAACTGCAGGCGCTTGCCAAGTACACCGTGGACTTCACGGCGTTGGCACGTGAAGGAAAGCTGGACCCCGTCATCGGCCGCGATGATGAAATTCGCCGCACGATGCAAATTCTCAGCCGCCGCACCAAGAACAACCCCGTGCTGGTGGGTGAACCCGGAACCGGCAAAACGGCGATTGTGGAAGGCTTGGCGCAACGCATCGTGCAAGGCGACGTACCCGACAGTCTGAAGCACAAGCGTGTGCTTAGCTTGGACTTGGGCGCACTGATTGCCGGAACCAAATTCCGCGGCGAGTTCGAGGACCGTCTGAAGGCGCTCTTAAAGGAGATCGACGAAGCCAGCGGCCAGATCATTCTGTTCATTGATGAAATGCACACCATTGTGGGCGCCGGCTCTGCCGAAGGTTCCACCGATGCCGGAAATTTGCTGAAGCCCGCACTTGCCCGCGGCCAGCTGCATGCCATCGGCGCAACGACCATCCGCGAGTACCGTCTGCACATTGAAAAGGACCCCGCCCTGGAACGCCGCTTCCAGCCGGTGCCCGTGTACGAGCCCAGTGCCGAAGACACGCTTTCCATTCTGCGCGGCATTAAGGAGAAGTACGAAGTGCACCACGGCGTGCGCATCCGCGATGAAGCACTCGTCGCCGCAGTGGAGCTGAGCCAACGCTACATCGCCGACCGCTTCCTGCCCGACAAGGCAATCGACTTGGTGGACGAAGCCACCAGCGGCCTGAAGCTGGAAGTGGAGAGCAAGCCGACCGAACTCGACCAGCTGGAGCGCAAGTACCGCAACTTGCAGATCGAGCAGGCTGCCTTGAAGAAGGAGAAGGACCCTGACAGCAAGGAGCGTCTGAAGAAGATCGAGAAGCAAGTCGCCGACATGCAGGAAAGCATCCGCTCGATTGAAACGCGCTGGAAGGCAGAGAAGCAGACGCACAACAAACTGAAAGAGGTGAAGACGAAGATCGACAAACTGAAGATGGAACAGGAAAAGGCCGAACGCGCCGGAGACTTCGAGCGTGCGGCGGGCATTAAGCACGGTGAACTGCCGCAACTGGAACAGGAATTGAAAAAAGTGGAGAAGGCGCTGCAGAAGGCCGCCGACGGCACCACGCTGCTGAAAGAAGAAGTCACCGCCGAGGACATCGCCAAAGTGGTCAGTCGCTGGACCGGCATTCCGGTGACCCGCATGCTGGAGAGCGAAACGCAGAAACTGAAGGCGCTGGAAGCCGAATTGCACAAGCGCGTGATCGGCCAGGACGAAGCGGTGAAGGCGGTGAGCAATGCCGTACGCCGCTCGCGTTCCGGCATCGGTGACGAAGCTCGACCCATCGGCAGTTTTATCTTCATGGGTCCGACCGGTGTCGGCAAAACCGAGCTCGCCAAAGCGCTGGCGGAATATTTGTTCAGCGACGAACGTGCGCTCATTCGCATCGACATGTCCGAGTACATGGAAAAATTCTCAGTACAGCGGCTCATCGGCTCCCCTCCCGGTTACGTCGGCCATGAGGAAGGCGGCCAGTTGACCGAAGCCGTGCGTCGCAGACCGTACTCGGTGCTGCTGTTCGATGAGATTGAAAAGGCGCACCCCGACGTGTTTAACATCCTGCTGCAGATTTTGGACGACGGCCGCCTGACCGACAGCAAAGGCCGCACTGTGAACTTCACGAATACGATCGTGATTCTTACCACCAACATCGCCTCGGACAAAATTCAGGAGATGATGGGCGAATCCGAAAAGAAGGCGAAGGAGAAGCGTTCGAAGATCGAAACCGAAGTCGGTTCAATTTTGGAAAAAGAATCGATTTTCGCCGAACTGAAGAAGTACTTCCGACCGGAATTCATCAACCGCATCGACGATGTGATCATCTTCGAGCCGCTGCGCCGCGAGCAAATCCGCAGCATCGTGGACGTGCAGCTGGGAAGCGTGCTCAAGCGGTTGGCCGACAAGGGAATCGTCGTGAAGGTCTCCGACGCGGCCAAGGATTGGCTGGGCGACAACGGCTACGACGCGGCCTACGGCGCACGTCCGCTGAAACGCTTGATTCAGTCCGACCTGCTGGACCCGTTGGCGATGAAGCTCATCGACGCCACCAAGAAGGACAAGCCGTCGTACACGGTGGACGTGAAGGGCGGCGGGATCGTGATTGCGTAAATTCGCGCATGCGAACCCGATGAATCAGGATCGCAACCTAGAAGCCAAATATGCCGAACGACTCCTTGAGCAAGGCGATGCCGACGACCAGATTCACGACTCCGGGGGTAATGTCTGGCGTGGTTTTGCGGAGGTGCCCCACACCCGCGACAATACTCCATACCGCAAGCACTGCGACGATGCCGAGCAATGCAATTCCTTCAAGCATGCCGCTATTGGCCGCGCCGTTGGCTGCACTTTGCTGATACACAATCCATTCCAAGATTTGCATACCGACATACCGCACAAGTACCGCTAGTACGGCAGGGGTATATTTCGGGTGGATGGCGGAAAACATGGCTACAATACTACCAACGACTGAAGAATGGAGCGAGTGTGACTACGGGTACGCGTTTACGACCAACGTCATACAAAGCGGTAGACATGTACATCGGATGGATTACGCGAATTCGAAAACAGCCGGTCTCCCGGCTGTTTTGTCGAACAATGCAAGCCAAGGATTACTCCTGCACGGTCACCGTACCCATGTTCTGGCTGCTGACCTTGTTATAGAACGACCAGCTGCCCGTCTTGGTGAACTTGAACGTGTACATGCCGCCCTTGGCGACGCTGACCCCGGCATCGAAACCGGAGTAGTCATTTGCCTGTTGAGCATCGCTCTTCACCCACATGGCGGCATTCGACTCGTTGCGGAACGTAACGGACTCGCCGGACTTGATGATGATGTTCGATGGCGAAAATCCAGCGTCGGTATAGGTCACCACATGCGGCTCACTGACGGAAGAGGAGGACGAGGAAGTGCTTGCGGCAGACGACGTGCTGCTGGAGTGATCGTCGTTCTTGGCAGACGAGCTGCTGGAATGCGATTCCATCGCAGAGCCTGCCGATGACGACGTGGAATGAATGCCGGGCTCCTGGGGATGCAATTTCTCGCCACGGTCGCCGTACTCGGACCACGCGGTCATGGCCATTTTTACCGTTTCGGCACGGTTCACCGGACTGCCGGGGCGGAAGGTGTACTTCAGCTCTCCGTTGGCTTTCTTATCGCCGGAAATAACGCCGTCTCGCGTCAATCCGGCAATCGCGTAGGCATGGGCCGTATCATCGCTGACATCGGTGTAGTGCTCGTCTTCCATAGAGCCTTTCTCCACATCGAAGGCGTCGGCGATGATCAACGCGACTTCTGCGCGAGTGGCGGGACGGTCGATGGGTTGCGCACCGCCTTCGGTCGACACGAACTTATGCTCGGTACCGATCTGCATGTACTTCGAAGCCCAGTGATCGGGGTACATCTCGGACTTGGCATACTCCTCTACCGGGTATCCGGCCGCTTCCACGGCGATTTTCATCGCCTGCGCGTAGGTGACGTTGTCGGCAGGGCCGTAGTACCCCGTAAATTCACCCTCGGTATTCTTGTAACCGCTGACAACGCCCGCAAGTACTGCCACCTCCAGATCAGCCGCATACCACGCATCCGACGGGACATCTTGGAACACAATGGACTGACCATCCACCGTCACCGCAAGCGGAGCGGCAATCGCGGCTGCCAACGTCGGCAACAGCACGAATGAGGATGTTGTGATTGCAAGAAGTCTGCGCATGTATCGAATGGGGAAGGGTGCCTACAAGGGTACCAGAGCCGCTACGCCATTCCAACGACTGTCGCGCCAGCCAAGGCTTGGATCCGGCATTTTCTTGATTTTCACCATGGCTTCGTCCATGGTGTGCCGCTCTATGAATAACCGCCTCTCGGTCGACACCGATGCTCTGCTGACGGCATACGACCATGGCCAACTGCGTTATGCCGTGGCATACGGCTCGGGCGCGGTGCGCCAAGAATCCTACAAGCCGGATGACAAGCGCATGCTGGATATGATCTTGGCGGTCGATGATCCGAAAGAATGGCACGCAGGCAATATCGCCGAGCATCCGCAAGATTACTCACTGCTCAGGCTGCTGGGACCGCAGGCGGTCTCGACGGTACAAGAGTGGGGTGCCGGCGTGTACTACAACCCGTACGTCCGTTTTGGGGAACACGAAATAAAGTACGGAGTCATTTCGACGCGCAGACTGATGGATGACTTGCTGCACTGGAACGACCTGTACGCTGCCGGACGCCTGCAAAAGCCTGTGGAAGGACTGAGGAGCGACGAACGTATCGCCAAGGCGCAGCAAAGCAACCTTACAAGCGCAGTGGCCGCGGCACGCCTCTTGTTGCCCGAAACGTTTACAGAGCACGAACTGTTCTGCACCATTGCCGGATTGTCGTACGGCGGCGACATTCGCATGGGCGTTGGAGAACACCCGCACAAAGTGGCGAACATCGTGAACGGAAGCCTGCCGCAGTTTCGCACGCTGTATGCAGATGTTCTCGCTGAATCTCCGGAACTTGCCCCGCACGATGCCGACTACAGACAGGGTCAACGTGCGGATGTCCGCTCTTTGTTGATTGCACAGCTCCCGAAGAACGTGAGCGCACAACCGGGTATGCATGCCGACGCAGAGGTGACACAGCAACAACAAGCATTGCGCTCGCACCTCGGCACGATTGTCGGAGGCTCGAGTCTGGTGATGACGCTGAAAGGCATTCTCACCGCGGGGCCGATTCGCTCGCTGCAGTACGTCGCTGCAAAACTGGGCAAACGCTGGAAATCATCCTAGGCCTTCCCTTAGCCAAACCTCCCTATGTCCGTAGACAACGCATGTGAAGTCGTGTACACTCCATCGGCTATGGTTTAGTGCTAAACCATTCTTCTTTTTTGCTTCATGGATTTCATCAAAGTCAAAGGCGCGCGCATGCACAATTTGAAAAACGTGGATGTGGACATCCCGCGCAATAAGCTCACGGTCATTACCGGATTGTCCGGCTCGGGAAAATCGAGCTTGGCATTCGATACCATTTTCGCCGAAGGACAGCGCCGCTATGCCGAATCGTTGTCTGCATACGCACGCCAGTTCATCTCGCAAATGGAGAAGCCCGAGGTGGACAGCATCGAAGGACTGAGTCCCGCCATTTCCATCGACCAGAAGACCGCTGCGCGCAACCCGCGTTCCACGGTGGGAACCGTGACCGAAATCTACGACTACATGCGTCTGCTGTGGGCCAAGGTCGGCAAAGTGCACTGCCCCATTACCGGCAAACTGCTCACCAAACAGTCATCCACGCAAATCGTGGATCTTATTACGAAAATGCCCGACGGCCGAAAAATCTTCCTGCTGGCACCGCAAGTGCTGGGTCGCAAAGGCGCGCATCAGAAAATCATCGACACCATTAAGCGCGAAGGCTTCGTCCGCATGCGTATCGACGGCCAAATCGTGACCACGGATGAAGACATTCAGCTGGACCCCAAGAAAGCGCACGACATTGAAATCGTCATCGACCGTTTGATCGTGCGTGATTTTGATCCGGTCAAAGAAAAGCTGTCGGACGGCACCGAAGTCGAGCAACCCAACCCCAACCGCGTCCGCCTGGCCGACTCGGTGGAACTGGCGCTGAAGAAGGGTGAAGGCATGCTGTTCGTCATGGATGCCGACGATACGAAAAACGTCGTGAAGTTCAGCGACCGCTTCGTGAACCCGGACTATCCGGAAATGAGTATTCCGGCCATTGAGCCACGCAGTTTCTCGTTCAACTCGCCGCATGGCGCGTGCGAAACATGCCACGGCATCGGCAGCATCCTGCAGGTGGACAAAGGCTCGATCGTACCGAACCAAGACCTGACGTTGAACGAAGGCGCCATTCATCCGTGGGCCACCTCCGCCGGCCGCATGAGCTTCATGATGCAAGCCCTGGAGGCGCTGGCGAAGAAGCAGAAATTCTCGCTGGATACGCCGTGGAACAAATTGACGCCGGAAGTGCAGCAGGTCGTGCTCTACGGCCACCCCGACAAACTGGACGTGGAATTCACCAGTGAAAAGTTCGAAGGCCAGTACCAGACCGTGTACGAGGGTGTGATTCCGAACTTGGAACGCCGCCACCGCGAAACCGAAAGCACCTACACTCGCAGCCAAATCGAGGGCTACATGTTCGAACTCCCCTGTCCGGACTGCAAAGGAAAGCGCCTGAAGAAGGAAATCCTGGGCGTGACCGTGGGCGACAAGAACATCGTGGACGCAACGTCGATGAGCATCACCGGGGCCAAGACGTTCTTCTCGTCGCTGGTTCCCGCCAAAGGCAAAGAAAAGGCTTCCGCCATGGCGCTCTCCGACTACGAGTACACCATCGTGCGCAAAGTGATCACCGAGATCGTCGCACGTCTTACATTCTTGGAAAACGTGGGTCTGAAGTACCTCACCCTCAACCGCAGTGCAGCCACGTTGTCCGGCGGCGAAGCGCAGCGCATCCGTCTGGCCACGCAGATCGGCTCCGCCCTGCAGGGCGTGCTGTACGTTCTGGACGAGCCGAGTATCGGTTTGCATCAGCGCGACAACAGCAAGCTGATCGCCACCATGAACAACCTGCGCGACATCGGCAATACGGTCATTGTGGTGGAGCACGACCAGGAAACCATCGAGGCGGCCGACTACCTACTGGAAATCGGTCCCGGCGCCGGCAAGCACGGCGGAACGATTATCGCCCAGGGCACCCCGGCCGAACTCATCAAGGTTCCGGAGTCCGTCACCGGCCAGTACCTGAGCGGCAAGAAGAAGATCGTCGTCCCCGAGAAGCGCCGCAAAGGAAACGGCAAGGTGGTGAAAGTCGTGGACGCGCATCATCACAACTTGCAGCACGTGACGGTGGAACTGCCGCTGGGCTGTTTTATCGGCATTACCGGTGTGTCCGGCTCCGGCAAGTCGAGCTTGATTCACGGCATTCTGGCGCCCGAATTGCAGCGCATGCTGAACAAGGCGCACAGCAAGGGCCAGGATTTCGAGAAAATCGAAGGCATTCAACATTTGGATAAGGCGATTGTCATCGACCAGTCGCCCATCGGCCGCACGCCGCGCAGTAACCCGGCCACCTACACCGGCGTGTTCACCGAGGTGCGCGACGTCTTCGCCGCCACACCGGAAGCCAAGACCCGCGGCTACAAGCCCGGACGCTTTTCGTTCAACGTTTCCGGCGGACGCTGCGAAGACTGCGAAGGCGATGGCCTGAAGCGCATCGAAATGCACTTCCTCCCCGACGTGTACGTCATGTGCGAAACCTGCCATGGCCAGCGCTACAACAGGGAAACGTTGGAGGTGACCTACAAGGGCCGAAACATTGCGGAGGCGCTGAACATGACCATTAGCGAAGGACTGGATTTCTTCGCCGCCTTCCCGTCCATTAAGAACAAACTCCAGACCTTAGACGAC
This sequence comes from uncultured Candidatus Peribacteria bacterium, assembly GCA_964448405.1. Classification (GTDB taxonomy): domain Bacteria; phylum Patescibacteriota; class Gracilibacteria; order Peribacterales; family Peribacteraceae; genus DAORHV01. The sequence goes on along the minus strand of CAYUVW010000012.1, from coordinate 14,894 downwards.
GTGGGATTGGGTTACATCCACTTGGGCCAAAGTGCGACCACGCTCTCCGGCGGAGAAGCACAGCGCATTAAGCTGGCTACCGAGCTGACCAAGCGCGCCACCGGCAAGACGTTCTACATTCTAGATGAACCCACCACCGGTCTGCACTTCGACGACATCAACCGCCTGTTGGACGTGCTGCAGCGCCTGGTGGAAAAGGGCAACACCGTACTCGTGATCGAACACAACTTGGACGTGGTGAAGTCGGTCGACCACATTGTGGACATCGGTCCCGACGGCGGCGACGGCGGCGGACGCATCGTTGCCCAGGGAACGCCGGAGCAAGTAGCCAAAGTCGCAGAGAGCTACACCGGGCAGTATCTGAAGAAGATGCTGTAGCCCAGGATTTCCAGAAGCCCAGACTCCAAGATTCCACGCTTTGGATCTTGGAGTTTTTTGGTATCTGGGAGTCCTGGAATCTGGGAATCCCGTTCAGGTGATGGCTTGCACTAGCCTTCGTTTGTGGTAGCGTATGCACCAATTCTTTTCCCTTCCTTCTTCCATGCGACGCTTTCTTTCTTTGGCACTTGCGGCCGCCATGCTTGCCGGTCCGGCCAGCGCACTCGCCGAGTTCACGACACCCGCTGAATTACTGAGCGCTGTGCAAACTCAGGCACGTCCGCAGTCCTTTTCGGTGACAATCAAGGGTCACAAAGACACCACGTGGTTCACCGTGTGGGCCAACGGCTCCAGCGAAGGCAGCCAAACTGACCTGATGCACGCCAAACTGAAGACCAAAATGACCATGGACATCGTCCAGGGCGACATGAAGGTTCGCGTAAAAGGCCAAATTACCATGAAGGAAGGATCACTGTTCGCCAAGCTCGACAGTGTCGATGGCGGCTACAGCGATGAGTTTATGTCATTCTCAGCGCTCTTCGGCCAGAAGTTGTGGCTCAAGATCCCCATGGAAGACAGTTTGATGGAAATGCAATCGGCCATGATGGGTCTGGACCCCGCCATGAACGCCGACCAGCAGAATCAGATGTTCACGCTTGAGCACACCAAGTTCAAGTCGGGCCACAAGTACACGCTGAAGATGCTGCCCGAATTCATGGAACAACTCACTCAGACGCTCCGCGACGAACTGGGCGCAAAGAGCATCGATTCCGATGATTTCTTCCCGTTCCGCGAGTTGGCCAACGACAACGCTGACTTCTCCATGACGGTCGACACCAACACCCAGGATCAGTTCCTGAGCAGCAAGTTCAACTTCGAATGGAAGGCCGGCGACACTGCGATCAGTGCCAACGGCAGCTCGCAGGTGCAGGCAGGCGGAGTCTACGTCGAGACGCCCAAGACCTTCTGGACAATGGACGACCTGACCAAGCACTTCGAGAAAATCAGCGGCATGCCGAGCACCGACGACATGATCCTTCCGATAGATGAAACCGACGGCATGTACGACGAGTACAACCCGGACGATGAAACGGGTTCCACCGACGAGTGGTGGCAGCCTTCCACGGACGGCGAAACGCAGTACTACAGCGACGACTGCTGGAACCCGGACCTGGCTCCGCTGAAGAAGCTGCAGATGCAACGCACCGGCGAGTGCCCCGTTGAAGACATCAACAACCGCACGTACCGCAACTAAGACAGAACAACGCCACAGTGTGACTGAAGCCGGGGCCAGCGCCCCGGTTTCTTTTTGTGCGGTTCTCATGCACCATACGACTGCCGCACCGCGGCGCGTTTGCATGCTGTTTTCCTCCACGTATATCTTCGCCTGGGACATCCTGATTGCCCTGCTGCTCAGCATGAGCTTTGGCATGTGCGTTTGCTGCTGCGCGCATCTGCGACGGCGCAGGCACATCGCCGCATGGACGGGTATCGCCATGGTGAACATCGTCTGCGTGCTGTGCTTCGGCACCGTGGCATACGGATCGTTCGTGGAACCGCAGTTCATCACCGTCACCAGCAGTCGCGTACCGCTTGCCGTAAAACACCCGCTGAAAGTTGTGGTGCTGTCCGATTTGCACGTCGGACCCTATAAAGGGGCCGCGTATATGCAGAGAGTTGTCGAGCGCGTGAATGCATTGGTGCCCGACATCGTCTTGTTGGCCGGCGATTATCTGCTGGGCGACACGGCGGATGAAACCACGGTCAATGACCTGGCTCCGCTGAAGTCACTCCATCCGGCATTCGGCACCTATGCCGTACTCGGCAACCATGACCATGCGATCTACCGCACACCGTTCGGTCTGCATCATCCGACTGCAGACCCAGGCGAAACCGTCGCGGACGCCCTCACGAGTTTTGGCATCGTGGTGCTGCAAAACGAGAATACGGTCATCGACTTCGGCACCAACCAGTTGGCGATTGCCGGCATTGAAGACCGCTGGTTTCCCACGTCCGACGTCGGCCAATCCATGGTCGGCATTCCGGCAGGAACACCCACTATTCTCCTGACGCACAATCCGGATGTTATTCTAGATCCACGCAGCGGCAGCGCCGGACTGATTGTGGCGGGCCATACGCACGGCGGCCAAATCCGACTGCCGTGGCTCGGCCCCGTCCCCCGCTTACCGACGCGCCTGGGCCGCGTGTTCGACCAAGGTATTTTCCACCTGACGAAAAAGACGACGCTAGCAATCAGCCGCGGCATCGGTGAATCGGGTCCTCGCGTGCGACTCTTTGCACCGCCGGAGATTTTGTTGCTGCAAATACAGCCGGAGGAGGAAGTTTCACAGTAGCTCCGCAGCGGCGACATCGTGTCGCCGACCGGGACGCGACGTCCCGGCTGCGAAGCCCCTTACTTCCACTTGATCGAACACCCGATGGCATTCACTTCATGTGCCGGCGGCTCATCGCCTTTCACCAATGCGGCCAGGGCATCGCGCAGATTGTGCTCGGTCACGGCAGACGGATCTTTCCAACTGTCGTCGATACGACCTTTGTACTTCAGGACGCGCTGCTGGTTGAACACGAAACAGTGCGGCGTGCAGAGTGCGCCGAACGCTTTGGCGACCTTCTGCGTTTCGTCGTAACAGTACGGAAACGGATACGCTTTTTCTTTATGCTTGTCTTTCATCGCATCGAAAGAGTCGTCGGGGTAGTCCTCGGCGTCGTTGCTGCTAATGAGCACGAATTGCACGCCTTCCGGGTCGAAGTGATTTGCCAGTGCAACCAAACGATCTTCGTAGGCAATGGCATACGGACAGTGATTGCAGGTGAACACGACGGCAAGTACCGGATCTTTAATCATCTTCGAATCGACCGTCATGCCGTCGGTGGCCGGCAAAGAGAACTTGGGCATGGGGTCGCCGATCTTCAGGACGGTGGAGTTGTCGTTGATGAGAACCATAGTGAGGAAAACGCTGTTAGCTGGTAGCGTGTAGGCACCCTACCAGCTATTTCCTACAAGCTACAAGCTCGTGATTCGCCACTTCACCGCCACCGCGTTCATCATCGACTCCAAGAAGCGCACCCTGCTGCTGTGGCACAAGCGCCTGCAACGCTGGATGCCGGCGGGAGGGCACATTGATGCCAACGAAACCCCCGAGGCCGCCGCACGACGTGAGTGCAAAGAGGAGACTGGCCTGGACGTGGAAATCATCGGTGAGGCGCAGCCCGATCTTTTCGCAGGCGACGCAACGGAAGGCCGCATGCTGCAAAAACCCATCGCGATGTTGCTGGAATATATTCCTGCTTCGCCCGAACGCGGCGAACCGGCACACGAACATATGGATTTTCTGTTTATCGCCAAACCGTTGGACGAAACGCAGGTGACGCGCATGGCGCCCGACGAAAGCGCCGATATGCGATGGTTTACGCACGACGAGGTCGCCAAACTGAATCCGAAGACCGAGATTTTCTCGAACGTGCAGCACTACATCCTCATGGCTTTGGCTCGCTGAATCCCTGGTTTTTCGACCCCAAAATCCGGTATACTGGAGTATCCATGCAGTGGAACGAATTTCGCTCTCATCTGAAGCACCTTTCGGCCAAGGATCTTGGTCGGATCGAACAGGCCTTCGCACTCGGCGCCGCCATGCACGCCGGGCAAAAGCGAAAGTCCGGTGAACCGTACTACAACCATCCCATTGCAGTGGCCGACATGCTTGCCGACCTGCAAGCCGATGCCGATACGGTAATCGCCTCGTTATTGCACGACACGGTGGAAGACACTCCGCTCACGTTGCCCGAAATCGACGCCAAGTTCGGCGGCTCGGTTGCCGAATTGATCGACGGCCTGACGAAATTGAGCGCCAGTGAATTGCACTCGCCGCAGTTGAACGAGCAAATGGAGAGTCTGCGAAAAATTTTCCGCCTGATGCAAGCCGACGTGCGCATTATGGTGATTAAGCTCTACGACCGTCTGCACAACATGCAAACGGTGGAATTCTTGCCGGAACACCGAAAAATCGCACTGGCCAACGAAACGCTGGAAGTCTACGTGCGCATTGCCGACCGTCTGTGCATGCAGGATCTGCGCGACGAGCTGGAGGCGCTCTGTTTGGCGGTTCTGGAGCCGCAGCATTACCCGCAACTCGTTGCCGCCCGCCTGGAAAACGAGCAACAGGGCCAACGGACGATTGTGGACGTACGGCGCTATATTCAGACCAATAACCCGTTCTTTTCCAAGAACGTGGAAATCATTTTCGAGCAAAAAACATGGGATCAATTGCGTGCGAACGTGGATTCGGCGCGTACCATTGCCACGGGCGTCACCGACGTCGTGGCGGTGTTCGTCTGCCCGGACGTGCAGCACTGCTATGAAGCGCTTGGCGTCTTACACAGCACGTGGCCGCGCGTCACGCTGTCCTTCGAGGACTTTATCAATGCGCCGTCGGTGAACGGCTACCGCGGCATCCATACGACCGTCATTCTTCCGGGCGGCACACGTGTGCGCTGTAAAATTCGAACGCAGAGCATGCACGAATACGCTCGTCGCGGCGTGACGACGCTCTGCTTCAAACAGAAATCCGGCGTGGTGGAGCTGCTGTCGTGGACGCAGCGCATTTCGCCGCTGACGGATAGCACGCAGGGCAGCAGTGACGTCTTTTGGGAAAGCCTGAAAAGCGAGATTCTCGGCGAGTCGATTATTGTCTACGGACCGGGCGATGAAAGCGTGCAGTTGCCCAATGCCGCCACCGCGCTGGACGGTATTTTCCACTTGTTCCCGGACCGCGTCATGCGGTTGCGGTCGGTGCGCATCAATGGAAAAGACGCGCTGTTCTCTTCGCCGCTTACGAATGCCGCATCGCTGGACGCCACGTTCAGCGACCAAATGACCGTCCAACGTGAGTGGCTGCAAGCGGTGAACACGCACTTGTCGGCAGCGCATATTCGCGACGCCCTTATGCGACAATCGGAGGACCAAAAAATAGAGGTCGGCAAGCGTCTGCTGCAACAAGCCATGACCGAGCGGAAGCGCGGATTCATCGAGGAATTCGATGAGTCACTGCTGCGCCGCAAGCTGGCGACAATCGGCCAAGCCTCTTTACATGAGGTATACATCGCCATCGGTGAAGGTCGACTGGAGGCCACCGATGTCTACAGCGCGTTGTTTGAAAACAGGGCTCACGCCAGCACGGACGCAAAGCCATGTGTCATTCGGTACGTCGTGGACATGGCCGACATGCAAACCATGGATCACGTGAACCACAGCCACCGAAAATACGGGCCGTATTTGGAGGAAATCCGCTACAAGCGCGACAACCAAGGAGTCGCCAGAGTGACGCTGCGCGCGCGCCTGACACCCGAACAACTCGTGTCCTTCCGCAGGGAACTTACGCTCGCGGGAGCAAAAAAAGTGGGGGTGAACTTGCAAACATTCAGGCATCTTGCGCTCATCGGCACGGTGATCGTGCTGTGGGGTCTGGACCCGGTGTTTGCACACGTGCTCCTAAGCAATTCGGTGAAAGCCGCGGACCTGACCATCATTCGCTTCCTGGTCTTCTTCGTCGCTGCGGTAACGACGTATTCCTTGCACCGCATCATCACCCGACTGCCCTACAAGGCACTCTGGCCGTTGCAGCCGTCGCTGGTGACCTCCGGAATCATGGTATTCCTCACGGCCGTGCTGTCGTATGTCACGTTGGCACAGATTCCCGCCACGCAATACATCGTGTTCATTATCGGCGGACTTGCAGTGGGTGCCGCCTGGAAACAGTACAAAGGACCTGGCCCGTCCAGCATGGCGGTCTTCATGATTGTGGGACTCGTCGGAGCGTTGGCAGTGCTTATGCTGCTTCAGGGCTATACGCCGTTCAGCGTGTTGGCCGCCGCAGGAAGCTCCATCGGCTTCGCCGCGTACAGTGAATTCAGCAAGCGCTACCAACAACAAGAAGCACGCATTCACGCACGCTATCCGGCATTCGTTTTGTGGCTGTCGGTCATCGCACTCCCATTCGCACTGTTGCTCATTCCCATCAGTAAATCCACATTCTGGCTGCTCGGCCCCCAGACGCTGGCGACCGTCGTTTGCTTCACCTTGTTCTTTACCTTCCTGCCGTACGTGCTGTTCTTCGAATGCATGCGCCGCACCGATGAAAAGCTGCTGGATCGACTGTTGCCGCTGGTGTTCTTCGTCACGCTGATCGGCGAAGTTGCCTTAACGCTTTCGCCGCTGGCTTTCGCCGCCGTTCCGTTCATGCTGTTCTTCTTGTGGGCATACGCACGCACGCAAGAACACTCCTAGAGAGTAGGTGCATCCACTTACACGACAGGCGCATTGTCCTTATCGCCCATACCCAAAACGGTATCTGGCACAGAAGCAGAGACTGCATTCGGCGTGGTATCTAATCGCTGCGCAGCCAACACCCAATCTCCTTTAATGACGTATTTCTTCCCTTCCACCGCTACATCGGCAATTTTTTGATGACGCTGTTCGCCGATAATGAATCCCGGACGGGCGCTGCGGCGTGTGTGCATGACCAAGCTGATAAGATTCAACGCGGGAGGATTGAACGTCCACACCACTTCGCCGGCTTCATTTTCCACCGAAACGACGTTGGCCATGGCAGAGACCGCGTACTTCAACTTGTGCGCTCGACTGGCGGTTCCCGTGTTCAGTTGTTGAGCGAGTTGAAACGCCCGATCCTCCACCTTGGAAGCAATGCCCGCGCCGCGCGCATGCGGGTAGGCGCAGATGTCGGCAATAAGGAATGCGCAAGCGGGGTCGTGCAGAATTTCCTCCAAAATATGTTTGCTGGAAGGGAAGACAACATCGTGCTTGCCGGTCGGAACGGGGACCACCGGTTCTTCAAGAGTGGTGTCCGGCGGGAATAAGAAGTCACCATGGGCGGCATTGTTTCTGGGGCCCAGGTCGTAGGGCTCCTCCGTAGAACGGATGCGACCGCTGCCAACGAACACTTTCCAGCCGCCGCCATCGGTACGGGTGTGCATGCCGTCTGCAATGCGAGGGCGGGTTTCATCGACATACTGCTGATAAAACGCACCGGACTTATTCACGCTTTCGGCAAACTGCGTTGCAAGCGCATGATTTCTGGCAAGTGCGACTGCAACTGCCCGCGGACCGCTGTTCACCCCGGGGTGGTTATGCCATGCGTCCAGCTCAGGCCCACGATCCGGATCCAACACGTCTTCAATGGCAATATCCTCCACACCCAACCGCGCCCCACGCACGATGCGCTTCAACAAAGCAATTGTCTCTTGCTCTGCTCGCTCAGCCGACTCCAGGGCAATCACAGCATCACCCAGCTCCGGTCGTGCAAGCGACTGCGCAACAAGATCGGCGATGTCCAGGCGTCTCTTTCCCATGGAAAGATAAGTGTAGGTGAGAAATGGCGCCAAACTATACCGAATTTGCAAAAAAATACAAATATTTCTTGATACGCTTTTTGATTCCCTACCCCGCCATTTTTTCCCCAGGCCCGTCTTCATCCACTATCGTTTCAGCTGCATCGGCCGACGGAATCTGCAAGTGCTGCTCAACCTCAGCAAGTACCTGTTGAATGTATGGTGCAAAATTCAAGGAAACACCTCGACCTTCACGGGAAATTTGCACGGCCATTTCATGCATGGTTTTCGGCAATCCATTTTCTTCCAAGACCATTTTGGCTGCCGCAGGGACGTCACCCCTGCTTCGCTGTAAGAGAAGAGTCACCTGAAGAGCAGTTCTATTACTCTCAATAAGACCAACAAGATGGGGCCTTAATCTATTGATAAATGCCCTTTTCGCCAACAATGCATACTCCGCGTTACTTTCATCGACCTCTTTCCGCAACACATCGCTGCCGCCATCGTCAGCCGTTTTCAGCGGCGCTCCGTTCAAGGCACTCGCTGCGTCATCATCTGCGCCGATCCTGCTGCGATGCTCATCGAGAGTCATTGTGGTGCGAACCATAAATTCTTGAGAGTTAGATTATACGGATTTTTCAATTCTTGGGAAGATTTTGCCCTGCAAACATGCGAGAAAGACCTTCTGGACGCTCTAAAAGCAACTTGACGACATGCCGTACGCGAGCAGTGTCGGAACGCGAAACCCACTCACCCGGATGATGCGCAAGGTCCCCGTTAATGGGGAGATTCGAGATACCGATATCGGTACCCTCGAAGCTGTCGATGTGACGCAATGCAAGCATGGCGGCAGCGTAATCACACTCATCGGCAACGGACGGTGCACCGACGAATTTGGGAGCAACACCGGACACGCGTTGGATAATTTCCGACGTAATGCCAAGAATACGGTGACCCGTCGGCATGCTGTACGGCGCATACGATGCCGCATGCGGATTTGTTTCAATGTCCCATTGAATGCCATACATATCCCATTGGCCACGCTTGGCAATGCCTTTGGCAATGCGTTTAATCACCGCTTCCATTTCGGCAATTTTGGAGGGCGGCACCGTCTTAATGGCAAAATCGAACGTTGCGGCATGCGGCGGAAAATACCCTGGACGTTTTACCGTTTGTAGAACGCCGGTTTCGAATTGCTCGCTCCCCAGTGCGTCATGATCCTTCTGCAGGCGTGGCTCGTGTGGCAGATGTAGTGCTTTTGGATCGGAGTAGCCGGAATAGAACCTGTCGCGCATACGCATGAACAGCTCAATGACGGCATCCGATGCATTTGGAATATTGCCAAGCGCCCCGTGTCCTTGGGAGTTGGGACTAATAGTGATATTGCCGACGAACTTGTGGCGACCGGAACGGGCCGCAATAACGCGCATGTGCCGCTCGCCGTCTCGCATGGGATCCAGTGGGCCGATTTCGGAAGAAAGCACGCAATCTATTTCGCGGAATCGATCCCATTTTTCAATCAACAAGCGCGCACCACGCGACGTCATTTCTTCATCCGGCGTAAAGACCCAATACACCTTCATGCCCTCTGGAACTTTCGTTTCTACGGAAAGCGCCATACCGTTCAAAACGGCAGCTCCCATGTCGTACACGCCAAGTCCGGACCACTTGTCTCCATGGCGATCGAGAGACAGGTTTTCGCCCGGAACGGTATCGTAATGCGCCGGCACCATGACGCTGTACAGCGGACGCTCGCGTGTGGGGCCATCTTCGTGTGTTGCGGTATCGGGCATGAAATGATCTGTCCCCTTTTCAACAATCAACACGAAGCGACCGTCTCCCAAGTCGATGTGTTTGAATTTAATCGGCTGCACCAGGTTATCCAGAGCACGCTCCAAATCACCGCGATTGGGATAGTCGCCGATATTCAATGTTCTGAGTGCCTTCTGGCGCTCCAGCTCGTATCGATGACGGATTCCCTCTTCGATCATGCGCGCCTTTTTCGCTTGTCCTTCAACGGTAAAGGACTCCTGCATGGTCAACTGCGCCATTTGCACTTCATCGATCGTGCTGAGCGACGGGATGGTGGAGAATATCTCTGATGACATAGGGGAAAGTAAACTTTACTTACTATTGTCAGTTTCGTCAAGTTGAGCGCAAAGCGCGGCTGCTGGCCCCTGAAGTGTTTCACGGTACTGCAGTCTTCGTCTACACTGAACGTATGTTCGATGCTGTTGATCCAAAGCAGTCATTCCCGTCACTGGAGGAAGGAATTCTGAAGTACTGGCGCGAAGAAGACACATTCAAGCGCTCCATAAAGCGCCGTGAAAACGGCGACTCGTTCAGTTTCTACGATGGACCGCCGTTCGCCACCGGACTGCCGCACTACGGTCACCTGCTGGCCGGAACAATTAAGGACGTCATCCCCCGCTACCAGACCATGCGCGGCAAGAACGTTCGCCGTCGCTTCGGTTGGGACTGTCACGGCTTGCCGGTGGAAAACCTGGTGGAGAAGGAAAAGAACCTGCGCTCCAAGAAGGACATTGAGGCAATCGGCACCAAAGCGTTCAACAGCATGTGTCGCAGTTCGGTGCTGCGCTACACCGACGACTGGCGCCGCACCGTGGAGCGGCTCGGCCGCTGGGTGGACATGGACTGGGATTACCGCACCATGGACCCCGACTATATGGAGAGCATCTGGTGGGTCTTTAAGAGTTTGTACGAACAGGAGCTGATCTACGAGGGCTATAAAGCCATGCACGTGTGTCCACGCTGCGCCACGCCGCTCTCCAACTTCGAGGTGTCGCAGGGGTACAAGGACCGCGACGACCAGTCGGTGATCATGACGTTCCCCTTGAAGGACGACCCAAGCACGCACCTTATGGCCTGGACGACAACGCCGTGGTCGCTGCCGGGAAACTTCTGGCTGGCAGTCGGACCCAACGTGGACTATTCGCGCGTGAAATGCGGAGACAAAACATACATCCTGGCGACCAAGCTGGTGGAGAAAGTCTTTAAAGGGAAGGAGCACGAAATCGTCGGCACAGTCGCGGCACAAGATTTGGTGGGCAAGCGCTATGAGCCGCTGTTTCCGTACTTTGTAGATACCGTGATTGCGTCGACCAAGAAGAGCGCCAAGTCCGAGACCTACGGCGAGCGCGTGTTCAAGGTGATTCTGAATGACGCGGTGGAAGTCAGCGACGCCGAAGGCACCGGTATCGTGCACCTTACGTCGTGTACCGGCGAAGACAGCTACGCCGTGGCACAGACCGAGAAAGCCGATATCTTGCCGCACCTGCACGTGGACGGCACGTTCATAGAAGCTGTGACGGATTTCGTGGGCCTGAATGCCAAGCCCGAAGGCGACGACCCCATGTCCACGGATAAGAAAATCATTGAGAACTTAAAGAAGCGCGGCCGCGCATTCAGCTCGTACACCATTCGCCACAGCTATCCGCATTGCTGGCGTTGCGACACGCCGTTGCTGCCGTTCGTAACGGGCTCGTGGTACGTGGCCGTGGAGAAGGTGAAACAGAAGATGCTGGCCGCCAACGCGCAGACACACTGGGTTCCCGGCAACATCCGCGACGGACGTTTCGGTAAGTGGCTGGAGAACGCCCGCGACTGGGCGATTTCGCGCAACCGCTACTGGGGAACGCCGCTGCCGATTTGGCGCGACAACGCCTCCGGCAAAGTGGAAGTCATCGGCTCACGCGATGAACTCATGGCCAAAGTTCCCGGCCGTTTCAGCAAAATCATCGTGGCGCGCCATGCCGAAAGCCGCGGCAACGTGGAAAAAATTTACCAAGGGAACCTGCCCGGCACTGACCTGACCCCTACCGGACTGAAACAAGCCAAGGAGTTGGGCAAGGAAATTGCAGCCAGCATCAAGCGTGGAGCACCCGCCACGGTGGTGTACTGCTCGCCGCTGAATCGAACGCGGCAGACCGCGCAGGCGGTGGCCGACGCGTTGGGACTGGAAGTGAAAGTGGATGAGCGTCTGCGCGAGCTGAATTTTGGGGAGTACGAAGGAAAGCATATTGATTTCGACGATCTGACATTCGTGCGCGAACGTCGGGCGCACAAGCTGGCCACCGACCAAGTGGAAAGCGTGTTCCATTTCCCGGGTATGGAAACCTGGGAATCCAGCGAGGCTCGCTGCCGCTCGTTCTTCGACGAAATTCTGCCCAAGCACAAAGGCGAAACGCTGGTTGTGGTCACGCATGCCGACCTGGTGATGAACTTCACGCATATCATCACGGGTGAGAACAAGCATAAAATCGTGCATCAGCCCTACCCCGACTTGGCGCGCTGCCGCACCTTTTACTGGGACTTCGTGGAAGGCATGCAAATGGACCTGCACAAAGAAACCGTGGATGAGCTGGTGTGGGACGTAGCCACACCAACGACCAAGCGCACCAAGAAGACGGTGGATCCGGTGGTGCACATGACGCTGGTCCGCCACGGCGAAACCGACTGGAACAAAGAAGCCAAGCTGCAAGGCGGCGATGCCGACATCGGACTGAACGCCACCGGTAAAAAACAGGCGCTAAAGGCAGCCGAAGGCTTGGCCAAGGGCGAAAAGTACGACGTGGTGATTTCCTCGTCGCTGAAGCGTGCCAAGGAAACGGCGGAAATTCTCAGTCAGAAGTTGGGCATACCGTTCGTTGGACAATGGTCGGAACTGAATGAGCGCCTGATGGGAACGTGGAGCGGCCTGCCGATTGCACAGGTGCTGAAAGATCACCCCAACAGCATCGACGGTGCCGAAAGCATTACCTTCCACCACGTCACGCCGACCGATGGCGAAAGCTTGCAGATGTTCACGCAGCGCACGCAGCGCGCCTGCGACAAACTGTTGAAGGAGTTCGCCGGCAAGCGCGTGTTGGTGGTGGCCCACGGCGGCACCATTCGCGCCATGCATGCGGTGGTGAATCGCGCACCATACGAAGAAGTGGTGAAGCTGGCCATTCCGAACACGGTGCACTACGACTTCAGCGTAAAGCCGAGCATGCGCCGCATTCCGGAAGTGCTGGATTGCTGGTTCGAAAGCGGCTCCATGCCGTACGCCCAGGAACATTTCCCGTTCCAACGCGGCGACGGCAAGAAAGGAGCGCTGCCCGCCAACTTTCCGGCTGACTTCATTGCCGAAGGCTTGGACCAAACCCGCGGTTGGTTCTACACCCTCACCGTGTTGTCGTCGGCATTGTTCGACAGTCCGGCGTTCAAGCACTGCATTGTCAACGGCATCGTGTTGGCCGAAGACGGCAAAAAAATGAGCAAGCGCCTGAAGAACTATCCGGAGCCGACCGAAGTCGTCAGTCGTCATGGCGCCGACGCCGTGCGCTTCGCGCTCATGAGCTCCCCCGCCGTGCGTGGCGAGGACCTGCGCTTCTCCGAGAAAATCGTGGAAGACGTACTGCGCAACGTGCTGCTGCCGCTGTGGAACGCCTACCGCCTGCTGGTCACGTACGCCAACGGCTCGAATTGGAAACCGAGCATCGACTTCTCGCTGATGAACGCCAAGTCCGATGACATGTTGGATAAGTGGATCGTCGCCAAAACGCAGGCCTTGGTGAACCGCATGACCGACGAATTGAACGCCTACGATCTTTCGGCCACCTGCGCCGAACTCACCAATTCCATCGACGACCTGACGAACTGGTATGTACGCCTCAGCCGTCGCCGTTTCGCCGGCAAAGACGGTGGAGCAGCCGAGGCTGCGTTGGATACGCTGTACCGCGTGCTGCTGGCCAACTGCCAGCTGTTGGCACCGTTCTGCCCGTTCATCACCGAGGCGATTTACTTGAACCTGGTGGAAGAAGACCATGGCAGCATTCATTTCACGAATTGGCCGGATTCACGCGAGCTGACGCCGGAGGAGCTGAACATTTTGGCGCTCATGGACAACACGCAGACCGTTACACGTTTGGGTTTGCGCCTGCGCAGCGACGCCAAGATCGGCGTTCGCACCCCCCTGCACTCGGTGACGTTCGTACTGCCGCCGTCGGATACGGCCGGCACGGTGAAAGACATCATTCAAGAAGAGCTGAATGTGAAGCAGGTGACGGAAATCAAAGATGCCAAGGGCCTTGCTACGCGCTTGGCGCAGGTGGATGCACGCAAAGTCGGTCCGCGTTTGGGCGGCAAAGTGCAGCAGGTCATTAAGGCCGGTAAGTCCGGCGAGTTCGAGGAAAAAGACGGCAAGGTGCACATTCTGGGCGAGGAACTGACCTACGACGAAGCGAAGATCGTGTACGTCGGCAAAGAAGGTCAGTCCGTCGCCGCCGACCAAGGCATTGTGGTGAGTTTGGACACGGTCGTTTCGGAAGAACTGAAGCTGGAAGGCATGGCTCGCGATTTGGTACGCGCCATTCAACAATTGCGCAAAGATGCCGGACTGGAATTCACCGATACCGTAACGCTGAGCGTGGAAGGTGCCGACGACATTCTGAAAGCGCACGAAGCTTTGGTGTTGGAAGAAACACGCGCCAAGCTCGGCAAGAACGACGGCGAGCCGAACCACGTGGAAGTGGATGGAAAGCCGATCGTGATCCGGTTCAAAAAAGACTGACACGTCGAAGCTGGCCGCAACATCATGTTGCGGCCGTCCCTATCAGCAAGAAATCAGAAGCACAGCAAGGCGGCGAGGAAGAACCAGTAGGCGGCACGGCGAGTCAGCCGCACGCAGCTGCCGAACAGCAGGGCCGTGCGGCCGTAGTGCCGCGTCCACCAGACATGCCGCTTCGCATTCCGGAAGTCGTCCGGGCCGGCGGAGAGCACGTTGACGGTCTTGCTACCATCGAGTCCGAAGGAGACGTTCGCGATCCAGCGGTCACGCAGGATGCGCACAGTGCGGTAGGCCAGGTTCGCGTAGACGGCTTGCGCCACCATGCACGCGAGAGAGAACAGGAAGCACGCTGCCGCGAGTAGCAGCAGGAACAGGCAGAGTTCGTGGTCCATTCGATCAGTTGTTTCCTTGGGTTGTTGGTGATCCATCGGCCGTCCTGGCCGGTTCGCTTCGTGATGCAAAGGAGCTGATAGGGACGGCGATTGTATGGATAGGCGGATGGAAGGCAAGGAAATGCGACTGATGCTGCTGAGAGAGTGGCTAGTTTCTTCTTTTCATTTTTGCAAAGTCAGCACTGGGA